>CAJAHH010000074.1 GCA_903939515.1 uncultured Verrucomicrobiota bacterium
CGACGCCGCCGCTTGGTTGGACACGATGAGCAATTCATCCTGGGCCGCCGTCGCACCCGCCGTCTTCTGGATGCCGAAATCGCCCGACAGGCTCACAAAGCCCGCCACCTGCGCCTGCAAGCCGGTGACCACCAACGCCGCCTGGCCGTTCTTCACATTCAACGGCGCCGACACCGAGACATCCCCCACCGCCACGGTCACCGTCCGGTTCACGATGTCCGCCCCGGTGTTGTTGAAGGCCACGCCCACCGCGGTCGCGCTGGCACTGGCAAAGCCATCGCCCAGGCTCAACTCGGCCGCGCCCGTGGCTTGCAGCGCCAACTTCTGATCGCCGCGAATCATCACCGCCACCGTGGCCTTGCTCACGCCCGCCCGCACCAAGGTGCCCGCCGTCAACGAGGCCTCAGCCTGGTTGGACACGATCAGCAATTCATCCTGAGCAGGCGTCGCCCCCGGCGTCCTCTGGATACCGAAATCACCCGACAGGCTCACGAAGCCCGCCACCTGCGCTTGTAGGCCGGTCACCACCAGGGCC
This sequence comes from uncultured Verrucomicrobiota bacterium, assembly GCA_903939515.1. GTDB lineage: Bacteria > Verrucomicrobiota > Verrucomicrobiia > Limisphaerales > UBA9464 > SXXZ01. Next base: position 536 of record CAJAHH010000074.1, read on the forward strand.
GCCTGGCCATTCTTCACGTTCAACGGCGCCGAAACCGAGACCTCACCCACCGTCACGGTCAGCGTGCGGTTCGTGATATCGGTTCCGGTATTGTTAAATGCCACGCCCACCGCAGTCGCACTGGCACTGGCGAAGCCATTGCCCAGGCTCAGATCAACCGCGCCCGTGGCCTGTAACGCCAACTTCTGATCACCCCGGATCATCAGGGCCACCGTGGCGTTGCTCACCCCGGCGCGTACCAAGGTGCCGGCAGTCAGAGCGGCCGATGCGGCATTGGACACCACCAGCAGTTCATCGGCGGCGGCAGTGGCGCCGGTCGTCTTTTGCACCCCGAAGTTGCCGGCCACGGTCACGAAACCACCCACTGTGGCTTGGAGCCCATTGAGGACCAGGGCCGCCTGACCTTGGGTCACCTTCAGCGGAGCGGTCACGGAGGTGTCGCCCACGATCACCGACACCATCCGATTCACATCCGCCCCGGTGTTGTTGAAGGCGATGCCGATCGATTCCACCGAGGCCGAGGCGAAGCCCTCACCCAGGTTCAACTCCGCTGCGCCGGTGGCCTGCAGCGCCAGCTTACCATCGCCGCGGATCGCCAGCGCCACCGTCGCGTTGCGCACACCAGCCCGGAGGACGCTTCCGGCCTTCAAGCCGGCCGAGGCATTGTTCGAGACCACCAGCAATTCATCGGCCGCCGGCGAACTGCCGCGGACGCGCTCCACCCCGAAATCACCCGACAGCGTGACGAACCCGGCCACCTGGGCTTGCAAACCATTGATCACCACCGATGCCTGGCCATTGCGGACACTCAGCGGCGCACTCACGGTCGTCGCCCCCACGGAGACCGTGAGTGTGCGATTCAACACATCGGCTCCAGTGTTGTTGAAAGCCACACCGATCGAGGTGGCTGAGGCGGTCGCGAAGCCGTCGCCCAGATTCAAGTCGGCCGCACCGGTGGCCTGAACCGCCAGTTTCTGATCACCCCGGATCACCATGGCCAGACGGGCGTCACGGACCCCGGCCCGCAGTGCGACTCCCGCCTCGACCCGGGCCTCGGCACTGTTGGCCACGACGATGAGTTCTTCCTGCTCGGGCTTGCTGGCCGAGACCTTCTGGACCCCGAAATTGCCCGAAACACCCACGAATCCGCCAACGGTGGCCTTCAGTCCGGTCAGAATGACCGCCGACTGACCCGCGGCCACCTGGAGAGGGGCGCTGACCTCGATGGCACCGACGCGCACCGCCGCCGTGCGGGCAACGTCTTGTCCGGTGGTGTTGAAGATCACCCCGACGGTCGTCACCGAGACCTCGGCGAACCCGTTTCCGAGGCTCAGATCAGCCGCACCGGTCGCCTGCAGCGCCAACTTCTGGTCTGCCTGGATAACCAGCGCCAGCGTGGCATCGCTCACACCCACTCGAACCACCTCGCCTGCGGTCAAGCGGGCCGATGCATTGCGGGCCACGACCACCAACTCCTCAGGTGCGGTACCGATGGCCGGCGTCTTCTGGACACCGAAGTCACCGGCGATCGTCACGAATCCACCGATGGTGGCCTTCAATCCGGTCAACACGACGCCGGACTGACCGTTGAGAACCTTCAGCGGCGCAGCCACCACCACCTGGCCCACAGCCACGGACAAGAGATGGTCCATGTTTTCACCGGTGTTGTTGAAGGCGACACCCACGGTGCTTACCGAAACACTGGCAAATCCATCACCCAGGCTCAGGTCAGCAGCACCAGTGGCCTGGAGCGCCAACTTCTGATCGCCACGGATCAACAGGGCCACGGTGGCGTCGCGGACACCCGCCTTCACCGCGGTGCCGACCGAGAGAGACGCCGCCGCGTTGTTGGACACCACATAGAGCTCATCGACACCCGAGGTCGCGCCCTGGCGCAATTGCAGTCCGAAATCACCGCTGATTTGGGCGAATCCGGCAATGGTGGCCTGCAGACCGGTCACGGTCACCGTGGACACGCCCTGGTCCACCTTCAGCGGAGCGCTGGTGGAAACCGATCCCACCGCCACGGTGAGTGTCGTGTCGAGGTTAGCCCCGGTGTTGTTGTAGGAGACCCCGAGGCCGGTGGCCGTGGCCGAGGCGAATCCGTCACCCAATTGGAGTTCGGCCGCACCAGTCGCCTGGAGCGCCAGCTTCTGATCGCCTCTCACCAGCAACGCCACCGTCACCTGACTCACACCGGCTCGCACCACGGGTCCGGCCCGCAGCGAGGCCGCGGCGGCATTCGACACCACCCACAGCTGTTCCTCGCCTGCCTTCGTTCCCGGATCAAACTTCACACCGAAGTCGCCCGACACCGTCACGAAGCCGCCCACCGTGGCTTCGAGGCCCGTGATCACCACGGTGGAAACACCCTTCTTCACCACCAACGGCGCACTGACGGAGACGTCTCCCACCTTCAAGGTGATCTCGCGATCGACATCGACTCCGGTGTTGTTGAAGGACACCCCGATCCCCGCGGCGGCCACCCGGGCGAATCCAGCGCCCAGATTCAACTCGGCCGCACCGGTCGCCTGGAAGGCCAGCTTCTGATCGTCGCGGATCACCAGCGCCATCGTCGCATTCTTCACCCCGGCCTTCACCACGTCACCGACCGCCAACGCGGCGGCGGCATCCCGGGTCACCACCACGAAGGCGGCCCGGTCGGTCGCCGTGGCCGGCCGGCTCTGGAAGGCGAAGCTGCCGGACAGGGTGACAAAGTCGGCCACCTTGGCTTGGAGACCATTGACCACCACGGTCGCCACCTTGTCTTCCACCGCCACCGGCACACTCACATCGACCGCACCAACTCGGATCGACACGGTTTGGGCCATGTTCCGGCCGGTATTGTTGTAGGAGATGCCCACACCCGTCGCAGAAACCGACGCGAAGCCGCTGCCCAGACTGAGATCGGGCGATCCGGTGGCCTGGAGCACCAGCGTCTGATCCTCGTTCAAAATGAGCGCCAGCGTGGCTCCCTGCACACCCACCCGCAGCGCCTCACCGACCGTCAACCGAGCCCCGGCGTTCTTGGTGAGCACGATCAACTGATCATCATTGGCCAACGGACCGGTCTTCTTCTGGAACGCGTAATCGCCGGACAGCGAGACGAATCCGCCGATCGCGGCGTCCAAGCCGGTCACCAGCACGGTGGCCACTTGATTGCGGACCACCAACGGCGCGCTCACACCCACTCGGTAGGCGCTCATGTCGAGCAACTCGTTCAGATCGGCTCCCGTGTTGTTGTATGAGAAGCCCATGGCCTGCACCCCGGCCCGCGCGAAACCACCGCCCAGACTCAACGATGCGGCACCGCCCGTGGTCTGAACGCCATATTTGCCATCGTTCTTGATCAACAGTGCGACGGTCGCCCCCGTCACACCGCCGCGGATGGAATCACCCACCGCAAAGCTGACCGCTGCCCGATCGGCCGCGATAGCCAGATCCCCGTTGCTGCGATACTGGAAGGCGAAGTCACCCGCCAGCGAGGCGAAGTCGCCCAGGTTCCACTTCACGCCGGTTGCGATCGCGGACACGAACGGATTGGCTTCAGTGCCGACCGGCAACTGCAGCGTCTTGGCGAATCCTCCCACGAGCTGCTGATCCACAGCGGCACCGGTGGAATTGTACTCAAAACCCACCCCACGGAGCGTCGGCAGGCTGCTCACAATCGCGCCGAGGCCGGTGTCCGTGGCGAAGGCCAATTCACCGTCCGTGCCGAACATCCGGGCGAACCCGTCCTCGAGGACGAAGAAGGGTTCCCCGCTAATGGACAGAGCCACCCCTCCGGACGCCCGCACGATCAAGCCCATGTTCCCCCGCACCACGCCCATGCGGAACGCCGGTGTCTCGAAGATCGCATCCGCATCGGTCACCGCCACGGTGATGTCGCCGCCGGTCGCCGAACCCGACCGCTGGAAGGCGAAGTCGCCGGAGATCTTGAGGAATTGACCCAACCGCCCGGAGAAGCCCTCGGCGATCACCAGGACAAACGGTGATTGCTGAGTACCGATCCCCAGGTCCATGGGGGCGGTGACTTCACCCACGGTCAGGGGCCCGTTCACGGCCGCGCCGGTGGAATTCCACCCGAAGCGCAAGCGATTGGCCTTGGCCTCCACGATGCCCTGAAGCACCAGGGTCGGAGTGCCGCTACCGTCGAAGGCGACCCCGCCATCCGGATTGATCTGCAGTCCGGCCGTGGCGTTGCGCACCGACAGCTCATTGCTACCCACCTTGAAGGCCAGGCTCGCGTTGCGGGCTAAACCGATGATCGTGCCGCGGTCCATCTTGAAGGCGAAGTCGCCGGTCAATTCGAAGAACTCATTGCCCCGAGGTCCGATGAAGGCCTGCAAGTTGATGATCTCCAACTGCATGAACGGCAGGGCCGAACTGCCCCACGGTACTTGGAGTTTGATACCGCTGGTGACACCCAAGCTGTTGGTGACCGTGATGTCCTCATTCACTACGCGACCCGTGTTGTTGAAGTCGATGGTGACCCGATCAACGCTGGCACGACCAATGGAGTCCGGCATCTTGAGGTAGATGCCCGACTCTTCGGCCGTCTTGCCCGCCTGACGCGCTGCGGACGCGTGGAAAGCGATACCTCCGGTCTTCTCAACCAAGATGCCAAATTGAGCCCCAACGATGCCCGCACCCCACGCGTCGGTGCCGGTGATCAACTTGAGCGTCGCCGACGAGCTCGACATTAGGAAATCCCCGTTGGAGCGGCGCTTCACCACATAGTCACCCTCGAGCTTCACGAAGTTGAGCATCGTGGCCTGGAGGTTCCGCAGGTCGACCATCGCCAACGGTTGGCCCGGGAATCCATCCGGCGGCTGCACCGCAACCTTGACCACCAGCGGCTTGGCGGTCTGCGCGGCCACTCTACGGCTGATGGTGAGATCCTGCGCGGCTCCGGTGTCGTTGTAATAGACCGTGGTCTGACCGGTGACCGAGGCCGAGTCGAGCAGGCGGATGCCCAGCAGCGTCGGGAACTCGAGCACCGTCTTGCCCCGACCGTTTTCCACCATGTTGCTCTGGAGGGCGACGCCACCTTGAGGGGTCACCACCATGGCGACATCGGCGCCTGCGACGCCTGCGCTGAACCCGTGCACGCTCATGGTCAGGCGGCTGGCACCACCCGAGGCCGAGCCATCAACCTCGACCTCCAGGCCGCCGCCGGCGCGTTGGTAGAAGTAGGTGCGACCTTGCAGCTTGATGAGGCTACCGATCTCCATGCCCAGATTGCCGCCCAACTGGTTCTCACCCACCTGGAAATTCGGCACCTGAATGGTGGTCACCACACCTTGCACAACAGTGGCTTCGGAGGCCAAACCGCTGGTAGCCTGCCGGATCTGGATCACGCCCCGGGTGTTCTGGACGTTGTCGGCCGCCTCGAAGACGAACTGACCGCTGCCAAAGACGCGACGGTTGCTGTCGCGGAACAACTCGACCGACGCCTTGGAAACCACCGAATTGCCGAGGCTCACGTCGGCGATCTGCACCGAGCGCTGACCCTCATGGATGCCCTTGGTCTCCGTGAAAACCAGCTTATAGTGCTGGTAGCCGAAGGAGTTGGCGAAGCGAACCGTGCTAGTGGCCCCGCGACCATCACCCAACAGGGTCTGGCCATCGTTGATCGGCACCCAAGAGGCCGCACCCGCACCCCAGACCGGGGCTGAGTCTTCATTCGATCCAAACAAGGCATAGGCACTGGGATCCCATTGCCAGATGTCGTTGTCGGTTCGGGAGGTCAATGTCATCGAGGTCACCGTGGTGGCCTTCGCCATGGACAGGATGAGCCCCGACCCCGCTCCATTGACGTTCAGATACTTCGTGGTGAAGTCGCCATCGGTGGCGTTGGACGCCGTGTCGTTGGTCGTGGACGCCCCTGGGCTGCCGGTCACCGTGACCCCGGCCCCGCGACGGAAGCCCACGAAGATCTTGTTCTCCTGACCGGTCACGAGGCCGCCCTCGATATTCGTGGAAACGAACGCCCAGGTGTCCTTGCTGCTGTCGGTGGCATTCTTCGACTCGCGGAACTCGAACACGCCGTCCAAATAGGCCAGGCCGTCGATCCGCATCAAAATCCGCCCCACGGCCGCCGCTTCGCGGAAGAAGTAGTCGGTAAAGCCCATGCCTACCTCGTCCTGACCCGAGAGGCTGTCGAGGTACAGGCGGATCTTCCGGTCACCGGCGCCCGGAATGCGCAGGGTCCGCAACGAGATGGTCTTGCTGCCCGGATTGCTCTCATCGTCTCCTTCGACTAGGTCGTAGGTCAGGTCGCCATTACGGAAGAGACCCGAGGCCGCATCGAACTTCCCGATGATGCCACTGAAGAGCGGCACATCTTCGCCCTCTTTGCGGTCGGTCTCGTGGTTGAAGCCATTCTGGAAGATCAATCCCAGGTTGCTGCCATTGAGGTTAACGCTTCCGACAAAATTCACGCGGGTCCGCAGGATGACCCCGGAGGCATCACGACCGATCCAGACGCGGGTGTCCTCGAGCAACTGCAGGGTGCTGCTGGCGAGGCCTCCGTCGATACGGTACGGGTCGGGCGAATTGTAGGCGGCAATCTGGAAAGCCGTCAGGATACCCGAGGCATCAAAGCGGGCCTGACCCAAGTCACCCAGGACGATGGCCTTGGTCTCCGACTCCGGTATTGTGATGGTGTCGGCGCCCTCGCCACCCACGATCACCGTCTTGGCACCCAGGACCGTCAGCACATCAGCAGCACCAGCGGTCAATGCCGTCGCTTTGACCTGGCTCAGTGAGTAGGTGCTGCCTTGCAACGAGATCTCTGAAACATGGACGTACTGCTGGCCGTTCCAGGTCCCCTTCACCTCGGTGAACACGACCTTGTAATGCCGGTAGGCCACCGCGTTGTTGAATGTCACCGTGCTGGACACCCCACGCGCGTCGCCGAGATTCGTGTCCGCGGTCACAATCAAGGCCCACTCGCCGTCCCAGTCTGGGCTCTGATCCGCCTCGGATCCGTAAATGGAGATGGCCTTCGGATCCCATTCCCAGATGTCATCATTGGTCCGGGTAGTGAGCGTCAACGCGTTCATCGGATCCAACAACGACGGCGACTTGAGGATCAGACCGCTGCCAGGGCCACTGAAATTGAGGTACTTGGTGTCCGTACGACCGTCGGTCGCTAATTGGACACCCTCGTTGCTGGGCGACGAACCGGGGCTTGCGATGACCGGTTGGGGCTTCAGCACTCCGTTGACCGACACCAGGGCCTGAGTCTGGAAGCCCAGATGCACCTCGGCGATACGAACCACCGAGGCAGTCGCAGGTCCGCGAGTGAATAAGGGATAACTGACCGACTGGACCCCCAGCGTCGTCGGGAAGGTGACAGCATAGCGGCTGAACGCCTGCGTGTTACTGAAGGCGACCTGCTGGGTCTCACCCGGGGCGCCGGTGAAACCTGTGTTCCCCGAGGTCACCAACTCCCAGATATTGGCATCGGCATCGCCGCTCGCCGAATTGGTTCCATAAATGCGATAGGTCGCTGGAACGCTCTGCCAGTTGCCGGTACGCGAGGCAGTCAGGGTCAGGCTGTTGACCGCCGTCCGGGCGGTCATCGTCACGAGGAACCCGTTGTCGTTGACGGTGCCGCTTCCTGCAGGTCCCAGTCCGATGGCCGCATAATCCGTATCCGGATTGTTGTCGGTCGCGTTCGACGGGGATGACTCGCCGGATTGGATCAGACGACTCGCCGGTACCGGAACCTCGAGGAGATAGAAACCGGTTTTGCCGGAACTGTTGGAGGAGTCATTCCAGAACGGTTGTCCTGATTTCCGAGTCGTCCAGATCATCAGGTAGTCCTCGCCCGAATCCCCATCGCTCGGTTCACCGGGTTCCCAAGCCGTAAATCCCCACGGCTCGCCGGTGACCCAGCGCCATCCACCGGCAGGCTCCGTCTTGGGAGTGCCTTGGTAACCGCCAATCCAAACGTTGGCCCCGCCCGTCAGGATCCGTGCCCGGTCCCACTCCTCCTGGCTCGTTAGAGTGGCCAGGTGCCCACCCCGCGCCACGGCATCGGCCTGAGCACCGGTCCAAGATCCCGTCCATTGGATCAGTCGGAATTCGGTGAGAACTGTTCGATTCGAGAGGATATAAGTCGCTTGAACGGCGGTGAGCACCGGCGGCAGCATCGAAACGCCCACAAAGCGGATCTCGCCGGCATCGCCGATCACCACGGTGCGTTCACCCGAGGCGGACACCGTATCGCTGCCTCCGCCGGCGATGATCAGGTCATTACCCGAAACCCCAGTGATGGTGTCGGCGCCGCTGCCGTCTGGGCCCTCAACGCTGATGACCCCACCGAAGTCATCGAACCGGATGACGCCGTAATCGCCGATGAGCACATCTTTGCCAATCGAAGCCGTCAGCGTGTCGTTGCCCGATCCGCCAATCATCTGATCGTTGCCCCCGTTGCCAACGAGAACATCGTTGCCGGAACCGGACAGACCCTGCACCGAGATCACTCCCTGCACCGCATTCAAAACGATCTCGCCATCGTCACCAATGAGCACATCGCTCTTGCTGCCACCAATCAGCGTGTCGTTGCCCGATCCGCCGATGAGGTTCATGGGCGTTGTGACCACAGCGCTCGAAGCCACCATCGTATCGTTGCCGCCTGTCCCGGAATTAGAGACCGCATAGGTGACCGTGATCGAGGCACCCGACGCGGCCGCCGTAGTCAGGACGACCGTGCTACCGCTGACGGTGTAAGCCGAGGCGGCGAGGGGCTTACCCGCCACACTCACCGTGACCGGCGCGCTCAACGGAGTTCCCGAAAGCGTCCAGGTGTTCTGGGAACCGGTTCCCGTGAACGAATCGCTCTGGGAGGGATTGCTCGAAACCCGCTCCAGCTTGCCGGACTTGGAGAACCAGAGAGTTCCCTCGTCGCCCACCACCGTGTTGGACCCGCCGGCATGGATGGTATCGTTGCCGAGGCCACCGAGGATGTAGTTGGTTCCCGAGGTGGCGTAGATGGTGTCATTGCCGCCGCTCGTGCCGCTAGTCGAGATCCTCGGCGCGAACGAATAACCCGGAGGTACGCTCATCGAGCCCTCATCACCGAGGATGTAGTTCACCCCACCGTTGGTACGAATGACATCAGACCCCCCGTTGCCGATGATGAAGTTCACTCCGGAGCCACCGATAATCTCATCCTCCGCCGCCCCGCCCTCCAGGCGATTGACACCTGCACCACCCTCAATGCGGAACTTGCGTCCGGTCTGGTTGCCGCCCACCACGATCAGGTCGTCGCCGGAACCGCCCTTGAGACTATTCACGGCGCTCGTGCTGCCACCATCGATGTAGAAACTGTCGTTGCCCGATCCGCCATCAAACACAAGCTGCGAGGTGACGCCCTCACCCACATACACGGTGGAGTTCACCACACGTCCGCGCGCCGGGTTGTCCAAGGCCAGGGTGTCCGACGAATTCATCACGATCGAGCGGACGCCCTTGTAGGTCTTCACCCGTCCGTTGTAGATCACCATGACCGTGTCGGACTTCAGTCCTGTTTCTTTGTCTACCTCGGTGCTGACATGGTTCACCGAGTAGATGGGATCCGTGTCATCCTCTTCATAGACGCGCGTCTTACCATCCTCGATCGTCAGGTTCAGCACCCCTCCATCGTCGGCGACACTGCTCTCATCCACCAGAATCCGGCCATCGGTGGATGTGGCCAACCAATACGGGCGAGGGCGAGGTGAGATGTAACCGATCTTCCAGGTCTTCGAGACGAAGATGGAGAAGAAGAAGAAGTTCAACTCCGCCTCGGCGTAGAGGAGGACACGTCCATCGGTCGAGTTGTAAGAGACCTCGGCTCCCAAACCGATGCCGATACCCATCAGGTAGATCTTGCCCTTCAGGGACGCGGAGAATCCCAACTCCTCGAGTTCGAAGATGTAATAGAGCCTCGCCGACATCGAAGCCTGGAAGCCGAAGAACGTGCCACCGAACTTGATGGAACCGCGGATGTCGATCCCGTAGGAGCCGTTCGATTGCACCCAACCCGCCAAGCTCACCGTGGCGATACCGAAGAGCGTCGTGCTGGCTTCGAAACTGAAGGCCCATTCACCGCGACCCAATTGGACATTCAGCGGCACATGAGAAGGCACCGAACTGGCCGGCCGGGTGAACTTACCACCCACCTGCGCGGTGATCTTGATGTTGAATTTGAGGATCTCGACGATGCTCGCTTCGCCCTCCAGCGACAGGTACACCGACTTGGCCTGAATCTTCCGACCCGCCAGATCCACATCACGGTTCATCGTGTTGATGTAGAGCTGGCCCTTGGCCTTCACCTTGATGATCTCCACCAAGTTGGCCTCTACCTCGATGGCGGCCCCCAGGGCGATGCCCTCGCTGCTAATTTCAACACCGATCTGGATATCCACCTTGGCGATGCCCACCAAATCCGCCCGCGCGCGGCCCTCCATCCGGAACACCTTGTTGACACTGTTATAGGAAATCTGCACCCACACCTCGGCCTCGAGCACGCCGGCAAAGATGATCTTGCCCTCGACCCGCACCAAAACGCCGGGGTTCAGGGTGAGCGTAGTCTTCTCATCCAACTTCACGGTCTTGACCGCGGAGGTCGTGTTCAACTCCATGCGGAGCTTGGCGTTGAACTCCAGACCGATGGACTTGCCTAGAGCCTCACCGGAAGCGACCTCCAAGCGGAAGGCGCCCACCATGCCCTGGTCGGAGATGTCGATGTAGGCATTGACCTGCACCTTTCCGAGCGGCCCCAGGGTCATGTAACCGTTGATGCTCAACGTGAACTTCTGATCGGCGATCAGGAAGAACAGGTTGGCCTCGACCTCGAAGCCGCCCGCGATGGTGAGCTTGCCCGAGGCGCGGATCAGGATGTACCAGCCAGCTGGTTGGTAGGTGCCATCGATGTTCTTGGCGGCCCCCTTGATGGTCACCGTCCGGACTGTGGTCGGATTGGTTAGACGGTTTCCATCCGCATCGATCTTGGGGCTGCCGTCGGCATTGAAGGCCGGCACGTTCTCAGTCCGGGATTCCTCCATGACCTTCCCCTTTTCATCCCGCATCGTCTCGAAAGCCGGGTTCGTCTGAGGGATCGTGAAGACAATGTCCTTGCCGAAGGTGTTGATCTGGACCAACGCCTCGACCTCCAGCTTCAAGCCGGTGATGCCCGCGGTCAGGTTACCGGTGAAACTCGCGGCAAAGCCAAACTTGCCATCCTTAGCACCCAGGTAAACCAACGCGGTCACGCTCAATGACAACAACGGAGAGCTGCGCGGCCCAATGGTCAGCCGGCCCGAGGCGATCAGAGTGAAGCCCTGCGAATCGATGCTGATGGCGAAGCTCGCCGCCAGACGGAAGATCTCGGTGTCACCCACCTTGAAGGCGCCGACCGCCGAGATCACGAACGTGAAGCTCTTAGCCCGCGCCACCTGATGCACATCCAGATAGTCGTGGGATTCGTATTGAATCTCTACCTTGGTGTCTGAGCTGATCAACTTGGAGAGCCGTACCGTGGAGTTGTAACGGTCCAGCACATAGTCCCCCGTCTTGCCGCCATCGGTAGATTCCACCAGCAACTGACCGTCCTGTTTCACCGTCAGGGCGCCGACCGCCTTGGGCGTGTGGGTCAGATACAGGGTCTCGAAATCACCAGCCGTGAGGTTGAAGGTGTCGTTGGTGGTCAACTGCTTGGTCGCGGCCAGACGCAGGTCGATATTCTTGTCCGCCCCAGTGGTGTTAATGGTCAGCGTCAGCCCGCCTTGCAGCACGAGTCCGTACTGCTCGAGCTTCTTCAGTCCGTCACCGGTCTGGATGCGTAGCGCGCCATACATCTCGAAACCGTCGCCGTGCTTGATCACCAACTTGCCCGCGGCAGTGCCGATGACGCCGAGCACCGCGACCTCCAGCTTGGCCGACACATCCAACCGGAATTCCGTCGGTGTGAAGGTCAGCGTGGCTTGACCATCTAACTGCGCCCAGAGGGTATTGTCGAACAGATCGGCCCGGACACCGCCGGCGATGATCACCTGGAATCCGGTCGGCTCCGGAACCGTGGACGTCGGATTGACACTCGGCTCACCCGTCACCGGGTCGACATACTGGGCGCGGTACGAATACGTCACGCGCACCGCCTCGCCCTGGGTGGGCGCCGCCTTTAAAGTCAGCGTGTTGCCCGACACCGTGAACGAATCGGCGCCCAACGCGGTCCCTCCGACGCTCACCGTAGTGGTCGTATCCTTTAGGACGGTGTTGTTGAGCGACATCGAGGTGGTATTGGCGCCCACGGTGAAGGTCTGCGTGTTCGTGCGGGTAACGTAGTACCGCGACTCGATCATCTCCGAGGTCAGGCGATTGCCGGCATCGTCGGTGAGGCCGAAGTCCAGCATGCCGTACAGGCTGATGCCGGCCTTGCTGCGGGCAGGTTGGCCCGGCAGGTCGAACAGGAAGAGGAATCGCCCAGAGCCCTTGGCCACATCGGTGAGATTGGCGTAGAAGTAAGCGTCCACCGACATGGTGTTCGCGAAGATCGCCTTGCCCGTCAGCAGGATCTTGCCGGTGATATCGATCTTCAGATCCACCTCGGCCCGGAACGTCTGCTTCGAGGCGTAGGAACTGTAGAGAGTGGCTCCGGCCGAGATGACCATGTTCTTGGTGAGGTCGTCGAAACTGACACCGGTGCCTCCGGCGCTCTTCGAAATTCGAGCAATCTGCTGGCGCAGGTTCTCTTCCCACTGCGCCGAGGTCATGGAGGAGGCGTCGTTGGAGGTCGCGAGTTTCCGCAAGCCGAAGGCGCTCTCTTTGACGTCGATCTTGGGTGAATTCGTGGTGGGATCGATGACCACGTCGCCGTCCGAGTTCTTCTCGTAGACCGACGGGTCGGTCATGGTGGCACCGAAGTCGATGCCGCCGCGCAGGTCGGACAGGGTCAGACCACTCTGGGGATCGAGGACGATGGGGATCGGGGCGCTGACGAACAGAGACAGCGGACCGAACTCGCAGAAGCCCACCCGCGCTTCGATCTTGCCGAGGCCGGGCAGCGTCAGACCTCCCTGCAGACCCGCGTAGAAAATGCGCTGGGAGACCACCGTGGTGGTGTCGGTCGAAGCGATCGGGCGATAATCCGAGGAGAGCTTGAGGATCCCGGCGATCAACTGGCCCTCGAACTCCCCGCCAAAGGCCTTGCCCGAAACGGAGATGTTGAACGAGTCGATGGCCGTGATGGGGAACTGCCCCTTGTTGAGCAGTCCCACGTCGATCTTCATCCCCTTGACACCCCCGCTGAACTGGAGGCTCGACAGCCCCTGGATGGAACCGATCTCGGCATCCAGCGTGATCAGGAAGTCAGTCGGGTTGTTGTTGAAATCGCGCCACTCCACACCCACCGACAAGTTCTTCAGCGGCAGCCAGGAAGGGAGCTTGAGCTTCGACGGATCATCGGCCCCGAGGCTCAGTGAGACGCTGAAGGTCTTGCCCGTGTAGAAGCCACCGTCGGCCGTGACACCGAAGTCCTTCATCGTACCGCCGATGGAGACACCGCCAGCCTTCACCGTCGCTGACAGGCTTCCGAAATAGAGCATCTGCTCATTGGCCTTCGGCTCCAGATTGTAGCGGACATCGCTGCCCTTGACCTGCAGGAAGGTACCGACGCTCAAGTCGAACTGGTCGACCTTCAGATCGAAATCACCGAGACCTCCGCTCACCGGCTTGAACATCTGGGACGGATCCAAGGCGACCTCGACCTTGAACACGCCCGCCACGCCGAACACATCGGTGTCGGTGCCGTCCTTGAATGCCGCCGACGATCCACCAGGGAGCTTCACCGTGGCCGCACCGAAGCCGATCGTGATGTCGATCGACAAGTTCAAGAGCTTGGTCTCCTTGTCGAGATCGTAGGAGAAGTTGCCCACGGTCAGCTTCGGATCGACGAGCGTCACCGGTCCGAGCGTGTAGGTCTTGGGGGTGCGCACCGGGGTCGGGACGAGTTCACCGGTCGCCGCATCGAAGCCACTCGTACCCGAAGATCCCGACTTGGCCATCGCATCCACCGGTCCGATGCGGGCGAAGGTCGGCAACTCGGTCTGATCCGCCGGCAGGATCTCGAAGTTGGTGACGGCGAACGACTGCATCGAGAACTTCGGTCCGCTGACCTGACCCTCCCGGAACAGGAACCGTCCTTCACCGGCGATCGTCACCATCGTCTGGCCGTCCTTCACCACGCGGAAGCCGGCATTGCTGAAGGCCACCCGGGTCACGGTGGATTGGCCGGCGATGGCACCCCGGGTGATGTTGAAGCTACCGAAGAGCGCGACCGAATCGCCGAACTCGATCTCACCCGATTCCACGGTCACCTGCTGGGCACCGGTGGTGTACACCATGCCATCCAGGGTCACGAGGTTGGGGTACGACTTGTACACCACCTTCTCGGCGGTCAGTTCGAAGAGCGCCGGATCACCGAACGACAGGCTGGCCCCGGTGATGATGGTGATCGACTCGCCGCGAGGGCCGGACGGACGACTCTCGTAGCTACCGCGGATGGTGATTTCGCCGATCTTGATGAGCGCATCGGTCAGGCCGATAGACTGGAAGGGGGTCCCTGCGACAGCCACCTCGGTGGCTTCAAACACCACCGGGACACTCTGGTTCAGCACCGGTACCGTGTCGTTGACGGCAAAGACGGTGGTGTTCTGACGCACCCGCAGCGTGGCTTCGGCGCTGAATCCACCGCCCTTGGCATAGCCGGTGAGTTTGCCATCCAGCGCGTAGCCTTGGGACGCACCCTGGGCATTGCGGTACAGGATCAAGCCCAACGTGCCGCCGGAGACACCATACTGGTCGCTGCCCGCCGTGCCGGTCACGCCGGTGGCTCCGATCTTGATGCGGGTCTGGCGCGTCACCGAATCCACCTCCTTGGCGTATCCGAAACTGCCGGTGACCTGGACGACCTCGGCGATGCCCAGACTCAGCGTGCCTCCAATTTGCAGCACGGGGTCCTGGAGCCCGATGTCCACCTGGGCCATTCCGACCGATTGCTGCGTCCAGTCGAGCACTCGACCCGTGGCCACCGAAGTCCGGTTCATCTTGAACACCAGATTGGTGACCGACATCGAGAACGTGCTGGGATCAAGGCCCTGGATGGTCGCCAGGCCAAGCGATGCTTCGACGGCCGTGAACTTCCTCACCGGCGTCGCGCTGTAGGTACGACCATCGTTCGATGCGAACCGCGCCGTGAACACGCCCAGATCCAGCGTGCCACCCTCGACCCGGAATCCGACAGCATTCGGGTCATCCAGCGCCGGCAAAGTCACCAGACCGGTCTCGGGGTCGAGGCTGGCACCGGATCCGAGATACACCGTGGCCTGACTGATGTTGATCGAGAGTAAGTCGCCCTTCAGCACGCGGACTCCCATGTCGTCCGGATCGTCGACGCCCTTCACGGTAGACTTGGAGAAGTGAACGGTGGCGCTGAGGTACAGAGTGCCGGCGATGCTCATGCCCACCGAGCCACCAATGCGGAAGCCAGCGCTGTCGGAACCCAGATCCACTCCGGCCCCGGCGAGGACCTCCTGACGCCAGTTCATCAACTGGCCCGTGGTGCTGGTGGTGCGGTTGATCTGGAGCACCAACTCCCGACCCACCAGATTGAAGGCATCCGGATCGATGCCCACAAATTGGGCACGGCCCAGCACCGACTCGAACCCGGTGTATTTGCGCACGGTCGCCAGCTTCGAGTAACTGGTCCCGTTGGCCGAGGACTCGCGGGCGGTGAGCACGGCGAAATCGAGAGTACCGTCAGCCACGCGGAAGCCCACGGCATCCGGATCGTCGAGTGCCGGCAGGGTCACCTTGCCGAAGTCTGGACTGGTGCGGTCGAGATCGAGCGTGGCGCCGCTGCCGATGAAGAGCCGAGCATCGCTCACCCGCACCGACAGCAGGTCGCCGCGCAGCACGCGACCGTTGACATCGGGATCGAGGACGCCACTCACCACGGTGCGGCTGAATTGAATCGTAGCGCTGCCATACACCACTTCGCCGATGCCCAGCGCGACCGTGCCTCCGATGAGGAAGGCCGCATCCGTCGACTTCAGCGTGACCTTCGCGGCCGCCAGCGAGTCCTGAGACCAGTCCATGAGACGGCCATTGACGACCGTGCTCTTGCTCTGCTGCAGCACCAGGTTGGTGGCGATCATGTCCAGCGATTCCACGCCCTGGAGTTGTGCCACACCGAGGTTGGCTTGGAGTCCGGTGTACTTCCGGACCTGAGTGCCCGATCGCACCGTCAACACTCCGAGATTCAGTCGACCACTCTCGACTCGGAAGCCGGTGGCCGTGGGATCATTCGACTCCGGCAAGGTCACCTTGCCGAAGGTGGCGCTGGTCGTGTCGAGGTCGAGGCTGGCTCCGGTGCCGATGTACAGGTTGGCCTCGGTCATGGAGAAACTCAGCAGGTTGCCTTGCAGGCGGGTGCCTGTCGGGCCATCCGGATCCACCACCCCGGTCACTGTACTGCGGCCGATCAACACGGTCGCGCTGCCATAGACCACATCGGCGATGCCGAGGCTGATGGTGCCGCCGATTTGCAGACTGCCGTCCGAGGCGCCCGTGGTGACCGCGGCGGCTTCCAGCGAGACTTGAGTCCAATCCATCAGCTTGCCACCGGCCACCGAGGTCGTGTTCAGCTTGAGGTACAGGTTGGTTCCGATCACCTGGAAGGCATCGACACCCTGCAATTGAGCGCGGCCCAGCGTGGCGCTGAGTCCGGTGAACTGGCGGCTAGTGGTTCCCTGAGTCGTCTTGAGGACACCAAGATTCAACGTGCCACCTTCCACCGCGAAGCCAATGGCATCCGGGTCGTTCGGAGCCGGCAGGGTTACCTTTCCGAAATCAGCGCTGTTTCGATCGAGATCGAGCGTGGCTCCATCACCGATGTACAGTCGGGCGTCCGACACGCGCACCGAGAGCAGGTCGCCGACAAGGGTCTGGGTGCCGTCACCGGCGGGATCCACCACACCGGTCACCCGACTACGGCTGATACTGACCGTGGCGCTGCCATACACGACCTCGGCGATACCGATGCCCACCGTACCCCCGATCAGCAAACCTTGGTCAGCAATCCGCAGGCTCAGGCCGCTGAAGACCAACGATGCTTGCACCCAGTCGAGGGCGATTCCGCCGGTGACCGAGGTCTTGTTCTGCCGGAAGACGAGATTGGTGGCGATGATCTGAAGATCCGCAACACCCTGTAGTTGAGCGCGACCCAGCGAAGCCTCGATGCCCACGTACTTCCGCGGCGTGGAGAGCAGCGTGTAAGCCGTCCCGGCATTGGCCTCGCGGCGCGCGGTAAAGATGGCCAACCGCAGACTGCCGCCCTCGATGGCGAATCCGACCGCATTCGGGTCGTTGGGAGCCGGCAAAGTCACGGTACCAAACCCGGAGTCGGTGGCATTCTCGTTGAGGCTGGCCCCACTGCCGATGAACAGGCGGGCATTGGAAATTCGAAGGGCCAGCAAGTCACCCTGCAACACCCGGGCACCGGCATCATCCGGATCACCCACCCCTTCGGCGGTGCTCCGGCTCATGTCGAGCGTCGCACTAGCGAACACCACATCGGCGATCGCCAGACCCACCGTGCCACCGATTTGCAGTGTGGGGCTGGTCGGGGTCAGCGTCAGAGCCGCCGTGCTCAACGGGGACTGGTTCCAATCCAAGCGGTTGCCATCAGCCACCGAGGTGCGGGTTAGGGTCAGCGAAAGATTGGTGGCCAGAATCTTGACGGCATCGACCCCCTGCAACTGGGCCTTGCCCAGAGACGCCTGCAACCCGGTGTATTTCCGAGCTGTCGGCAACGCGCTATAGGCGACGCCGTCGGAGGATCCTCGGGTTGCGGTGAAAATTCCCAGGTCGAGGCTTCCGGCGTCGACACTGAATCCCACGGCCTTCGGGTCGTTCGAGGCCGGCAACACCACCGTACCGAATTGGGAGACGGAGGCGTCTTCCTCCAGTCGAGCCCCACTGCCGATGTACAAACGGGCATTGCGGATGGACACCGTCAAGAGAGTGCCCTGCAAGCGCTTGGAGCCCGCATCATCCGGATCGTCCACTCCGGACACCGTGCTCCGAGCCACGTTGATGGTCGCGCTGCCGAAGGCGACATCAGCGATCGCCAGACCCACCGTGCCACCAATTTCGAAGGTCGGATCGCTGGGCCTCAAAGCGATGGACGCCAAGGCCAAGGGTGTCTGCGTCCAATCCAACACCGCACCGTTGGCCACCGAGGTGCGGTTCAGCTTCAGCGACAAGTTCGTCGCGATGATTTTCACCTCCGGAACGCCCTGGAGTTGGGCACGGCCCAGAGACGCATCGATGGCCGTGAATTTCTTGGCCGTGCTTCCGGTTCCCACGGTCAGAACCGCGATCTTGAACGCCCCGTTCTCGACGGCAAAGCCCACGGCGGCCGGATCGTTGCTGACCGGCAGGACCACCGTTCCGAAGGTCGCGCTCTTCGAATCGATGTCGAAGGTCGCGCCGTTGCCGATATAGAGATTGGCCTGAGTGACTGCGAGCGTCAGAAGGTTCCCTGAGGTGGCCGCGGTCGAACCTGGGATCACCACACCCGACACCGGTCCCCGGGTCATGTTGAGGGTGGCGTTGCCCATCACCACGTCGGCGATGCTCATCCCCACCGTGCCACCGATCTGGAACGGCACGTCGTCAGGCCTCAGGCCCACTCCCGTGCTGGTCAGGGCGGCTTGCGACCAATCCATCAACACACCGTCGGTGGCCGAGGTTCGGTTCATCTGGAAGCTCAAGCGGGTGGCGATGATCTTCACCGCATCGACCCCCTGCAGCTGGGCCTTGCCGAGTTCGGCCTTCAGTCCGACATACTTGCGCAACGTCGCACCCGAGCCCGTGGTGAAGATCCCGAGGTTCATCGCCCCATTGTCCACACTGAACCCGATGGCTTCCGCATCGTCGCTGGCGGGCAACGTGACCGTGCCGAAATCGGTGCCGGCCGAGACGTTCAGGCTCCCACCCGTTCCCACATACAGCCGGGCCCCGGTCATCTTCAGGGACAGTAAATCGCCCGTCATGACGGCACCCGAGGTGCCGGTCGAAGGATCCATTACCGTGGAGAGCGTGCTGCGAGTGATCTCCACCGTGGCGCTGCCATAGACCACTTGGGCGATGCTCAATCCGACCGTGCCGCTAATGCGGAAGGTGGGATCCGAGGTCTTCAGACCCACCCCGGTGTCCGCCAGAGCGGTCTGAGTCCAATCAAGCACCTTGCCGGAATCGACCGAGGTACGGTTCATCCGGAAGGCCAAATCCTTGCCCACCAACTGAAGATCATCGACGCCCTGCAACTGCATCCGGCCCAACGTGCCCTTGAGGCCCGTGTACTTCCGCACCGACGGCAAGGCGTCGTAGGTCACGCCGTTCGTGGCCCCTTCAGTCGCTGTGAAGATACCGAGGTCTAGGCTGCCACCGCTCACCGAGAATCCGACGGCCGTAGCGCTGTCGCTGGCCGGAGGAGTCACCGTTCCGAAGGTCTCGAGCGCGGAATCTTCGTTCAGCACGGCACCGCTGCCGATGTACAACTCCGCATTGCGAATCGACAGCCCCAGCAGGCTGCCCTTCAGGAGCAATGATCCAGCATCATCCGGGTCGTCTACTCCCGAGATCATCCGCTGGTTGAAGTCCACCGTGGCGCTGCCATACACCACACCGGCGATGGCAAAGCCGGCCGAGCCACCAATCCGCAGCGTCGGAGAGTCGTTGGTCAGTGCAAGACCCGCCACCGATAGAGACTCCTGATTCCAGTTCAATCGATCGCCACCGGTCACCGAGGTGCGGTTGATGCCGATCGAGAAACTGCGAACGATGAGCTTGAGCGCGTCGACGCCCTGCAACTGGGCGCGACCGAAGGCACCGGTGAGTCCGGTGTACTTCCGGGTGGCGGCTCCCTCGCCCACGGTGAGGATTCCGAGCTTCAGGCTGGCATTGGCCACTGCGAAGCCGACGGCGGTGGGATCGTTGCTCGTCGGCAACGACACCTTGCCGAAGGATTCCGAGGTGGCGTCTTCCACCAGCATCGCACCAGACCCGATGTAGAGATTCCCCTGCTCGATCGCGAACGACAGCAACGTGCCGGCTTGCGAGCCCGTCATTCCAGGGACACTTACGCCCATAACCGAACTGCGAGTGACCGAGATCGTGGCGCTGCCCAGCACCACATCGGCGATGCTCAACCCCACACTGCCGCCGATCCTGAAGGTGGGCGACGTTGAGGTGAGTTCCACCTTGGCTGCGGCGAGGCCCGTCTGGGTCCAATCCAAAACGGTTCCGGTGCTGGCGGAGATCTTGTTCAACTGGAACACCAACCCGGTACCGATGATCTTGACCGCGTCCACACCCTGCAATTGCGCCTTGCCGAGAGCCCCCTCCAAACCGGTGAACTTCCGGGCATCCGTCAAGGTCTCATAGGTCGTGCCGTTAGGCGCCACCGCAGTGGCCGTAAACACACCCAGGTCCAGACTGCCACCGGACACTGAGAAACCGATCGCCGTCGGGTCGTTGCTGGCAGGCAAGGTCACAGTTCCGAACTCGGGCTTTGTCGAATCGATGTTCAGCCGAGCCCCGGATCCGATGAAGAGCGTGGCGTCGGTGATCGCGATGGACAGCAAATCACCCTTCAGTGTCTGAGCTCCCGCAACATCCGGATCGTCGATCCCGCTGACCACCGAGCGGCTGAAGTCGACCGTCGCGCTGCCAAACACCACGTCGGCGATGGCCAAGCCCACACTGCCGCCGATGCGGAAGGTGGCATCGCTCGGAGTCAACGTGATGGCGGCATCCGCCAGAATCGTCTGGGACCAATCGAGCACTTTGCCGCCGGCCACCGAGGTACGGTTCATGTCGAGCCGCAGCGCCGTGCCGATCAGCTTGAGCGAATCCACACCTTGCAACTGAGCCTTGCCAAGGGATGCCTGAACCCCGGTGTACTTCCGCACAACGCCCTCCGAATTCGCCGGATTCGCGGTGAACACTGCCAAATTCAGGCTACCGTTGGCCACGCTCAGACCCACCGCCGTCGGTGAGTTGCTCTCAGGCAACACCACGCGGCCGAAGGTGGTGCTGGCTGAATTCAGGTCTAGGGTCGCCCCGTTGCCGATGAACAAGTTGGCTTGTGTGATCGAAATCACCAGCAGGTCTCCGCCCAAGACGTCACCAGTACCGGACTCCGGATCGAGGATCCCTGAGATGGATTTGCGGCTGACCGCCATCGTCGCACTGCCGAAAACCACGTCGGCGATGCTCAGACCCACACTACCTCCAATGCGGAAGGTCGGATCGTCCGGAGTCAGGTCGATGCCGACCGAGGCAAGTCCGATCTGGGTCCAGTTCATCACCCGCGCTCCCTTGACGGAGGTCTGATTCAATTGGAACTCCAGGGCGGTGCCGATCAACTGCACGGCATCAATGCCCTGCAATTGAGCCTTGCCGAGGGCGCCATCGAGCGCGGTGAACTTCCGGTGATCGATGAGCGAAGTGTAAACCGTCGCGGTCGAGGCCATCGCCTCCCGTGCCGTGAAGATACCGAGCTTGAGCGTCCCGCCGCTGACACTGAAGCCCACTGCAGCCGGATCGTTGCTGGCCGGAGTGCTGACCTTGGCGAAATCCGGGCTGGTCGAATCGGTGTTCAGCGAGGCGCCACTGCCGATGAAGAGTTCGGCCCCGGTCACCGAAATCCCCAACAAGTCGCCCTTGAGCAATCCACCTGGGACCGTATCGGGATCGATGATTCCGCTCACCTCAGAGCGGCTAACATCGATTGTCGCCGAACCGAAGACCACATCGGCGATGCTCAAGCCCACGCTACCACCGATGCGGAAGGTCGGATCGGTCGGCCCGAGGGCGACCAGCACGCCAGCGACCGAACTCTGTCTCCAGTCGAGCACCTGACCGTTGGCCACCGTGGTCTGGTTGAGCTTCAGCTCCAGATTCTTGCCAAGGATCTTCACCGCATCCACCCCCTGCAATTGTCCACGACCCACCGCACCCTCGAGGCCCGTGTACTTGCGGAAGGTGGTCAACGCCGTGTAGGCAACCCCATCGGGGCTAGACTCGCGGGCCGTGAAGATGCCCAAGTCCAGCGAACCGCCTTCCACGCTGAAGCCCACGGCGCGCGGGTCATCACTGGCGGGCAGCAAGACGTCGCCGAAGGTCGCACTCGTGGAATCGACATCTAGTCGGGCACCGCTGCCGATGAAGAGCCGCGCGTTGCTAATGGACACGCCCAGCAAGTCGCCCTGCAATTTCTGAGTACCGGCGTCGTCCGGATCATCCACTCCCGACACCACCGACCGGCTGACATCGACCGTGGCACTGCCATACACCACACCGGCAATGCTCAGTCCCGCGCTGCCACCGATGCGGAACGTCGGCGAATTCGCACCCAAAGCTACGTTGGCTGACGCCACCTCGGGCAGGCTCCAGTTGAGCACCCGTCCGCCACTGACCGAAGTCCGGTTCAATTGCAGGACCATCGAGGTGCCGATCAACTGCACGGCCTCGACACCCTGCAGTTGGGCTCGTCCGAGCGATCCCTCGAACCCGGTGTATTTACGCACCTGATTCAGCACCGCGTAGTTGACCCCATCGGTCGTCCCGCTGCGGGCCGAGAAGATGCCAAGATCCAGGGCGCCATTGCTGACGCTGAAGCCCACGGCCTTCGGATCCGTGCTGACCGGCAAGCTCACCACTCCCGTGGTCATGTCGAGAGTCGCACCGCTGCCGATGAACAGCGTGGCCTGGCTCACCGCCACCACCAGGAGTTCGCCCTTCAACAGGGTCAAGGCAGCCGCGGAATCCGGATCATCCACCCCGCTGACACTGCTGCGGCTCACCTGGATGACCGCGCTGCCGTAGACCACATCGGCGATGCTCAGCCCCACCTTGCCACCAATGCGGAAGGTCGGGTCGGTCGGAGTCAACGCCACGCCGGCAACCGCCAGCGGGGTTTGGGTCCAATCCAACACGGATCCGGTCGACACCGAGGTGCGGTTCAACTGGAACTGCAAGTCGAGCACCACCAACTTCACCGCATCGACTCCCTGCAGGCGCGAGACGCCGAGCGACGACTCCAAGCCGGTGTACTTGCGCACCGAGGACAAAGCCGTGTAGTCGGTCCCGTTGGTGGAGAACTCACGGGCCACCAGGAATCCGAGGTCGAGCGCCGCATTCTTGACGCTAAAGCCCACCGCCGACGGATCGTCTTCAGCCGGCAGGCTCACCTTGCCGAAATGAGTGCTGCTCGGATCGGAGATGAGCGTGGCCCCGGTCCCGATGAACAAGTTGGCCTCGGTGATCGACAAGGTGAGCAAGTCACCCTTGAGGACCCGCGTACCGGCGTCATCTGGATCATCGATCCCGCTGACGGTGCTGCGGCTCATGGTCAGCGTGGCGCTGCCGAAGACCACGTCGGAGATGCTCAGTCCGATGGACCCACCGATGCGGAACGTGGGGTCCTTAGGAGTCAAGGCCACCGCCGCACTTGAGAGGGTGCCTTGGGTCCAATCCAGCACTGAACCGGTGGCCACCGAGGTCCTGTTGAGCTGCAAGACGAGGCTGGTACCGATCATCTGAACCACGTCGACGCCCTGCAACTGTGCCTTGCCCAAGGCACCCTCAAGTCCGGTGTACTTGCGAACCGTAGTCAGCGGGGTGTACGTCGTGCCGCTGGTCAGGATTTCGCGCGCCGTGAAGATGCCCAGATCGAGGCTGCCCCCAGAGACGCTGAAGCCCACGGCCTTCGGATCATTGGCCAAGGGTTCGGCCACCTTGCCGAAATCAACACTGTTCGGGTTCTCGTTGAGGCTGGCCCCGCTGCCGATAAAGAGCTTGGCCTGAGTCACCGCGATGGACAGCAGGTCACCCTTCAATTGCACCACCGGGTCGACCGAATCCGGATCGTCCACACCGCTCACCAGAGTACGGCTGATGTTGACGGTGGCGCTGCCGAACACCACGTCGGCCATGCTCAACCCCACCGAGCCTCCGATGCGGAAGGTCGGATCGCTGGTGCCCAAGGCCACTCCCGCACCTGAAACAGCCTGCTGGGTCCAATCCAACACACCACCACCGATGACCGAGCTGCGGTTCAACTGGAACACGAGACCGGTGCCGATGAGCTTCACCGCATCGACCCCCTGCAACTGGGCCTTGCCCAGGGCGCCCGACAGACCGGTGTATTTGCGAACGCTGGCCAGGGTGGTGTAGGTCGAACCATTAGCCGCCGCCTCGCGAGCCGTGAAGATGCCCAGCTTCAGGGAAGCCCCATCGACACTGAAACCCACGGCCTTCGGATCATCGCTGGCTGGCAGGCCGACGGTGCCAAACTCATTGCTCGTGGAATCCTCATTCAAGGTCGCTCCACTGCCGATGAAGAGCGTGGCACCGGAGATGGAAATCCCCAGCAATTCGCCCTGGAGCCTCGCCACGGTGCCGGCGACATCCGGGTCATCGACGCCAGAAACGAGTGTACGGCTCACGTCCACCGTGGCCCGGGCATACACCACATCGGCGATGGCCAGCCCCACCGAGCCACCGATGCGGAAAGTCGGGTCTGTCGCCTCGAGTTGTACTTGGGCCGCGTTCAGGGCGGCCTGTTTCCAATTCAAGACCGCCCCATTGGACACCGAGGTCCGGTTCAACTGGAACACCAGACCCGTACCGATGAGTTTCACCGCATCCACTCCCTGCAACTGAGCCTTGCCCAGAGCCCCTTGCAGACCCGTGTATTTGAGGGTCGAGGTGAGCGGCGCATAGGCAGCTCCCGACAACCGTCCGGTGGCCGTAAAGATGCCGAGATTGAGCGTTCCGCCATTGACGCTGAACCCGACTGCCTTTGGATCATTGCTGGCCGGGAGGCTCACCGTGCCGAAGGCGGTACTCGTGGAATCCTGATTGAGGCTCGCACCGCTCCCGATGAACAAGGCCGCTTGGGTCACGGCGATGCTGAGTAAATCACCCTGATAGGTCACCGACCCCGTCGTCTCGACCACGGTGACCCCGTTGACCTGACTGCGCGAAATCTCCACCACCGCGCTGCCATACACGACGTCGGCGATGCTTAAGCCCGCGGCGCCCCCGATGCGGAAGGTCGGATCCGACGGCTTCAATTGCACCGCCGCTGAAGACACCGGGTTCTGGGTCCAATCCAGCACCGCTCCATTGGCCACCGAGGTCCGGTTCAACTGCAGGACCAGGTTGGTGCCGATGAGCTTCACCGCATCCACACCCTGGAGCTGTGCCTTGCCCAGAGACGCCTGCAATCCGGTGTACTTGCGCACCTCGGACAGGCTTGAATATAAACCGCCCGCAACCAGGGACTCCCGGGCGGTGAACACACCGAGATCGAGAGTTCCGGCACCGACGCTGAAGCCAACCGCCTGGGCATCATTGCTCGAGGGCAGCGTCACGGAACCGAAGGCCCCGCTGCCTGAATCGGTGTTGAGGCTGGCCCCGCTGCCGATGAACAGCTTGGCCTGGGTGATCGCGATGGCGAACAAATCGCCCTTGAGCGTCGAAACACCCGAAGCCTCCGTCACCGTTACACCAGTCACCAGAGTCCGGCTCACACTGATGGTCGCGCTGCCGTAGACGAGGTCGGCGATGCTGAGGCCCACCGAGCCACCGATGCGGAAGGTAGGATCCGACGGACTGAGCGACAGAGCCGCCGCCGAAACCGACGTCTGACGCCAATCCAACACCCCTCCCGAGGCCACCGACGAGCGGTTGATCTGCAAGACCAGGTTAGTACCGATCAACTTCACCGCCTCCACACCCTGCAACTGGGCCTTGCCCAAGGCTCCCTGAACCGCGGTGTACTTGCGAATGCTGGTCAACGGCGTGTACGTGGTGCCCGTGATCGCCTCGTCGCGGGCGGTGAAGATGCCCAACTGCAGGCTACCACCGCTCACACTGAAGCCCACCGCCTTCGGGTCATTGCTCTCAGGCAGCGTCACCGTGCCGTAGCCGGTCGAGCCGGCCACCTCATTGAGGGTCGCTCCACTGCCGATGAAGAGTGCGGCCTGGGTGATGGCGATGGACAGCAGGTCACCCTGCAACCGGGCGACGCTACCCTCTTCGTCGGGATCATCCACACCGCTCACCACGGTGCGGCTCACCGCCACGGTGGCATTGCCCAGCACGACATCGGCGATGCTGAGACCCACCGTGCCACCGATACGGAAGGTTGGATCGGTCGGACCCAGATCGACGCCTCCGGACACGAGCGGGTTGGTCGTCAGGCCGGTCTGCTTCCAGTCGAGCACCAGACCACCGGTCACCGAGGTGCGGTTCAACTGCAGCGAGAGGTTCGTTCCGATGATCTTGACCACATCCACACCCTGCAATCGGGCCGTGCCCAAAGAGCCCTCGAATCCGGTAAACTTACGCACGGTGGTCAACGTGCTGTAGGTGGTGCCGTTCAAGGAGGCCTC
This sequence comes from uncultured Verrucomicrobiota bacterium, assembly GCA_903939515.1. Taxonomy (GTDB): domain Bacteria; phylum Verrucomicrobiota; class Verrucomicrobiia; order Limisphaerales; family UBA9464; genus SXXZ01. The sequence goes on from CAJAHH010000074.1 coordinate 27,058, forward strand.
GCGGGCGGTGAAGATGCCCAGATCGAGGGCCCCGCCCTCCACCCGGAAGCCGACCGCCGTCGCATTGCTCAACTCGGGCAAGATGACCCGACCAAACTGGGTGCTCGTGGCGTTGGTTTCCAACGTGGCCCCGCTGCCGATGAACAAGTCGGCCCCGGTGATGCGGATGCTCAGCAACTCGCCCTTCAGGCGCGCCACGGTGCCCGAGACATCGGGGTCGTCGACCCCGGTCACCAACGAGCGGCTCACATTGATGGTGGCGTTGCCGAACACGACATCAGCGATGCTGAATCCCGCCGAACCGCCAATCTGGAAGGTCGGGTCGGTGGCCCGAAGGTCCACAGCGGCCTCTACCAGCGGATTCACCGCCTGGAAGGACTGGGTCCAATCCAACACCGCCGTCCCGGTCGAAACCCGATTCAACCGGAAGAAGAGGTCCACACCGATGAGCTTAACCACATCAACCCCCTGCAACTGCGCCTTGCCCAAGGCCCCTTCGAGACCCGTGTATTTCCGGGCAGTCGCCAGCATCTGGTAACTCTGACCATCGGCCGCCGCCTCCCGGGCGGTGAAGATGCCCAAGTTGAGCGAACCGCCGCTCACGCTGAAGCCCACCGCCTTGGCATCGGTGCTGGCCGGCAAGGTTACCTTGCCGAAATTGACATCGTTCGAATCCTCGTTCAGTGAAGCTCCGCTGCCGATGAAGAGCGTGGCTCCCGTGATATTCACCGCCAGGAGCGAGCCCCGCAACCGGGTCACCGTGCCGTCGACTGAGGGGTCATCCACACCCGAAACCGTGGTGAGAGAAAGTGTGATGTTGGCACTGCCGAACACCACATCGGCGATGCTCAGGCCCACGCTGCCGCCGATGCGGAACGTCGGATCGGTGGCCTTCAAGACCACACCGGCCGAGGCGACCGCGGACTGAGTCCAGTCGAGCACCCCACCCTGCGACACCGACGTCTTGTTCAACTGAAACACCAGATTGGTGCTGATGAGCTTGACGACGTCGACACCCTGCATCTGAGCCTTACCCAGGCTGGCCTGCAACCCGGTGTACTTCCGGGTCGTGGTGAGCGGCGTGTAGGAGGCTCCCGAGAGCTCGGCCTGGGCCGTGAAGATTCCGAGGGAAAGACTGCCGCCGCTCACGCTGAAGCCCACCGCCACCGGATCAGTGCTACCCGGCAGCGTCGCGGTGCCGAACTCCGCACTGGCCTCATCCACATTGAGGCTGGCCCCACTACCGATGAAGAGCTGCGCCTCAGTGATTTCGAAGGCCAGCAGGTCTCCCCGGAGGGTCTTCACCACGCCAGAGTCGGTCACGCTCACCCCGCTGACCGTGCTGCGGCTCAGGTTCAGGGTCGCATTGCCGAGCACGACATCGGCGATGCTCAGGCCGATCGAACCGCCGATGCGGAACTCCGGATCGGCCGGACTCAACCCGACCTTGCTGCCCGAGAGCAGCGGTTGAGTCCAATCCAAGACAACGCCCCCCACGGAAGCCGAATTCAACTGCAGCACCAGACCCGTGCCGATCACCTTCACTGCGTCAACGCCCTGCAACTGAGCCTTGCCGAGACTGCCTGAAAGGCCGGTGTACTTGCGAACCGGAGCTGCGGACGTCCCGAGCGGAGTGTAGGTTGTGCCATTGCTGGAGGCTTCCCGAGCGGTGAACACGGCCAGATTGAGAGCTCCCCCGCTGACACTAAAGCCCACCGCGTTGGCATCGTTGCTGGCAGGCAGAGTCACCGCTCCCGACTCTGCGTTGAAGGTCGCTCCAGTGCCGATGAACAGCGTCGCACCGGTCACCGACACCGAGAGCAACTCGCCCTTCAGCACGGCCGCAGAATCCTCAAAGGTCGGATCATCCACGCCGGTCAGCACCGAACGACTCACGCTCACCGTGGCCCGACCGAACACCACGTCTGCGATGCTCAAGCCCACCGTGCCCCCGATCTGGAAGGTCGGATCGGTCGGACCGAGATCCACACTCGCGCTGGCCAGCACATTGGTGGTCAACCCGGTCTGCTTCCAATCCAGTACCGCAGCGCCACTAACGCTGGTCTGGTTGAGCTTCAGGTACAGTGACGTGCCCGTGAGCTTAAACGCATCGACCCCTTGCAAACGGGCTGTTCCGAGAGCGCCCTCCAAACCGGTGTATTTGCGGGGCGTGAGCAGCGTGCTGTACGAGGTGCCACTATTGGTCGAGCGCTTGCGGGCTGTGAACACGCCCAGATCCAACGAACCTCCCGTCACACTGAAACCCACCGCCGACGTGTCCGTGGGCTCGGGCAGCGTCAGAATTCCGTTGGCCGTGTTCAAGGAGGCTCCGGTGCCGATGAACAGCGTCGCCTGAGTAATCGCGATGCCGAGCAATTCGCCCTCCAACAACTCCGTCGTTCCGCTGGAGGTGCGATAACTGACACCGCTCACCTGGGTCCGACGCACATCCACCGTCGCACGTCCAAACACCAGGTCGGCGATGCTCAAAGCCACCGTGCCACCAATCTGGAAGGTCGGATCATTCGGGCCGAGAGCCACGTTGGAGCTCGAGAGCGGCGTCTGCGTCCAGTTCAAGACGGCGCCATTGGCAACCGAGGTCCGGTTCAGCTTCAGATACAGTCCGGTCCCGATGAGCTTGACCGCGTCCACCCCCTGCAACTGGGCTGCTCCAAGGTTACCTTCGAAGCCCGTGAACTTCTTCGGGGTGCTCAGATTGGTGAAATTCGTGCCATCGGTGGACTGCTTGGAGGCGGTGAAGACCGCAAGATTCAGCGTGCCATTCTCTACCCGGAAGCCCACGGCCGACGGATTTGTGACCGCGGGCAACGTCACCTCACCGTAGGTCGAGTTGGTTGATACGACATCCAGCGAAGCCCCGGTGCCGATGAACAGCGTCGCGGCCGAGATGTTCAACCCGAGTAGTTCGCCGGACAGTTGCTGGGCTGGGGCATCCGGATCGACCACGCCCGTCACCGTGCGGCGGGTCATGTTGAGCGTCGCGCTGCCGTAAACCACATCGGCCACGCTGAAGCCCACGCTGCCGCCGATGCGGAACGTCGGGTCGGTCGGTCCCAGGCTGATGTTCGCCAAGGCCACTGGATTTTGATCCCAGTTCAGGACACTGCCGTTGACCACCGAGGTCGAGTTCAACTGGAACACCAGATTTCGGGCGATGAGGGTGACGGCGCTGACGCCCATCAACTGGGCCTGACCCAACTCGCTTTGCAACCCGGTGTACCGGGTCACCGGCACGTCCTGGTAGGTCGCGCTGGCCGAGGTGGCCCGCTGCCGAGCGGTGAAAATGCCGAGATTCAGAGAGGCATCGGCAACGCGGAAGCCCACCGCCGCTGCGTCGTCGGTAGCGGGCAACGTCACCGAACCGAAGGCCCCACTGGTCGGATCCTGGTTCAGGCTGGCACCGGTGCCCAGGAAGAGTTTGGCCTCGGTGATGGAGATCACCATCAAGTCGCCTGCCAATACGGCGGCCGCCGCATCATCCGGATCATCCACGCCGGTCACCGCCGAACGGCTCACATTGATGACTGCGTTGCCAAAGACCACATCACCAATGCTCAAGCCCACCACACCGCCGATCTGGAAAGTCGGATCCACCGCCGTCAGACCCACCGCCGCCGAGGCCAGCGGGTTCGACGAGTCCGTCACCAGAGCCTTACCCTGCTTCCAATCCAGCACCTGGGTTCCGACCGACACTCGATTGAGCGACAAGGTCAGGCCGATCCCGATCATCTTCACCGCCGGAACGCCCTGCAACTGGGCCTTGCCCAAGGCCGAGGTCAAACCGGTGTACTTCCGCACCGTGCCGAGATCACCGTAGGTTGCATTGGTCAGCACCTGGCGGGCCGTAAAGATACCCAACTGCATCGACGCGCTGGCCACGCTGAAGCCCACTGCCGTGGTGCTGTCGGCTGACGGCAGCGTCACGGACCCGGTCGTCAAATTGAGAGCCGCTCCGGAGCCGATGAATAAATTGGCGTTGGTGATGGCCACTGAAAGCAGGTCGCCCTTCAGGGTCTCGGTGCCGACCGCCACCCCGGACACTTCGCCCCGACCGACACTCACCGTAGCACTGCCAAAGACCACGTCAGCGATGCTCAGGCCTACGGAGCCACCGATTTGGAACGTCGGATCGGTCGCAGCGAGCGATACCGCCGCGGCGGCCAGCGGGTTGCCGGAGTCGTTGACCAACGCCTTACCCTGCTTCCAATCCATCACCGCGGTCCCTGCGGAAACCCGGTTCAGCGAGAGGGAGAGCCCCGAGCCGATCATCTTCACCGCATCCACGCCTTGGAGACGGGCCGACCCCAAGGCCCCCTTCAGACCGGTGTATTTGCGGACCTCGGCGTCGGTCAGCGGAGCATAAGCACCCGACACCCGTTTTTCTCGGGCCGTGAACACGCCCAAGTTCAAAGAACCTCCGCTCACCCGGAAGCCCACCGCGGTGGTGCTGGTCTCGGCGGGCAGGTTCACCAGGCCCGACCCCGAGTTGAACGTGGCCCCAGTTCCGATGAACAACTCCGCACCCGTCACGGCCACCGAGAGCAATTCACCCTTCAAGGTTTCAGAACCCACGGTCACATCCGTGACCTGAGTCCGACTCACCTTCACGGTCGCGTTGCCCAGCACCACGTCCGCAATGCTCAGGCCCACCGAGCCGCCAATCTCAAAGGTCGGATCCGCCGTACCCAACGAGACAGCCGCCCCTGACAGCGGATTGCCGGAATCGGTCACCAGCGCCTTGCCCTGCTTCCAATCCAGCACGGCCCCCGTGCTGACCGAGGTTCGGTTGAGCTTGAACGTGAGGTTTGTGCCCACCATGCGCACGGCATCCACGCCTCTCAGTTCTGCGCGGTCGAACGAACCAGTCATACCTGTATAGCGAGGCCCACCCGTCAGCACCGTGGCGGTGCCCGACACCACGCGCTGATTGGCCGCAAAGACCGCCAGGTTCAACGTGGCATTGGTGATGCCAAAGCCCACCGCGGTGGCGCTGTCGGTCGGCGGCAAGGTGGCCACTCCGGTCGTCAGATTCAGGCTCGCGCCCGTGCCGATGAAGAGATTGCCCTGGGTAATTGACACGGCCAGCAGATCGCCATTCAAGGTGGCCGTGGTCGCCTCATCCGGATCGTCCACGCCGGTCACTCCTCCTCGGGACACCGTGAACTGGGCAGAACCATACACCACCTCGGCCAGGCTCAACCCCACGCTGCCGCCAATCTGAAGGCCCGGCGCCGTGGCCACGATGGCTAATCCGGCCGCCGCCAACGGATTGCTGGCCGATGTAGCATCGGACTTTCCTTGAGTCCAATCCAGCAGCGTGGAGCCCGCAGACACACGATTGAGTTGGACCGAGAAATCGGTCGCCACCATCTGAACCGCGCTGACCCCTTGGAAGCGGGCCAGGCCCAGCGACGCCTTCACCCCGGTGTAGCGCACCGCCGACACTCCGGAACCCGTGGTGAACACCGCCACCTTCAGCGACCCATTGGAGATTCCGAAACCGACCGCATTGGCATCGCTTACCAAGGGCAGGCTGACCGTGCCGAATCCGGCCTGGGTCGAATCGGTGTTCAACGAGGCCCCGGTTCCCACGAACAATTGCGCATTGCTCAGACTTACCGACACCAAGTCACCGGCCAACGTGTCAGTGGGGTCGGCACTCAGCGGATTGTCGACGCCCGAAACCGAACTCTTGCTGATGCTGACCGTCGCGCTGCCGTACACCACCTCGGCGATGCTGAATCCAGCGCTGCCGCGAATCGCAAACGACGGGCTCGAAGCGCTCAGGCTCAACTGGGCGGCCGACACCGCCGTCTGAGTCCAATCCAAGATAGCAGTTCCACCCCTCACCCGGCTCAGTTCCACCGACAACTGGGTGACGATGAGCTTCACCGAGTCCACACCCTGCAACTGCGCCTTGCCGAGAGAGGCCGACACGCCGGTGTATTTGCGAACCGACGAGAGATCGCTGTAGGCACCGCTGCCGGTCTTCGAAGCTCGAGCCGTGAAGAGTGCCCAACGGAGACTGCCTCCGCTTAGGCTGAAGCCCACGGCGGCCGGATCGTTGCTGGCCGGCAAGGTCACTGTGCCCGCGGTCCGATTGAGCGACGCTCCGGAACCCACAAACACCGTCAACCCGGTCACGGCCAACGACAGCAAATCGCCCTTCAGCAAGTTGCCGCTGGCATCGGGATCCGTGACGCCCTCGACGCTGGAGCGGGACACTGCCAACGAGCCCTCCAACTGAACCACTCCGCCCAACCCCAAGAGCAGGCGTCCGCTCACCGCCAGCGAGGTGCCTGAATTGAGCGCCCGAAGCGGATGAGTGGAGCTCTGAATCACTTCACTCCAATCGAAGGCCACTGCCGCAGTCCCAGATACCAGCCCCGTGGAAGTTCCATCCGCCGCATTGTAGCGCACCGAGAGGTCATAGACGCTCGCATCAAAGTCCCCTTCCAGACCCACCATGGTGAGCTTGGCAGCATTCGCAGCGATGCCCGTCCACCGGCGGGTATCACCGGTGACGGTGCTCTTGGCCAAGCCAACACTGAGATTGGCCGACTGAGCCACGAAGCCTGTGGCTCCGGTGGTGGTGATCCCTGAACCCGTGCCCGCGAAGGCCCCACCCACGCCGACGAAGAGGTTCACGCTCGTCAGGTCGAGAGTGAGAAGATCCACCGCCAGATCGCCGTTGCCCCCCAAGTTGGCCGCCGGCAATGAACTCTTGGCCACCACGAAACTGCCGCTGGCCATGACATAGCCGCCAAGATTCAGGCGCATGAGACCGCTGACCTTGAGTGAAACCGTGCCCGTCAGATTTTCCAGCGGATGGGTCTCACCTACGATCAGCGGTGCCCAGGCGATCGGTGCCGCCACGACCGCCGAATCGGATTGGCCCGAAGCCGCGTTGTACTGCACCAACAAATCCGTCACCTCCACCGTGTAAGCGCTGGGCAGACCCACCACTGACAGGCCCCCCGCGCTCGCCGCGATGCCCGTCCAACGGCGGGTGTCATTGGGCCGTGTGCTTCGGGCCATGGCCAGGCTCAGGCTGGCCCCCGCCGCCAGGAATCCGGTGGCATTGGCGACCTCGATCGCGGCCGTGGATCCGGTGAACGCAGCACCCACACCGACGAACAAGTTCACCCCCGTCAAATCGATCGTCAGCAGGTCGGTACTCACCGTCTCACTCGCCGTCGCAGCCACCAAGGCCGTGCCCTTGGCCACCACGAAGGAACCGCTGGCCAACACATAGCCGCCCAAGTTTAAGCGCATCATTCCACTCACCACGAGGGCGGAGTCTGAAGTCAGCGACCGGATCGGGTTGGCCGACGCACTCACCACCAATGACCAATCAATCGCCGAGGCCATGGCGGCGCCCAAAGCGCCGGAAGCCTTGTTGTACTTCACGCTAAGATCCCGAGCCTCGACCGTGAAGGTATCGGGCAAGCCCACCACCGACATCGAATCCGCACTGGCTGCGATGCCCGTCCAACGGCGGGTGTCATTGGCGGCCGTGCTCTTGGCCAAAGCCACGTTGAGTTTGGCCGAGGTTGCCAAGAAGCCAGTGGCCTCAGCCGTCACCAGGTTTGCTGTGTCACCGGAGAACGCAGCCCCGAGGCCCACAAACAAATTCACACCGCTCAGGTCGATCGTCAGCACGTCGAGCGACACCGACCCGTTCGAACCCAGCGTGACATTCGATTGGCTGCTCTTGCCCAATGTGAATCGACCGGCTGTCAGAACATATCCACCCAGATTCAGTCGCACCAACCCGCTGACCGTCAGGGTCGAATCGGAGGTCAAGGTACGGATCGGGCTCGTACCGGTGGCGATCACTGAAGACCAGTTGATGGCCGAGGCGTTGTTGCTGCCAGAAGAGCCGGAAGCCGTGTTGAACGCCACGCTCAGGTCCTTCACTTCCACCGTGAACTCCGGAGGCAAGCCCACTACCGACATCGACGCCGCACTCGCAGCGATACCGGTCCAACGGCGGGTGTCATTGGCCACCGTGCTCTTAGCCATCGCCACACTCAGATTCGCCGAGTTCGTCAAGAAGCCGGTGGCCACCGTCACCTCGGCCAGACCGGTCCCGGTCTTAGTGACGATCTCACCCGTCTCACCGTTGAAACTCGCGCCCACACCCACGAACAAATTCACCCCGGTCAGGTCGATCGTCAGCAGGTCCGCGGACACCGTTTCCACCGTTGCCGTGCTCCGGTTCAACGTGAACGCCCCCGCCGCCAACACATAACCGCCCAAGTTCAGGCGCACCAACCCACTCACCACGAGGGCGGTTTCACCCACCAGCGTTTCAAGAGGACTGGTCTCGCCCGAAATTACAGGGGCCCAAGTGATCGGCGTCGCTGCAACGTTCGAATCCGTCGCACCCGAGGCCTTGTTGTATTTTACGGCCAGGTCTTTGACCTCCACCGTAAACTCGGTCGGCAAGCCTACCACCGTCATGGAAGCCGCACTGGCGGCGATGCCCGTCCAGCGGCGGGTGTCGTTAGCCACCGTGCTCTTGGCCATTCCCACGCTGAGGTTGGCTGCTTCAGCCAGGAATCCGGTCGCCGATGTGGTGATAATCGTAGAATCCGCGGCCAGAGTCGCACCCACGCCCACGAAGAGGTTCACGCTAGTGAGGTCGATGGTGAGAAGATCGACGGAGACCGTTCCGTTGCCTCCCAACAAGGCCCCGTTCTGGGTGCTCTTGCCCAAAGTGAATTGACCGGCCGCCAACACGTAACCACCCAAGTTCAGACGGATCAGGCCACTGACTTCTAGCGCGGTCGAACCGCTCAAGGTGTTCAGCGGGTTAGTCGTCGCCGAAATCAATGCGTTCCAACTCATCGCAACCGCCGCAGAACCATTCAAGGTGCCTGAAGCGCTGTTGGAGCGGACCCTCAGGTTCTTAGCCTCCACCGTGAAGTCCGAGGGCAAGCCGACCGCCGACACCACCGAGGCCGAGGCTGCGATGCCAGTCCAACGGCGAGTATCGTTGACCGTGGCATCGGCCACCGTGGCCACCGCGATGCTCAGGTCGGCATTCTGAGTCCAGAAGCCCACCGCATTGTCGCGGTTGATCGCTCCATTGCTATCGAACGCGGCCCCCGAACCGACCAGCAAGTTCACGCCGGTCAACTCCACCGTGAGCAGTCGGACGTCCGTGGCTTCAGCGACACCCACGAGGCTCACGCCGGTCTGAACAGTGCGGCTCACCGCAAACGCCCCAGACACCAGCACGAGACCATTGCCAATGCGCAGGCGAGCCTGCCCCTTGAATGCCTGAGTGTTGGCGGTAATGGCCGAGGTGAACCCATACTCCACGCTGCCGACCATGATCGTTTCACCGCTCGCCACCACCATGCCCGCCGAGGTGTATTGGACTGTGACCCCAGTGGCATTGAACTCCACCGAGTCGCCCAGAGAGGCCGCCAGCATGCCATTGGACAACTCGAAGGCCACCTGCCCCGTAGTTGCCCGTAGCCCGAACTTAGCTCCGGTCAGTCGCACGTAAGCCGAACCTGATTCCAACGAAGCGGACGCATTATTGGCCACCGCCAGCAATTCGCTGCCGAGGACCTTGAAACCGTAATCGCCACTCACCTTCGCGAAGCTGCCCACTGATGCACTGAGCCCCTGAACCACGAAGGTCGTGGTGCCGTCGGCGATCGCTTGGCTAAACCCATAGGGCACCCCTCCGACATTCAATGCCGGCGTCGATGCGGCGATCGACAGACCGTTAGCGTATTGAACCAGCACCTTGGAAGCACTGACCTGAGCGAACCCGGCCAGCGCGACGGTCAACGCCGGAGCGTCCGCCGCGGTTCCCGGCACCGCCTGCAATTCAAAGGCGGTCATCCGAGAGGAGCCGGTTCCTTCAGCCACGAGTCCGAACGAAGCCCCGCTGACCTGGACCAGCACGTCGGGCGCGGCCGCCAACCGGGCCGTCACGTTGGAACCCGTCGCCACGATCTGCGATCCGACCTTCTTAAAGCCCACATTGCCACTCAGGCTCACAAAGTCGCTGACCGTCGCGGTCATCCCCTTCAGCGCGAAGGCCACCGTGCCGGACGCGATCGACTCGGCGAAGGTGTAGCCTGTGGCACCCACGGTCAGCGCAGTTCCCGCGGTCAATCCCGTGCCCGAGGCGTACTGCACCAATACTGAACTCGCGCTCACCGAAGCGAATCCGCCCAGACCCACCGATAGAGCCGGACCTCCAGAAGCCGGCGTGGCCTTCAGTTCAAACACCGTCTTGCCTGCCTCAGCCAACAACCCGAAAGACGCGCCGGTGATCTGAGCAAAGACATCGGTGCTCGCCGCCAACCGAGCCGTCATGCCCGCACCCGTCGCCAGCAGTTGCGAATCGTTCTTCTTGAAGCCCACATCGCCGCTCAAGCTCACGAACTCGCTCACCGTTGCCGACATCCCCTTCAGCGAGAAGGCCACCGTGCCATCCGCAATGGCCCCACTGAATCCATAGCTGACGCCACCAACGCTCAGCGACGTCCCGCTCTCCACCGCGGTGCCTGAGGCGTACTGCACCAATACCGAGGTCGCGCTCACCGAAGCGAATCCGCCCAGGCCCACCGACAACGCAGAACCGCCCGAAGCAGGCGTCGCCTTCAGCTCGAATACCGTTTTGCCCGCCTCGGCCAACAAACCGAACGAGGCGCTGGTGATTTGGGCGAAAACATTCGAAGTCGCTTCCAACCGGGCCGTCACGTTGGAACCCGTCGCCACCAACTGGGAACCGCTCTTCTTGAAGCCCACATCGCCGCTCAGGCTCACGAACTCACTGACCGTCGCGGTCATCCCCTTGAGTCCGAAGGCCACTGTCCCGGACGCGATCGACTCGGCGAAGGTGTAGCCCGTGGTACCCACGGTCAGCACCGTTCCCGCGATCACTTCGGTACCCGAGGCATACTGTACCAGCACCGACGCCGCACCCACCGAGGCAAAGCCACCCAGGCCGACCGACACGGCCGGACCGTTGGTCGCAGGCGTCGCCTTCACTTCGAACACCGTCTTGCCCGACTCAGCCACCAACCCGAACGAAGCCCCGCTGATCTGGGCAAACACCGAGTCCGACGCCGCCAACCGAGCCGTCACGTTGGAACCCGTCGCCACCAACTGGGAACCGGTCCTCTTGAAGCCCACATCGCCAGTCAGGCTCACAAAATCACTGACCATTGCCGACATCCCCTTCAGTGCGAAGGCCACCGTCCCGGACGCGATGGCCCCACTGAACCCGTAGCTCACGCCACCGACGCTCAGTGAGGTTCCGCTCTCCACAGCGATGCCCGAGGCATACTGCACCAAGACCGAGCTCGCGCTCACCGAGGCGAATCCACCCAGGCCCACCGTCAAGGCCGGACCGCTGGCCACTGGCGTGGCCTTCAACTCGAACACCGTCTTACCTGCCTCGGCCACCAAGCCGAACGACGCGCCGGTGATTTGGGCAAAGACATCGGTGCTCGCCGCCAACCGAGCCGTCACGTTGGAACCCGTCGCCACCAACTGGGAACCGGTCCTCTTGAAGCCCACATCGCCGCTCAAGCTCACGAACTCGCTCACCGTTGCCGACATCCCCTTCAGTGCGAAGGCCACCGTCCCGGACGCGATGGCCCCACTGAACCCGTAGCTCACGCCACCGACGCTCAGTGAGGTTCCGCTCTCCACCGCGATGCCCGAGGCATACTGCACCAAGACCGAGCTCGCGCTCACCGAGGCGAATCCACCCAGGCCCACCGTCAAGGCCGGACCGCTGGTCGCGGGCGTGGCCTTCAGTTCAAACACCGTCTTGCCTGCCTCAGCCAACAAACCGAACGAAGCCCCGCTGATCTGGGCATACACCGTCTCAGAGGCCGCCAATCGGGCGGTCAGGTTGGAACCCGTTGCCACGATCTGCGAACCCGTCCTGTTGAAGCCCACATTGCCACTCAAGTTAACAAAATCACTGACTGCGACCGCGAACCCGATCGCACTAAACTCGGTGGTTCCGGCTGCGATTCCATCGACGAAGGTGAACAGAGCACCACCTACATCGAGCGCGCGATTCACCGCGATGGAAGCGCCGCTCGTCGTATACCGCACCCGGACTGCAGAAGCCGAAACACCGCCCACAACACCCAACTGCGCGGTCAAAGCACTTCCTTGAACTTCCACCGCCGTTGAGTTGACTCCCAAAATGAGGCCCAACGACGCCCCGGTGACCTGAGCATAGGCGGAACTCGAAGCCTCGAGACGCGCCGTGATGTTGTTGCCCACCGCAATCACCTCGGTGCTCGTTTTGCTCAGTGCCAGATTGCCCGACACCTGAACAAAGCTACCCACTGTCGCCGACATTCCATTCACAGAAACCGCCGTCACGCCGCTGGCCAGCGCCAAGGTTTGGCTCAACGTCTGCCCACCGACCGTCATGGAGAGGGTGCGGTTCTGGTTGGTGCCTGTGTTGTTGAACGCCACGGTCACACTCGTTGCTGTGACCGAGGCGAAGCCACCGCCCAAATTGAGGCTTGGAGTGCCCGTCGCGTAGAGGGCGAATTTTCCTCCGGATTGCACCACCAGACCCACCGTGGCGCCTGTCACACCTGCCTGAACGGCCGTTCCAATTTCAAGGCGGGCCGTGGCTTCCGAAGCCAATAATTCTAATTCCCCACCGGCCGACTTCTGCAATCCGAACGTTCCCGAGACCGTTGCGAAATCCTTCAAGGGCAGGGCCACCGTTCCGCTGACCGCCAAGGCCACCGTTCCGGTGATACCGCTGAGCGCCGAAGCCCCGGTCACCGCACCCCAGGCCACCGCTTCTGCCGTGACTCCTCCGGTCAAAGCGCTCGAGCCACTGGCGGCGTTGTACTGGAGAGCCGCATTGGTCACCGACATCGCGTAACCGTCCGGCAGACCCACGGCCGTCAACGAGGCAGCGCTCACTGAAAGCCCGGTCCACTTCCGGGTATCACCCGCCCCACGATTGCGGACACTGGCCAGCGCCAGGGCCAAGCTGGCGGAAGTGGTCAGGAACCCGGTGGCCGAGGCGGTGTTGATCGAACCGTCGGTGTTGAAGGATCCACCCAAGCCCAGGAACAAGTTCAGCCCCGATATTTGAAGCACCAGCAGGTCCAGATCGGCGAGGGCATTCGAACCGAGGGTGACTCCCGTCGGGTTGGACCGGGTCAAAGACAAGGAACCCGAGGCGAGAACGTAGCCTCCCAGATCGAGTCGGACCTGACCCGAAACCACCAGCGCTGTGCCGGCGGAAATGGCTTTGAGAGCACTGTTAGTAGAAGAGAGCAATGTGTTCCAATCGACACTCGCTCCACCCACCGAAGAATTGGACTGAACCGAAACATTCCGAATCACTCCGATGAAGTCATTGGGCAAGCCCACCGCACTCAATTCGGTGGCACTGAGCGCCACACCGGTCCAACGGTCGGCACCAGTGCCTACTGAGTTCGGAGCGCGGGCCATGCCAATGCTCAGACTCAGATTCTCGGCCTTGAAACCGGTGGCGTTGCTGGTCACCAGCGCTCCGCTCGTGCCCACCGTCTCCAGAGACCCACCAACACCGATGAACAACTGGACTCCCGTCAATTCGATGCGCACCAAGTCGATCGCCTTGGTAGCGCCACCAATCAAGGCTGAGGTTGAAGACTTCTCCAACGTGAAGCTGCCCAGTGCCAGCACATAGCCCGAGAGGTTCAACCGAAGCTCACCGCGAATGTCCAATGAAGTGCCTGCAGTCAAACCATTCAATTCACTCCCTGTGCCCACTCCAGCCAACTCCGACCAGTCCATCCAAGCACCAGCTGCCACCGAGCCTGCACCGGCACTGGCCGAATTGGACTTCACTACCAGATTCTTAATCTCGGCGGTCACCTGACTCGGCAATCCCACCGCTGACAACGCACTCGCACGCGCAGCCACACCCACCCAGCGCCGCTGATCGGCTCCAGTGGCGTCCACCACTCGCGCGACACCCACACTCAACCTCGCCCCGGTGACGTAGAATCCGGAGGACAACGTCGTGACAATGGCTTGTTCACTGTCGATGGTCGCACCAGTACCCACAAACAACTCGGCTCCGGCGACCTCGACGGTGAGAACCTCGATTTGGGTCAAGGAGGTCAATCCGCCCAATGTATTAACCGTTTGACGAGTCCGGGAAACCGAAGCGCTTCCCGAAGCAACCACCGTTCCCTTGACGTCCAACTCGACTATTCCTGTAGCGGTGATGTCACCTGTGGTCACATTGATGGAGGCGCTGAAATCATGGATCGCCGCCGTCAGATTCGACTCACTGGGAAGCAGGGTCACCGAATCGGCCGACAGGCTCACCAAGGCATTGTCCAAGTTCCAAGCCCCGTTCACCTTGCTAGCCTTCAATTCCGACACCGTGACCGTGAGCGACGTGAACTCCAGCAACTTATAGTTAGCGCTGCCGATGGATCCCGAAGCGGTCGCACTTAGGTTGCTTACGGAAAATCCGGTGATGTCTCCGGAGCTCCCGAACAAGGACACCTGACTCAAGGTGATCGAGCTCAGGTTGCTGAATTGAGACAGCTCAAGAACGGCGGTGTTGGCCAGGGCGAACGGATCCGTGGCCGTGGACTGTGACACGGTGCCATACTGGTTGACCGTCAGCTTGAGGACTCCCGGAACTTGGAAAATGAAGGGACCGTCGACCGCCGAAGCCGTGAAGGTGGTCGCCAGAGTGGTGCCGGAACCAGCCACGGTCACAGAGAGGGAGTTCGTACCCGCAGCAGCGCCCAGAGTCCAATTGCCGCCGCTGGCAACGCCGGAACCATTGGTGAGCGACAGGCTGTTGGCGATGGCGCCTTCCCCGGCGGTAACCGCCAGAGAAACCCTCACCCCCGCGAGCAACGTGGTTCCATCGGCCACCACTACGCTGGGCGCTGAAGGGAGCACGGTGCCCTTGAAACCCGACTGCGAATTGCCCGTAATGATCACTATCGTCGGATTCGCCGCATAGTTCAGGTAGACATCGTTGCCCACAGTGGACAGGAAGAAGAGCCCCTTGTTGTAGGCCCCACCGGCACTGTCTGCACTCACCGTCACCTGGACATTGCCGACACCCGAAGTAGTTCCAGTGGTGTTGTAAACCAACCAACCGCTGGTTCCGAGGTGGCTGCTGCTCCAGAAGGAATTCGTGAACTGCACGGAGCTGGCGGCCGAGTTGAGCACCACCTGGAAATTTACCGTGGAGGTGAACGCCAGATTCCCGGTGACCGCCATCGAGTCGAAGTCGGTGCCCCGCGTGCCAACACCGTTCGAGGTCAACTCCCACACAATCATAGAATTGGCCGACATGGTCAGATTGCCCTCCACTGTCAGCAGACCCGGTGAAGCACCGGGGCTCAAAGTACCGGCAATGCTCGGATTGCCCCTCACCGTGCCCGAGCCGCCCAACGTCTGATTGGCTCCTAGAACATAATTGCTCACCGCCGACACATCGAACACCGATCCCGCGCCCAGCCGAATTGGCGAAGACGCAATCGAAGCCCCGGCCTGAAGAGCCAGCGTACCTCCTGAAACATTCAGCGCCCCTGTGTGGCTGTGGTTTCCAGACAGGTTGAGCACACCGCCATCCGAGAACATCAGGTTCAAGGCCCCGTTGCCCGAGATGACTCCGGAATGGTTTGACACCCCACTCACGGTCAAATCCAAGCCGCCCACGGACGAAATCGGATTGCTCGAATTCGTCGGCAAGGTCACCGCTTGATTCCCAATCACCCCGGTCGCGGTTCCATTGACCAACATGTAATTGATGGCCAGCCCGCCATTGTCCCCGTTGGTCAGCGTGTAGACCACCACGATGCCCGGGTAGGCACCCAAGGCTGCACTCGGATAATCGGCAGCGACCGCAGTGACCGTGAGCTTCTGAGTCCCAATCGTGCCCATGAGGGTGCCGGGCGTCACAGAACCGGCGGTTTGGGTGCCATCGAACGGCTTCGTGGCGATCGAAGGGGCCGTGATGGTCAAGGCCAGAGGCGTGATGGCACCGGTCGCAGTGCCATTGGCCAAGGTATAATTGGCCGCCAACCCGTCATTGAGGCCGTTGGCCAGGGTGTAAGCGACCGTGGTGGTGTAGGTACCCACGTTGGTACCGGTGTAAGGATCGGCCACGGCCGTGGCAGTCACGGTTTCATTGAGAACGAGTCCCGAGAGAGTACCCACGGTGACCGCCCCTGCCGTGGTGGTGGCGTTGTAGAACTTGGATGCGATCGTCGGAGCCGTAATGCTCAGAGACTTGGGCGTGATGGTCGCTTTGAGCCCCGTCGGCTGGCTGACGGTGTAGTTGGCCGTGGGGGCAGAGTATCCGGTCACGGCCACCAATTTGTCGGTGCCGGCATTGGCATCCCCGAACACCGCAACGGGTGTCCCTGCCACCGCAAAGGTCTCGCCACCAACCAACCCATTATACATGGCAGTGCCGGTAACCGTGGCCGAGGTTCCTCCGTCGTAGGTCTTGTTGGAGATACTGATCTCCACAATCGTCAAGGCAACCGGAGTGATGGTTCCGCTCGAGGAGGTCCACTGCGACGGCGCACGATACTTGGAGGCCGCCGTACCCGAGAGCGTGTAGATCACCGTCACCGTCTTGCCGTTAGCCGCGGAGGAAGAATTGAATGTCGCAGCGGCCGTCACGGTCACCACATCGTTCGTAGCAACCCCGACCAATACACCGATGGACGAGATCTGCGCCACGTTGGATCCGTCGTAAACCTTCGACAGCACCACGGTGGGATCCACCGTTAAGGTCAACTGGGGGAGCACGCTGGCCAAGATTGAAGCCACCGCTGTCGGAGCCCCCTCCAGCGATAGGGTATAATTGCCGGCTTTCGCACCGGAGAGAGACGAGGCAATCGTAAGACTCACAGTCAGACTCGCACCAGCCGAGCTACTACCAAACACGGCCACCGGCACCAAGGCCACAAAACTGGCGTCCGCAGACTCAACCCCAACCAAGGTCAATGAATTCGAAGAGAGAGTTGCCGATGACGATCCGTCCTCAACCTTGTCGGCCACCGAGAAACTCCCACCAACAGTGACCGTCTTCACCGTCACAGTTCCGGTGGCCGTTCCAATGGCCAACGAATAGTTCGCGGCGAAACCTCCATTGAGGCCATCAGCCAAGGTGTAGGTCACCGCCGTGGAGTACGCCCCCACATCGGCGCTCAAATAGGCCGCGGCCGTCGCCGTGACTATCAAGGTTTCCGTCCCGACCAAACCGGATGCTCCGCCAACCGTCAACGCCCCCACCGTCACCGTCCCGGCCGTGGTCGTCGCATCATAGGTTCGGGGAGCGATGACAGGAGCACCGATGGTCAAAGCCTTTGCCGTGACGTTAGCCGTCAGACCCGTGGGTTGGGTGACCGAATAATTGGAATTAGGAGGCAGATACCCGCTCACCGTGACCTCTTTGCCTGTCCCGACATCCTTCGAAGCGAACACCGCAGACGGCGTGCCCATCACCACCGGGAAGCTATCCCCTGCCACCAAGCCAAAGTAGGCGGCCCCACTGGAAATCGCCGCGGTCGTGGTTCCGTCGTAAACTTTATTGGCAATCGAGATACCGGTGATCGTGAGGACCTTGGCGGTCACCGTGAAGGTCATGGTCACGGTCTGGCCGCTTTGATACACGGACCTATCAATGGGCGTGAAGGTCGCGGTCAGGGTCGAGGATCCCACACCACTAGCCGTGTAGGTGGAACCGGAAACAGAGACCACCGAGGTGGTTGCCGACGAATAAACGAAGGTGCCAGAAACAGAAGAACCGTTATAGGTGGCCGTCGGCTCTGTCAAACTCCCTGAGGCTCCGTAGGTGACGCTTTGATTGGCCCAACTCAGGACTGGAGTAACCATCTGCATCACCGTGATCGAAGCGGTGAGCGCACCGCTGATGACAATAGCGCCACTGCCGCCGGCGCGCAGCTTGCCCGAAGACAGGTAGCTGTTGAGCACATCCGGAGCGCCCTGCAAGCTGACCGTATTGGTCGCATTAGAACCGATGGACAGCCCTGTCACAGGCGTACTGTCCCAACTCAAGGAAGCGCCGCCCGAGGCGGTGAAGGTGAGCGTCACCGGCCCAGCCGCCACCAGGGCCTGGGCATGGAAAGGGATCGCCACCGAAACGCCTGGGGTGGTGGTCACGGTGACAGGCAAGCTCAGCGCCGCACTAGCACCGCTGACGCTCGCTTGCGTGGGCACGCTCAGGACGAAGCTTGTGAGAACCCTACCGCCGCTCGCGTTGGCCAACTCCAGCGTCAGACCGGTGGCCGTGCCCGTGTATCGGATGCCACCCGAAGTCAGCAGAGCCTGCAACTGGCTGGCCGTACCGCTGAGTACCAGGGTCTGGCGGCCAACGACCAAGCTGGAGGTGGTGCTGGCGGCCGCGTTGGCGATAGTCACCGCGTTCGCCGAAGGTGCGCTCAGAGTCAGCGTCAATGTGCCATGGATATTGGTATTGCCATCGCCGTCATCGAGCGCCAGGCCGGTGAAGTAAAAGGGGGAAGCGGTGTTGCTGGTGATTGGCAACTGGCCCGGTCCGCCGCTCAGTGAGGGCGCCAAAGAAAGCGTTGTGGCCACAGTGGGGACCAAAGCCTGGGTGGCAGACGCCGCGCCAATTCCATAAGCGCTGACCGCACGTAGCCTCAAACCGTAAGTGGTCACGGTATCGGTGCCGCTAATGACATAAAGCCCCGCAAGATTTGCAAACGCGGTCCAGGAGCACCCGTTGTCCAGGCTGTACTGATAGCCGGTGATCGCGTCCAAACCGATGGTCTGAGGCGGCGTAAATGTTACTGTGACACTGCTGCTCGAACGGGTTGCAACCACATTAGTCGGCGCCGCCACGCCAATATCAATCGGTGTGCCCCCCGTCAACTTGGCAGCCCCGGAGTTACCGGTGGCGTACTCAAGGACCGTGGCCAAGGGGAAGTCATCAGAGGCGAACAGGCGGGCCTCGGCAACCTGCATGAACGTTCCAGTCGAGCTTTGGCGAAGGGTCGGAAAGACAATCTTGTAGTGCGTGTAGGGGTGCGAATTGGTGAATGAGACGACAGCGCTGGATCCACGGGTCGTAGAAAAGTCTGTGGAGCCAGAGCCCAAATTCACCCCCCAGTGGCCACCACTCCAGACGCTAGATCCGTTGGAGCCGTAGACCTCCCAAGTCATTGGATCGCGCTCAGAGAAGTCAGTGGCAGAGATCAGCAACAGCGAATTAAAAGCTGCCGCCTGAGACAAAGTCACCGTGAATCCACTGCCTGGACCGGCCGTGTTCAGGTACTTGGTCGCTGTGCTGCCGTCGACCAACTTGGAGACATCCTCACCCGTTGGCGATGTACCTGATGATGCCGTCACTGCGGAGATGGTGATGGCATTGGTCTGGCTGGTGCGGGGCACATACCCGATTTCACGTATGACCAAATTGTCGATCGCATGGCGATCAGTAACCGTGCCTGTTCGGGCCTTAAAAATATGGTTCCATGCGCTGCGATCGGCTTCCAGATAACCACCAGAACCACTTGGCAACTGCACATTACTGAACAGTTGCGACCAAGTTTTACCGGCATCGGTGCTCATCGAAACAGACGCCCGGCCTGCTGTATCTATACTCAGACTGAGCTTGGCGGTCGCTCCCTTCCAGGACACATTGCTCGAATAAGCGAGCAGCTGACCGCTGGCAGACGTACCCAGGGCTCGCCCTGAAGCCGCGTTGCCATAAAACAGGCGTATGCCCGAAGCGGTGCCATAGGTGGCAAATGAAAGTGTCAAGCCCGTGCCGGTGCCCAACTCTGCTTCGGGTGTCGCGCTGGAAGCATCCCCCGCCGCAGAAAAACTGTAGCTAAGGCCGTCTGCACCACCACTGGACTTGCCAGTGATGACATCAAAGTCCATCTGGTAACTGGCGGCATTGACACCCACACCCTTGACCAAGAACCCCCCAGATTGGCTGTTGCTGTTCGAGGTCAGCTCAATCTGGTCTTTGTACTTGGCAGCACCGTAGAGTTCTTCACGCGCGCTGTCTAAGGTCCAGGTGTTGCCAAACGTTGAAGGCAGGTTATTAAAATTTTGGGCGTAATAAGAGGTCAGCGAACTGCTGGCGTCCTTCTTCTCCTTGATCTCAAGGTTATCAATCTTGTGCGCCGTGAAGTCGAGACCCGTGTAGGCCTTGAACACATGGTCCCACTCACCTCGATTGGCCGTCAGATAGTCAGCCGGTAGTTGAACGTCGCTGAAGACCGATGTCCATGTCGAGCCACCGTTGGTGCTCAGACTCACGCTGGCCTGCCCAAGCGCATTGATCGACAACTTCACTTTTGCAGTCTTCTCAAACCACAAGGCGCTGTTACTGGTATTCGAGGCCAGCTGCTGGGGCGATGCTGTCCAACTGCGCGATGCAGCATTACCGTAAAAGAGATAGATGCCTACCTTGCTTGGGTTGCCCAACTCATAGGTATTGAATGACAAAGACAAGCCGTTGCCAGTGCCCAAATTCGCTTCTGGGGCTGCGTTATCGGGGTCGCCTCCATATGAAAAGCTGTAGCTCAAGCCATCTGCAGATTTGGCCGCGCTGTCCGTGATAAGATCAAAAATAACTTCCGATTCGATGGCCTTGTTGCCCGAGCCCTCCACCCGAAATCCACCCCTTTGTTGGGCGCTCGCATTGGTGAGGACCAATTGACCGCTGCTGATGGCCGCATTGCCGTACAAGCCTTCGGCAGGGCCTGTTTGGGTGTAGACCCCGGCATAAGCGCTAGGCGTGCCACTGAGCACACCGGTGAGCGGATCGATGTACATCCCGTCTGGCAAGAATTGTGGCGTTGAATAGCCCCCTATGCGCCGAATCATGTGGTTGCCCGTATCGGACACCAACAGCGCACCATCATTGGCCACGGTCAGACCCAAAATTTCATTAAACCGTGCCGCCGCCCCGTAGCCATCAATGCGGGCCCCTTTCGCGCCCGTACCTGCCAGCACCGTTTTCACGCCATAAACTGGAACGTTCGTGGTCGCACCAACAGTGGTCGTCGTGACGGGGACGTCCTGAATGCCAACGATATACACGGTGCCGTTCGCGGCACTGGCAACAAACAGCCGGCCTGCGCGGTCCAGCGTCAAAGCATCGGCATTTTCGAGCCCTGTCGCAATCAGTCGTTGAGACCCTGAAGACAGGTCCACTTCATAAACTTTGTCCTCAGCTCCCACCCGGCCCAAAGAGCCAAAATAAAGCTTACCCGTCTTGCTGTTGATGGCAAGACCGGTCGGAGTGCCTGCGGCAAGACTGGTCGTGTTGCCATCGGTCGTACCCTGAATTTGCAAGGTCGAGACGCTTTGGGTGGCCAGATTGATGACACGGATTCGGTCATTGTTGTTATCCGCCACATAGAGATTGCCGCCGTAAACAGCAAGCCCAGCCGCAGTTCCCGTTGCCATGTCCATCTTGGCACTGGCACCAACGGCGTTGAGATAACCACCCGCGGTTTGTCCAGCAAACACAACACCAGCGCTGTACACAGGCGCACTTGTCGCGTAATTCGCCGCATTGGTGTTGGTGTATTTGAAGACCCGATCATTCTCTTCCGTGACATACAGGTCGCCGGTGCTGAGGTCCATCGTCAGGCCCAAAAGCGCACCCAGGTCTGAACCGATGGTGGTGACCTCGCCATCCGGGGAAATTTTTCGCAGCAAACCAATATAGGTCGCCACATAGGTGTTGCCAAAGCGGTCCTGAACAATGCCGTTGGGGTTGTAAAAGGTGGCGCTGGTCGGAGTAGTTGAATCGGCCCAGCCAAATGTGCCAGAACCAGCCAAAGTCGCGACCTTGTCAGAGGTGGCGCTTGTCCCACCCAGGGCTGGGCTGACAGTTACATTTTGATTTAATACAAAGGGATCAGATGCGGCATAACTGATTTGCCCTTGTTGACCGGTGAGCCAGGACATGGGCAACAGTTTGAGATTCCCCGTCGCATACGTGAGGTCATCACCGGCATTCAAGCTCAGCTTCGTCGTGTCTGTGCTCGAACTGCCCATGGAGTAACCGACTTGGAAGAATCCATAAGCCACATTGGCGCCACCGAAGAGCGGACTTGTCCAGCTTTCATTACTGTCTTCGCTGTGCACCACTTCAAACTTGTAGGCTGTTCCAGCCGTCAAGTATTGCGCAATCGATCCACCGTTTTCTGTGTTCCATTGATTCGGAAAATTCCAGTCCAAGCCGCCATTGCCATTGGCCGTATTCCATGCCGCCGTGGTGACAGCGCCAGCAGAGTCGGTAGGCTGTATCCAGAACTTGGCTGCCTTGTTAGCATTGACCCAAAATCTATACCAACCACTGGTGGGCACCGTCAGCGATCCCGTCATCCGCTCGGAATAGTTGTCCCCGAGGTCGTGCAGGTTCTGCAAAAAACGTTCGCTGCTGGTTTGCTTGCCCCCGGCCACATAGGTATTGAGAGCAGTTTGAGTCGCGATGTAGGGGTCGCCCAGGAAATTGAACAGGCTGGCATTGGTGGGCGCCGTCGGCACCGTGGAGCCGCCTTGGCCGGCAAAAAACTCCTGAATCAGGCCCTGCTCAAAGGTCGTAGCCGCCGAGTAAACGGTATTGCTGCCTGATATGGCATAAGCCTTCACCGTGTAAGCGCCGGCAGAAATGCCAGCCAACTGAGCCTTGAAGTCGGCGCTTGCCGGATCAACAACACGCCGCCCTACCCCAGTCCCGCCAATGGCCGGGTTCGAATTGGTCGCTGACAGCGAGTAGACAAAGCCCCGTTCCGAAACCGCCACTGCCGTCGTTGAGGACCGCAGCGTCGTCCCAGCGATCGAAGTAGCCACGCTGACACTGCCCACTTGAAGCGCGATTGCATTGCCCGCCGTCAGGCTAGAACCTAGCTCTGAAGAGGCCAGCACCACACCACTACCGTCCCTGGCTTGGGCCGTCACCGTTAAGGTGTAGCTGCCTGCGCTCCCGTTGAAGACCAAATTACCCGCCGTGGCCAGGTAGCTGCTCAGCGCGGCTTCGGTGCCGGTCAGGGTAATGGTGCTGGCGCTGGTCTGCGCGCCCAGCCCCACGGCGCTATTGGAGGCTGCTGTCAGCGGCGTGCTGCCCGCGCCGCTGAGGCTGATCACCACCGTGCGGGTGTGCAGGGCAGCGTCGGTGCCTGTACCCAGAGCATTGGCCGCCAAGATGATCTGGCCGTTGGCCGTTGGTACAGTGAAGGTCTGGGGCAGACCGAGCGTGGGCAGCGCGGTGGCCACCCCACTGTTGGCCGCCTGCGTCACCGTAATCGAGGCCGTCACCGCGCCGCTAATACCGACCGAGCCACTACCGCCGGTGCGCAGCTTGCCCGAAGACAGGTAGCTGTTGAGCAAATCCGGTGCGCCCTGCAGGTTGACCGTATTGGCCGCACCGGAGCTGAAGCTGATAGACAGCCCGGTCACAGGTGTGCTGTCCCAGCTCAAGGAGGCGCCACCCGACGCGGTAAAGGTGAGCATCACAGGTCCGGCCGCCACCAAGGCTTGGGCATGGAACGGAATGGCTACCGATGCGCCCGGGGTGGTGGTCACGGTGGCAGGCGCGTTGAGCGCAGCACTGGATCCGCTGACGCCCGACTTTGGTTGCGATTCCCTGCCAAGTTTACCACGCAAAACGGATTCACCGTTCGTGTCAGAATCTTGAGCCGGAGCCGTCTCCAGCACTTCTCCTTCCAACCCCTCGAACAGGTCATCCAAAGAGATCTGCGGAGTAACGACCGCCTGAACCCGGGAGTCCGCCGACTCGCTCATCACCACCTCGATCGCGCCGAGGTCCGCCGGGTCGTAGGCAGGATCGTGCGAGATCAGGCCTCCCGCCATTCCGTCGGCGGAGAGCATAACCCGGGGCTCCAGCAGTTCTAGGCTGTATTTCCCGGACATTGAATCCTTACAGGGCCGCGGAAAATGACGGTATTATTGGGTCATTTCAAGATATTTTTTGCATACCATAAAAGATTTTTCTCATTCGATCGATTTGTCGTTTTCATCAGTTTTTTCGCTCATTTTCGATGAAATCCCCTTCCCCGAGCCGCTGCGCTCGTCGAGCGGCCACCAGCCGTCGCCGCGGGATTGAATCTCCGCTGGGCAGGGCCGGCAACGGAGGCGAAGCGGCCACCCGTTACATGAGGGCACAGCCCTCGTAGCTCCGTCGGACCGTGAATCGGAGGCCGATCCCTGGGGTACTGATCGCCGGGCCTTCGGGCGCTTGAGGCAGGAAAATCTGCAGCCCGAGTTCGGGCCGGTCTTTACCCCGGGAGAAAGCACGTCCATGCTTTCCATGTTGAAACTCGAAATCTTTACCCTCTGCGACTCGGCCGTGGACTACGGCGGCAAGGTCTGCATTCTGGGAGCCTTCGATTCGGTCGCCGCCGCTGAGGCTCCGTACACCGTGACCCACTGCGCCGTCGTCGCCCGGATGCGCTTCCATCGCATAGAGGACGGCAACCACAAGTTCCGGGTCACCTTGGCCGATCAGGATGGAAAAATGATCATGCCCAATGTGGATGCCCAGGTCGGGGTGCGATTCACTGAACAAGCCCAAAGCGCCACCTTCAATCTAGTTATGCAAATTAACGGACTGAAGCTGGATCAATTTGGAGAGTACACCGTCGATCTGGCTGTTGATGGAGTACACCAAGGTTCATTGCCATTATACTTCAGCAAGACACCCCAGCCGACGGCTCCAGATTCCACTTCTGAATCATAATAAACCCGGTCACTTTATCCAATTTATAAACCCTAAAACCCCCTGTTTCAACAGGGGGTTTTGTTTTATATAAACAC
>CAJAHH010000075.1 GCA_903939515.1 uncultured Verrucomicrobiota bacterium
TCTGGTTCGGCGTAGGATACAAAAATACCTTCGGCACATTGGTACGCTGAACGTAATACTGCGCAGGTTGCGCCTGCGTGGTCTTATCCGGCACGTTCAAGTACTCCGCACGGCTGATGCGCTCAATGATGATGTCGGTTGCAGGCGTCTGCCCAGTCAAACGAATCACCGCTGACAACACGTTCACCGTATCGGTCGGCAAAGATATTTCTGTATCCCCTTGCGTAAGATTGTAAGTGGCTAACTCAATGGTCCAAAGGTTCAACCCACGGTTCGCCCACTCCAAGAACATCAAGTTCAAGGATCGACGAGCGGTCGAAAGCTGCTTGCCGTTGGTCATTTGCATGCCCAAACGCTCAAACGCCTCTTCGACTAAGTCGTCGATTTGTAGGTCAAATACGGTTGTACCGGAAGTAGCCATTACTCTTTGTACAAGTTATCAAACGTCACATCGGGGTCCATGTAAGTATCATCCTGCTCCGCACAGTGAATCCACTGGCTCGGTCTAAAATCAGGAGCGCCGTTTCCAGTCTCCCAATAAGCAGGACTTGTCACACGAACACGGTTATTTGGCAAAGCCACAATGTTCCCGGTCCACTTGCCCGCATCGGTCAGCATCAACACATGACTTTGTTTGTGTTGCGCCGGACAATCGGCAATCTCGCTCTCCGCATAATCCACCGTAAACAAGTAACGCCCCGTGTAAAACTCACCTGCTATCTTGCACAACCACGGACTCGGGCCTGTGCGGGCAAACTTGACTACGGTGTGATGATGCGAAGGGCAGTCCCATGGTTGCGCAAGATGCGTTGGCATCCGTTCGGGCCACTCATCTAACCGAATGTCCCCAACTAACGCCGTGATCGGCATCCTCGCCCACATAGCACCGCCATGCACATTTTCTGATCCATCTGCATCGCTTTCGCACCCTGTAAAAACAAGTTGAAAGCTCAAGCATCGGTCAGGCATGGTGTTTACCGCAATCGCCATTGCATGCAAGTATTCACCATGGTACTTCTGATGCATGTGAGTAAATTCACGTCTCACCCAGCATTTGAAGTACGGGATGTTGCTTATCAGGTAGGCCATTAACAGACCTTACCGCCACCTGCCATCATCTTTTTCTTCTTGACCGCGCCGCCTGCAGCGTAGCCTTTCTTCACCATACCACCAGCAGCATAGCCCTTCTTCATCATGCCGCCACCAGCCATTTTTTCGCCCATTGCCATGCGCTTGTGCTGGTTAACATCGCCGCCCTTTGCCATCATGATTGGACCAGAAGTCTGGCTAGTCTTCGACAGCATCTTGTTGCGAGGACCGCTCTCTACTGCACCGCCGCCTTTGGTAGCGGCACCCATTCCACGTCCAGCCATGATTACTTTCCTTTTTTCATAGCGCGGCCTTTTACGTCCGCAGTTTTGCGCTTAACAGCACGACCCATAGCACTAGAAGGCTTCTTGACCATACCACCTTTTTTAAGCCCTTTAGCCTCTTTAAGAGCATCGGCAATGCTTCGACTTACTCTTGCGGTAGGACCAACTACGTTAGCTAACATAGAAAAACCTCTTCTACGACGCCCTGCCGGTGGGGGTGGTGGCGCGGCTACTTCAGCGGCTTTCGCTGCCCCGATTGCTTTTGCTATAGGACCAGTTGCCCTTGCTGCGGGACCCGCTGTTGCTGTAGCAGTCTTTCTAAAAAGTTTTTTGAATGGCATCTCAATCTCCTATTTGTCGTGTCTTCCAGACAATTAAATCGCTGGTCGATACGCTTAGTCGTTTACTTTCCTTTCTTCATAGCGCGGCCTTTTACGTCCGCAGTTTTGCGCTTAACAGCACGACCCATAGCGTCAGAAGACTTTTTGACTGCGCCGCCTTTTTTCATCCGCAGACCCATCATCGGTGAAACTGCTTTTTTAGCTAAAGCTTGTGCCGCTGCGGGTCCCATACCACCCCTTGGAGCCGCTGCAACAGGTGCTTTTCGTGCCGCAGCAGCTGCCGCTGCAGGAATTTTCTTACTGGCTAGTGTCACCACTTCTTGCAACACGCCTGCAAGCCCACGGCCTCTCGGAGCGGCCTTAGTGGCTGCTCCACTAGCAACAGCTTTTTTGATCATAGGTGCGATTTTTCTTCCAAACATGATCCGTCCTCCTATCGACGTTCAATTAAACGATCAATCTTCTCTTCCAGACGATTGAATCGCTGGTCGATATGCTCCGTAATCTTCTCAACTTCTGCCTTCGTCACATTGTCACGAGCAATCTCTTCGCGAGTGCGATTAAGCAAAATTGTGATGCGCGCAAGCTCACTAAACTTCTCATGCATGATGTAACCCAGTACACCCACAAGAAGCGTTAATGCTGCACTCCAAATCTCTACTAGCTGCACCGCATACTCCTCAACATTTCCACCGACGCCGCGCTTGGCGGATACGGCTGTTTGGGTCCTTTGCTGCCTCTGGGTACATCTTCATCTGCCCCTCAGAACGTGCGCAAAACGACTTACGACGCTTCGCGCGCGCCCCCGATGGATTACTTTCAGTCACAGCGGTTTGGAGCTTGCTGCCCGGATTAGCACGACGATAAGCAGCAACACCTTGCTTCGTCATGCCTGCTCCAGACTTGGTGGATCGAAAATTCCCCGACTTCACCGAAGTAGCAATGCCCATTCCTTTGGACTTTTTCGTCGCCATCGTTAGACAGCTGCGCCGCCCACAAACAACAACGTGACGCTTTTTACTTCGGCATCTGCGAGATCAATAAAGACGCCGCTTGAAAAAAGAATACCGTCGTCTGGGAAGATCAAATCAACTGCACCTGCCGCAGCAGGAGTGTTAATCGTGATCAACGCCGTACCGCCACTTGTGCTTCCGTTCTTTAGCGAAAACGACGACGCAGTGTTACTGCAGGTGTAGTACACCCCTTGAACACGTGTCCTGCCGCTAATGGCGTCATCCGAAGTTGTCTTCGTTACCGCCGAGATATCACTTGCAAAGCTCATAAGACCCCCTATTAGGCGGTTGCTTTGATCACCGTGACCGTATACGAACCGGAAGCAGGATCAATAGGCGATGCAGTGACGTTAGCCGCACGAACCTTGACAGTGTTTGCAGCAGAAACGTAACCCGTAATTACCAGTCCTGAAGCAATCGTTGCAGGAACACCAACAAGCACAGGATCGCCTACAGCTGCACCCGTTACAGTAATGTCGGAAGAGTCGGCAGTGGTATTAGCCGAAAGGGAGGTGAAATCGATAGTTGCCGAGGTTTTGAGTACTGCGGTGAGCGTCGCACCCGTAGTACCAATAAAGCCGTTTTGGGACGCAACTGGCCCGCTGAACGTCGTTCTTGACATTTTGATATCCTCACATGTGAGATTTGCAGCATATCTGTCTACATGTCGTCAGCCGGGACTGTCAGATATGCCGGATAACCCCGGAATAATGCCAATATACACGACTGGCTATAAAAGAAAAGGGGAGCCGAAGCTCCCCTTTTTCTCTTAGGCCGCGCCGGGCGAGCCGAAGATACCGCGCCAATCGGAGAAGCCGAAGCTGTAACGCTCACGCGCCTTATAGCGCATGTTGCCAGTTTCGAAATCACCTTCAAAGGCGGTCTTCATGTTTACACGTTCAAACATCTTCATGCCGTTCGGAGCGTCGGTCTTAACGAACCATGCGTCCGGATCGGTCAGGTAGTGGTTGACAGTGTAGCCCTGCGGAATCATGCCCATGTTCTTCAGGGCGTTGATGTCGTTGTCGGCAGTGCCAACACGCAGAGTGGACTTCATGATGCGATCCGCAGTGAACTGAAGCTCTTTCGGGATGATCAGCTTCAGGCCTTGGATTGCGATCTTCAGGTTGCGTTCGTCAACCAACGACTGGATGTCGATGATGGCCTGTTCCAAAGAAGTCTCGGAAAGGTCAGCAGCGGTTGCCAGTTCGTTTTTCTGGTCTGGGCCACCAATGATCGGGTGATCCGTCGAGCACAGAGCAACGCCGTCGCCACCAATCGAGGTGGTGAAAGCGCCGTTCAGGACCGAAGCGGCCTTGATCTGCTTGGTAGTTGCCATCGAACGGGCCAGAGCGAGGGTGTAACGACGAGCCAAACGGTCGTACAGGTTATCTTCCACCGCTTCTTCCGTCAGAGAGAATGCCAGAGCAATCGTCTCGTGGGTGTAGCGAGCGGTAAAGACTTCCTGAGCGGTGTCGTATGCCAAGCCAGCACCTTCGGTTTTGACCGGAGCCTCACCGAAGCCTGACAGCATGACTTCCTCTTCAAATGCACGATCTGACGACTCAACGTCGTAAATCTGCAGATGCTCTTGCTCATAGTTTTTGTACTCAAGGCCGAACAGGGCGTTCAGGCCGGGCTCCAACTCTTTAACTAGTTGTGCGCGTGAAATAGCCATGATTTAGCTCCTATTAGGTCAGGCCAGCAACACCAATGCTGCCGTACTGATGCGCATTGATCTTTACGACGACTTGGGTGAAGTTTTCACCTAAGGAGTTGTTGGGTGCGTTGTACAGACCAACAATCTTTAGGACCAGTGTGTTAGTAGTCAGGATAGTGGACGAATCCAGTTCCATCGCAGACAGACCAGTGATGTTGCTGCCTGCCGTAGCAGTAACAGCAGCGTTCTGACCAATATCTGCTTGGACGATGTCTTCATCAGCCTGAACTAGGAACAGTTGATTAGGATCGTCAAGCACTTCAGCCAGAATCTGGCCTGAAGTGATGTTCACCGAACCCGGATAGTACTGCTTCCAAGTCGGCTTACCGGTGGTTGGATCAATGTAGTTGCAACCGTTAAATACGCCAACTGCAGTGGCGTGAGTGCCACTAACGTACTTAACAAGATAGCCACCAACAAGAGTGACTAGGTCACCCTGATAGATAGCGCCTGCTTGGTTGTCCGCAATGACATAGCTATACTGCTTCTGGGCACCAGTAGCAGATAGATTGCCAAGAGGACGAAGACCAAAGGCTTTATCGACGTTTGCCATTTGTCTATTCCTTAAAAAAGTTTACTCGTCAGACTTCGGACTTCCGAAGACTGTTCGGGACTGACGGGACGGCTTGGTGATACGCATGCTGTCATGCGCATTTGATTTCATCAAGTCGTTGTCAACAGCTTGCATTTGGTCTCGGGACCGTGAGCTGTAATACGCATTGCGCTCTGCTACCGTCTCCTCAGGAATTCGTGCTAAAAGCAAACTTCCCACACCGAGAACCCCGGCGTGTCGGTTGCTATCCATCGGAGTACCAAGAAAATCAGGGTATTCGTCGGCGCGTACCAACTCATAACCCTCACGCAGGCGTGAAGCCACGTTGATACGATCATCGTATCCGTTTGCTTCTGCTCTGATCCAACGATGCTTATAGCCCGGAGGAGCAGGAGGCGCATCCAACTTTGAAGGAGGGGCCCACGGTTTGCGGCGCGCAGTTGCGGTACGGCTTTCGGCTTCCCGCGACTTACGATTTAATGAAGGCACGTCAATCTTATCCATGGTCTTACTCCTTAACGTATTTGGCGTATTCCTCTAACGGAACACCAAGTTTTTTGGCAATCGCTACCTGACTTGGGGTCAGTTTCACGCTGCGGCGCGCTGTGTTAACTCCCGACGAGCGGGTTGCAGGAGCAACGGAATGCGCGGACCGTACTCTCTGTTGTTTTTGGGGCGCAGACGACGCATTTCCATCTTGGAACTTGTGAGGAAACGCTTCGCGGATACGCCTATCCAGTTCATCATAATACTCCTCGCTCTGAGGGTCAAATCGTTCCTTGTTGACCAACTGAGCGTGGATGCCAAACACGGCATGTGTCATCGGCACATCTGAACCAAACCATGCGTTCTGCTCTGCCCACTCCTCGGCACGAGGATCAGGCTCGGACGCCTGTTGCTGCACCGGCTGCTGCTGTTGCAAGGCCTGTCGCTGCTGGGCCTGATATGCCGCAAGCTGTTCCTGCTGTTCACGCTGGGCTGCAGCCTGTTGCACCTGCCGCTGATCCATCATGATCGCTGTCAAACGCTCTTGCGCCTCAGTCTCCGTGTCAAAATCGCCTTCTTCACGGGCCTGACGGATCACCTGCTTCAACGCAGCGATCTGAGTGTCAATCCGACCCTTCGCCTCGTTTAGCCGCTCAGCGTCAGTGTGGCGGAACTGCTGTTCCAGCTGGGTTGCGCGCTGCTGGACGTTCTTGGCGTACTCAATTGCCGCCTGCTCACGACGCTCCGTCTCTCGTAAACGCGCTGTCAGCTTCTCAATGCGCTTACGAACACCGGAACTGTACTCATCCAAGTCCTTGGCATGCTGCTTTTGCTCTTGAACCGGCTCCGGTTGCTCAATTTCTACCTCAGGAGCTTGCGGGGCATCCGCCAAGACAGCATCAGAGCCGTCTTCGTTCATTTCAATCGTGGCTGGACTTTCGTCGTCGCCAATACTGAACTCTAGTTGTTCATTTGACATGTGTTTCTCCTTTAGAGCATGTGGACAATGTCTTCGGGATTGGCAATCGTCGCCAAAACCTCGTCATCATTGATAAGGCGTATCTCGCCACCCTCAATCGGGATGCGCGAACCCGCATAGCGACCGAAAACAATCCAATCCCCCGGCTTGCACCACGGGCCGTCTGGAAACTTGCTCTCGTCGCAGTACGCCAACGGACCTACCTCAAGCACATACGCGCAGGTAGTCGCTAGTTGCGTCTTTTTCTGCGTCTCCTCCGCTATCGCAATGCCGCCCTTCGTCACTCGGGCCCCGCGATAAGGCAAAAGAGAAATACGCCAGCCCGTCGGACGCGGGAGATGGTCGCGAACGCTCTCGTTCAGCTTCACCTCATCCAACTGGCCTTCATCGTTGAAGACATCGTCGATGGTTGGGGCCCTATTCTGCTGCTGCTCCAACCACTTGCGCTCCAAAGCAGTCAAGTTGTCTTGCTTCTCTTCTACGGCTTCCATGCAGTCCTCCTTAGGGGTTAGTCCATCTCACTAAACTTCTTGAGGCGTTCTTTCATAACGTCCTCAACCAAGTTCAAGCCTTCCAGACGGCCCATCAGGAAACGATACCGCTCCATAGAAGTCACCGAGCCATTCAACACCATAGCTTCAGTGTCAGACCTCAATGTTCGCAGGTCCTTTAGAACTGCTTCCGCAAATTCCAGCATGGTAAATCTCCATGAGAGCAGACGGTTCTAAGCTACCGTCTGGAAAGCTTGAAAATCAATAAATCTTAACCGGGTTATTCCCGTCTCTTTTCTTCACAATCATCGCAGGGCCCTGCACACCCTTCATCGCACCGCCCTTAGCCATCTTCTTCGACTTGCCCGCAGTCGTCAAAGCAATCGCAACCGCTTGTTTGACCGCTGCCTTCTTGCCCTTAGGCTTACTCGTGCCTATCGAGCCACTCTTCTTAAATTTGCCAACCATCTCGCTGATATTGCCCGAGATCGTCTTCTGGCTAGAACCTTTTTTAAGAGGCATTTCTCGCTCCTTGCTGTTGACTGACTTGGTTGAGACGCTCCCGCGCCACATCCGCTCGTAACATCGCAATATTCTCCTGCGACTGCACACGTGCCATGTTAGCGCGCTGCACTTCCGCTGCCTTTTGCTTCTCTACTTCCAACTTAGCGCCCTCAATCTGGATACGCTGGGTATCTGCCTGCGCACGTTGCTGGATTTCTGCCTCCTTCAACTGCACCACAGGGTCAGGACCCTCACCCGCCAGCTGCGATTGGATGCCACGCAGCTCCATCATGCCCTTGGCAACCTCCAACGCGATCATGCCCTCCTTCTGGATCGGCGAAATCATCTTGTCAGGATCAGCACCATACTCCGAGAACAACTGCGCCTCAACAATCTCTTCTGCCTTCTTGCGCACGTGCTCCAAAATATGCTTCTGCAGCGTCATCGCCGCCTGCGGATTTGCTTGCAGCATCGGCGACATGCCCATGATCAAATGCGACAAGATATGCGCGTCATGCTGCTGACCAGAGAACGCCTTTAGCTCCATCTGATCCAATACATCCGCGTTTTCCTGCGCCGGGTCCTTCGGCATCTGCGTATTCTGCGGTCTCAAGATGCCATCAATGTCTCTGACGTTCATCGCCGCATACACACGGTAGTACGCCTCGTACATGTTGTGCATCATCGGCGCTGTCTGCGCCAATTGCAACTGCGTTTGCGCCAAAGTGATGCGCTGGGCCACCGAGAAGATGTTCGGATCAGCCACAGGAAGTACCGCCACCAGCTGATTGAAGTCATGCTTCTTAATTTTTCTCGACGCACCCGGCACCTCATACGGATATTCGTCCGGCAGATACTTACCAAAGCCCTTGGCAAGCAGTTGGAACTCCATCTTCTGCGAATAATGCAGGCGCTTGTGGATCGCCGACATCACCATCGAGCCTTTTTCCATCAACGCAATGGTCGTACCCACCGCCGCCATCTGATTGCCTTCACCCACCTGCATGTCAGCAATCGATGCCAAGCGTTTGCCCGCATCCACCACAAAACCCAGCAGCGCAAACAACGTCTGGCTCGGTTCTTTGTACGGCAGAGGCAACAACGACGCCGTCAACTCCGCACCACCCGCATCAATGTCACGCCATTCGCCCGGCTGGATCGGATTATCGCTATCCGCGATCCGTGCACCCTTCGCTTTGAAGCCCGCAGGCAGATTCGAGAGCGTTCCCGCATCCAACAACTGCCGCATCGCCATCGTAGCCGTCTTCGACAAGCCACCAATCAGATGCACAAAGCCCAAACCATACGCGCCCAGACCCTCAACCAGCACGTAATGCACAAACGCAGGAATGCGAAGCTTTAAATCGTCATCTTCTTCCCAATTTCGACGCACACCGACCACGCGACCGCTGACTTCTTCAATCGTAATCAAGAACGGCAGCTTAATTCCCGTCGGCTCACCATCCTCATCGACATCTTCAAAGCCCGGCACGTCATAATCGACGTGCATCTCAAGCAAAAACATCTCTTCGGCTTCGTCAGAAGGCGTTAAACCCGTCTGTTTGTCTATCGCCTGCGAAATATCGCTCGCTGTCGGGTCAAAAGCCTCCGGCTGCAAGTCCAAATCAAGGTACTCACCCGCCAAAACACGCTTCTTGAACTCGTTCGTGGACATCGCCACACGATGCGTGACCCGTGAGCATTGGCTCATGACGCTTGAGCCGTAGTACGGGATGTACAAATCGTCCGCCAAGACCAACTTGGACACCATCCGACCCAAATAACGGTCGTAATACACCTTCTTGAACACCGATCCACCATAACCAAGGTAGAAAAGCGCCTGATCAAACTCCGGTGTGTACTCCTCCATCACCGTCGTCAGCTGGTAATTCATGAAATCTTGCACACGCGAGGCCTGCTGCGCCTTGTCCAAGGTCTCCTTACCCACAATCTGCGTCCTAACAGGACCACTGGACGGCATCAACTCCTTCATCGCCTGTGCTTGGAACTGCACAATCGCCTCAGTCAGCATCGGATGCACTGCCCCCGCCGCACCACGGAAAGGCTTGGTCCGCTCTTCAAGCTTCAAGCCCAACAGATCAAGGCCCTTGGAGTACATCGTCTCCCAGTCCGACCTCGACGACTTGTCCGCCTCGTACAACGCCTGCAATGTCTGCGACATCTCCGACAGATCGTCCGCGCTAATAACCTCGGCTAAGTTGTCATAGAAGTCCACTTCCGCAGCTTCGTCCTCGCCCATCTCAACCGTCGCCCCACCATCCTCTTCCAAGATGATTTCGATTTCAGGCATGCCTGCCGCTTCAACCTCCACGGACAAGGGCTTTTCGTTTTCCCCGAGCTTATCTACTGGCATGGTTATTCCTCACCCTTGTTTTTGTACTGCATGTAGTTTTTGAACTCGTCGCCCCAGTTGACCGTCACTTGGTCTTCCTCTTTCAAGGCCTCTCCGGAACGCGTGTTTCTATACTTAGTAGACCTGATGTCCTTTGGACCCAGCGTTTCAAACAGCTGCAACACTGCGCGCTTTTCCTCCGCTGTAGGCTCACTGTTAAACTTAGAGCGGACTTCATTGATCATCAAACCGTCTTCGTCCGTAAACTTCGTCTCCACCGTCACCTGTGGTACCCCCTTCTCATTACGCAACGAGAAGATGCGCGCAAGGCCTGATTCAAACGCAGGCCTGCCGCCAAGGTTGTAACTGTTGCTGGTCTTGTAGCCACCAATCGAATGCCGCATCGCTGCCCCTTCTAGCTCCACTGCATCAGGCGACATAATACGCACCCACTTCTGATTCTTGTCAATCTCGTAGACAGGCTGGGTGCCGTCAAAATAAATCTCTTTAGGAACCGTCTTACCGTCGCGCGCCTTCTCCAACATCAACCCGCGATCACGCTTTAGACGGGTGTTCTGCGCCCCCTTAATTAAGGCTTCGGGGAACGTCATGCGCTCTAGCTCAGCAACCGGAATAGATGCTAGTGCGTCTGCGACGTTATTTGCCCTCATGAAGTCAGCGGAAGGCGAATTAATGTCGTAAATAGGCTGTTCTTTAGTTGCGGCATAAAGCAGGGACTGTGATCCTTTGTCCGTGTCGCCTACCCCTTGAATAAATGCTTGCCTCAAATCCGTGTCGTAAGCACTAGGCGCAATATTCTCCATGCCTACTAGCAGCTCCCCTAACTTTCTTCTAGCTGCCGGGTAATAGCCTGACATGTTTTCTGCCGAACTCACGGTGGGGGCGATCGTATTAATCAACTCTTCTGGTACACCTTCCTCCAGCAACTTCGCCCGCATCTTCTCCTGCATCCGATTGCTTACGGTATAGGTGTTGTCAACAGAAGGTGGCTTATACCCGTAAGTTAGCAATCCAGTAGCGGTGTCATAAGCCCGTTCAAGGTCCTCTACTGCTTCAGGATTGCCTGCGCGCATAGCCTCTAACGCATATCCACGGAAGCGTTCTTTATCCGAGCCGTATAGCGGAAGTCTTCCCTCCAACAAAGCTTGTCGTAAAGGATCGTCTGCCGTGCCATACGTTGAAGTCAAATACTTACGACCTTTTTCACGAATAAAATCGGCCACCGTCTTCGCGTCTCTACCCGCTAATCCCTCTGCTCGAGACAAGCCAGACACCACTTTATCAATGTAACTGTCTAACGACGAATCACTACCCGCAGGGAAGAAGGTCCCACCCTTTGGCTTGACCGCGTACATCGGAGCGGCACCCGCCTGTGCAAGCAAAGACTCCCAACTACGCCCGGTCCGTGGACCAAGGCGCTCTAACATCTTTGCAGCACCTTTTTCAACGCCTTTGCCTGTCGTCATTGCAGCCTTACTCACGGTTCCCGCAGGCACCGGCAACGGCAAATAACTACCCACCTCTTCAAAGCCCTTGGCTTCCTTCGTGGGCTTGGTAGCGCGCTTGGGCATGTAGTCACGCAAGACCTCTTCCGTCGTCGCAAAGCGACGCGTCTTGTCGCTCTCTCGGAATATCGACTCAATGTCCCCTACCGATCCGGGGATCGCGGCTACAGAACCACGGACCGCTGACTCAAGATTCGATACGCCCTCGCCCATGATGTTGCGCAACATCCGCGCTGACTCTCCCACCACACTCGAAGCCGATGGGCCCTTGGCCTTGAACGCCGCTCTGGTGTCCGCTGTAATCGGTCCGCTGTCAGGAATCTCGCCGTAGATCGGTGAGCCTTGGGCCCTGTTCACTGGACCGCCTTTGGCAAAGCCGTCTACCGTGCCCTTGATCGCAGACTCAGGAATAACGTACTCCGCCCAATCGCCCTCGGGCATCTTCTGACGAATTAGATAACCGGGCTCATACGGTGTACGCAACACCTTACCGGTAACAGGGTCACGAGACGCTTTTGACGTAGGCGTCTCACGAACAGGCTGATCGCCATACAAACGTTTGGCTTTGATTTCAAGCGGC
Organism: uncultured Verrucomicrobiota bacterium; assembly: GCA_903939515.1. GTDB lineage: Bacteria > Verrucomicrobiota > Verrucomicrobiia > Limisphaerales > UBA9464 > SXXZ01. The sequence goes on from CAJAHH010000075.1 coordinate 11,920, forward strand.
GACAGATTCTTCCTCGCCGAGCTCTCCGTAAACACATACTGGCCGGGGCCGTACTTGAATTGCATCGCGTCCATCTGCTGCTGCATCTTGGCCGCACGTTCACGGATGCTGTCCCCCAACGACGTATGAAAATCCTGCATCGTCGTCAGTTCTTTGCCCGCAACCTTGCTCTCGGCTACGCCTAAGTCCTTCAACAACTGCGCCGCCTTCTTGGCAAGACCACCCTTGCTAAACTCCTGAGGGACCACGGGCCGCGAAGGGATGTCGCCGATGTCCTCTACCTCGTCCTCATCTGGCGACTCATCGTCCACTTCCCCGCCTTCAGAGAAATACTGCATCGCAGGCTGTATCTCGTTTTGCATGCTCTCGCCGACAGGCCCACCATACGCAAAATACGATACGTCCTCCTGCCCATAGGGCGACGACAAATCGTCAATGGTGAATTCACGCTCATTCATGGCGTACCCTCGGCAAGCTTAAACTCCGAGGATTCTAGAGCTAATAATACTCATACACAAGCGCATCGCTTCCCTCTTCCTCGACATCGTCCGTCTCCAAGGTCACAAAGTTGCCCTGCCTAAAGCGCATCATGGCCTGTGTTGTCGAATCGACCATGTCGTCGTTATCCCCATTCGGGAACGCCGCACACTCCTCAATCAACTCCTCCGCCCACTCCGTCTCAGGTGCCCAGACCATCCGGCTCTCGAACAACGGAGCCACCGCATGCGCCCGGCTTATCTTGTCCTGACCCGCGCGCCGTCCACCGGGGTTGTACATCGTCACCGGTATGCCCACGCGCCGCAGCTCCTGCTGCAAGGTCACGCCCGTGGCCTTGGCCTCGATCAAGACGTTGTCAGGATTCCAATAGCTGTACTGCTCCTTGGCAATACGCTTCAATTCCGGGAAGTCCCACCGACCCTTCACGACGTCCAACAAAATAATGTTCGGCCCCGAGTCCGCGTTCGGCACAAACACACCCCACGTTGTAATCACAGAGAAGTCCGCCGTCTCTTTCTTGCTGTACGCCGTGTCATAACTCTGGATTAAGTACTCACACTTGGGCGGCGAGTTGTGCTCCCAACGCTGCCACCACTCGCGCTTTAATATCGCACCCTCTTCCGCCGTCGGCTGCTGCTGCCACTGCGCCTGCCACTTGCGAAGGCCAATCGACATCTTGACCTTCTCTAACTCCTCAAGCTTCCAATACTCCGGCCATAACGGGGCGTTGTTCGGCAGGATCGCCGGGAACTCCAATATCTCCCACTGGTCCGACTTTAACTGGCCCTGCTGCTTCAATAACCTCCCCGACAGATCATCGGTCCGCCAACGGGTGTTAATGATGATGATCGCGCCATCTGGCTGCAAACGCTGACGAGGACCCGACGTATACCACTCCCACGTGCCCTCCATCGCGGTGTCCGACAACGCATCCTGTTCGTCCAAGATGTCGTCCAAAATAACAACATTACCGCCACGGCCCGTCATCGCGCCGCCCTTACCAATAAAGAAGGCTTCCCCACCAGCGTTCGTGTCCCACCGGCCCGCCGCCTTGCTGTCAGCCGAGAGCATGAACTCAGGGAACAACTCCCGGTACTTCTCGTCCGCCACAAGGTTTCGAATCATCCGGCCAAAACGCTGCGCTAACTCCGCCGTGTGCGAACCGACAATGAGTTTCGAATCAGGCTTCCGGCCCATCAGGTACGCAGGGAACAGATAACTGCCCATCTGCGACTTGCCATGCCGAGGAGGCATCGCGATCATCAAACGCTTGCACTTGCCCGCGACCACACGGTCCAAGGCCGCAGCGATACGGCGATGGTGCTCACCGACAATCATCTCGGGCCACACGTAGCGACAGAAATCCAAGAAGGAGGACGTTGCACGTTCCTGCGCTTCAAGCTGCAAGAGTCGAAGTTCTAGCTTGATACGTTCCGATTCGACATCTTGTTGGTTTGCTAAGTCCATAGGTTTTGAATTTTGCAAAAATTTTTAGGGCTATCGATTTTGCAAACAATAGGGGGTGGTTTCACGTGGAACATACCCTAAAACGATTCCATTGGTAACTGTTTGTGTGAAATCGGGCCTAGGCGTTCGCCAGCCAGACAGGGGGCCCAAAATCCGGGGTGGGTGCTCACTTACGCGAGATACCGCATGAATAGGTGCCGGGACTCGGCCCCCGGTCCACGGCCCGGGGCGCGCGGTCCACGGCCCACGGCCCGGCATGCGCGGCCAGCTGGGCATGCATCACGCGTCACGGCCCCCGGCCAGCTGGGCGCTGGGTGTTTGTGATCCCTCATCACAAACCGGATCACAAACACAAACACGCGGCCAGCTGGGCGCTACAGCTGGGCGAATCAATCCCGGCCAGCTGGGCACGGCCCACGGCCCACGGAGCGGCCAGCGGGGCCCACGGGCCACGCGCTGGGGCCGTACGTTCAGGGATCAGGGACCAAGGCCCGGGTGGCCCGGTTTGGCGGCCGGGCGCGCTGGGCGTCCGGGGCCAGCTGGGTTATTGCCTTTATAGACACACGATAATGTACAGCGCTGGCCGGGCCCGGTTTACACGGGCGAAAAAAAACCGCCCCGAAGGGCGGTCCGCGCGGCCCAGCTGGGCCCCGCTCAGGGAAAACGAATCACGCTACAAGGTCCAACAGCTCGCCCGCTTGCGTCTCGAATTCAACGCGGTCAGCGGTCCACTGAATCGAACGGGCATACGCCGTGGCGCCCGTTACAGCGTCCCAGATTGTTTCGATGGGGCGCCCCTCATCAATCACGTGGGCGTGTTCCACACGCTGGGCCACACGCGGCCCGAAACGATTCGCGAGAAACTTGCTCACGTCCGGGATTCGCTCGCGCTGGGCCGCTTGTAGCACGTTCAGCGTGTTCGATTCGCTCGCTTGCGAGTAAGCGAGCAACGCGGGCGCTACTTCTTCAATGAAGCGGTCCGGCGCGCTGGCCGTATGCCGAAGCGATATTTCTTCGAGCTCATGAGCGCCCCATACAATACGATTCGCGCAAACAAAATCGAACAAAAAGGTTTTAACGCGCAGGGCCCCGCCGCCCACTTCGGAATTCGTGACAAAAAACCCCCGGGCCAGCGTCCCGGTCTCGCCGTCCCGGCGGCCCGGTAGCTCAATGCGGTTTTTCTCATCGGCGAGAAAAACGAACATATCGCGGTCACCTGCGTACAGCGTTGTGTTCTCGCGGTCCACTTCCACGGCCCGGCCCCATACGCCCGGGACGCGAAAATCGCCCGTCACGCCGTCCCCAAAGCGGTCAATCAACGCGGCAATCACGTCATCATTCCACACGCGCCCGTAGCGCGGGCCCGTCATAGCGCGAATTACTGATTCGCCGTTGCGCGTTAACAGTACGCCCACATCCTGCGCGTCCCGTTCGTGTTGCATGCCCCAGTTGATACAGTCCGCCGCTACCGGGGCCGGGAGTGTGCGCAGATACCCAGCGGGCGCGCCGATCAGGCCCGCCGCTTGGCCGAACGCCCAATGCGAAGGGGCAAACCCGTGCCCGTTCGGACCTTCAATCAAAATGCCGGAATTGTCATCCGTTGGAACGGCCCGCAACGCGCGCGAGCTCACCACGGCGGCGCGCGAAATAGCGCGCTGGGCCGCTTGCTGAGCATGCATTTCCGTAAGCGAAATAAACCGCTCTTCGGCGGGACGTGTAGACCATTGACGCGAAGCTTGCATAAGTGTTGACATAATTTTCTCCCTGTATTGTGAAAAGTGAAACATTCGCGGGCGGTTTGCCCGCCCGGAAAGTATAAGCGAATTAATCAGAATTACAAACCAATTTATTCCGGGCCCGCTCCGGGGTATATCGACTGTAATTCCGGACGCGAGAATATCGCTCACGCGCTACGCGTTCGCGGAAGGTCAACGGGATACCGGCCAGCTGGGCCGCATGCATTAACACGCCCAGATCACAATCTTCTTCAAGATAAGCGAAACCGTCCCGCATATAACTGTAATAGCTAATCGAATCGAGCAAATTCAAGCGGTCAAGTAAGCGAATCGAAACTTTCGCCCACGCGTGGCCCGGGTCCGAAATAATGTCAAGCTTCATGAATCAGGCCCTCCGCTGCTGCAAGCTTTTGAACGTCCGCCGCAAGCGAGTGAAAATTCGCTTCGGTCAACGCTTCGATAAAAGCTTCAACGATCAAATCGCCGGACCAATGAAGCGACAATGCAACATGCTGGCCGATCAGCTCAGGCGTTGCAACCGGTGCAAATTTGTTTTCCATGCTGGCCCCCTCAGATATCAATTGAAATGCTGGCATCTTTCAACACCTCTTTTACCGCTTCCTCAAGGTCGAATTCGTCATCAAAGTATTCTTTGATTTTATGGCCCACGTCGATATGGTCCTCAATATTCGCGTTGAGATAATCGCCCACGCGTGTGTCGAGCTCAGCGTCCGCCCACTTTTTAATTCGCTGATCGATCAGCTGATCGAGGGCCAGCTGGGCGGGCGCGGTTTGTTCGGCCCGCTGGGCGTCCGCTTTTTCAATAGCGTTCGCGATGGTGTTCATCACTACGCACAGCGCGGTATAACAATGGGCCTTATCTGGGGACGCTGAAAAAACCATGTCGGCATAATTCAACGCGTCCGCGATGTCGTCTCCACGGTCCGCGAATAAATTGTTTCTCAGTGAAGCGATAATTGATTGACTCATGACTTTCTCCCTGTATTGAGTGAAACAACGCGGGACCAAGTGCCCGCCCGGAAATTATAGGGCCTTACTTTCAAATTGCAAGCTTATTTTTTCGGCCCGCTTTGATCCCGTCCCGTGCGCGATAAAACCGACAATTGAGGGCCGCTGAGCACGTGAGCACAACTGACAATCCGCGCAGCTGATATCGTCCCGGAGCTGGGCCGGGCACGTCACCACGGGACGGCCCGCCGGGGTTTTCGTAAGTGAGGGCGCGCCGGGCGGAAGTAGCGTCACCACGGGCCCAGCGTCCAATGCCGCCAGCTGGTCCGCGTGTGCGAGATTATTCGCCGATAAATTGATAGTAAATCCGCCCGCGTTCGCTTCACGGATCAACGCTAAATTTTCAGCGCTGGCCGGTTTGTGCGTATACGTGAAGCCGCGTTTCCCAGCGTTCGCCTTGACTAACATGCGCAACGCGTCCGGATTGATTGTCTCATTCAGGCCCGGCAAGTCGCCCGCCTGATTATGCCGCCACAGCTGGCCCACTGGTAAAGCTTCGATTGATTCGCAGAACTCGGCCCAGTGCATGCCACGCTGGCCCTCAGTAACAGCGCGCCAGTGCAACGCAAGCGGCCCGCCGTCCGCATAACATCCGTTTTTCTTAAGCGGGCACGAATCCGGGCATGATTTCGCGCTGGTAGTAGATACCGGTATCGGGCCGGTTTTCTTATTTGAGCTCTTGATTGTCAAGTGAACGGTTTTCAAAATTTTCTCCCTGTATAAGCGCGCCGCTTGCGCGCAGTGACTATATTAGTCGATTCTATCCGGAAAGCAAGTTATTTTTTGCGGCCAAAAAGCGCGCCGAATATTTCGTGCAATAACAGCATGCGCGCAACGCGGAAAATTGACCCCTTCATTTCCCGCTCCGCTTCGATTTGCTCGGCCCGCCTTAATTGTTTTAATCGCTCGCCCTCCCGCCATCGCCGCATAATTTCGCGTTCTCTCATCTTATGTTTTAAATTTCTTCTGCGACGTGGTTGTCGGTGTCGCAAATGAAGCGAATAACTTCAACACGAAACGACGATTCGCTGGTGTGCTCGTTCACCATCTCGTCCAGCTCCTGCCGGGTTTCCGCCGTCCACAAATAACGCTCGTGGTAATTACGCGAATGTGAGTAAAAGCGGACATAGTAAAGTTTGTTCATTTATTTCTCCCTGTATGTAATCCGAGCAAATGCCCGTCCGGAAATTATGCACGCTCATTCGGCAATTGCAATACCCTCGCGTGAAATTCTTCCCAGTCTATTTTTGCGAGGGGCCAGCGCGCGACACAATCCGCCATAATCCCCCGCTTCGATATGTCGAGCACTTGCGCGCCCGTGAACAAAAGTAACTCCGGCGCGCGAACCTTCGTGTTCACTTCTACCACGACGAAGGTCGGGCATCCCAGCGCCGCATGTTTCATATGAAAGGCGTACTGGTGAGGACTCAGGTTAATCTTCAGGCCCGCGCTAACTACCTTCAATTCGATTAGAACGAAATGCGAGTTCGGCAGGGCCACCATCAGGTCCGGAATCCCCAAGTTCACCCGCGTCTCGATCCGCGTCATGTGAACTGTCGTCCAATTCCGCTTTAATCTGTCGAAAAGCCGCTGCTCGCTTTTTCGTGACAAGTGCTGGTTCCTCCTCGCCTAACGGCAAATCGTCCAAAAAATCCCCCGGCTCAAATTTTACTTCGGGCTCCACTGGTACGGGCTCTTCCTCGATTTCTTTTATTTCCATCTCTAAAACGGTTGTCGGGGGCGGTCCGCCATAAATCTGCTTGATCTCCTGCAGCTTGCGGATCACTTCCTCTTTTGACATCGAGTCAATAGTGCCAATCCGCACTTCCTTGCGATCTACGTAAATCGTGCCCAGCGCCTGCCCACGGCGGTATTCCGCCTGTACAGCAGCAGACCACGCCCCGGCCTCTATAGCCTTATCACGGATCATCTGCAGGTCACGCATGTGCCGCTCGAAGGTCGTCCCAAACTTCTCCGCCAGTTCGTTTCTGAGCTCGTTTACGGCTGCGACGACATGCGGACTACGTGCAGGGTCTAAAAGCCGCTTAATGGCGTCTGTGGCCGCATTTGGCGTGTATCCAGCCCGTATAGCCGCTTCCGTCCGGGTCATGCTCCCATCACGGGTCACATACTCCTGAACAAAGGCCCACTCTTTTGGACTAAGCATCATCTGCTTGCCGCCTTTCCCCGGTTTAGGGGTGTTGGCTATCCGCTGTAACACATCTTCCGGCAGGCTAGGCATTTGCGCCACGGTTCTAGTCTCCACCTTACGCTTAGTCATGCCACTCTCCTAATAACCCACAAACCGTCTACATCGCGCATTTGACGAACAGTAAATTGCTTTCCCGCGTGGCGTTTACAAAAACCCTTTACCGCGTTTCGAGCCATTTCTGCCTCCGTCATGCTCCTTGCCAAAAAGTAATCGTTCACGATCATTCGCTTAAAAGGGTATCGATAGCGCCCGGACGCCGTAAAGCTAACCGCGTGTTGCCGTGGTTTGATGTCCTTGTACAAGGGCCGTTCTTCGTCCTTCAACATGCCTTCCTCTTTTCCACCGACTTTCGCCCAGTATAAAACATACCCAAGTAAATACAACCCGTTTTCCGCTCAATGCGCGTTTTCCTATACAGGTATGTTGACCACAAAAAAAAAAAAAATTCAAAAAAAGTTCCCGCGCGCGCACCCCGTAAATTTCACTACTGTAATTACGTCTTACACTTATCAATTACACAAAAGTAATAATAGACCCGCATAAACACTCGCTTATTACGTCATTACGTTTATTACGGTACGTTCATACAAAAAAAAAAAAAAAAAATTTCACGGTCAACATACCTATATAGTACGCACGGTTTGCCGTAATAATCATGCATATCAAAATAGAAACGTAATGGAAAAAACGTACCCATTACCTTCCTGACAACATCCTTTCTTCTTTCTTTTCTTACAACAAAACCCCGGTCCATGGTCCCTGATCCGTGGTCCTTTCTCCTCGAATCCCCCACCCCAAAGATACCCACATAAACCCTGCGCCGAAACGCGGGCTTTCTTATCTTTTGACTAACAACCGTAAGGGAAGTTTAGTGCGCGGTGAGGTTACTCATCAAGAGTGCGGACATGTGAGAGAAGGTAATGGGGTCGATGGTTTCGCCCAGTACGAAATCGACGATCTGTTCGTAGTCGTCGTCGGCCAGTGGTGAGCCGAGGAAAATGAGTTGTCGTCCGTCTTGCAGGGTCACGTACATCACTTGGACCTTGGCCCCTGAGCCACGGAACAGGAGCTGCTGTAAGGCGTCAGAGAGCGCCGTAGGGCTTTCTTTGTCCTCATCCATGGTTCTCATCGTCCTTTGCAAAAAAACCGCTTAGCGGCCCGCATATCGTCTGCTGACGTGCCTACCCACCATTGAACGCAGGCGCCGTTCTTTTGCGCTTGACTATAGCCTGCTTGTCGGCCTCTGGCATAGGCTTGTGTGATGAGCTCGGTGGTGTCGTCGCTGGGTCCTTTGTCCATCATGTAGCCCACGAGAAAGCCCGTGAAGGCCACGTAGATGAGGCAGAAGAGGGTGGTGGCTTTACTGGGCATGGGAGGCCTCTTGGCGTTCTTTTTCGCGGCGTAGGCGGCGTTCGGCGTCTTCTTTGATCAGGTCTTTGATGTTGTCAATCGACAGCCCTGAGCGTTCGTAGATGGCGAGGATTAGGGCGGCGGAGATGGTTTGTGTGCCGTTTCGAATCCGGGAGACGCTGCCGGTGGAGATGGCGAGTTTATCGGCCAACGAGTTATCTGTTTGGATGCCGTAGATCATCATCAAGGTGTCCAACAGGGCGTGGGGTTGTCGTTGCATGGTCTGGCCCTTTTTACTTTTTGTTAATCGTCTCATCATCGCCGAATCCTGCCCAGAAAAGGAAGACGAGGGTGAAGAGCGCGGTGATGCTACCTGCGCCGATCAGGATGCCGCTGATGACCAATAGGAGGCTGTAGGTGTCCATGATTAGGTGAGCAGGATAGCGATTAGAAGGCCGGAGACGGCGGCGGCGAGAAGTAAAGACATGGTGTCCTCCATAAAATTATCGAAGCGGTGTTGGTCTTGCTGTTCCTTGGTCCATGGATCGGGGTCCTTCATCCTTTCCATGGCGGCTTTGGCTTGTCGTTCCAGTTCTTCGGGGTCGGTCATGTGTCCTCCTCAGTCAGGTCAGGGGGTCCGTCGTCGTCCGGAATTTTGCCGGTGCGTTTTAGGTAGGCGATGGCAAAGCTTTTCGCGGCCATGAGGCTGATGAATTCTTTGTCCTCGAGCCGGTAGGTATGGTTAGCGGTGTCGTAGTTGATGTGGACTAAGACTTCGCCCGAGGGTGCGACGTAAGAATGTCGCTCATACGTGAGTTCGGTCCAGAAGTAGTCGTCGTAGATCATGATGTTTGGGTGTCTTTGAGTTGTCGGCGCAGTTTCCTGATCTCGGCGATCAGTGCCTTGTGGTAGGTGTGCATGCGGTGCAGGTGCCGGGCCACTTCGAGTTCGCCGTCTGACTTTAGTCGCGCGACGATGTCGGGGGTGTCCTCAAACCACTCAGCCTTTTTGAGTACGTCGATGTCTTTGGGTGTCTTCATGGTGTGCTCCTATCGTTCGCGCATGGTGAAGGCGTTGGCGTTAAAGGTGCTGCTTTTGATCGTGCCCCCGTCCCAGAGGACGATGACGAGGTCAGCGACGTAGGTCCAGCAGCCGGTGGAGTGCGAGCCGTTGGGCAGCTGGGCGATGACGATGAAGCCCTCTTGGTTAGCGCACTTTTGCGTTAAGAGGACGATCTTGCCGCCCCCGGCGTTGGTGGCCTCGAACCACGTCTCGGCATGTGTGAGGGACGTGCAAAGGGCCAGTATCAGGAAGAGTTTTTTCATGTGTTCCTCTTTTTCAACAAGGCTTCGATAACACGGGCAACATCAACACCTCGAGAGAAGTACGGCCCCCAAGCGATGCGGATTTCATCGTCTGTCAGGTTTACCCACTCGCGTTCAGGCTGCGCGAGTCGGGCGCGGAGTGCTTCTGCTGTTTCGTATTCAAGGACGTGTTTCTCCAGCGCATCCAGCGCCATCTGCATCAGTTCTCGGTCAGTCATTGTTCTCTCCTTGACCAACAGGGTCATCCATCTTTGAGTAAAAATCCTTTAAATCATTTTTAGTTTTTTGTTCCTTTATGATCAGATCAATTGCGTCCATCGCGATGTCGTATATTTTTTCTTTGCTTTTGCTCTTATAGATAATCGTCTGAGCATCTCTTAAGATTGAAATTTCATCGTAAGTCATGGCGCACCTCTCTCGCGGATAGCATCTATTGCTTTTCCACATCCGTTTTGTCCATATAAAGCATGACTTACAGCATTTACACACGCTTCACGCTCTTCATTAATTAATTGCTTGACGTACTGTTCTAATTCTTGCCATGCCTCATGAGCATAAAGGGTATCTGAGTTGCGGTACTCAAAAGCAATCTTATGCAATTCATTCACGGCGCACCCCTCTCGCGGATAGCAAAAGCAGCGTCAAAACATCCGTTGCGCCATGTTTTGTTCATGTTTCCGTCTATGTTGCCCATATCTTCACACACCTTCGCACACGCCTCGCGCTCCTCTGCTGCGACTAGATCAGCCAATCGATAAATGCCTTGGTCAAGCACTCTCAAGTGGTACTCACTAAACCCCACCTCCCGCGCCATGCGGATAATGTCCTCTCTGTTCATGCTCTCTCCCTCGCCCGAATGGCGTCTGGTCGGTAACTTTTGTAAATGCTCTCTGACTTGCGGTCGATGCAGGCGCGGCAGACCCAACGCGGGACGCCACGCGTAATCCTGCGCTCACCGCCTTCCATGGTCCGTGTCGCTTGACAACTAGTACAAAACTTTGTGTCCTCGCTATTCATCTTGATTCTTCTCCTTCAACTTATTGCCGATCACTTCAGCAAAGGCCGTGGGCGTCTTGGTCACGTTCCATAGCACTTTGACCTCGGCAGTACTAAGCGGCTTCCAAGGGCGGGGAGGTTCTTTTGCCGTGTCTTCGATCACCAGCTGGACGAAGGCGAGTAGATCGTCGTTACACGGGAAGACCCAGTACTCCCTTTCGATCAGTGGCCGTGGTTCGCGAAACGCGCCCACTGATTCAGCGAGTTCGAAGTAGTGTTCAGGGCTCATCTAACTCTCTCCTTGAAAACAAACCTTCCGTTGCGATGAGTGCGCGTTGTTCATTGTCGAAGTTCACGTAAACGGCCAGTTCGTCGTCCAATCGTGTGCTGAAAGCATAGATCGGGCAGCGTAAGTGTGTAGCGAAGGCCATCGCCGTTTTAAGGTTCAAGATGACTTTGCCGTGTAAGCACTGCCACACGTAGGACTGGTTGCCCACGTTAAAGGCTTTGCCAAACTCTGCCTGCGTGAGCTTTTTGCGTATGTCCCAGAGCGCCAAGAGGCGTTTGCTTTCCTCTTGATGTGCCTCGGTGGGTTCGCTTCGTTTCATTTCTCTCTCCAAGCCAGCTTCAGTAGCGACACGGCGTGAAGGTAGTAGTTGTGTCGTTCCTTGTCCCGTTCGTGCATCTCGAGCAGCACGTCACAGCAGCGTGTGAAGGCGTGACCTGACACGCGGTCCGCGAAGCTGGCTAAGGCTTCCGGGGTGAGGGGTTCATGGGCCGTGATCCCTGAGTCTTTCGCCATGCGAAGGAGGTTGTCGTTCATGCGTTCTCCTCTTCTTGATCTTTTTCAAAGGCGTCGAACAGAGCCCATGAGGCGGATAAGCGGTCTACCAACGTCTTGAAATCAGCGTCTTCAAATTCGCAACGATGAAGCACGGTGGCTTGCATTAACAGAGCGAAGACAAACGTCGCTGGATCAAGATCAGGGTATTTTTCAAACTGTTCGTCCTCATGATCGTTAAGATCCTTTAATAGGTTCATAAGTTGTTCATTCTTTTGTTCTTCAGTAAGCGTCATGATCTGTGTCTCCGTAGATCGTCGATGACTTCTTGCAGGCGAGTGATTTCTGCTTGCAAGGCTTTCATGCGGCGTTCGCGCTCGGCGAGTTTTTGTAGGTAGCTGTTCATGACTTCGATCTGCTGTTCGATGAAGAACAGATCAGCAGCGAAGGTTCCGACATTGTTTTCCATAACTTTCTCCTTTCTAGTGGTCGATTAAATATCGATTTCGTCTTTTCGGCAGTAGCTCAAGAGTTCCTTGACGGGGACTTCGGTGAGCAAGTGAATGCGCAGGATGATCAGTGGGCTGATCTTGTTTGTGCCGCGACGAATTTTGCTAATCGCCGAGGGTTGGAGACGCAAGATGGTCGCGAGTTCATGATCAGCGGTGACTTCAAAGAATTCTTTGACGGCGTCGATGAGTTTGTGTTTGTCGATGTGTGATCGGGGCATGCGTTCTCCTAGATTTTTCTTTGGCAAGCGAAGGCTTGATGATCGACGCGGAAGGTCATGGCGTACTTGCAGTCGCTGATGATCCGTGATTCGCTATTACTGGCACCTATGTAGAGGCCGATGAAGAGTGCGATGAGCGGCCAGAAGGCGAGGGACCAAATACGTTTGGCCCATGGTACGAGTTGCTTGGTGTCGAAGAAGGATTCGAAGTTCATTTTATTGATTCCTGAGGGTGTTGATCTGAGCCAGTAGGGTTTCATTTTCTTTCTCCAGTGCCGCGCAACGATCTGCCATTTCAGCCCATTTAACTTTGTAGAGGTTTTGGCTTTCGATGTGGTCTGCTGCCGTTAAGAAAAGGCTAGAGATAGTATCGATGTTATGGTTATCTAAGTTTTTAGCGACATCACGTAGGAGTTCGACGAACCTCATGCCAGCACCTTTAAAAGATTTTTAATACGTTGAGAGACAGTGGCCGTGGTCCGTGTTGCGCGAATCTGGCGTAGATAGTCTTGACCATCGTTAGCGCAGCCGGTGGCGATGTACAGTTGTTTTTGCAGCAGTTGGATTTCCCGAACGGCCATATCACGTTGACGACGATAGCGCTCAGAGAGACGTTGCCAGTATTCAATGGTATGAACATTGTTATCCACGCTTAGTCCTCCACGCTTCGTATCGGAAGTAATCCTGAACAAACTCTGGTGTGAGTATTTCGTCTTCAATGGCTAAGACTTCGGACTCAGATAATGCCGTTAGGATATTAACGCGACGCGATTTGTTTTGGGAAGAGGGCACACGGATATACACGCCAGTGATGTCGGCTTGCAAAGGTATATCAGGGCCGTCTAACGGGGGGATAATGTCGAATTCAACTTCAACATCAAGGTTTAGGTTGGTTTGATGCTGCATTTTCTCTCTCCTTTCTACGTGCTGCTACGGCTGCTCTGTACTGTTCTTCAGCCCAGCGTTCTTCTTTGTCCTTGCGTTCGACTTCGATCAGTGTTTTGTTGAATGCGGCTTCGATCATTCGGTGGACGATATCCAGCATGGAAGTCTTGTAGTACATCGCCAGTTCTTTGACCATCTGGTAGGTCAGTGGGCGCAGATTCAAGACTTTGTACTGGGTTTTCCGTAACGCAGAGCCGGGGCCGGGGTACTTCTTCTTGCGGCGTTTTGTGCGCCTGCCCTTGCGCTTGACGGGCCGTCCTACCCGCTTTGGTTTGTATTCCTCCACGCTTTCTCCTTTCTAGCCTGCATAGTATACGACAGCGGTGAAACATGCAAGACGGAATTTATCATAAAAAAGGGGCCCACATGACGTAGGCCCCAAACCAAACTAAGAGAAAGCGAGACAGAGGGGACTGCCTCGCCTTCATCATACTGCTTCTCCCCATGAGCGTCCAATTTCTACGTCTACCCGGCTAGGGACCTCGATGGAGACGGCCTTTTCCATGATGGCAGCGGCTTCGCGGGCCTCATCTTTTGACTTGACGGACATGGCAACCTCGTCGTGGACCTGCAGCAGGAGGTTAAAGCCTGCCTTGTGGAGCGCGATCATGGCCGCTTTCGTCTGATCTGCCGCTGATCCTTGGATCAAGCGATTTAATCCTTTGTAAGTGAACGCTCGCTTCACCTGCCGCCCATATTCCACCACGGCCTGCTCATACGGCAGCGCCTTGTTCACGCCCCATTGCTTGGGCTCCCAGAGCGGGAAGCGGCACTTACGGCCCAAGAGAGTACGGATCGCGCCACCGGACGCTGGATGGTCAATGCGCTGCATGACGGCGTTCACAGTGCCCTTTAGGTACGGCACCTTCTTGTGGAACACCTCTAAGAGCTCAGACGCATCGTCCATCTCCATGTCTAAGGAGGCGGCAAGCTTGCCCTTACCCATGCCGTACATCAGCCCCAGACCAATGGTCTTAGCCTGCTTACGTTTGATCCCGGCCATGTCCGCAACCATCTGGTGGAAGTCGGTGTTCGGGTCTTTGTGATACGCCTCAACCATCTTCTCGGCCCCCGGCAGGTCCAAGAGCGATGCGTAATGCACAAGAAGTCGCGGTTCTTGGGAAGAGAAGTCACAACTTGCCCATAAATCGCCTTCTTCGGGCAGAAAGAGGGAGCGCACAAGTGGGCCGATGACCTCGTGCCGTGCTGGGACCTGCTGGAGGTTCGGGTTTGCCATCGACAGACGCCCGGTTACTGTCCCGCCCTCGTCACTGCGTAGCTGGTTGACGTGCGGATGAATGCGCCCGTCCTTCTTGGAGAACTCAAGGTACGGTTGTAAGAAAGTCCCGTGGGTCTTGTTTAATTCTCTGGCCTCCACGATCTGTTTTGCCACTGGGTGGTCACAGGATTCGAGGAAGGATCGAGTAAAGCTCGGCAGGCCATTGGCCGTCTTTGGATACGGCACCTTTAGCTTGTCAAAGCCCGTGGCAATCGAGGCTGCTGCCCAGATATCCACAGAGCTCCCACAGGTCTCGCGGATGTTCTTGATCAGTTTGGCTTCGCGATCTCGATACTCGGCGATCACCTGCTCTGCTTTGTCTCGGTCAAACCGAATGCCGCGCAGCGTCAGATTGATCAGGATAGGCAGGAGCTCTGTCTCGACTTCGAAGATGTGCTGAACTTCTTCACGCACGAGCAGAGGCTTAAAGGCTTGCCAGAGCTTTAGAGTAAGCGCAGCGTCTTGCTCGGCGTACTCGCCCACGTACATAGCGGGGAGCTTCCAGAGTTCTTTCTTAGCATGTACGCCGAAGTCCCCAGCTGCTTCTTTAAGACCCGCTTCGCTCTTGACCTCTTTAAGGTAATCGAAGCCAAGCGCATTGAGGCTGTAGGAGAAACGATTTTCGTCGAGAAGCGGCGCGGCGAGCATCGTATCGATGATGCGACCATTGATGGTGAATCCAGAGGATAGTAACCACCCGGCATCATAAGCGGCGTTGTGCATGACTTTGTCTGCGGGGGTTGCAAGAACCTTTCTAATCCAGCGTTCAACAATGCTGCGATCAAGGTTGCCACCACCGCCATGAGCAACAGGGAAGTAGCCGCTCCAGCCGTCCACGGCGACAGCATAGCCCACGATATACCCGTCAGCACGAGGCCAACCGGGACCCATACCTTCCATGTGTGGATCACAGGTTTCCAAGTCAATTGCAATCTCCTTTGCATCAGATAGATCAGGGAAGTGGGCCGGGGGCACCCATTCGGTCTTCACCGGAAACAACGGCATCGTCCTATTCAATTCGAAATCCCCTCTCAATGTTTTTTGGCTTGATGATGTGCAATGATTCTTTAGCCCTTGTCAGTCCGACGTAGAGCAATCGATTTACGTCGTCTGCGTTGTAGGCGTATTCCTTGGCAAACTTGGGGGATAGGTCCGTTAAGAGCATCACGTGATCTGCTTCGCCACCTTTTGCTCCGTGGATCGTGGAGAGCTTGATCGGCACTTTGCCCATCAACTTTGACCCACGACGCAGGATCGAGATGATGTACTGGCGCTGGGTATCCGAAATCTTCGTCAACACTTTGTGCCAGATATCGTCTGTCAACAAACCGTAAGAAGCTTTTAGCTCTTCTAATGTGTACTCATTGTTCGGATCGATGTCGCGCAGTGTCTTGAACCCACGCTGGACAAACTCAGTGCCGAGGTGTTTGTAAACTGTTTTGACCACAGGCATGGGCATCGCTTTGCCCTTACGCAGCGCCTCCCAGCCGAGTACAGCAGTCAAGATGTTCTCGGAGATGCTCCGTTGTCCGTGACGCTCGAACATCAGTCCTTGTGACCTTAACCACTCATGTAGGTCATTCAACATGTAGTTGGTGGAGGCCAAGATCAGCCATTCACCGGTGGACACATCGACATGATCGAACGCTTCGTAATACTGGATCAGGCCCATCTCTTGTCGAGGGTGCCACTCTTTGGGTTGGCGTGAGCGAATGCGGCGCACGACGCGGTTGGCGAGATCGTGAATCTTTGCTGGGACGCGGTAGGATTGTTCGAGTACCTTGATGTCGCCCTCTAATGAGAGAAAGGTTTTGACATCTGCACCTGCCCATGTGTACACAGCTTGATCGTCGTCACCTGCGATGAACGTGCGGTTAGCGCGCTGTGCCAAGTGGATCACCATCTCCCACTGTAAACGTGAAAGGTCTTGTGCTTCATCGACGATGAGTACTTCAAGA
Source organism: uncultured Verrucomicrobiota bacterium (assembly GCA_903939515.1). GTDB lineage: Bacteria > Verrucomicrobiota > Verrucomicrobiia > Limisphaerales > UBA9464 > SXXZ01. Next base: position 28,226 of record CAJAHH010000075.1, read on the forward strand.
CGAGGGAGATACTCAGGCTCTTGAACGATCTGTTCCAAGAGGTCTGTGAAGTCCATTAGATTGTTTTCGTACTTGTAGTGACGATACGCGCGCTCGACATACTCGAAGTGAAACCATTCGATGTTGATCTGTGAGTGGTTGTAATGCGTCTTCAAGTCAATGCCACGAATGCGAGCGAGGTTGATCTCATTTAGGATAGGGTTGTCTGTATGTACGACGAACTCATCATCGCCTGCACTAACCGTCATATCCAAACCTGCGCTACGTGCAAACTCTCTGTAGTGCTCGGGCTTCATGATCTCGTTGTTCGATACTTGCAGACAACGATAGGCAAGACTGTGCAGTGTGCGAAACCACGGAAAGTCTGTTTCGGCGTTGAGTTCGTTGAACTTGGCAATCGCACGATCCTTCGCTTCATTAGCCGCTTTGCGCGTGAACGCAAAGTAGCCAATGGAACGAGAGGGCACAGCGTTTTCTAACTCCTGTTCTACGAGGTTCAGGAGGTAAGTCGTCTTGCCCGACCCCGGAGGGCCGAAGACTTTATGAATCTTCATCGTTGGAGTTTCTCCACAAGATGATCGGCTGCGTATCGCCTGCATACTTGAAGACAAACTCACGCTCGATGAACTCTGCGGCTTCGTGCTCACCCATACTGTCTTCTTCGATCAGGATGCGAACCATTACGAGGGCGTCGTATACCAAACGCTCGACCAACTGTTCGCCATGCCATGTGGTGCAGATACCGAGTTCGGCGTCTTTGAATTTTTGTAGTTCGAGGATTTCCATTAGAACGGCGCTCCTTTCTGTTGTGGTGTTTCGAAGGGTGTCTCTTGACGCGTGAACCGTGGTACTCGCCACGCGCGTATTGCCCGGCCTTTCAAGAACAAACTGATCGGCTCACCGCCCATGTCACGAATCTTCTGTGCCATGCGAGGTGCGCTCATGCTGTTAAAGCCACTACGCTTTAGATGTGCTTCGAGGTCTTTCATGCGGAAGTACACACGTGCTTCGTCTTCGTCTGTCCAAGGACGGCCCATGAGAATCTCTTCGCGGTCCATCGCTTGCTGCAAGTGTGTGGTGAACTCTTCCAATAGGTCTTGGAAGCGCCCGCTGTAGCTGGTGTCTTCCGGTGCATCTTGTATCTGCTCGAGCTCCACCATCTCACGCAAGAGACCGTTTAGGAATCCTTCCCAGTCTTGCCGACGTAAGGTGGGCGGTAGTACGTTCAGACGTTCGACGCAAGCCTTTTGGAAAGCGGGTTGGTTGAACAGTTGATCGGTGTCGAGTTCGATGCGACGGTTGTTGACATCCAAGAACCACAGGGGTGGCTCGGAGTTGTACTTAGTCAGGCTCGATATTTTGGGTGCGTCAGGACCCTCTGCACCGATGCCGTGTTTACGTGTGCGGCACAGGCCTGCGTTGCAGAAGGAGTTAAGTGGTGCGTCCTTGCACTTGTACTTGTAATCTTTTTTGTGCAGCTGTTTCGTGATCACCTGAAGTTCGTTCATGGGCAGTGGTGGCCCCATGTACTTCAGGTTGTATTCCATCAGCTTATCTTCCCAATTGCTGGGTGTCGCTTTCTTGAGGTAGACCGCGATGTTAAATAGGCCGTTGTTGCGAGTGCCTTCCGGAAATCCCTGATTGCATAGCGATTGTAGACACGGAGGACCGTCTTTGATGGGCGCGTCCGCATCTTTCTTTTCCTCTTCCGGATGAACGAGCGGCACATCTTGAACGTATTGTTCGTAAATCCCGCAGAACTGATCAATTGTGGCAGCCGTGCCATCATCATTGATCGCGTAACGCAGGGTTTCATCGCCCCCGAAATACGGAAGGTTAAGGAAGTTACCCGTGTCACCGCGCTCAACAAGGACTTCAGTTTGCTTCGGAAAGATTTCACGACCACTTTCTCCCAGTATGCTTGCACACGTATTTAAGTAACGCTGCATCTCTGCAGCAGCGATAGGTTCTTTAGTAAACAGGAATACATGAGCGCCGCCTGACTTACTGCGGCACACAACCAGCGGCAGTTTTAGCCGACGAATCTTTTCCACCAGTCCCTTATGGTCAAGCGGATACTGGTCAATATCAATGCAGCCCCATATGCAGCTGTTGTCAGGACGAATAGGAATGATGCCAAGAGAAGGCTCAACGCCCTGAAGGTGAGCAGCCCAAAGGTCATCCGTGGGTGGCTTCCGAACGACAACCGCCTTGCCTGCTTGCTTGCCGCTACCTGTCTCGCGTTCGATTTTATAGGTTCCATAGGCAATGTTCGACCCCTCGAAGATAGCCTTGAATTTGGCGATATCAGTCATTTCTGCTTTCTATAGAGAAGAAAAGGGCCCTACTACCTAATGGGTTCGGGCCCGTGAATCAGAAAGGAGTTGCGCCTGCTGGTGCAGCTTGCTCGTCGCTGTGGCTCACTTTCACATCACCTGCGTTGATCGAGTCAGCAAATGACTTCGCTGCAACGTAGACATCTTCGCTTTCCACGCTACCAATGTGCTCTACTTCCCAACCAAACCACTGACCCTTGTCATTACTTTCCTTGACAGTGCTCAGGCGATAAGTTTGAGAATACATTGGAGGCGTGTACAGACCGTTCTTGCCCATCAACTTTGCGCTTTGCATCATGCTATTCCACTTGCGTGACTTCTTAAGCTGCGTGGACTTCATGACGATCAGTGCAGGGCTAGGGATACCTGTGGCATCCAACACCATGACGTAATGGTTCGCGGTGTTCTCGATGTAATTGCCGTTATCGAGATAGTCTTTGTTCTCTCCGGCAACCCGATGCGTTTTGGAGAGGATGTCGCTAGTACTGGGGTAATACGCTATAGGTGCGCCAGAGCCGCTGCCACGCGGTGCCCATTCAATGTACTGACGTACATAGGCACAGGGGACAACCAGAATACCCTTCTTGCCATCGAAGAGTTCCCCTGTAACGCTGTTATAGATCATACCCGGCATTGCACCGTCTAGTGAACCAACTTCTGGCGAGGTGTTGGTTAACAAGCGGAGAAACGGAAGAGCAAAGTCATCCTGATTCATGCCAGCGAAACCGGACTGCGCATCCTCTTCAAAACGGTTCGTTAATACTGCAATCGCATTAGCGTTTGTCTTGACTTCTGCAACGTCTGCTTTACCCATGATTAATGCTCCTTGTGTCGTTAAACGGATTTAATTGTCGCTTTTTGGCCGATGTAAGCGCCGAACAAATCAGATGGGAATTCGCGACCCTTCTCCACCTGCTCTTTCACCCATGCCTTTAAGGTCATGGGCTCCACCTTTTCTGCTTGCTCAACGGGATAACCTGCGTCCCGTAGTGTCGCAACGGCTTTAGCACAGAGTGCTTCTTCACCGCGACCAAAGCGAACAGAGACTGTGTTCTTGATGATGTCGTCGTAGCCGTGTTCACGCAGCCACTGGAACGCCTCAGAACGCTTCGCTTCTGTGATCGACGCGCTGTAGAACGCCTTGATCTCAATCGATGAACCATCGTCCATCTTGAAGCTCTTCATACCAAGACTAGTCAGTGCTTCGGGAATGACTTCTTCTGTCAGCTTGCGGTACTGCTCTTTCCGCTGCTTGAGCTCTGTCTCAAAGTCTTCGATCTCTTTCTCAAGAGACTTTGCACGACGCGCCATCTGTGCCACGCCTTGTAGATCGTTATCTGCGATCTGCAGGGCATTGGCATCTTGTTCAAACATATTCGTCAAACTCATAACTTTCTCCTTTCTTGAATGCATTGTTAAAGTCGATCTGGATCGGGATATATCGTCGCTCCCGCTTGTCCCACTTCAAACACTTGAATCGTCCGTTGTTACGCTGTGCTGCAACGACGGCGACGATACTCATGGCGGTGGGATCGCCAATGAATAAAAGATAATCCTCGTCAGAGAAGTTTTCAAGTACCCGATACGCTCGACGCACTGTCGGTGCAACAGAAAAAGCAACCTGTGCATTTGGCGGCAAGATGGTAACGATGTCTCCAAAGTCCAAAGCAGACGATATGTTGTGCTGCCCTGTTTCGGAAACGCAATAGACTGTAGGCACTTCATTTCTCCTTTCTAGGTACGAGCGATTAGTATATACTTGCTTTCAGGGATTTTGCAACCCCTACCAGAAAGGAGAATTGCTATGGACGAATTTTTGCAACGCTACCCGTATAAGAACAAGCCTTTCCTGCATCAAGAGGCCTATTTGACTAGGTTTTGGGAGAAGCAAGTGGCCGCTCTCTTTTCAGAGATGGGCACGGGCAAGAGCTTTATGCTGATCAATAACTTGGCAATGTTGTATGACCAAGGGCATGTGAATGCTGCGCTGATCATCGCGCCCAAGGGCGTGTATCGTAACTGGATGGATACAGAAATACCCAAGCATATGCCAGAACATATTGTTTATCGCATGGCGCTCTGGAGTCCCAGCCCAAAGAAAGCAGAAAGAGAAGCGTTAGATAAGTTGTTCGAGATCAGTGAGGATTTAAAAATTCTCATCATGAACATCGAGGCATTGTCCACGGATAAAGGCGTTAAGTTCGCTAGTAGGTACTTACTTGCGCACGACGCATTCATGGCGATTGATGAATCGACCACTATCAAAACGCATACAGCGGCACGGGCAAAGAATTCGGTGAAGATTGGCAAGCAGGCCAAGTACAAGCGGATTATGACGGGCTCGCCTGTGACGAAGAATCCCTTGGACCTGTTTCAGCAGTGCATGTTCCTTGATCCGCGATGCTTGGGGCATGAGAGTTTCTACACGTTTCAGGCTCGGTACGCGGTGCTGCAAGAGCGGCAGTTGGCGACGCATAGCTTCAAGCAGATTCTGGGCTTTCGGCATTTGGAGGAGTTGCGGGAGAAGCTGGATCGGTTCAGTTTCCGTGTGACGAAGGACGAGTGTCTGGACCTGCCGGACAAGCTGTATGCCAAGCGGGAGGTGGACCTAACCGAGGAGCAGGCCAAGGCGTACAAGGAGATGCGGCTGATGGCGCTGGCCTTGTTCAAGGAGGGCGAGGTCTCTACGGTGAACGCCCTAACCCAGATTATGCGGCTACATCAGATCGTCTGTGGGCATGTGAAGCTGGATAACGGGACGGTGTTGGAGTTGCCGAATAACCGGATCAAGGAGCTCATGAACATTGTCGAGGAGTCGGACGGCAAGATGATCATCTGGGCCAACTACCGGCACGATATCGAGGCCATCAAGCTGGCGCTGTCCTCGGTCTACGGCATGAACTCGGCGGCGGCGTACTACGGGGACACGGAGACGAATAAGCGGCAGGAGATCGTCAACGACTTCCAAGACCCGAACAATCCCCTACGGTTCTTCATCGGCAACCCTACCACCGGGGGGTATGGTTTGACGCTGACGGCGGCGAATCTGGTGGTGTACTACAGCAACTCCTTCGATCTGGAGAAGCGCCTGCAGTCAGAAGATCGGGCGCACCGGATCGGCCAGACCAAGAATGTGACCTATATCGACCTAATCAGCCCCGGCACGGTGGATGAGAAGATCGTCAAATCCCTACGTGACAAAATTAACATCGCCACACAGGTGATGGGAGAGGAACTGAAATCATGGCTAATTTGATCCCCGTCAAGAATCTCTACACCTACGAACGGCTGGAACGCATTGAAACGCCTAGGGGCCGCACCTACCGCCGGGGTGACGACACGCCTGTTTACAGCGTTACCAACATTCTTGACAAGACGAAAGACAAAACTTCGCTCGAAGCGTGGGCTGCACGGGTTGGTGCCGCTGAGGCAGAAAGAATCAAGAACGAAGCCGCGCATGTGGGTACGGCCATGCATTTCGTCATTGAAAGATTCTTGGAGGGAACAGCATTACCTCCAGCGGAGGATTGGCTGCAGATGCGGGGCTATGAAATGGGCCACCGATTGATCAACGAGCACTTCAGTTCGCTGGATGAAGTCTGGGGTTCAGAGGTCCCTTTGTACTATCCCGGCAAGTACGCGGGGACGACTGACTTGGTGGGCGTGTTCCGTGGGCGACCGGCCATTGTGGACTTCAAACAAAGCCTGAAGCCGAAGCGCTATGAATGGATCACAGACTACTTCCACCAGCTCTCGGCCTACGCCTTGGCGCACGACATCGTCTACGGCACGGAGATTAACTTCGGAGTTGTACTGATTGCTGTACAAGACGGCACGACCCAAGAGTTCACGACCACGGGCCGGGACTTCGAGCGTCAGAAGAAGGAATGGCTGGAGCGGGTGGAGAAGTTCTTGGCTAAATCTTCCGAAACTTAGCGGTCTTCACGGCAATGCGTTTTGGCTGCTTGACGAACTGCTTGCCAGCTTTCTTGCCTGCCCGCTTTGCCCGTGTCGTAGCGAGATAGTCTTCCGGGCTCAGGGACTTGATGGCCTTCTCGGGCAGGTATCTCTCTCCGGTGACGGATGAGGGCTTGCCACTTTTCGTGGTCCATTTCTGCTTGCCCCATGCTTTCAGGCTTAACTGTGGCTTCTTCACTTATAGCCCCCGCCGCTGGCTTTGTATTTTTTCGCCAGCAGCTGGGCCTTGCGGGCCGACCACTGACCTGCAGCAGTACCCTGTGTGGCAGAGCCTTTGATCTGCTCAAACAGGCGCTTGCGCATCGTCGGCTTCGTGTAGTTGGCGGACTGGTTGACCTTGGACTTCGTTGGCTTAGTTGCCATGCCGCCTCCTACTGGATAGTGGTGTCAAACGGGAACAGGCGCTTCAATGCTTCACGACTGCTGCTGCCTGCGGGGGCGGGTGCTCCACCACCTGCACCGGGCTGTGGCCCGAGAGTCGTGGGCCCTCCACCGCCAAGATTCAACCCCGGTACTCCGCGTGTAGGCGCTGTAGCAGGTTGACGGCGTGGTGTGACGCTACGAACAGGCTCTGGCGCTTGGACCGTGGGCTCTGGAGCGGGCTCCGTGAAACGCTCGTAGTTCAAGCCTGCAGCACCCAAGTACGAGTGCATTTGCTGGGCCAGACGTAATTTGTCGCCTTCGGTGACACCCTTACGCAGGAGCAACGCCATCATCTGCGGGTCTTTGGTGGCTTCTTCGATGATGCCGCGAACCATGATCATGGGCGACTTATCGAAGATTTGGCGCATGTATTTTGAGCCTGCTGAAGCTGCGATCAGCGAGCCGGGACCGCCACTTGAGACGGTTGTACCAATTCGCGCACCAACCACACGCAGGGCGAGCTCCGTAGCTGCGTCCGCACCTTGGATGACGCCTTCGAGCAGACGACGATCTCCAATGGCTTTCTCGACGTTCATCATCGGATCGATGATGCGCTTTAAGTTCTTGCCTTCGGTCAGTGTCATCAGGCCCTGTGAGCGCATGATGTTGTAAATCGAGGGCTGACCACGGGCAATCGGCTTGAAGAACGCATCTTGAAACGCTTGTGGGCTAAAGCCTTTGTCGCCACCTGCCTTAGTGAAAGCATAGTCGTAGAGACTCGACTTCAGCCCAGCAGCTGCATCAGGACCCCCAGCTTTTGCCAGTTGCGTGATCCGTGAGAAGGCCTGCACGGGCGTTTTGCTATTCAATGCATCTGCGAGTGCCATCGTCGGCGACTCAAACTTCAACACCTGTGCAAAGGCCGTCTGGTCACGCAGGCTCTTTTGCATGAAGCTGTTGCCTGCCATCGTGGCTTTCAGCGCATTCTCTGCCTTAACGACATCCGTTAAATCGGAAGTGATCTGGAGCTTGTCCAACAAGGGTCTGCGCTTCTCGACGAAACGGGACAGACGGGAGGCGCTTACCCGACCGGTGTTCGGATCAATCGTTTCAGCTGCAGCAAGACGGAGAATACGTTCTTGTGCATCACGAATCGACACCACGCGATCCGCAGACAGATCAGCCAAGGGCTTCAAGGCTTGTGCCTGTGCGCTACGCTTGCCAAACTTATTGGCAGCATCCGTGTATTCCTTGCCCAGCATGCCTACGGCGTCTTCGATGTCGGCCATACGCATTGCGGCCAAATCGTTGTTGGCACCGAAGGCGCGCTGCACCAGCACTTCAGGCGGATACGCCATTCCACCAGTAGCTTCCTTGCTCAACACTTTGCCTGCGAAGCTGCGGGTGAAGTAGTCGTTCAAGGTACGCGAGAAGTCACGCGCTTCATCGAGCTTGGTGGATTTGATTCGAGACAAGTCCTGAAGCATGCCCTCTGCGAGATTGCCGTAGAACCGTGCTTCATTGTTGTCGCCTTTAATCGCGGCATTGCGCGACAACTCCAAAAGATTCGAGCGCAGGTTCACTAAGTTAGGAACCTCCAACGCAGTCATCTTGGGCATGTTGATGTCCGGGATACGTCCTGTCTCGGCGTACTCGGGGTTGTAGCGACCACGACGATAAGTAGCTATCGCAGTGTCATCCACACCCATTTGCTTCATCACGTCTTTGACCAGTTTTGGCACCGTGTTTTTATACACGGCAGGATCAATCTTGACGACCTCATCCAAGAAGTTTCGAACCGTGTTCTCAGGCTCGATAGTTCTATAGGTCAGTGGTCCTTTGCCCGTGGTTCGTACTGGCTTTTCAAACTCTTTCGTCGCACGATCCCACAGGAACCGCTCATGCTTACGTGCGTCGGATAGGGATTCATACGTGGCATCGCGGACGATCTCACCAATCTGCTGACGCGCTTCGGGCGTGTCTTTGGTGATGCCACGAACTTTCTGCGCAGCGTTTGCCAAGGCAATGCCCTGACGGTTGTCGAGCATTGAGTTAAATGCTTCTTGACGTAGCTGTGCTGCTGCACGAAGTGCCTCTGGCGTTCCAACAGCGTCCAGATTTCTTGCTAACAGCTGGTAGGCTTCTAAGGTCTTCTTTGCTTGGTCCGCGATCTCGCCACCATACTTCGCGTTCTCACGCGCCAGTGTGTTTTCAAGAATACTTAGCGAACGAACGCCCGACTTCTGCGCTGCCGTTGGCGTAGCACCCCTAGGCACGTTGGCTTCCAATGCACGGATGACTTTGTCGATATCTTCGCCAGAATCTTGCAAGATGGAGTAAAGCTTGTTGGCAGCACGTGTTTCGCGAGCATCCTTGGAAAAGCCTGAGGCAATGTTGCCTAGCAAACTTTTGGCGGAACCCATGTGGACAAACAACCGCGAGGGTGCCAACACACCGCCGACAATCTCTGAGGCAAGGCGTGTTCCGGGTTCACCGGGTGCATATCTTTCTGATACACCGCCGCCAAGTCCTGCACCTGCGCCAGAAGTTACTTCGGCTGCAAGGAAGGACTTTGGATACGCTTGGGCGGTTCTGCCCATGCCTGCGATCACATCGGTGAAAAACCGTGAGGCGCTTGCCGCACCCGCCATACCAAACTTTTTAGCTGTCGGTTCAACAAGACGAATAGCGCTAGACAAACGCTCTGCTTGTGTGACTGGAATGTTGAACGCGATAGGGGCGAGTGCAATCGTGTCACCCCATGTCTTACCACCTTCGCGATACGGCACTAAGTCTTGACGAGAGACACCGGGGTATTTGACATCAAACTGATCTGCCAACAAATTGCCGATACCGATACCCGCAACTGTCGCTCCTGCAACACCTAGTGGCGCGAAAGGACCCATGGCAGGGGACAGCGCCATGCCGGTACGGAAACCAACAATACCCCCAGTTGTTCCGGGAGCCGTGCGCGTCATGCCCTCTAACAAGCCGTAGCCGACCTCAGTACCCATTTCGCCTACTGTAGGCTCGCCTGCAGTGGACAAAGTTTCAACCTCTTCCGGAAGCCCCGTAATAGGGTTGATCGCACCTTGTGCAACACCTCTAGGAGCAACGCCGGGAGGAGCTTTTCCTGTAAGGAGTTCAGCCGCACGGGTTCTGAAACTCCCATCGCTGGGAACAGATAAGGCATCTAACTCACGTTGTGTTGGATCGGCCATTACTGTGCTCCTTTGGTCACCCGTAAGTCAGAACCATTCCACAAGAAAGGTGTTCCCGGAGGATTTGCTGCATTAAATCGCTCGAGTTCTTTTGTTGTATAAATCTGCGCAGGAATGCCAAGCTTAGGCAAAAAGTCTTTAATCGTAGTGGCAAACTGAGAATACTCTTGACGCTGTTTTACCGGTAATGTTTCATTAGTAGCATTAGCTTGTGCATCAACTAATCGCTTATTTAAGTACGTATGCAAACCAATCAGTTTATTACGTAGCTTCGCAGGATCGTCCATAAAACGGGGATCGAGGTTTAAATCTCGTTTAATGTCTATACGCTCCCCTTGCGCATACACGGGGCTGGTTTGTAGATTCTTAACGAGTTCGTTAATGTCACCTAAGAAAGTTGTACGTGCTTGGGTCCCCGCTGCATCTACATTACCAAGTCCCGGTATGCTCGAAATAACCTCTTTCGTAGTTGGAACTGGTCCTGTTATCAGAGAAGACAATTCCCATAGAGTAGGTCGCCTTCCCTTCTTTGCTGCAGGCGCTGGAGCCGTGGTCCCTGCTTCGGGAACCGTCGTCACTGGCGCGGGTGCTCCGGGGACCGTGGTTACTGGTGCAGCACCCTCGGGCATTGGCACCGCTTCAGTTACAGGCGCGCCCTTCGCCCCTTTCTTGCCGCCTTTAGTGGTGGGCATTGGGATACTGTCACGGGCCTTGACTGCATTGGAAACAAAGTCTGGAATCGGTGGACGACGTGTCTCAAGGTTCCCTGTAAAGGGGTTAGTGATATACGTCGGCTCTGTGATGATCGCATACGAGCTTTGGAATCTGCGATCATTCTCTGGCGTCAACTTACCCGCTGCATAGTCTGGAGCGAAACGCGTGACAAAGTTCCACGCCGCGCCTTTGACGCCCGAACCAAAGCCCTGCCCCTTGGCGGCGGCTTTAACGATATCGCCCGATAGCTTACGCTGCGAGTCGATAAGCTTGTAGTTGTACTCGCGGATGAGCGCGATGTCCTTCTCACCTGCTTGCAATGCCAAGAGCTTCGCTTCACGCTGGCCTTTGGCAAGTTCACCTGCACGTGCACCGATCAATGCAGGCACATTACGCATACCGGCTGCAAAGCGCCCTACAGGCGAGCTTGCCCCACGAATGCGGTTGCCTTCTGCGTCCACACCCGCCGCGACGTTCAGCGCGCCCTGCGCAATGTCAAACAACATCTGCGCTTGGACCGCTTGTTTATCCGTACCCAGCAGGCTTTGATACATGGGCAGACGACTCGCCATAGCAGTTTGTAAATCAGGCATCCGTTGTGGCTGGGTGTTCATCAAATCGACGACATCCTTTTGTGCCCGTGTCACCAATTCAGGAGGGTAGAAAGCCTGTGAGCTTCCTATGTCAACTGGAGTCACGCCCTCCTCACCGGACCCCTCTTGAAAACGCTGCACAATCCCCCCGTCCCTCATGGCAATCGGGGCTTGTTGTTCAGCAGCCGCAGGCAACGACGCAATACCCCCTGCAGGCATCTCCGGCATAGGTGCAGGAGATGGCATGGTCTGTGGGCCTTGAGCCATGGCCGCTAAGTTAGCGGCCCCGCCTGCCGGTGCTCCCATCGGGCCGGGTGGCGTAGGACCCGCCATCTGTGGGGGAGGTTGCATCATCGCGCCCTGCTGAGCCAAGACTGGCTGCAAGAGTGCCAACACTTCTGTGGGCGTTTCCGCTGCTGCACGATAGCCGACCAAGTCCGCGAGTTCTTCCACACGCGCATCTACCGAGCGCATGTCGCCACGCAGGTTGTTCATGAGAATTTCAGGCGAATCAGGACGACGGTCCATCATCTTGCCCATCTCCATCTCATCGTCTTCTTCTTCCTCGCCTTCCATCTCGTCCATCATGGACACTTGATCCATGAAGCCTTGCATGATGCCGACGTTGTTCACGTCCTCAGGCGGAACAGGAGGCCCTTTCTTCTTGAACATAGGCCTGTCAATTACTTTTGATTTCATCATTCCTCCTAGAACAAGCCTGCTTTCTTAGCCCCTGCCGCAGCAGTAACGCCCGCGATACCCGTAGATACTGCCTGCAATAAAGGACTCGGCGACGGTGAGGTAGTCGAAGTAAGCGCAGTTTGGCTACCCGGTGTCTTCGACAAGATATCCGACTGGAACGAGAGCAACTGAAAGGGCAGGAAGGCTTCCTGTGTCTTCGTTGCCCGCAGCGCATCCAACTGCGCCTGCTTTGTTGCCTGCTCTTGTGCGCCAAACTGGGACAAAAGAGCAATATCTCCTTGGCTCAACTGCTGCTGCAAGGCACCCAAGTTAGCGCGCTGCGCACCCTGTTGACCCAACTGACCGCCTAGCGTTGCCAGTGCGGCACCCTGTTGCAGACCGAACCCACCTTGCTGCAGACCAAGACTGCCGATGCCCTGACCCAGTTGGCCGTAAAGGTTGGCTTGATTGCCCAAGATGTTTGCCTGCTGACCAGCAATCTGCGAAGGCAAGAGACTCATCTGGCCCAGCGCCTGAGCAGCCGCCAGCTGACGTTGTTGTTGCGACTCAAAGCCCTGTTGCGCGGCCTGTTGTGCTTGGAGATAGTTCTGAGAGTAATCCTGCAAGACGCGCTGACCCATGATATCCATTAGATTGCGCGCTGTCTCTGCACGTTGCACACCCTCACGGGTGCCA
>CAJAHH010000076.1 GCA_903939515.1 uncultured Verrucomicrobiota bacterium
GGGACAGGCTGCTGGGAGGGCGCCAAATGTTTTAGGGACAGGCTGCTGGGAATAGGCGGGCTTTTCGTTGAGATACTAATAGCTGGGGCGGGCTGCTGGCTTCAGTTCGGGCTCTGCTGGGGTTGGTGAGGTGTGGCTTCCCGAGGCGTCGGTCGTTGGGAAACTGCCGGGCCCGGCTTGACCTGAGGCCTGTTTTCCCGGACACCGGGTGCGGTGAGGAACATCGTCTATTTTGATCTCGAGACGCAGAAGTCGGCCGACGAGGTGGGGGGGTGGTCAAATATCCGGGATATGAAGATGAGCTTGGGGGTGACTTATTCCACGACTCGCGGTGGCTATGAGATCTATGCCGAGAATCGGGTCGATGACCTTATCCGTGAACTCCAACGCGCGGACTTGGTGGTGGGCTTTAATAATCTGCGCTTCGATTATGAGGTGCTCCATGGGTACACGGTGTTCGATCTCACTCAGTTGCCTACCCTCGACATGCTGGTGGCTTTGGTGGAGAAGCTGAAACATCGGGTTGCGCTCGATTCGATTGCCGAGGCGACCTTCGGTCTGGGGAAAACGAGTGAGGGACTTCAGGCCATCGAATGGTTCCGCGAGGGAAAGATGATGGAGATCGCTGAGTACTGCTGTTTCGATGTGAAGATCACTAAGATGGTCCACGAGTTCGGACTCTCTCAGCGTCAACTGTTCTACAAGAATCGGTTCGGTGCGAAGTTGAGTGTTGCCGCTCCGTGGTGAGCGCTAGGCCCATTCGGGAGACGTTGCTGAAGGCGTTGCTGCGAATCGTGGGTCAGATCTGGATGCGGTTGGCTGAAAGAGAAATGTCAGTGACGGTGTGAAAACCGCTGAAACCGGCCGGTGTGAAAACCACTGAGCCCAGAAACTCAACGGATCATCGATCCGGCCTGAGTTGGTCGGTTGGCCCAACGAATTCTGATCAACTCTGGTGAGCCTCCGACGTATTCGGCTTCATCTGGAAGAAGGAAGAAACGCGGGCGCTGATTCGGAGAGAAAACGGATCCGAGGATCCGGCAAAACCGCAGTTTTCAAACCGGCCACTTTCCGTGGATTCTGGAACGTTGCTGAGAGAGAAGACAGGCGCTGGATTTCAGCGCGGTTGTATCGATCGCGTTGTCGATCGCGTTGTCGATTCCGTTTCAGCGGTTTGGGTTTGCTTCGAAAAAGACCTGAAATTCTTGGCGATCGAGCTCTTGGTCGCCGTTCTGATCCCAATCTCGGAGGTCCGCTTTGGGGCCCTGCCAAAGTCTCCACTCTACGAGGTTGATCTTGCCGTCGCGGTTGAGGTCCCGGCGTTGCAGGGCCAGTGCTGCCGGATTGCCAGGCACTCGGGTGTTGGGAATCGGTGGGGTGTTGGTCCGTGGGGGCAATGGGGGACGGGTGGTCGAGGACGGGCTTGCAGAGTTTGTCGAGAGGGGCGAAGCCACCAGGGGTGCGGTGGTGAGGGGTTGGGCGGGAGCGGAGGCTGGCGGGGAGGTGACGGAGGTCACAGGAACGGGAACGGGAACGGGAACGGGAACGGGAACGGGCGGAGGCACGATCGAGGCTGGGGGCGCCAGATTGAAGGGCGGTGGTGGCGTCTGAATTGGGCTTGGGCTTGGAATGGGGGCCGCGGTCGGGGTCGTCGGTGTGCCGGGTGAAGGGGCGGTCGACCCTGTTCGTTCCAAGAGCGCTGTGGCTAAGCCGGTGAAGACGCTGTCGGGATGCCGGATGATGAGACGGCGGAGGTTGAGGGCCAATTGATCCGATTGGTTCAAGCCGATGGGATCGAACGACATGGCCCGGAGGAACCATTGCTCATCCGTCAGGGAGTCGCCTTCGGTCCAACGGAGGACGTTGGCGTAGTCTCCGGAGAAGAATGCGAAGACGGTTCGTTCAGGAATAGGCAAGGCCGCCACTTTCATGCGGATGTCTTCGGCATCCAAGGTGTCGGGACTCCAGCGGGTCGATGGGATGGAGAGTAATGCCGATTTCTCGACGGCGTAGAGCGGTGTGGCCCGGGCAAACTGAGTGTCGGCACCGATCCACAAATAACGGTCATCGACCGCCAGGGTGGTGACCGGAAAACCGAAGGCGAACCAACCAACCCATTTACGACTGCCCGGGTGGAAGAGGAGGATTCGGGAACGCATCGGAAACACCGGGTCGGCCGTTGCAACCCAAAGGAATCCGTGGTCCATGGCCAATGCCCGGACTCCGCTTGGGATTCGGCTCAGGGGAGTGACGGCATCGATAGGGCGCCCGGATTCGCGGGCGTTGCGTGCCAGTCGCGATCGCAGCTTCATGCGTTCCCGGATGCCGTCAGTCACTCGTTCCCGGGCTGCTTCGATGGCGGCTGCGGTGGGTTGCATGCCCGCTGCGATGGGGATTCCGAGGCCTCCAGGAACACTCACCGTGCCGGCGCGTTCGCGGAATTGAGAGGTGCCCGTTTCGGCGTGGAGGAATCCGAGCCCGGCATCGCTGCCAATCCAGAACCCGCCCTCGGCATCGGGACAGACGGCGAAGAGGCGGATGGGGTCGAGTTCGGGCGAGCGGGGCTTGAGGGCGGTGGGCAGGGTGGTCCAGCGCGGGGCATCGGCCTGGCGGACGGCCACTCGCCGGTCGGTGGCCGCCAGTAGCCACTCGCCCGAGCCCGCCAAGAAGCGCCAGGCGGAGGTGTCGCGGGTGTCCGGGGTTGGAGGTGAGGCGTCGAGCCGGAAGAAGGTTCGCTCATCGGGCGACAAACGGAACAGCGCCCCGGAGTCGCCCAGGGCGAAGAACCCTCGCCGGGTTTCGGCCACGGCCGGAGGTTGTGGGCTCGTGATGCCTTGGGCGGAGCCGAACGGGTCCACGGCGAAGGTGGTGGCGTCCATCCGCGCCAGGCCTCCGTCGATCATCAGCCAGAGCTGCTTACCGCGGGTCTGTAAGCCCGAGACCGCATGGACCTCGAGAACTCCGGTGGCCGGGTCGATGCGGTTGTCTCCGGGGAGGAAGCTCCACAGGCGGCCGGCCGTCGGAGGGAGGTTGGTGTCGCTGAAGGGGTGGGCGGAGATCCATAAACGCTCTCCGGCTGTGGCCAGCGCATGGATGTAACCCATTGGCTTGGTATCCGGGAAAGCCACCGGAATGACCCGGACTTGCGGAACCGAGGGAATCCATTCTAAGGGGCGCAGTGCAAAGACATCTCGGGGAACCTGGGGCGAGTTGGCGGGGGCCGCTCGGAGACCTGTGGCTCCGGCTGCCATAATCAGAATGAACAGCAGCAAGGTCATGTCAGGCTGAGGCGGCGGCCAGTGCGTTCGAGGGAGGCGAGGGGAGCCATTGGGGCCGATAGATCCAAACTTCTGGAATAATCTCCCAGAATGGCTGCAGCGGCGATCGCTGCGGTCTCTGCGCGAAGGATCAATGGGCCTAGCGAGACGGGTTGTGCGCCGAAGGCTCGGAACTGATGCAGTTCTGAGGGACTGAAATCGCCTTCGGGTCCGATGGCGATGGCCAGCCGACGGTCGGCAGTGGATCTTGAGAGAGACTTCAGTGCTTGGCCCAGAGGTGGAACCCCGGGTTCTAGGGATGCAACCCAGAGCCGGGTTGTGTCGGAGGGAGCTGAGTGCGCCAACGCATCAGCCAAAGATATTGGGCCGAGAAGTTCCGGGAGCCAGGCGTTGCGCGACTGTTTGGCCGCTTCGATGAGTGTCTGGGTCCACATCGTTCGCTTTCGGTCTACCTCGGCGGCGGGCACCCGTGCCACGCACCGTTCGGTGTCGAGTAAGACCAACTGTTCTACGCCCAATTCCACGGATTTTTCCAGGAGGGTATCCAAGACCTTGCCCTTTAGCAGGGATTGCAACAGCACCACGCCGGGACGGGGCCTCGGCTGGATCTGACGTTGGATGACCCGTACCTCTACGAATTTCCGCCCCGAGCTGAGGATCTCCGCCTCGATGAGAGTGCCTTGGCCATCGAGTATTTCCACCCGGTCGCCCGGTTCCAGGCGCAGTACCTGGGACGCATGACGTGCCTCAGATTCGCACAGTGTGAAGACCGACGCTGAACACCGGTCCGGGGGGGCGAAGAATCGGTGCATGAAAAAAGGAGGGCTAGCCCGGTGCGAAGGACGGCAGTCCGTCGCACCGGTTTGAACCTATTTAAAGAAGGCGCGCGCCTTCTCGAAGAAGCCCTTGGATTGCGGATTGACGTTCTCGTCGCACAGGGCGGCGAACTCTTCGAGTTTGGCGCGCTGTGCGGCATTGAGACGTTGTGGAATCTCCGCCCGAACGGTGACGAGCAAGTCTCCTTGGCCACCGCCCTGGAGATCTTTCACGCCCCGCGTCTTGAGACGAAAGGTGCTGCCAGATTGCGTACCGGAGGGAATGGCAATGCGTGCCTTGCCCGTGAGGGTGGGGATGTCGATTTCGCCCCCGAGGGCGGCTTGCACGAAGCGGATCGGCACTTCGCAGGTGAGGTCTCGGCCGTTGCGGCCAAAGATCTCGTGTTCTTGCACATGGATCATGACGTGCAGGTCGCCATTGGGCGCACCTCGGACACCGGCGGCCCCATTGCCGGAGGAACGCAATCGAACCCCGGTGTCGACACCCGCGGGGATGCGGATGCGCACGGAGGTCTTCTGGTTGACACGACCTTCGCCGCTGCAAGTGCGGCACGGGCGCTCGATGACCTTGCCAGCTCCGGAACACCGGGGGCAGGTCTGGCGCATCATGATGATGCCGGCATTGCGCGTTACTTGGCCGCGACCGCCGCAGGTCTGGCAGGGCACTGTCTTCGAGCCCTTCTCAGCGCCACCGCCGCTGCACGGCTCACAGCGCATTGGCTTGCTGAAGCTGAGCTCCTTTTCGGTGCCAGTGACGGCCTCTTCGAGAGTGATCTCTAAATCGTACCGGAGGTTCTCGCCTTGGGTGGGGCCTTCATCGTCACCACCGCCACCACCACCGCCGAAGAACTGCTCAAAGATGCTGCCGCCGCCACCACCACCACCGCCTCCGAAGACTTCTCGGAAGATGTCGCCCGGGTCATGGAAGCCACCGCCACCGCCGCGGGCTCCTCCGGCCCCGGCCCGCATGCGCGGATCGAAGGCCGCATGGCCATACTGATCGTACGCGGCGCGTTTCTGGGGGTCGTTGAGGGCTTCGTAGGCCTCGCCCAATTCCTTAAACTGCTCTTCAGCTTCTTTGTTGCCCGGGTTTTTGTCCGGGTGGTATTGGACGGCCAATTTTCGGTAGGCCTTCTTCATCTGCTCTGGCGTGGCATCGCGTTCCACACCGAGCACCTCGTAATAATCCCGCTTCTTCGAGGCAGCCATGGTTCAGGATTCGCTCGAAGTGTTCGCGGTGGTGGAGCCGGGCTTGCGGGCGACGACCACGGCTGCAGGCCGCAGGAGGCGGTCCTTCATGCGGTAGCCCTTGCGATTTTGGGAGATCACCAAGCCCTCGGCGACTTCGGTGGTTTCCTGCTGGGAGAGGGCTTCGTGCAGTGCGGGGTCAAACGGCTTGCCCATCGCATCAATTTCTTCGACGCCATAATCGGCGACCGTGTTGCGCAATTGCCCTTGGATCATGGACACGCCGGCCTTGAGCGACTCGAGGTTGGTGTTGGGTTGAGCCGCGGCTTGCATGGCCATTTCGAAGGTGTCGAGCACCGGAAGCAATCGGCCGAGGACGGACTCGGTGGTGGACCGGCGTACTTCATCTCGCTCGCGGGCGGCGCGTTTCTTGAAGTTCTCGAAATCGGCATACAGGCGGACATACCGCTCCTGCACTTCGGCCAGTTGGGCCTGCACGGGATCCAGGCCGGATGCCTCTGTCGCAGGGCCGTTGGCAGTGGCGGTCTCGTTCGGATTGATGGGCGTTTCAGCAGACGGGGTCTCACTCATGGTTGCAATAGTCTCTAATCAGGTCAGGGATCTTAGAAGCCGCGGCCTTCTCGGGCAATACCCGCAGGCGCGGTCGGAATATTTTAACTCTCTCCCCAATCGGAGCATCCTCCGAGGTGCGGGATCGAGGGTGTATCAAATTAATCCGGTCGTTTCCGGGAATCCACAGATCAGGTTCAAACTCTGGACTGCCTGACCGGAGGCTCCTTTAAGAATGTTGTCTTCGGCGCTCATGACGATGAGTCGGCCGGTCCGAGGGTCGAGCCGCCAAGCGATTTCCACCACGTTGGTGCCCACTACGTTCTTGGTGTCGGGCAAGGCCTTGCCCTCCAGCAGGCGGACGAACGGCGCGTTGGAGTAGGCCTTGGCGTAGGAGGCGGAGATTTGCTCTCCCAGGGAGGTTACCTCTTCTGGGCTGGAGAGATGATGGCAGGGGGCCAGATAGAGGGTGGTTAGGATGCCTCGGTTGACGGGGATCAGGTGGGGCGTGAACTGGATGACGACGGGGCTGCCTGCCACGGCCGAGAGCTGCTCTTCAATTTCTGAGAGGTGACGGTGCTTGGGGACGCCGTAGGGTCGCACACTTTCGTTGCACTCGCAGAACAGGTAGTCGACATCGGCCTTTCTGCCAGCCCCGCTGACGCCACTCAGCGAATCGGCGATGATGCCGGTCGGCCGGATTAATCCATCTCGTAGGAGCGGGAGTGTCGGCAAAAGAATACTGGTGGGATAGCACCCCGGCGACGCTACCAAGCGGGCGCTTCGGATCGCCTCCCCGTGAACCTCCGGCAAGCCATACACCGACTGTGCCAAGAGTTCCGGGGCAGGGTGGTCGTGGGCGTAAAATTCTTTGTACACGGCCGCGCTCTTGAGACGGAAGTCGGCGCTCAGGTCGATTACCCGGCAGCCGCTTCGCAACAGCGGGATCGCAAATTCAGCGGCCACGCCATGGGGCAGGGCTAGGAAAACGATTTCTGCCTGTTGAGCCAGAGTGGCCGTGTCGGGATCGCTGAACTTCAACGAACGAGCCACGGGGTTCGTGGCAAACTTGGGAAACACCTGTGCGATGGTTTGCCCGGCACTTTGACGCGAGGTGACCGCCACGAGTTCGACTTGGGGATGGCGCAGGAGCAGGCGTACAAGTTCTTCGCCTGAGTAGCCAGAGGCTCCGACGATGGCGACGCGAACGGATTTGGAATTGGAATTCATGGACAACGCAACCGGGGTGGAACTCTACAGAACGCGTCCGCAGGGGGCGAACAGGGATTTTAGCGGACTCGGAATGGGGGTTGGCAATGGGGACGAGGGATGGGCGTTTTGAAAGAGCACCGGCCCCGCTGCCCTTTGGGTTGTTAAAATAAAAACCCCACCGAAACCAAATCGGTGGGGTTTTTGTCGAAACTTGTCGAATGCAAGTCGCGAGACAGTGAAGCCTCGAGTGCCTCTGTGAGGCTCCAGCCGATCAGCGCTTGCTGAACTGGAAGCGCTTGCGGGCGCCGGGCTGACCGTACTTCTTGCGCTCCTTCATACGAGGATCGCGGGTCAGCAGGCCGTCGGCCTTGAGCAACGGGCGCAGGGCCGCGTCGGCCTCAATGAGGGCGCGAGCGATGCCGTGACGGACCGCTCCGGCCTGACCGACAGGGCCGCCGCCAGCGACGTTGATGAACACATCGTACTTGCCCGACGTTGCGGTCGTCACGAAGGGCTGTTGGACAGCCATGCGCTGGGACTCGAGAGGAAAGTACACCTCGAAGGTGCGACCATTGACATGGATCTTGCCGGAGCCGGCAGAGATGCGGACCCGGGCCACGGAAGTCTTGCGGCGGCCGGTGCCAAGGAATTCGTTGGAGTTCGTCATGGTGGAGAGGAAAGGGGATTAGCCGACGTACTTCATGTCGCGCGGTTCCTGCGCGGAGTGCGGGTGATTGGAACCGGAGTACACTTTGAGCTTGGTGAGCAACTGGTCACCCAAGCGATTCTTCGGGAGCATGCCCTTGACGGCGTGCATCACGAGGCGCTCGGGATGTGCGGCACGAACCTGAGCCACGGAGCGATATTTTTCGCCACCCTTCCAACCAGAGTAAGACATAAACAGCTTGTCCGACTCTTTTGTCCCGCTCAGGACAATCTTCTCGGCGTTGATGACGACCACAAAGTCACCGGCATCGAGGTGGGGGGTGAACACGGGCTTGTCTTTGCCGCGCAGAGCGTCAGCAACTTGGACAGCGAGGCGGCCGAGGATGGCGCCGTTGGCGTCGATCACACGCCACGCACGGCGCTGCACGTCGACTTTGGGCAGATAGGTCTTCATCAAATATCCGAAAAGGAGGGCGGTTTCTATCAAACGATCACACCACGTCAATCATTGAATTGGTTTTTGATTCTCGGCGGCTCTCGATTTTCACTTCGATAAGCACTCCGATCACCGTGAGAAACCCGTTGTGGACAGCTGTCAAGAAAGGTTCTTTGCAGCTTCTTCAACGGTTCTTTCTCCGACCCAAAGATCAATTCCGCTGAGAGTGCCTAGGGAAAGTTCAATTAGCAAATGAATGGAGCGTGGGCTTGACCCTAGGGGTCGGTGTGATTGCATCGCAGCGTAATGAACAAGTTTCTGACCGTCTCCGCCCTGTTGATCGGCCTCGCGAGCTTCACCGGTTGCTACCGGACCCAAGAAGGTCGCGTGAAGGTAGGTGTGCCTTTCGCCTTGGATTACATCGAAAGCCGCTATGAGCGACCGGCCTCCCAGTTGTTCGAGGCGTCCAAGGCCACACTGGTGTTTAACGGCACGCTGACTTCCGAGGATGTTGTCCGTAAGACCCTCTCGGCCAAAATCGAGAACCGCACCCTGTGGATTCGCGTCGAGGAGTTGGAGCCCAACGCCAGCCGCATTTTCGTCCAGGCTCGGCAGTCCAATGGCAAGGCCGACATTCTCTTGGCCAGCGAGCTCGATAAGCAGATCGCGCTTCGCCTCCGCTAATCTTGGTCCTCGTCATCGCAAGGCCGCGGGCCATTCCCGATCGTCGTCATGACTCCGGCCTTGCCGTCCCCGCAACTGCGGTCTCCTGAGCGCCTGCTCGCGGGCCTGGGGATTGCGGCGTTGGCAGGGCTGGGCTCCGGGTTGACCAGCGCGTTTTTTTTGACCGCGCTCGATGCGGTCACCGCGACCCGTTGGCGGTACCCGTGGTTGTTGTTTTTGTTGCCGGTGGCGGGTCTCCTCATGATCCGCGCCTACGCAGCGTGGGGACCCGGCTCCGAACGAGGCGTGAGTCTACTGCTCGACGTGGCTCACCGGCGTTCGCCGGGTGTGCCTTGGACCATGGCGCCGCTGGTGTTGGGGGCGACACTCTTGAGCCACTTGTGTGGTGGTTCGGTCGGTCGGGAAGGCACGGCCGTGCAAATGGGGGCGGCGTTGTCTCACGTATGGGGGCGGCGCTTGAGTGCCTTTGTTCCGGATCCCTCCGTCGCCGTGTTGGCGGGCATCGCCGGCGGATTTGGTGCCGTGTTCGGGACTCCGTGGGCGGGGGCGCTGTATGCGATTGAATTGCCGGTTCTCGGGCGATTCCAGTGGCGCAGAGCGCTGCAGTGTCTGGTGGCGTCTTGGCTGGGGCATGCAACGTGTTTGGCTCTCGGCGTCCATCACACCGTTTATCCGTTGGCTCGGGCCCTCCCGCTCCAACCGGCAGGAGGACTCTGGCAGTGCGCGCTGGCGGCGTTGGTCTTTGGCCTAGCGGCCCGGCTGTTCGTGGGCTGCCTCCGCGGATGGGGCCGACTCTTTGAGCGACTGGCCATTCCACGGTGGGCCCTACCGGTGGCGTCGGCCTTTGTGGTGATCGCACTGACTCAACTCTTGGGTACCGATGCGTACTTGGGAATTGGTGTCACCGGTCGATTGCCGGGCGATCCTTCGCTCATTCGTTGCTTTGAAGTGGGAGGTGTCACGGCCTGGAGTTGGGGATGGAAGCTGCTCTTCACCACAGTGACCTTGGCCGGTGGATTCAAGGGGGGCGAAGTCACGCCGCTCTTCTTTGTGGGGGCAGCCCTCGGGCACGCCATTGCGACGTTGGCTGGTTGGCCTGTGCAGGAATTTGCTGCGATGGGATTTGTGGCAGTGTTTGCCGCCGCCAGTCACACGCCGCTGGCCTGCGCGGTTCTGGGTTGGGAATTGTTTGGGCCCGAACTCCTCCTGCCAGCGCTGCTGGCCTGCCTGGTGGCCAATGCCGTCGCGACGGGCACGGGTCTCTACGATGCACGGACCCAATCGGACCGGGTCTCTGAGTAACAACCGTTGGACCGGGGCAGGGTGTCCGCGGGTGCTTAAGGAAAACTCTGGCCTACAGGTCGTGCAGTTCGAACTCGTGAAGTTTGCGATGCAGCGTTCTGCGACTGACTCCCAGCTTCAAGGCCGCCTCGGTTCGGTTGCCGTCGCATTCCTTGAGCGCATGGATGATGAGCTGCTTCTCGGCCTCTCGCAGCGAGAGCCTGCCAGGAGCCAGATTTGCTTGCGGAACGGGTGTGATAAACGCGGCCTCGATGAGGGGTTCACGCACCGAGGCGGGGAGGTCCCGGGGCAGGACTTGATCGCCGCGACACAGGACCACTGCGTGTTCGATGGAGGCCCGCAGTTCGCGGACGTTTCCGGGCCAGCGATATCGGAGCATGAGCTCCATCGCTTCGGTGCTGAAGGCGGTGACCTTCTTGTCGTTTTCACGGGCGAATTCTTTAAGAAATGAGCTGATGAGGAGCGGGATGTCGGCGACCCGTTCGCGCAATGGGGGCAGGTGGATGGGCACCACCGCGATCCGGAAATAAAGGTCTTCGCGGAAGGTGCCGGCCCGGACCAGCGTTTTAAGATCTTTGTTGGTGGCGGAAAGGAAACGCACATCGGCGCTCTGCGTCTTACCGGAGCCCAAACGCTCATAAGTGCGTTCGCCGATCAGACGCAATAATTTGACCTGAGTGGTGGCGTCGATCTCGCCGATTTCATCGAGAAACAGCGTCCCTCCCTGGGCTTGTTCTACTCGTCCGATGCGGCGTTCATTGGCTCCGGTGAAAGCTCCCTTTTCGTGACCGAAAAGTTCGGCCTCAAGCAGCGTGGCGGGCAGCGCGGCACAGTTGACGGTGACCAAGGGACCTCGGGCGCGGCGACTGAGTTGGTGGATGGCCTTAGCGACAAGTTCTTTGCCGGTGCCGCTTTCTCCGGTGATGAGCACCGTGGCGGTGGAGGGACCGATTTGCTGGATTTGTTCGAACACCTCCCGGATGGATGGAGTTTCGCCGATGAAGCTCTCCAAGCCGAAGCGTTGATCGAGACGCTGATGGAGTTGCTCGTTTTCGCTTTCAAGTCGGTTGCGTCGGAGGGCCCGTTGAATGCGCAATTCCAGTTCATCGATTTGCAGGCGACCCTTGCTGATGTAGTCGTCAGCGCCTTGCTTCATGGCCTCGACGGCCAGGTCTTCGGAACCATAGGCCGTCATCAGGATACAGACCGGAGGTTTCGGTAGAGCCTTCGCTTTGCGGATGAGTGCCAGTCCGTCGTCGCCGGCCATGCGGAGGTCTGTCAGCAGCACATCCACGGGTTCCTTTTCCAACAACTGCCAAGCTCCCGCCGCATCCGGAGCCGCATAGACGTCAAATTTGTCTTCGAGCGCCGTCCGCAGCCCATCGCGGGTCGACTTCTCATCATCCACAATCAGCAACGTCGGAGTCACAAGAGCCACACTAGATTCCCCCAACGATCCGGTCTCCAATTTTGTAGCGACTCTCTCATGGACGCGCGGGCGGGATCGAGGCGGTCCGGGGTAGGGTGAGGTGTCACTTTGTCGATGACGCGACTGCGCGGCGACTGCCTGTGCGGTCGAAGCAATTCGGGTTCTAGTGAACCGGCAGAGTTTGCCGGATCTGGAGTCGAAAACTCAATAAAACCCAGTAAAAACGGCATAAAATCAACTTGGATCGAGAGTTGCTTTTGGTCGGTCCTGAAACGGACGCGATGACAAAAACAAAGGACAGTTGGTTGGTTCGCCTGAGCCAGATGGACCTCTGGTTGGTGGTGGGCGTGTTTGGCACGGTGCTGCTGCTCATTCTGCCGGTGCCGCCGCTGCTGCTGGATTTGCTCTTGGCGGTCAGCATCGCTTCGTCGCTGCTCATCTTGCTGGTCATCCTCTACACCGAGGATCCGTCGGAGTTCACCGTGTTTCCGTCCCTGTTGCTCTTCGTCACCTTGTTTCGGTTGGCCCTCAATGTGGCCACCACTCGGTTGATCCTCATCAACGGCGATGCCGGACATATTATTGAGGCCTTTGGTAACTTTGTCGTCGGTGGCAATTACGTGGTGGGTATCGTCATCTTCGCCATCCTGGTGATCATCAACTTTGTGGTCATCACCAAGGGTGCTGGCCGTATCGCTGAAGTGGCGGCCCGTTTTACCTTGGACGCCATGCCGGGCAAGCAGATGGCCATCGATGCGGAGTTGGGCGCTGGGATTATCAATGAACAGCAGGCGAGGGCCCGCCGGCGTAAGGTGGAGCAAGAAGCCGACTTTTACGGAGCCATGGACGGTGCTTCGAAGTTTGTTCGAGGTGATGCCGTGGCGGCGGTGATCATCACCGTGGTCAATATCGTGGGCGGTTTTGCCATCGGCATGGCCCAGCGGGGTATGAGTTTCACTGACGCGCTCTCGCGCTACACGCTGCTGTCCATTGGTGACGGACTGGTTTCGCAAATTCCGGCCCTGGTCACATCCATGGCGGCGGGCCTTCTGGTGACTCGGGCCGCCTCGAAAAATAACTTAGCCGAAGAATTGGGGCGTCAGCTCACGTCGTACCCTCGGGCGCTGGTCATCCTTTCGGGGATGCTGGCGTTCCTCGCGTTGGTGCCAGGGTTGCCGATGTTGCCATTCCTGGTTCTTGCGGTCGTCACTTGGTTCATTGGTAAGAATCTTAAGATCCGGCCAGCCACGGCTGCAGATGCGTCGCGCAAGGCCGACGGCAAAGCTGCCAAGCCGGGTGAATCCGCCGCGGCCTCGGCACCGGGGGCCGCGGGGGCCGCCTCGCCCGGCGCGGACAAGCTGGAGAACCTCTTGGGTGTGGATGCCATGCTCATTGAGCTGGGATTTGGATTGGTCTCCTTGGCGGACAGTCGGAAGGGGGGCGACTTGCTCGAGCGCGTCACGGGTGTGCGTCGGCAGTTTGCCCAAGAAATGGGCCTGCTCATTCCTCCCATCAAGCTTCGTGACAATTTGCAGATCGGGGCCAATGAATATCGGTTCCTACTCAAGGGAAATGCGGTGGCCACCGGTAACCTCATGCCGGGCTATTCACTGGCCATGAATGCCACCAACAGCCGGGTGACTCTCAAGGGGATTCCGACGACCGAGCCTGTGTTCCAATTGCCCGCAACCTGGATCACGGAAGTGGAGCGCAAGACGGCCGAAATCGCCGGATACACCGTGGTCGACGCATCGAGCGTGCTCATCACCCACCTCACCGAAGTGGTGAAGCATCAGAGCCATGAGATCCTTTCACGGCAGGATGTGCAGCAGTTGCTCGATCATCTCAAGACCACGCATTCCACCGTGGTGAATGAATTAATCCCCGCCCAACTCAATGTGGGTCAGGTCCAGCGCATCCTTCAAAACCTTCTGGCCGAGGGTATTTCGATCCGGAACTTGGCGAGCATTCTGGAGAAGGTGAGTGACTTTGCGGGGGTTACAAAAAATCCGGATGAGCTCAGCGAACATGCGCGGCGTGCGCTGGGTCCGCAAATTGTGAAGCCTTACCAGGACGATCGTGGGGTGCTCAAGGCCATCACCTTGGACCCTCGTTTGGAGCAGGAAATTGCCAAGGGCGTGAGGCAGTCGCAGACGGAAATTGCTCTCCTCCTAGAACCCCGCCTGGCTCGTCATTTAGTCGAAAGTCTCTCGAAGATGATCCAGGGGTTGCTGGCCTCGGGTCAGGCTCCCGTGGTCTTGTGCGGACCGCATATTCGATTGGCGTTCCGGCGATTCTTCGAAGCCACCTTCAGCGACCTGACCGTCTTGAGTTACTCGGAGGTGCCCAGTCGGGTGGACATTCAAAGCGCCGGGACCCTCGTGGTTCCGGAGTAAACTCCTCGGCCGCTCCGTGGGCAAAAAAGCGAGGACGCAGTGAACTGCATCCCCGCCGCTCACCGCCTTGCCCAAACCAGAATTCCCCAGCCGCAGAACACCTCCCCATTTTCAGACAGGCTTTTAGCGATTTGTGCTCAGAACGATGGTTTGCTCAGAACCACCGCGAAACCGAAACGGTCACCAGATAATCCGCGAAGGCAGCATCGCCACGAGTTCCCTTTTGGAGGTTCCAATAACTGCGCTCGCGTTGGGCTTCTAGACGCCAGGGCACCGTGATGGCCACATTCCATTTCCCGGGCATCCAGTTGATTCCCGGTTCAATGGCAATGGCGTAACCCGGGCGACGGAAGCCCTCCTCATTCCCCGCGTTGCCGTTGAGATCCTCCACGGGGATGCCCTCCATGCGGCCGCCCAGGGAGACGGAGAGGTTGTGCTTCTCGCTGACCACCTTGGAGAAGCCGGCGCGGAACATGTACTGGTCGGTAATGGACATGCCGTTGTCGATGTTCTTGCCCGCAATCGTGGGGCCTGCATCGCTCCGCGCAGTGGGGCTCTTCACGCCATTCACATTTTGCGGATTGAACAGGTAATACGCCTGAGCATAGGCGAAGAAGCCCTTGGTCAACTCACGGTAGCCGTTGAGTTCCCAACTGACACCCCAACCGCCGTCACCGGGTTGGATGGACTGATCCACATTGCGTCGCACCGGTTGGATGTTCACGCCGGAGGTGGGATCCTGGTCCTGGAAAAACGTGTCGTCGGCCTGGTAGTCGCCACTGGGAGCCTTGCCACCGAGGCTGACCTGCAGGTTGCCCTTGGGCTGGGTTTTCGGATCCCAGAGCCAATAGCCCACCACGGCTCGGACGTCGCCGATGCCTGTGGCTCCGGTATCGCGTCGGACACCGCTGTGTTCATAGGGCGCTGAACGGATGTGATGCACCCAAGGCAGGACCAGCGATGCGGACAAACGCGGGCTGAATTGGTAGGTCACACTGGTGTCGATGAACTGGGAGTAGTTAATGACTTCGGTGCCTTGTTGGAAGCGATCGAGTCCGGCGGCATTCCGGGATTCATTGCCGCCGATGAAGTGGCGATCTGACTTGAAGAATCGGTAGCCCACCGATGCCAACCAAGGACCGTGTTCGGCGGCGTCCTCTCCCGTGCCCGAGTGGTTCATGGTGCACATGCCGCCGCCGCGGACCGCGACGCAGCCTTGGGCTTGGGCTTGCTCAGTCCAGATGGCTTGCAGGCAGAAGACGGCCGAAGCCAGAACTGTGGCGGATTGGGCAATGGAGGGAGACCGATTCATTGCTCTGGACTGTAAACAGAATGCGTATTCAAACCCTGCCTTTGGGGTCGAATGCGGGTGCTCTGGGGTGAACTGCTGGTTTTGAGGGGTGGGTTAGACTGAGTGGCAGGCGACGTGCCGACCCTTGCCTAGATCTCGCAGGACCGGAGCTTCGACGCGGCACTGGGGCTACACAACCGGACAGCGGGGGTGCGGAGGTGGAACGGTCAGCCGGTGGGGGGCGATGGGCGTTGAAGCACATCGAGGGCGGGGCCCTCTTCCACGACCTGCCCAGCGTCCATCACACCGACCCGGTCGGCGATGTCGCTCACGAGACCTGGATTTTGGGTGATGCCATGAAAGAAGCCCTGATCGAGTCACGGTTTGGGTGGGGAATTGCCGAGGGTTTCCCGGGTTTTTTCAGCCAGCTTTCGGGCTTGTTCTTCGGCTTTTACAGCGGCCTTGGTCGCCAGTTCCGAAGCTTCCTTGAAGGCCAGTTCAGCTTGGGTACGGGCCGCTGTGGCACCGGCTTGGGTCTGGGTTCGGAGCTGCTCGAAGGCATTGGTGCTGGCTGTCTTGATTCGCTGGGCCGTTTGGCTATGGGCGGCGGCTTCGGCGGCCCGGCGGGTTTCTTCTGCAGCGCGCTTAGCCAACAACTCGGCTGTGTGCGTGGCTTCGCGAGCGGTTTCCCGGGCTGATGCCGCCGCCGAGGCCGCCCCTTGTTGGATACGTTCTCCCGCATCCTTGAGCACCTTGCGGGTTTCTTCCGCCGTGGGCGGTGGTGATTCGGGGGAGCACCCGGTGACCAGCAAACCAAGTAGCAGCACAGGCAGCAGTCGGTGGACGAGCTCGGCCCATCCGGGAAAATTCCGAGGATCCATGCCCCAATGTTGCGGAGGAAGCGGTTTGGGACAACACCCGCTTGGGGTGCTTTGAATAAAAGTGGCCTTAGCCCTCGGATGATCGCTGCTGCGGTTCGAGAGAGAAATTGCCCTGGACTCACCGATACAGCAGCCTTGCCGCATTCCCAGCACATCCTCTAACGTTGCCAACATGTCCACCTCGTTGAGCCGCCGCCGGTTTATAGCCTCTTCCGCAGCGCTCGGTACTTTGGGGATGAGCCCGCTCCGGGCGGTCGAGCCGTTTGTGCGTTCCTCGCGTTCGCGGTTGCGGTTGTCGTTGGCGGCCTATTCCTTTGGAGATCAGTTTAAGGCAAGCAAGGACGGGAGCCCGGCCCGCATGGACATGAAGAAGTTCTTGGACTATTGCGCGGATCACGCCTGCGGCGGGGCTGAGCTGACGAGTTATTATTTTCCGGAAAAGGTCACTGATGAGTATCTCCGCGACGTGCGTCGCCACGCTCACCTGCGCGGAGTCACGATCAGCGGGACCGCCGTGGGCAACGACTTCTGTCATCCCCTTGGCCAGAAGCGCGATGCCGAGATTGCCTCGGTAAAGGAGTGGATTCGCAAGGCTGCTATTTTGGGTGCTCCGCACATTCGCGTGTTTACCGGAGGTCCGCACGGAAACACGGAGGCTGAGGCAACTAAACTCGCCATCGCCGCTCTGGAAGAATGCGGTGAGGAAGCGGGCAAGGCGGGAATCTTTCTGGGGGTCGAAAACCATGGTGGCATCGTTCGTCGTGCTGAATCCTTGGTTGAAATTATTCAGGCCGTCCGCAGTCCGTGGGTGGGAATCAATTTGGATACGGGTAATTTTTATTCCACCGATCCTTACCGCGAGTTGGCGTTGTGCGCGCCGTGGGCGGTGAACGTTCAGTTCAAAGGCAAGGTTCACGTGGGCGGCAAGTCCGCCATCGAGAAGGCCGATTATGCCCGCACATTCAAGATTCTGCGGGATGCCCACTATCAGGGGTTTGTCGCCTTGGAGTACGAATTCAAGGAGGACCCCTTTGTTCGCGTCCCTCAGATCCTCGAGGAGATGCGCCCGCTCTTGGATTGACCGGGCTAAAATAAGGCAACCCGGCGCTCGAGGACGTGGTGAGTCGGATTCCGGTTCCGACTTTGGGTCCGGTTGCTTCGCCAAAA
Source organism: uncultured Verrucomicrobiota bacterium (assembly GCA_903939515.1). Classification (GTDB taxonomy): domain Bacteria; phylum Verrucomicrobiota; class Verrucomicrobiia; order Limisphaerales; family UBA9464; genus SXXZ01. The sequence continues at coordinate 17,337 of CAJAHH010000076.1, forward strand.
ATCTGTTCTCCAAGCGCGGGCGTCATTAGCTTTTCATCCCCAATGAACACGTCACCCACTCCGGACCTCATCTTTGATGTGGGGATGAACAATGGTGATGACGCGGCATTCTATCTCGAATGTGGTTTCAGAGTCGTTGCCGTTGAGGCCAACGAGGCCTTCTGTGGTCAAGTGGCGGCCCGTTTTCCAGAAGCTGTTCGCGATGGCCGGTTGGTGATTCAGAACGTGGCGGTGGCGGGAGAACCTGGCGAAGTGGAGTTCTGGATCAACGAAGATCATCCGGAATGGAGCGCACTCGACGTGGCCAGCGCGGCTCGCGGCGGCCATCGGCATCGGAAGGTGACGGTGCCCGCCGTCCGCTTTGGAGATCTGCTGCGTCAACACGGGGTTCCGCACTACCTCAAAGTGGACATCGAAAGCGCCGACCATTTCTGCCTCGATGGACTTCGCGAAGTGGGTTTGCCCGATTACCTGTCGGTGGAGGTCTCGGATGTGGCCTTGGTCGATGCCTGTGAGGCGCTGGGCTACCGACGATTCATGCTGGTGGAGCAAAGTTCATTGCTTCCGATCGACGATTGGTCTGGGCCATTGGGTTGGACGGCACAATTTCCCAGAATCCTGACGGCGCATCGGGCGTGGCCGTATCGCCTCATCCGTAAACTGGCGGGTTATCAGCGGATCCGGACGTTGGGGCAGCGGTCCCGGCGGTTTCCGGGTCGTGATTTTCCGATCGGCTCCTCGGGCGATTTTGGATCAAACCTGATGGGAACATGGGTGTCCGGTGATGCGGTCAAAGCCTTGTGGCACGTCCATTATCGGCACTGGACCTCCCATGGACGCGAGTTTTGGTGCGACCTTCACGCCTCGCGGGAGGAGTGATGCAGTGGGGAGCGATGCACTGGCCAGCAAACCAATAGGGGGCCGAAGGAGCGCGGCAAGAATGAGGTGAGCCCGTCGTCGATCGACGAAACCAGGATGTTTCTTTGCTGATTTCAGTGGGTAGCACCCGCTCCCAAGTTGGGGAAGCGGCTTGGAGGTTGTCAGTGACCGTGTGAAAACCGATGAAATCTGCCGGTTTGAAAACCACTGAGCCCAGAAACTCAACGGATCATCAATCCGGCTGAGCTTGTCGGTTGCCCAAACGAATTCTGATCAACTCAGGTGGGCCTCAGTCGCATTAGGCCTCATCTGGAAGAAGGAAGAAACGCAGGCGCTCATCCTAGAAGAAAACGGGTCCGAGGATCCGGCAAAACCGCGGATTTCAAACCGGCCACTTTCCATGGATTCCGGAACGTTGCTCAGAGGATGTTTATTATTCCGACCGGGCTTGATCCCAGACGTCGACAGCAGTTGGTTCGTTGCTCGTGAGAAGCGTCAAGGTTGCTTCAAGGAGTGTCTTAAGGTTAAGAAACCTATCAAAACCCAAGATTCCCGTGGGTCACGTATCGAAAGATCGGAGAATTCTCAACGCAGGCGAGACCGTCGTTCTCACCTTCCAAACTTCTGGTCTTGCTGGCCTTCAAGGCAATGGGAACTCCCGGTTGCTGGGAGCCACTGACCGTCGGAGGCAACCGATCCTGAAGGTCAACCCACCGGAAACGGCGAGGCCCCCCAGGATCATTACGGGGACTTCACATTGAAGCAGTGGATCAACTCCTGATCGCGCAGATAGAGTCGTCCGTTGACGACGACCGGGTGCGGCCAAATGCCTCCCTGAGGACTCCGTTTGGAGCTCAGCGGCGCCAGTTTGAAGCGACTCAACTCCTTCCATCCCTGAGTACTCGCCTCCACCAGAGCGACATCCCCATTGCGCTCATCGAGGCAGAAGAGCTTTCCATCGGCGTAGGTGACGGATCCCTTTCCAAAGCCCTTGTGGGACCAGATTTCTTTGCCAGTTTTGAGTTCTTGGCAGACCCAGCCAGCCCCGTCGGAGTGGCCGTAAAGGTATCCATCGACGCAAATAACCCCGCCATGGTGATTTTTCATCACCTTGTTGGAGTAAAGTGGAGCGATTGAGTTATTGGTGCCCAAGCGAACCGCCTCACATCCCACACCATATCCAGCGGTCACATAAACGATCCCGTCCTCATAGATGGGGGTTGGAATGACGGCCACCCGTCCTGGAAAGTCTTTCTTCCATAGAACGGAGCCATCCTTGGGGGATACCCCGAAGAAGCGATTCATCACCAACTGGACGACCTGAGGTTGGCCGTCGTGTTGGATCAGGATTGGAGAAGAATACTGAGCCTTGTCCGTAAGCCCTGAAGTGCGCCATCGGACTGCACCGGAGGATTTGTCCAATCCGGCGAGAGTTCCCTGAGCTCCGCCCGGGGTGCAGATCACAGTATCGCCCACCACCAGTGGGGATTCCGTATAACCCCAATCTTGGAGCTGACCGCCCAAATCGGTGACCAGATTCTTAGACCAGATCAATTTTCCACTCTTGGCCTCGACGCAAATCAGCAGGCCCTGTCCACCGATGGCGAAGACTCGATCACCATCCACCGTCGGAGTCATCCGAGGCCCATCCCCCCAACCATTCGGGTATTTTTGGCCCGCTGCCGAGCTCCACAATTCTTTTCCGGTGGAAGCATCCACTGCTAACAGAAATTCCTGTCCATCCCGCAGACCCATTGTGAACAGAGAGTTTTTTGCGATCGCGAAGCCGGCATAACCCAAGCCTGCATTGGTGAACGACCAGACCTGTTTTGGCCCATCCTGAGGCCACTGGGCCAGCAAGCCCTTGTCTGGAGAATGGTCCCTGCGTGAATCACCCCGCCACTGAGGCCAATCCGCCCCAAAAGCGGACAAAGCCAGCAACGAACCCAAAGCCCACGAAACCCAAGAATTTAAAACCCTCATAAAGTGAAGGATCATTCGATAGAGCACCAGTTCCCAACAGTCAACCAGTCAAACCCAAATAAAGTGACAGGTTCAATATTTTTGACTTACTGGGGTCGCGGTGTCTAGATTTCGAGATATGAGGCTGGCGCGGATCAAAGGGGAGTGTTCTGAGGGTGCTGTGTACCATTGCATTTCCAGGACTGTGGGCGGGCAGATGCTACTGGATGATCTCTGCAAGGCTCGGTTGGTGGATTTGTTAATGCCGCTGGCACGGTTCTGCGGGTTGGAGGTGATCACTTATTGCATGATGGGGAATCACTTCCATCTGCTGCTGCGGGTTCCAGTGCCTGTGGCGTTGAGTGATGAGGAACTGTTCCGTAGGGCTGAGGGTTTTTACGGGTCGCAGGGGGTTTTGGTGGTCCAAGCTCGGGATGCGATGATGAGGCCAGGCAAGGGCAAGATGCCGGGCTACATCCGCCAGACGCTTCTAGGGCGAATGGGCGATGTGTCGGTGTTTATGAAGGAATTCAAACAGCGTTTCAGTCGCTGGTACAATCGACGGACGGAACGCTTTGGTACTCTTTGGGCCGAGCGCTTCAAAAGTGTGCTGGTGGAGGACTCTCTTGGGGCTTTGCGCACGGTCGCCGCTTACATTGATCTCAACCCAGTGAGGGCAGGTTTGGTGGGTGATCCTAAAGATTATCGATTCTGCGGCTACTCGGCGGCACTGGTGGGGCAAAGGGATTTGCAAAGAGGAATTATGGGGATCTTCTCGAAGCTGAATTGGGGGCAAGCGGCGGCTCGTTATCGGGAATCCATGTTTGTTCAGGCAGGGGTTGGTGGGCATAGCTCAAAGCGGGAATTGGATCGGGAAACCATTCGTGCAGTGCTCTTGCAGGGAGGAAAGTTGAGCGAGGCTGAAATTCTGCGGCTGAGGGTTCGACATTTGACGGATGGGGTGGCGTTGGGCTCTCGCAAGTTTGTGGATGCAGTTTTCTTCCGGTACCGTCCGTTCTTCGGGCCCAAACGCCGAGACGGGGCGCGTCCTATCCGAGGCACACCTTGGTCAGACCTGTCGACACTGCGAGATTTGCGGGTCGATGCGCTTGGATGAGTTTGTTTATGAATTGCTGATGGGCACTTGCTGCTGAGATTGAGGACCTCTGCAGCAATCGGATTGGCACCGGTGGTCCCGTAAATGCCAATCAGGCTTGGCGTGAGAATCCTCTGGCAATGGGTTGATCGGGTGCCGTCTCCTGTCCGAAGACAATGGCAATGCGTACAAGACGGGTGTTGTTGGTAGATTCGGTGATTTGGCCCCCGGGCTTGGAGCCGGATCCCCGTCGCGATGTCTGCGGTTGGTTCACCCGGTGGACTCCCAGATCCATCCCGGTGGAGTGGTGCAGGGTCGGTGTCGAATCGGATATCAACCCGTTGTATTCACCGGCGGAATGGGATGGGGTCATTCTCAGTGGTTCGCCCCGAGATGCTTGGAATGACGACCCGGTCAACGTGCAGTTGGGCGAGTGGATCCTTCGATGCCGGGATGCCGGGGTGCCGGTCCTTGGGGTGTGCTATGGTCACCAACTCATGGCCCGAGTTTTGGGAGCGACGGTGGAGCCGCACCCGCAAGGCCTGGAGTTGGGAAATACTCCGGTGACGCTCACTGCTGCCGGCCGGATGTCGAAGTTGTTTGATGGGATTCCAGACAGCTTTGACGTGCTGTCGAGCCATTCCGATGTGGCGTCCGACATTCCAATCGGGGTGACCCATACGGTGGCCGGCACCTTTGCGCCGATTCAGGGAATTCAAGACTCCACGCAACTGCTCCATGGGGTCCAGTTCCATCCAGAGACGGATCCTGAGGTGCTTCGCTCAATTTGGAATCCACGACGCGAGTTGTGGCGCCCGCGTGTCCGTTTTAATTTGGACGAGGTGTTGGACAACTTGCAACCGACACCCTGGGGTCCGCAAATTTTGCACAATTTTCTGCACCATTTCGTTCAGGGATGACCCTTGGCCCAATGACCTGATTGCAACAATCTCTTTCGATCTAAACAACATGAGCCTGACTGCCTTTTCTTTCCCAACGCGAACTCTCTATGGCGCTGGCGCGCTGGCTGAATTGCCGGCCGCCCTAGTTAAACTTGGTGTGCACCGTCCGCTCGTGGTCACCGATGGGGGACTGGTGAAGACCGATGCATTCGCACAACTCGCTGCGGTACTCGGTGCCGACGATCAAGGTAAGAAGTGGTTCGTCTTTGATGGGGTGCATCCCAATCCGGTTGAGGAAGATGTGCGCCAGGCGGCCGCCGCGCTGAGGGATCATCAGTGCGACGGGGTGATCGCTATTGGCGGTGGAAGCCCTTTGGATGCCGGTAAGGCCGCGCGTCTGTTGGCACTTCGCCCCGGCTACGATCTTTCGAAGTTCTACGACGAGTCCGACTGGAGTGGCCTGCTGCCGCTGGTGGCCATCCCCACCACCGCGGGCACTGGTAGTGAGGTGGGTCGCAGCTCGGTGATCACCCTCGATGCCACCCATCGCAAGGCGGTGCTCTTCAATCCCGAAATGTTGGCCAAACTGGTGATTCTAGATCCCGCGCTGACGGTGGGCTTGCCGCCTCACCTGACCGCTGCGACCGGGGCCGATGCGTTGACGCACTGCATCGAAAGCTTCACCTGTCCGTCTTTCCACCCGATGTGCGATGGCATTGCTCTCGAGGGGGTTCGGTTGATCTTTGAAGCGCTTCCCAAGGCGTATCGCGATGGCAAGGACCTGGAAGCCCGCGGCCATATGCTCGTGGCGGCAGCCATGGGCGCTGTGGCTTTTCAGAAGGATCTGGGAGTGGTCCACTCATTGGCTCACCCGCTGTCTTCCATTTGCGGAATGCACCATGGATTGGCCAATGCCCTTTGCCTGGTGGCCAGCCTGCGATTCTGTAGTGCGCGCCGTCCGGGAATATACCGACGTGTAGGACAGGCCGCTGGGCTGGAGGTAGTCAAACTCTCCGACGTTCAAGCAGACCAAGTTACGATTGCGTTCGTGGAGTCCTTCTTGGCGGGGTTGGGCTTGAATAAGAAGCTCTCGCAGCACGGGGTGCGCCCCGAGCATCTCGACGCACTGGTGGCCCAGGCCTGGGAAGACCCCTGCCACCGGACCAATGCCGTACCAGTCACCATCGAAGACTTGCGCGCTCTGTACCTCGAAGTCCTCTGACAAACGACGCTCCATACCTGCTTCCCCAATCCTTTTCCCATCTCCTCCCATGATTCCTCACCAATTGTTTCTGGACGGCCGCTACATCGGGGTCGACGGCACTCCGAAGACGCGACTGATTAATCCTGCCACGGCCGAAGTGTTCGCAGAAATCGATGCCGCCACGGCGAGGGAAGTCGAGTATGCCGCTGCCTCCGCCAACTTCGCTTTCGAGTTTGGTTGGCGCGATCTGGCCCCGGGCAAGCGAGCCTCGGTGCTTTTTAAGATCGCCGCTGTGATCCGAGAAAATGCCGAGGAGTTGGCTCGGCTAGAGGTTCTGCAGGTGGGCAAGCCACTGGCCGATGCCCGTGATGAAGTCGCTCTGGGGGCGCGGGTTTTTGAATATTACGCGGGAGGCATCAGCCGGTTCTACGGTCAGACTATTCCGGTCGCCCGCGGAGGGCTCGATTTCACTCTGCGCCAACCGCTGGGAGTCATCTCGGCCATCGTGCCGTGGAATTTCCCCTTTGCCATCGCCTGTTGGAAGGTGGCTCCGGCGCTGGCCGCCGGGAATGCCGTGTTGCTGAAGCCAGCCTCCATTTCGCCGCTCACCGCGCTGAAATTGGGAGAACTGGCCCACGCGGCCGGGCTGCCGGCGGGCGTTCTGCAGGTGATCACGGGTCCTGGTGGAACCTTGGGTGACGCGCTGGTCACCCACCCGCTGGTGCGTAAGGTGTCCTTCACCGGTTCTACCGAGGTGGGGCGCCGGATCATGGAGCTAGCCGCGCGGAACTTGACTCGGATCTCGCTCGAATTGGGTGGCAAGTCTCCCAACATCATCTTCGCTGATGCCGACTGGGAGAAGGCGGCCGATGCCGCGCCGATGTCCGTCTTCGCTAACACAGGCCAAGACTGCTGCGCCCGGAGCCGTGTTTATGTCGAACGCCCGGTGTACGAGAAATTCGTGGAACGATTCGCGGCGGCCACCCGCAAGCTCATCGTGGGCGATCCTTTGAATGAGGCAACTCAACTGGGCCCTTTGGTCTCCTCCGCGCAGCGGCAGGTGGTCGAAGATTATCTGGCAGACGCACGACGGTGCGGCAGCACGGTGGTGTGCGGGGGAGGGCGCTTGCCCTCGGCTGGCTTCTATCTGGAGCCCACGATCCTCACGGGCGTCGCTCCCGAACACCGCTGCTGGCGCGAGGAGATTTTCGGCCCGGTTGCGGCGGTGGTTCCGTTTGATGACGAGGCGGCGATGCTGATCGATGTGAACGCATCGCCCTATGGCCTGAGCGGCTCGGTCTGGACGAACAACCTCTCACGCGCGTTTCGGGTGACCCGAGCGGTCCAAAGTGGCGTGCTCTCTATCAACAGTCACAGCAGCGTTCATGTGGAGGCTCCGTTCGGAGGCTTCAAGCAGAGCGGGCTGGGCCGCGACCTCGGCATGGCTGCGATGGAAGGCTACTCAGAGGTTAAGAACGTGTACGTGGCCGAATAACTCGCAGCACTTCCCACTCATATTCCTAATGACTCTCCAAGAGCTCAAGGCCCAGGTTAAATCGGGCGCCGTCGACACGGTCCTCGTGGCCATCCCCGATCCGTTTGGCCGACTCGTGGGCAAGCGTTTCCATGCAGGCCATTTTCTGGAGTCGGTGGTGTCCCACGGAACCCATGGCTGCAGCTACTTGCTCACGGTCAACCTCGACATGGATCCGTTGGATGGGTTTGCCGTCGCCAATTGGGATTCGGGTTTCGGTGATTTTGAGATGCTGCCCGATACGGCCACGTTCCGGCTGATGCCCTGGCTTCCCGGTTCGGCGTTGGTCCTTTGCGACTTCCGGCACGCCAACGGGTCGCCCGTGGCTGAAGCCCCGCGCTCGGTGTTGCGCCGCCAGTTGGATCGGCTCAAGGAACGCGGCCTCACCTGCTTCTGCGCCAGCGAGTTGGAGTTTTATCTCTATGAGCAGACTTACGGTGCTGCCTTCGAAGCCGGTTATCGGAACCTCAAACCTTCGAGCGATTACCGCATCGACTACCACTTGATGCAGCCCGGCCGCGATGAACCGCTGATGCGGGCCATCCGCAACGGACTCACGGCCGCGGGTGTGCCGATCGAGAGTAGCAAGGGCGAGTGGAGCCGGGGCCAGCATGAGATTAATTTCACCTACGGCGAGGCCATGGAGATGGCCGATCGACATGTCGTCTTCAAGCAGGGGGTCAAAGAGATCGCCGGACAGCACGGCAAGTCGGTGAGCTTTATGGCTAAGGTCGCACCGACCGAGGCGGGGAACTCCTGCCATATTCACATGAGCCTGTGGAAGGCCGGCCGCAACTTGTTCTGGGATCCGAAGGCCAAGACGGGTTCCACACTGTTCCGGCAATTTTTGGGCGGGTTGCTGAAATATTCTCCTGAGTTGTGCCTGTTCTACGGTCCGACGATCAACAGCTACAAACGCTATCAGGCCGGGAGTTGGGCTCCGACCCGCATGGCTTGGGCCCAGGACAACCGGACCACCGGGTTCCGCGTGGTGGGGCAGGGTAATGGTTACCGCCCGGAGAACCGCATGCCCGGGGCCGATGCCAATCCATACCTGGCTTTTGCGGCCATGATCGCGGCCGGTTTGGCGGGCATCGATGAGGGGCTCGACTGCGGTGAGCCGTATTCCGGCAATGCCTATATCGATCCGAACTTGCCGCGTCTGCCCTCAAGTCTAATCGCGGCAGCCGACCTCTTCAACGGGTCGCGGTTGGCCCGCGAGGCCTTCGGCGACGGGGTTGTCGACTTTTCAGTGCACCACGCCCGCCTTGAACATCAGGCTTTTAGCAACGCGGTGACCGACTGGGAAAAGCAGCGCTACTTCGAGCAAATCTGAGTTTCAGATCAGCTCCTTAGACGGGCTGAAAACTCAGTCTTTTTTGAGGCTCACCTTCAGGCCCGCATTGTCGGGCTTGAGGATGTGGACGGCGGCCTTGGGCATTTTTCGCTGCATGGCCGCTGCGATGGCTTCGGGGTTGTCCAAGGCCAAGCACATCAAGGTGGAGCCGCTGCCGCTGAGCCAGCCACCGATGGCTCCCGCTTTCACGCCGGCCGCCAGAATGGCGTCCATGCCTGGAATGAGCGCCGCCCGATAGGGTTGGTGAATGCGGTCATCGAAGCAGCCTCGGAGGTTCTCGAGTCGGCCCGTGGCGAATGCGGCGGTGACCAGAGAGGCACGGTTGAGGATGTGAATCGTGTCGGCCTTGGAAAAGGTCTGCGGGACCCGCTTCCGGGCCTCCGGCGTGCTGACCTCGAAGTGCGGAATCAGGGTCACCAAACGGATCCGACTCGGGAGTGGTACCCGAATGCATCGGACCTCAGAACCGACAAATCCCGCGGCCGTGAATCCGCCAAAGACCGCCGGAGCCGCGTTGTCGGGGTGGCCTTCCAGAGCGGCCACGACTTCTAGCAATCCTTGTCGGTCCAGCGGGCTGCCTGCCAGAGCGTTGAGTCCGGCCACGCAGCCGAGTCGGGCGGTGACGCTAGATCCGAGCCCCCGCGCGATCGGCACGTCGCCGGCCAAGTGAAGATCCACCCCAAAGCGTTGGGCGCGAGTCTTTTTGAAGAACGCCGTTGCAGCCTCCTCCAGCATGGCAAGGGCTCCGGCCCGGGCATCCTCGGCGATGGGAGAAGTAATCTCGACACGTCGGTCGTCCCGGCGGCGGACTGTGGCCCGGTTGTAGAGCGCGACGGCCAGTCCCAGAGTATCGAAGCCCGAGCCCAAATTGGCGGTCGTCCCCGGAATGCGCACGGTGGCGGATGTCATTTGGGGGATGAAACGGTAAAACCGGACTCGATCTCAATGGATTACAGCAGAGGGAAAATCGCCAGACGACTGGAACAGGATCGGGATGGCCCCGACGCCTTCGCTACCAGAGCGCCTGATTTTTCATTCCGAGTATTTTTTTGGAGTAGGGCTCAGCCGGAACGATTCCATTGGATCGGTCGTGCCGGCTGCGTCTTCTTCCGCAAGAGTATCGTGGTTCGCTCGTTACGGGCCTCAATCGCAAGCCTCAGTGCGGCCCGCGCCTCGTTCTCGCCTCGTCTTGCGAAAGAATCCGCGGCGCGGTCCCTTTCTTCCCAACCGAATCGTTCCGGCTTAGTCTTAAGGCGATGATCGGCTTGATTAACGATTTGATGCAGTTGTCCCTGGAGAACCCTCTCCTGCTGATCGGGGCTGCTTTTCAGCTTTGGATGATGGTGGATGCCTTGCGCCGCGAAGAGTGGATTTGGGCGGCGTGTATCATCTTCTTCAGCGTCTTCAGCGCGGTGTTTTATTACTTCATGGTGTATCGGGCGCAGGCATCGGCCAGCGGCGGAATGGGACTCCGAGGCTTCGAATTACCGGGTGCGGCCGATCGCCGCCGGATTAAGGAACTGGAGAGCCGCATTCATCACCTCGACAAGGCTCGCGACCATTTGGATTTAGCAGATCTTTATTTCTCGCAGGGCAAACTGACCAAGGCCGAAGCGTCTTACCGTCGGGCCTTGGAGCGGGATCCAGAGGATGACGACACCGTTAGCCATTTGGGGCAGTGCCTCTTGCGACAAGGCAAAGCCGCCGAGGCCAAGCCCCTCTTGGAGAAGATTCTGAAGTCCGACCCGCGACACGATTTTGGCTACACACTCATGGCCTTGGCTGAGACCCAGACGGCCCTCGGCGAAGTGGATGCCGCTCTTCTGAACTGGAAGCGCGTGCTCGAAAACAACAGCTATCCGAGGGCTCGCGTCCAGTATGCCGAGTTGCTCGCCTCGCGAGGGATGGTCGATGAGGCCCAGGCTGAAATCGATGAAGTGCTGGCCGACCAAAACCACTCCCCGGCCTTCGAGAAATCTCGCAATGCAGTGTGGATTCGCCGCGCCCGAAAACTGGAGAGCCGATTGTGAAAGATTCTTCACACTGGAAGCTCTGGTGGGTGGCCTTGCTGTCCGCTGTGTTTCCCGTGTGGTTGTTGGCGCAGCCCCTCCCGCCGACTATCCTGCGCGAGTCGATTCAGAGTTCCGCTGGCAAAGGGTTTGTTTTCGAGTTTACGGCCAATTCCGATGACCCAAAGGCCCATCGGGTGCAAGTCGCCGCCGGGTGGCAAACCCCGATGGTGTGGTCGCTGGACTCCACGGCCACGGTGAACGAGTCGGCACTGGGTCGCTTCCAGGTGCTCATTCCGTCACCCGCAGCAACAACGCCCCTCTTCTACCGCATCCTGACCGAGGGTTCCGTCGCGGGGTTGCTTCAGATCACCGAGGTGATGAGCGACAACTCGGCGGTGTTTCCTGATGCCTCCGGAGCCTTCTGGGATTGGATCGAGGTGTCTAATCCCCAGGACCGCGCCCTCGCGTTGGTGGGATTTGCTCTCTCAGATGACCCGCTGAAGCCGGGGCGATGGCGATTCCCGGACCGGTGGATCCAGCCCGGGCAATCCCTCGTGATCTATGCGTCGGGTCTCGACCGCATTGGGCCCAGCAACGAGTTGCACACGGATTTTCGCCTCGATGCCGCCGGCGAGACGGTGACGTTGAGCGATCCCATTGGACGAACAGTAGATCAGGTGGTGGTGCCTCGATTGGGCCCCAATGAGTCGCTGGGCCGACCTCCCAATCCAGAAGCTGGGGAGTGGACGGTGTATTCCAAGTCGCAGGCGACACCCGGTGCTGCCAATGGCGTCGTTTCGCTGGGGCCTCCGGTGCCGCCGCCGGTGTTCTCGGTAGATTCGGGTTTCCATGCCGCGGGTGCCGAGGTGGTGCTGGAACTGCGCGGATCCCCGACCAACGCCTTGATTCGCTACACGACCAATGGCGACCCCGTCACGGTTGTCTCGCCGACGTGGACAGGTCCGCTGCGCATCCAACGCTCTCAGGTGGTTCGGGCTAAGGCTTATTTGGAGGCGCGTTCCAGTGCGGAGTCGCTGCGAAGTTATTTTTTCGGGGTTTCCCACGATCTGCCCGTTATCTCGCTGGCGGCGGCGGCCTCGAACTTCGACTTCAAGAACGGCTATCTCATTGGCATGGGCACCAGTGTGCTGAACACCAGCGGACAGGTGCTTCAGAGTTATCCGTACTCGGGGTCCAACGCCTGGAAGGATCGGGAGATCGAGGTGGGTTTCGAATTCTTCGACACCGACCGCCGGTCCAAGGTTCGTCAAAAGGTGGGGATGTCGGTGTATGGCGGATGGGGTTCGCGGGGTTATCCGCAGAAGTCCTACGCGCTTTCGGCACGGGCCAAGTACGGGGATGGCAACCTGGCGTACCGCTTCTTTCCGGACCGCCCGATGGACCAGTTCGAGGCTTTGGTGCTGCGCAATTCTGGTAACGACAACCAGAGCACCCACCAGACGGCGGTGCGGTCGCCCATCACCCAATTCGGGCCGGTGACTTCGTATGGCAGTTACTTCGTGAACGGCCAGTTCACGCTCATGCGCGACGCGATGATGGAGCGCCTGATCGCGGACACCGGCCTCGACACCCAGGCCTACCGGCCAACCGTGGTGTACCTCAATGGCGACTACTGGGGAATTCACAACCTGCGTGAGAAGCTCAATGAGCATCACATCATCGGGAACCATGAGGTGCCACGCGGTGGGCTCGACCTGATCGAGGGCTACGGCACCGTGATTGCCGGTGACAGCCAGACTTACACGGCGATGCGCTCGTTCGTGTCCTCGAAGGACCTGACCATCCAAACTAATCTCCAAACGCTCCTCGACCGGTACCTCGATTTGGACAACTTCCTCGATTACCAAGCCTCGCTCGTCTACTTCCAAAACTTCGACATCGGCAACATCAAGTGCTGGCGCCCCCGGGTTCCGAACGGGCGCTTCCGATGGATCGTCTACGATCAAGACTACGGCTTCAATTTGTGGAAGCCCGAGGTCTACGTGCCGGCCATGGCCCGCGATTACGGGAACTATGACAATATCTTCGCCTTCTCGACCGCCAGCACCGGTTCCGGAACGGGTTGGCCCAATGAAGGCGGCCGCACCTTGATGCTCCGCCGGTTGCTCACCAACGCCGGGGTGCGAACCCGCTTCATCCAGCGTTGCGCAGATTTTCTGAATGGTCCGTTCCGGGAAGAGCGCGTCGAGGCAACCCTTCGATCGATGGCCGCGGTGATCCGGCCCGAAATCCCGCGGCATCTCCAACGGTGGAGCTTCGCCGAATTGCAGAAGCGCGGTTACGGCAAGCCCTACCAACTGGAGTACGAACCCTTCACGGCGGCGACCTGGGAAAAGAACCTCGATTCATTGAGCGACTTCGCTCGCCGGCGCCCCTCCAAGCTCCGGCAAGATTGCCTCGATCACTTCGGTCTGAAGTCGGGGTTGGCGCAACTGCAGGCGGTCGTTTCGCCGGCCGGTGCGGGGCAGGTGAGGTTGAATCGCACGGTGTCGGCACCACCTCCCTGGGTGGGGACCTTTTTTCGGGACGTGCCCGTGGTGGCCACAGTGATTCCCGCACCGGGATTTCGAGTCGTCGGTTGGAGCGGCTGGGGCAACGAAGTTTCGCTGGCTCGTTGGGAGTTCAATCCGCCATCCGGCACCAACACTCTCACTGCCCATTTGGAGACCTACTCACCGGTACCCCCGGCGCGTCCTCCGGTGATTTTGAGCGAGATCCAGTATCACCCGGCCTCTGCGGCTAATTCTGGCGATTGGTTCGAGTTGCACAATCCTGGCACCGCACCGGTGGACCTCACCGGGTGGATTGTGCGCGATGACACCGATTCGAATGTGAGCGTGCTGAGCGGAGGAGTGATTCCGCCGGGCGGCTACGTTGTCCTTTGCCAGGATTCCCTTCGGTTTCAACGGGCCTTTCCGGCAGGTCCCACACCGTTGGGTGAGTTCAGTTTTGGTCTGGGCAATGGCGGCGATACGCTGCGGATCCACGCCGCCGACGGCGCTCTTGTGCTCAGCCTTGCCTACGACGATACCGCTCCGTGGCCGGTGGACGCCGATGGCGGCGGGGCGACGTTGGCGCTCAAGAGTGTTGGAGCCTACTCTGATCAACCCACTGCGTGGAAAACGTCGAGTCGGCTCGGAGGCTCGCCGGGGGCTGCCAATCCGTAGCCGGGCGGGTAGACTCCCTAGGCCTCTCCGAGCCTCAGACCGTGTAGCCCAACCGGACCGCCCATGCCTGGAGTTCATCCGCGCCGAAGTCGGCCAACACATGGCCATCCCACTCCATGGACGGGGCTTTGGTCTGGCCGGTCAATTCACGCATCTCCGCGCGGGCAGCGGCATCGTGAGTCACGTCCAGTGTCTCGTACTGGATCTTGCGTGCATCGAGCCACTCGATGGCTTCATCACACCAAGGGCAACCGGGTTTAATGAAAAGACGAACGTGCTTGGGGGTCATGGGGAGGTCGGGGTCGAAACGGGGGATCGGTTGAATTCGACGCAGTCGGTGTAGCGCACGTCCGATCCACCGAAGAGGTCCAGGGCTGAGCCGATGGTTAGGTGTATGCGACCGCCACCGACGCGTTCCACGGTTTTGAGGTCGTCGATAGATCTGGCGCCGCCGGCGTACGTCGCCGGGATGGGACACCAGCGGGCGAGCGACTCGACCAATCCAAGGTCGATGCCCCGGCACAAGCCTTCGACATCGACGGCATGGATGAGAAACTCGGAACACGATTGGGCTAGGTCGTGGCAGACCGCCTCATCGACCTCTAGCGAGGTGAATCGTTGCCAACGGTCGGTCACCACCCAATAGCGGCCATCGCGCTTGCGGCAGCTCAGATCGAGCACCAGGCGGTCCTTGCCGACGCGTTGAACTAGGTCGGCCAGGCGCTGGCGATCAAGGAGTCCGTCGCGGAAGACCCATGAGGTGACGATCACCTGCGAGGCCCCGGCCTCAAGCCAGGTCGACGCGTTGTCGAGGTTCACGCCCCCGCCGTACTGCAGGCCGCCGGGCCATGCACCGAGGGCCTCGCGTGCGGCGGCCTCGTTGCCCGGCCCTAAGGCGATGACATGCCCGCCGGTGAGGCCGTCCTTCCGGTAGAGTTCCGCATACCAGGAGGGCGGGTGCTCCGACTGGAAGCGAGTGAGCGTCGAGGTGCCCGCATCGTCGAGGGTTCCCCCCACGATCTGGACCACCTTCCCATTGCGCAAATCAATGCACGGCCGAAACACAGGGGCGAACCCTAGGCATCAAACGTCTGGGAGGGAAGGATTGGGGAGGAATGGATCGTAGGGAAATCGATCCATTCTTTCGGTCGTGTGGATGGGGACGATCGAAGGCCGATTCAGTTGCCCCGAAACGGCACGATTTCAAAGCGACCGAAGCCTCGAAAATCCTGGCCGTTGTTGGTCACGATCCGGGTCACTCCAGCTTGAGCCATCAGGGCGGCCAGCATCGTGTCCAGCAGTCGTTTGCGCCCGAGGGAGTGACGGTTCATCCAAGCCAGGAATTCCGTGACCGATGGGCCGTCAGGGAAGACCCGGATCACTTCCGCGGCCTGCCACCAGTGCTCCGCCCGTTGGAGGGCTTCGGACATCGGCAGAGGGGTCGGCATCCGTTTCCCATCGGTCACCACATGCAGGAACTCCGCGAGGGTTTGTGGTGCTAAGGCTAGGTCATGCCCGCCATCCAGCAACGATCGGAGCAAGGCGTCGGCTTCCCGGTGGAATGGGTGATCCCGGATCTCCAGCGCGACTAGGAAGTCGGTATCAATCCCGTAGGTCATGCAGCATTTCTCCCAGCAAATCGTCTTCGGAGGTGATGGGTTGGATGGGGCCCCCGACGCTGGCGGGACGCCGATCTCGTAGCGAAGTCCGACGCAGCATGTGCTGTTGGCGGTAAGCTTCCATGGCCTCTCGGATGAGTTCGGAGGCCTTCCGATCCATTTTTTGGGCGAATCTCTGGAAATCCTCGTACACCGGTTCAGATACATTGATTGTGATGGTCTTCATACATCGATATTAATGTATTAAATCCATCCCGTCGTCAACGTGTTCGCCCATGCAACCGGACTCAGCGGAGGGTTTGGTTCCAGCGATGGGAGTTTTTCCCGCGTGACATGGGCGCGGTGGCCTTGTCCAAAGAAGGTGATGATCGCGCCCGAACCCAAGGAGATCGCCTGCGTAGAGCAGGGGAATGCTCCGGAAAATGGGGGCAGCGTGGGTGAACACGGAGAATTGTCGGCCGATTTCGAGGCGGTTTATGCCGCCCATGCGCAGCCGGTATATTATCTGGCGTTGCGGTTTTTGGGGGATGCGGCGCAGGCCCAGGACGCCGCCCATGACGTGTTCGTGAAGGCCTTCCAGAATTTGGGATCTTTCCGGGGTGACTCCGAGATCCGGACCTGGCTCTACCGGATCACGCTCCATCATTGCACCAACTTGCGGCAGCGATGGTCTGCGCGAAATATCCACCTCACCGACGACACCTCGCTCTTGGAGTCTCAGCCTTCCATGGCTGGGGATCCTCTGCGGGCGCTTGAGACCAAGGAACTCGGGCAGCGAATTCAAACTGCCTTGGACTGCTTGCCGGAGGAGTATCGGTGCCTGCTGCTCTTGGTCGCGGATCAAGACTTGAGCTACGAACAGGTCGGCGAGATTACCCAACAGAGTTCCGATGCCGTCCGTGGTAAACTGCACCGGGCCCGCCGAGCCTTCTCGGCTGCATTCGTCAAGACCGGCTAAACCCCTATTTTTGCCAATTCCCCCATGAGCACCCCGTCCCAACGACTTCAAACAGTCACTCAGGCGAACTTGGAAAGTACGTCCACTCAGCACACGGAGGCTCGGACGCCGGTCGACTTCGAGACTCCTGAGGCGCTGATCGCCTGGGACCGGTCCCAGACGCCGGTTCCGGAAGATTTGCGAGCGCGCGTGACAGCGAGTATTGCGAATCCGGCGGGTGTCACTCCGCCGATCGGTGCCGACTTAAAACCCTGGTGGAGGCAACTCTTTTGAGCCTGTCTTCGGTCCAGGAACCGGGTTTGCGAGAGGGGTTTTATGTTGCGAGCCCGAGCCGCGGCCGGAACCCGATTCGATGTGTTGGAGCCGGGCACTCGGAGACGGGTTCGCGTGCTGGATTAGCATCCCAACGGGCCGCCATCGCAGCCAAACAATTGCGTCAGTGTCATTGGTGCGCGCATCGCTGCGGGGTGGATCGTCTGGCCGGCCAAAGAGGCCCCTGTCATGCCGGTCCCGAGGGGCGCATTTTCAGTGCCCAGATCGAAGTGGGGGATGAATCCGATTTGTGCCCTGTCTTCGCCGTGGCCTTCAGTGGGTGTGATCTCCGCTGTGATTTCTGCAACACCGGTCGCCAGAGTTGGGATGCGTCGGCGGGTTCCGTTCCCGAAGGGATCGAGCGGGAGGCTCTGCTGAGCCGTATCGGTCGGGCTTGGGAATCCGGCGCGGTGCGCAGCCTGATGATCCTCGGGGGCGAGCCGACGATTCATTTGGCTTCGGCTTTGGAACTGGTGGCGGCCCTTCCGGACGGATTGCCTGTGGTTTGGAAAACCAACGCCCACGGCACTCCGGAGTCCAATGCCCTGTTGGATGGGGTCTTCGATGGTTGGGTGGCAGACCTCAAGTTCGGCAACGACGACTGCGCCCGGCGCATCGCCCGGGTGGAGAATTACTGTTCAACCGTCCATCACAATTTGCGGTGGGCGGCGGGGCAAACTCGCCTAATTGTGCGGCACCTCCTACTGCCGGGGCACCTGGAATGCTGCTGGCGCCCGGCCGCGGCGTGGATGGCTGAGCACCTGCCTCAGGTGGAGGTGAGTTTGCGGACCGGCTTCTGGCCCGGTTGGTTCAGCAGCCGTCATCCGGAACTGAAGGCCCCGGGGAGATTGAGTGAGGCCCAGGAGGCCACTCGCATCGGGATTGAGGCCGGACTGCGACTCATCCAATGAACTTTCGAGTTCCAGAACTCATGAATCCATTACTTGAACGCTCGAACGATCCCAGTCCGTCGGAACCGTCCGGCCCACCCGTTCGCGATCCGGACTCGGTTCCGGTGGTTTCGGAGCTAATGCTGCTCACCGACGGGCGCATTTTGGCCCACAACTTGACTCCGGAACTGGCGTTTTTTCTTCAGACTGCGCTGGATTCGGGCGACGCCTCCCCCTCCACTGAATCGACTTCTCCATGACCTCCAACACGTTTGCCTCTGAACTCGAGGTGCTCATCCGAGCTCGGTATCCGCTGATTTACATCCAAACCAGCGAAGAGTTGCGCGTGATCCCCATGGTGATGGACATCGCCGCCCGCCGGGGCAAGAAGGCCTTCGAGTGGTCTTACTCCACGGGCATCATAGCGGCGGGCACGAACATCCAAAGTCAGAAGGGGCGCTCGGGTGCCACCAAAGACCCGCTGGCCGCCCTGGATCAGGTGTTGGAGCAAGTGGAACCGGCGATTTTCCTCTTCAAGGATTTTCATCCGTTCCTGGCGAAGTCCAATTTCGCCGTCATCCGTAAGCTCAAGGACATCGCGCTGAACCTGAAGAACAGTTTCAAGACGGTCATCCTAGTGTCGCCACTGCTGGAGATTCCCGCGGAATTGGACAAGGAAATTACCGTCTTGAGTTTCCCGTTGCCCACCAAGGAAGACCTGGGCGCGTTGCTGGATCGAATTCTGGAGGATGTGTGCTCCATCAAGGAGGTGAATATCGATCTGGACGCGGCGGGTCGTGATCGGTTGCTGCAAGCGGCCCTGGGTTTGACGCTCGGCGAGGCCGAGAATGTGTTCGCCAAGATCATCGTTAAGGACGCGCGCCTCTGCGGAGACGACGTCAACGAGGTGTTCGCCGAGAAGCAGCAAATTATCCGCAAGAGCGGCCTGCTGGAGTATTACGCCACCACCGAGAACTTCAGCAGCGTGGGTGGCCTGACCATTCTCAAGGACTGGCTGGTTAAACGGTCATCGGCCTTCTCGCCGGAAGCGCGGATCTTTGGTTTGCCGTTCCCCAAGGGAGTGCTGCTGCTGGGCGTGCAGGGGTGCGGCAAAAGCCTTTGCGCTAAGGCCATCTCGAGCCAGTGGCAGTTGCCGCTGCTGCGCTTCGACATGGGGCGGATGTTTGGAAGCCTGGTGGGCTCGTCGGAAGAGAACGTGCGCCGGGCCATCGCGGTCGCTGAGTCGGTTGCTCCGGCGATTTTGTGGGTCGACGAAATCGACAAGGCCTTTTCCGGTTCCCAGGGGAGTGGCTCGAGTGATGGGGGCACAGCCGCCCGCGTCTTCGGTACTTTTCTGACGTGGCTGAGCGAGAAGAATGCGCCGGTGTTCGTCGTCGCCACGGCCAATGACATCTCGCACTTGCCGGCGGAGTTGCTCCGTAAAGGCCGCCTCGACGAGATCTTCTTCGTGGATCTTCCGGCAGAACCCGAGCGCGCCGATATCTTTAAAGTCCACATCGGGCGGCGCGGTCGTTTTTCTGAAAACTTTAATTTACCCGTCTTGGCGGCAGCCTCAACCGACTTCAGTGGTGCCGAGATTGAAGAAGCCATCAACAGCGCTTTGTATGAGGCCTTCTACGATGGGGGAGATCTGACGACCGAGCATGTCCTGAATTCCATCCGTCAGACCGTCCCGCTGGCCCGCACCATGGATGAGCAAATCAACCGGCTTCGCAGTTGGGCCGAGGGTCGGGCGCGCAATGCCAGCACTCCCCGCAATGCGGGTCTGGGGGAACATTTGCCGAGAAAGATGGAGTTCTGATCATTGGCTCGATCCTGCGTGACGAATCTAAGTGAGCCCGGTCCAACCACATAACGTCCTGACATCCCCCAAAAAACTATGAGTGCCGTCGCCATCATTGCTCCCATCGTCGTTAGTTCCTGGCCTGCCATTAGCGCCGCGGTCGCCTCGGCTGCGGTCTCCATGGGCTTCAGTGTGGCCCGAGAGGTCGCCAACCAAGGTCTAAACCAGGACCTTCGTGCCGGTTCGAATACCGTGACCCTCGATGTGCCGAACTGCTCGGCCGTGACGGGCACGCTGGGGCGGGATCAGCGAATCCAGATGGCCCGCGACGCAGTGACTGTCGAGTTCAGCCGCGATGCTCGCGGGCGTGATTCGGTGTGTGTCACCGGAGAGGGTTTCACCGACGTGCAACTGCGTGCCATTGGCGATGAGATCGCCGGCCGAACGGTTCAGCACTATGTGTTGGCGAAGCTCAAATCCGAGATGGCGGGCAAGGGAATGGATTTGGTCGAGGAGACCGTAGAACAGAATCAGTCCATCCGTCTCCGGGTCCGACATTGGCAGAATTAAGGTGCGGTCCTGACGCAGTCATCCCCCAGTAGATTCCAACC
The DNA here is from genome assembly GCA_903939515.1 of uncultured Verrucomicrobiota bacterium. Classification (GTDB taxonomy): domain Bacteria; phylum Verrucomicrobiota; class Verrucomicrobiia; order Limisphaerales; family UBA9464; genus SXXZ01. The sequence goes on from CAJAHH010000076.1 coordinate 37,665, forward strand.
GACCAACAGTCCCATGAAAGCGCGCGAATACGAAATCACCATCGGCCCCACCGGAGAGGTCGAAATCCATGTCGAGGGATTCCAAGGCAAAGGGTGTGTCGAGGTCCTCCGGTTCTTCGAGCAGATGATCGGAAAAACCCAAGAATTGCGGCACACCTCTGGATATTACGAACCGGACGAGGATGTGACCTTGCACAACAAGCAGCAGCACTGAGGTTCCCAACTTCTTCGGCGGATGGATTCCGAGACCTCAAGCTATTACCCGCCGCGCGCCGGGCGCCGGTGGATATCCCCGCGACTGGGCCAGTCGATCGATCGTCTCGGGCTGGCGCTCCGGCGGATGTGGAGGAGTAGCCCGCTAGGCCAATGGATGAGGTTGGTGACGGGATTCCAGTGGTTCTTGGCAGCCCTCATTCCGGGCCGAGGTTATGCGCTGTTGGGTCAGCGGACCTTGGGTCGGGTCTTCTTGGCGGGTTGGTGGCTGAGCGCGGTGGCTACCGTGATCCTGTTGTGCCATCCGACCATGGGATGGTTTTTGGGAGGCATGGCTTCCTGCCATTCCAGCGGACTGGCCTTCCTGATGCTGCGTCAGCATGAAGCGAACCAGGGCCACCCGGCCAGCCTCGCCGAGCGGATCCTGCTGCCGCTGGTGTGCTGGGCGATTTATTACTGGTTGGTCTACCTGCCGGGCTTCGATCAGTTCCGGCTTCGCGTGGCCACCCCCTTGCGAATCACCACTGAGGATCAAACCATGGCTGCGGTGTTCAACCCTCGGGTCCGGGTCTCCAAAGTGGAGCGCGGGGATTTGATCGCATTCCATCAAGAGGGGTTCCGCATCCAACCTCAGGAGGAGATTGCCTGGGTTTTCGCGCCGGGCCCAACTTTCGGCAGGGTGTTTGGGCTTCCGGGGGATCGGATCGTCTTCACGCCGAAGTTGGTGCGAGTCAACGGTCGTGAGGTGCCGCGCCTGGAGGGCATGCCGATGGAGGGCGAGCAAGTGGTGGAACCCGGACAGTGGTTTGTTTGGCCCACGGTGCGGGTGCCACGGCAGGGCGTTATGGTCGGCGGAGTCCGCCGCAATGCCGAGGCACCCTTCGCAGAGGCCTTCCACCGCATGTCGGCGGTGCGACATTCCGATTTCCTAGGTCGGGTCTATGGCCGATGGTTTTTCCACGATCAAACACAGCCATGAGCCGCTTTGGGAAACTGGAATTTGAAACAGGGCCGGACTCTTCCGGGCAGCAGTCTCTGCGGCCGGCCGCCGGAGAGACACACTGGTCGTCGGAGGCCGCGCGCGCATTCAGCCTGGGTGACTTCGAATTGGCCCTGCGGCTTTTCGCCCGCGTGCTCGAGCACAATCCGACGAGCGTTCCGGCCTGGGCGGGGCAGGTGCGGTCTTTGATTGAGTTGGGCGAATTCCGTGAAGCCCGGTTGTGGGCCGACAAGGCCCTGGAGCGATTCCCGCAGGCGCCGGAGTTGTTGGCCGCGAAGGCCGTCGCTCTCGGGCGCTTGGGGGACCACGACAATGCCATCGCCTTTTCCGATGCCAGCATCGAGGAACGGGGGGATTCGGCCTACGTCTGGTTGGCTCGGGGCGATGTGTTTTTGTCGCGCCGCGAAAAACAGGCTGACCACTGCTTCGAACGAGCCCGCAGTATTCTTCCGTCCGACTGGACCTGCCTCTGGTTGATCGGGCGGATCCGCCGATTCCACGGCCAGTTCGCCAAGGCGCTGCAATCGGCCCGCGACGCCTGCAGTCTGGCCCCGGGTGAGATTTCGCCATGGCTACTGGCGGGAGACTGTCAGCTTCTGCTGAGTTTCCATGACGAGGCCCGGGTTTCCTTCACTCAGGCTTGGCAAATCCAGCCGGATTCCCTGGCAGCGAGCGATGGTTTGAGCCGTTCTCAGCGCCCGGGCTTCCTGGAGCGGTGCACCGGTGTTTTCCGACGATTTCTTAGACCATGAACCCTCATATCGCCGACGCCATTCATTCCCGGATGGATCGACTGCTCATCGAAGCCGTGTCGATGGGTGCCTCCGATTTGCATGTGATCGTCGGAGTTCCGCCCGCCTTTCGGGTGACCGGCGAAATTCTCCTGGCCGATGAAGATGCCGTATCGCCCGAGGAGTGCGAAGTCATGGCCCAATCGCTCCTGACCGACTTGCAGCGGCAGAAGCTCGATCAGCTTTGGGAACTGTGTATTTCCATCCGCCACGCGGTGGCCGGTCGGATCCGGGTCACGTTCTACCGGCGCAATGGGGTCACCGAGCTGAGTTGCCGGTTCTGTGGAAAGCTCTTTCCGACTCGCGAGGAACTTGGCCTTCCATCTCGCATCGATGAACTGGCTCGTAAGACCAACGGGCTCATCCTGATCACGGGCCCCACCGGAGCGGGCAAGACCACGACCATGAACTACATGGTCGACCTCATCAATGGAGAGCGGCGCTGCAAGATCCTGACCATTGAAGATCCCATCGAACGAGTTCATGAAAACCGTCGGGCCATCGTGGTGCAGCAGGAAGTGCTGACCGATGTGCGTTCTTTCAACCATGCGCTCATCCATGCTCTGAGGCAGGATCCCGACGTTATTTGTATCGGTGAGATGCGCGACCACGAGACGATCCAGACCGCGCTCACCGCAGCGGAAACCGGGCATCTTGTGCTGGCCACGCTCCATGCCCCCAGCGCGATGCATGCGCTGGAGCGGATCGTCGGGATTTTCGAAGGGAGTGCTCAGAAACAGGTCGTGCTGCAGTTGGCTAATTCTCTTCAGGGCGTCATTGCTCAGGATCTCATGCCTGCCATCGATCGGACTCGCCGAGTCTTGGCCTACGAACTCTTGATGATGACTGCGGCCGCTCGGTCGGTGATTCGCGAGAATCAATTGCATCAACTGTACACGATTATGCAGTTGGGCGGCCGGGATGGTTCGGTGCTGATGGACAACTGTCTCTACGACCTCTATTCGAAGTGTCTAATTTCTTACGATGCCGCGATTTCGCGGGCCCGAGACCCCGATCGTTTCAAGCCGAACGGCAAATGAATCTTGTTGTAGGCCCGGTGCCCTCACCGGGCGGTCGGTGATCCGAAAACACCAATGTAACGTGCGGGCGTCTCGGAGATCCGCCCCCTTTCGCAAATGTCGGCTGAAGTCGGTCGAGGATTGGCGGGTTGGGTGCCTTTTCCCCCTTTACGCCAACGGGGCGGTGGCTAATATTCAGATTCTGTTTCGCATGGATAAAGAGCGCAAATTAATCGTTGCTGGTAACTGGAAGAGCAACAAAACCAACTCCGAGGCCGTGGCCTTGGTCATGGACCTGATTCGCGAGCTGGCCGCGGTGAAGGAAGTGGATGTGGTGGTTTGCCCCGCATTCACGGCCCTTTCCGACGTCTCCAAGCTCGTGTTGGGTTCGAATATCCGTCTGGGTGCTCAGAACCTCAGCGACTCAGGATACGGCGCCTTCACCGGTGAGATCGCCCCGGGCATGCTCCGTGAGTTGTCGGTTCGCTACGTGATTTTAGGTCACAGCGAACGCCGTCAGTTCCAAAAAGAGTCCGACGCCCTGGTCGCCAAGAAGGCCGCCAATGCCCACGCAAACAACCTGATCCCGATCGTTTGCGTTGGTGAGACCCTCGCCGAGCGCGAGGCAAACATTACTGAGAAGGTGGTCGAGACTCAGCTCCGCGGCAGCCTGGCAGGTCTTACGGCCGAGCAGGTGGAATCGACAGTGCTGGCCTACGAGCCGGTTTGGGCCATTGGTACCGGCAAGACGGCCTCCAGCGCTCAGGCCCAAGAAGTTCATGCATTCATCCGCAAGGTGCTCGTCTCGATGCACGGTGAGGCCATTGCCCGCCGCGTCCGCATCCAGTACGGCGGCAGCGTGAAGGGCTCCAATGCCCGCGAACTGCTCCAGCAGCCCGACATTGACGGCGCGCTGGTCGGTGGCGCTTCTCTGGAATCCAAGGGTTTCGTGGAAATTATCAAAAACTCGATCTGAGTCTTTTCTCCGACTTCAACTTCTTCCCCAACTTTTTAATATCATGGGTATCCTGATTGGTCTTTTGAGTTTCCTCCTCGTACTGGTGTGCCTCCTTCTGGGTCTGCTGGTTCTGATCCAGCTTCCTAAGAAAGAGGCTGGCATGGGCATGGCGTTCGGTTCCGGCGCAGTGGATACCCTGTTGGGTGCCGGTGCTGGTAGCGCGCTGACGACCATCACCAAGTGGACCGGCGGTGTTTTCCTAGGCCTCTGCATCCTTCTGGCTTGGTTGGGTAACATGAAGAACAGCTCTGGTTCCGCGGCTAAAGCGGTGCGCGAGGCAGTGACCCGCTCTGAAGCAGCAGCTCCTGCCTCTTCGGCTGCGTCCGCGGTTAATACTCTCATCACCCCGACGAACGCGGCCCCGAAGGCGCCGGTTTCTGCCCCTGCTGCCCCTGCTACAAAGTGATCCCGAGTTTGGTTCAACAAAATGCCCTCGTCCGCAAGACGGGGGTTTTTTGTTGCCCGGGTTGGTGGGCCCGGCTGTTTGAATCCTTAAGGCCCGGGCTCTCAGTTCGCGCGCTCGGCCTGGTTTTGAGTTTGGGTGCGTGGGTTCTCACGAGTTGTTCGCCGTTGGAACGGGCCGATCTGGTCCTGCACAATGGTCCGGAGCCGGAGACCATCGATCCGCAAATCCTCACAGGGCAGGCCGATGGCCGCATCGCCTCGGCGCTGTTTGAAGGTTTGACCCGGTTCAATCCGACCAACGGTACGGCGATGCCGGGGTTGGCCTCGCATTGGGAAATCTCCGGCGATGGGTTGACCTATTTGTTCTTTCTGCGGCCGGAGGCGCGCTGGTCCACTGGAGAATCTATTGAAGCCAAGGAGGTTGTCTGGTCCTGGCGACGGGCTGTCACTCCGGCGACGGCGGCCGATTACGCGAGTCAGTTCTTCTGCATTCGGAATGGCCGAGCCATCGTGAATGGTGAACTTCGCGATGCCTCCCAGTTGGGAGCCGAAGCACTCGATGCCCATACGGTTCGCGTCCACCTCGAGAACCCCACGCCCTACTTTCTGGAATTGGCGGCTTCCCGGGTGTTTTTTCCGATTCCGCGCCGAGCGGTGGAACGTTTGGGAGATCAATGGATCCGGGCCGAACCCTTGCCTTGCAGTGGTCCCTATCAGCTCTTGAGTTGGAGAGTGAACGATCGGTTCCGTTTGCGCCGGAATCCCCAGTATTGGGATGCCGCTCAGGTGACGGCCGAACGCATCGACATCCTCTGTGGAGATAATCCGTCCACAGCGCTCAATTTGTTCCTCAACGGCGAAGTAGACCTCATTTCTGACCGGAAGATTATCCCCGGCGAGCTGGGGCCGGAGTTGGCCACTCGCCCTGACTTCCACCGCTTCGATTACTTGGGTCAGGACTTCATTCGATTCAACACGACGCGCAAACCCTTTCAGGATGCCCGTGTTCGCCGCGCTGTGGCCATGGCCTTGGATCGATCCCGGATCACCGCCCGCATCACCCGGATGGGCGAGCGACCCAGCGCCGCGGTGACGCCAGCCGGAACCGGAGGCTACCACCCTTCGGCGGGGCTTTCCTACGACCCGGCGACCGCACGACGTCTCCTGGCCGAGGCCGGGTATCCAGAAGGGCGGGGGTTTCCAGCCATTGAATACACCTTCAATGTCGGGTCGAGGATCTACGAGCAGACCGGCGTGGAGATCCAATCCATGCTCCGGGAGCACCTGGGGATCCGGGTCGAATTGCGCCCGCTGGAGTGGAAGACCTACCTCGCCGAGATGTCGGCGCTGAATTACGACTTCATCCGCGGATCTTGGGTGGGCGATTACGATGATCCGATGACCTTCCTCGACTGCTTCCTCTCCGACAGCGGAAACAATCGGACGGGATGGAAAGACATTCGGTATGATCGACTGCTCCAAGCGGCGGCTGCCGAGGCCGATCCCCAGCGTCGACTCGGGATCCTTCGGGAGGCTGAGACCCTTCTCGTGGTAGAGGCCGTGCCGGTGACCGGCCTCTACAGTCATGTGGGACTTTACGCGGCCGATCCCCGGAAAGTCGGTGGAATCTGGCCCAATCGGATGGATGAGCACCCGTTCTTCTCCATGAGGAGGATCCGCCCATGAGACCTTGGATGGCACGAGTGGCCTTAATTCCTGTCCTGCTTTGGGTGGTGGCGACGTTGAGTTTTTTTCTCCTACGGGCGGTTCCGGGCGGCCCCTTCGATCGGGAACGCGCCCCGGCTTCCCGCGAGGTCGAGGCGGCCCTGAAGGCACGCTATCACTGGGATGAACCCCTTTGGCGACAGTATGGGCGATATTTGGGCAATGTGATGCACGGAGACCTCGGGCCCTCGCTCAAGTACCGCAACCATTCTGTGAACGACCTACTGGGTCAGACGGTGCCAGTATCCTTGGCGCTGGGAGGTATGGCCTTTGGTGTGGCTATCGGATTAGGGGTTCCATTGGGGGTTCTGGCGGCCTTGAAGCGGGGCGGTTGGGCAGATTACGCCGCAGCGGGACTAACTCTGGTGGGGGTTTGCGTGCCCGTGTTCGTACTTGGGCCTCTTTTGGTGTTGGTCCTTGGACTGTGGCTCGAGTGGTTTCCCGTGGCGCTGTGGGGGTCGTGGCAAAACGCGGTCCTGCCCACACTCACCTTGGGCCTCTACTTTGCCGCCCGCGTGGCGCGATGGATGCGCGAGGGGATGATCGAAGTTCTCCGGAGTCCTCATGTGCAAACGGCTCGTGCCAAAGGGCTCAGTGAGACGGCGGTAATTCTGCGGCATGTGGTGCCCGTCGCTCTGGTGCCGGTGATTTCCTACACCGGGCCCATGCTGGCTGATTTGCTCACGGGTTCCTTTGTCGTGGAGAATGTTTTCCAGATCCCGGGAACGGGAGCTTTCTTCATCAACAGCTTCTTCAGTAGGGACTACACCATGATGATGGGCATGGTGCTGTTTTATTCTTTGCTGCTCCAGGTGCTGAACCTTTTTTCGGATCTCCTGCTGCGGTGGGTGGATCCTCGGGTTGGGTCATGAACACCCTCTCTTCCAGTCCGGGGCGCCTGGCCTTGCGACGCTTCCTCCGCAACCGGACGGCGGTGAGCGGTCTGGTCTTCCTGCTCTTGGCCACCGTGGTGTCGGTGTTTGGACCCTGGGTGATGGCTATCGATCCGAATCAGGGGAGCGGGTCCCCCTTTGTGTCGCCCGGAGCCTCGCATTGGATGGGCACCGACATTCATGGCAGGGACCTGTTTTCCCGAGTGCTCGTGGGAACCCGCATTTCGCTCCTCGTCGGTGCGGTTGGAGCCGGGGTCAGCGTGTTGATTGGGGTGAGCTGGGGGCTGGTGTCGGGATGGCGGGGTGGGCGCACCGATGCCTGGATGATGCGCCTGGTCGATGTGCTCTACGCCTTGCCCACGGTGGTCTGGGTGATGCTCACCCTCACGCTCTTCGAGACCCGCTGTGTCGGATGGCTCTCGGAGCGGTGGCCTGCGTCGATTCCTGCCTTTCGATTGGCAGCGATGATGGTGTCTTTGGGTTCGGTGTCCTGGCTCACCATGGCGCGCATCGTCCGAGCTCAGGTGCTCAGTCTTCGGGAACGGCCATTCATCTTAGCCGCCCAGTCCATCGGGGTTTCCCCGGTCCGACTAATGCTTCGGCACTTCCTGCCCCATCTCGCCGGGGTGGTCATCGTGTACCTCACCCTGACGGTGCCGGCCGTGGTGCTCTATGAGTCCTTTCTGAGTTTTCTCGGGCTCGGAGTGCGGCCACCCCAAGCCAGCCTGGGCACGTTGATCGCCGATGGAGCCTCGCAGCTCAACTCGGTACGGGTGCGCTGGTGGTTGCTGGTTTTTCCCGCTGGATTGATGACCTTGATGTTGGCCGCTCTGAACGGGGTGGGGGAAGGCCTTCGTTCCGCCTTCGAGCCGCGGGATGGAAACGGGGATCGAAATTAAAACAGGCCGGATCCTTGGGGGATCCGGCCTGTCGAGACGCATTGAGATCGGTCGGGCGTGAACGGCGTATTTGCCGTTCGAGACGGAGACGAGACTCCGGGTTCAGAGCGAGCGTACGAAGCGGTCCATGCGGCCGAGGCCCTTTTCGATGTTGGCCAGGCTCGTGGCGTAGCTAATGCGGATGTAGTCGTCGGCGCCGAAGGCGATGCCGGGGACGGCGGCGACCTTTTCCTGCTCGAGCAACCGGGCGCAGAAGTCGGCCGACTTGAGACCGGTCTTGGAGATGTTGGGGAAGAGGTAGAAGGCTCCCTTGCTGTTCACGCATGAAACGCCGGGCATGGCGTTGAGCATTTCCCAGGCGCGGGTGCGGCGCTTGGCGTACTCCGCGAGCCAGCCCGGCAGGTGGGCCTGCGAGCCGGTTAGGGCCGCAACGCCGCCTTTTTGGGCGAAGGAGCAGGGGTTGCTGGTGCTGTGACTTTGGATGGCGTCGATGGCCTTGGCGATGGGTTCCGGTGCCGCCAGGAAACCCAGCCGCCACCCGGTCATGCTCCAGGCCTTGGCAAATCCGTGGACGATGATGGTGTGGTCGTAGTGGGCCTGGCTGAAGCTGGCCACGCTCTTTACCTGGGCTCCGTCATAGGTCAGGTGCTCGTAAATCTCATCGCTCATGATGAGCACACCCTTCTCAACGCAAATGTCACCCAAGGCCTTAATCTCGTCGGGCGTGTAGACGCTGCCGGTCGGATTGCTCGGCGAGTTGAGGATGAAGAGGCGGCTGCGGGGCGTGATGGCCGCGCGCAGCTGGGCCGGGGTCACCTTGAACTCGGTCTGGTCGGTGGTCTCCAGAATGACCGGCAATGCACCCGCCAGCTTCACCATCTCCGGATAGCTCAGCCAATACGGCGCCGGGATGATGACTTCGTCGCCTTCCTGGCAGGTGGCCAGGATGACGTTGTAGCAGGAGTGCTTGCCGCCGTTGCTGACAATGATCTGCGAAGGCTTGTAGGTCAGGCCGTTCTCGCGGAGGAACTTGTCGGCGATGGCCTGCCGCAGTTCCGGGATGCCACTGCTGGGAGTGTACTTGGTGAAGCCCCCGGCCAGAGCGGCGGCGGCGGCATCCTTGATGTGCTGGGGCGTGTCGAAGTCGGGTTCACCGGCTCCGAAGCCGACGACATCCTCGCCTTTGGCCTTCATTTCCTTGGCCTTCGAATCAATGACGAGGGTGAGGGATGGAGACAGCGAGGCGGCGCGGCGCGCGATCGAATAGTTCATTTGAAAAATCGGGCGCGAGGTTGGGGTGAGCCAACGCCCGCGCAAGGCAGATTTTTGGGTGGGGTGTTTTTTTGGCGTGGACTACTTCGGCAAGAGGATGCCCTTGAGGCGTGGATCTCGGGCGGCCTGCTTGCGCAAGTCGATGGCTTTAGGGTCTTGGGCGAGGCGGGCGTCGCTCAGAGCCAAGGCTTTCTGCAGAGACTCCACACCGCTGTCCTTGAGGCCGGAAGCAATCCGGACGGCTGCCAAATCATACCACCCTTCGGGGCGGGTGGGTTCGGCCGAGGTGTATCGGGCTAGAGCACTTTCGACTTTGTCCACTCGACCGAGTTGACGGTAGCCATCGACCAGCGACAGGAAGACCTCGGGCCGGGTGCTGCTGTTGGTCAGCAACACTTCCAGAGCGTCCACGGCTTGGTTGCTTTGTCCTGCTGAGAAATACGCCGAGGCTAGATCAAACACGGACTTGGCGTCCGCATTGGGTCCGGAAGCCCTGGCTTTGGTTTGGGCGTTGGCGGTCGGTGCAGCTCCCTTTTGGATGCCTTCGAGTTGCTCGACGAGGTTGCGGATCCCGAGGTTGTCGGCATCGAAGATTTCACAGGTCTTGGCCACCGCGAGCGCGTCGTCGTAGCGGCCGATCGTGGCCAGCAATTGGGAGTAGTTGAAGACGGTCTCCGGGCTGTACGGGCAGAAGGCAAAAGCCTGCTTCAGGGCGAACTCAGCCTCTTTGATCATCCGCTGCTGGACCTGTGGGCTCGCGGCGGGCGTGTTGATCCGCGACGCGTAAATGGACTTGCCGATGGCGTTGCGCAGTTTGGAGAAGGCCTTCTGGGCGTTGTCATCGCGGACAAAGGCCGGGTCGCCCTTGAAGCCAGTCAGGTCGCGTTGCAAATAGGTCTTGAGCGCCCAGTCGCAGACTTCACGGGCCGGGGTTTCATAGGTGATCCAATTGCCGATGAATCGCTCAGAATACTGGCTCCAGTACTCGTGGTCGCGACGGACCATGTCCTCGGTGATCTCTGGCACCGGGTTCCGCTCGATCTTCATGATGATGCCGTAGGGCGTCAGGTGCGGGTACATCCAGTCGAGCGGGAAGGATTCTTCGATGTAGAACTCGTGCGTGGGGTTCTTGTCAAAGATGACCTTGGTGAGCAGGCCGTTGATTTGCATGACCGCCACCTGGCCCGAAACCGAGATGCGCCCGTCGGGCAGTGTGAATACCTGTTCACCGGGCTTCAGATTGTTGGGGTACCGCTTGGCCGCATCCATGGTGTACTCGGAGAAGGCCTTGCTCGCGTCTTCGGGGGTGGCCGAGAGGATTTCGCGGTCGGGGTAGAGCCCGCCGGGGCTAGCGGTGAAGAGGCCAGGGTAGGCGCTTTCCAGCAGCAGTCGGTTCAGGCGGATGCGATTGGGCGTCGGCGGGTTCTGGACGGCGAAGGCCTGCACATGGGGCGTGAGTTTCACCGTGGCGAATCGGGCGGAGTCTTCGGCCAGCGAAGGACCGCGAAGGAGTTGGTTCAATTTGTCGGCGACCGCCTGCGGAGTGGAGGCTGCGCCCAGAGAAGCTTTCAGGTGCTTAGACAGCGGATCGGTGCCCGCAGTGACCTTGGCGGTGAATGCGGCGAAGTCCTTGAAGTGGTCGGCTTTGAAGAGGGACTCACCGGCCCGTCGGTCTTCTTCAATGGAGGCTCCGAGACCCTGGACCACGCGATCGAGCGGCGCGAAGAGCGAGGCCATCGTGTTGGTCTTACCCCGAGCCTCCGACTTCGTGTCGTTGAGCATGCCCAAGAAAAACGGCTTGTCGTACTGGTACTGATCGGAGCGGTTGTAGTGGGCGCGGATGTAGTCGAGGTAGGTGTTATCGGCCAGGGCGTTCTGGGTGATAATGTACACGTCACGGCGGTCGAATCCGGGATCCAAGCGGTGCTGGGCCGGGGTGAATGATTCGGCGAAGATCATGTACGTTGGGCAGAAGCGCCCTGGATCGGTGCCGCCGTAGAGGACGGCATGCGGGGCCATGGCGGGGTAGAGGGGAACACCATTGGTGCTCTTCGGCGTCTTACCGTGGCCGGCATCGCGGCCGGGCTCGAACATGTCATGACCAAACCAGTAGCCGAAGAGGTGGCCGCGTTGCTCGTTGTCACCCCAGTGCGAGAGAATCGAGTCGAAGGGAATGAGCGCGAAGATGACTAAAACCGGTGCGATGCGAAGCTTCTCACGGTTGAGAACGACCCATCCGGTGAACGCTACGGACAGAGTCAAACTCAAGGCTCCTGCCACCCGCAGAATGGTGAAGTTAGTACTTAGATAAATATCGACAAATTCGTACAGGTTGAAGGCACAAGCCACCGCACCGCCCACCCACATGAAGAAACGGGTGTTCCCCTTGTTGTATTGCGTTACCAGCAATGCGGCCACGAGCGCCAGGCCGTAGCCGACGGCGAGCGCAATGACGGTGTGGGAAGTCGTGAAGAAGACCTTCACCAACTCTTTGGCCGACTTGTCGATGCCGGGGTTGAGGAGGATCAGCAACAGGACCGCCAGACACAGGTAGATGGCCGAGAGGCCGATGAGCCAAGCCCGTTCGCGGAGGCGCATCTTCTTGAGGAAGGCAAAGGGTACGAGACCCACGAGGAGATTAGCCCAGTTGAATTCTTCTCGGGCCCCTTGGGCGTACATCCACAACTGGCGGAAGATCACCACCGGATCGGTACTCGGGTTGGTCTTTTCATACTGGCCCCGGGTAAAGGCATGCACGAAGCCCTCCCAGGTGCGCGGGTAACCCCAGTTCATGGGCGGGTTCGAGGCCGAGGCGATGGGCATGTACAGATAGAAGGCGGCACCCACAGCGAAGGCCGCGCCGGCTAACAGCACTACGTGAAGTTGGTCGCCGAGTTTACCGGTCTCCGATGCGAGCCAAAGCATGGCGGCCAACGATCCAAGGCCGACCAAATTGTAGATCATGAAGACCGGCAAATTGCCCTCGAACGTGTGAATCTTACCAGCGAAGTGAGCCAGCAAGCCCAGAAGCCAGATGATCGTGTTGCCGAGGAAAAAGTCCCGACCCAGGCGCTTGTCAGCCGCCGCGATGGCCACCTCGATGCCCATGGCTGCCACGATTAGGGTCTGGTGATTGCAAAGACACAGCCCGAAGAGGAAGAAGACCCAGTGCAGGTACCGGCGGCGGTCCGGTCGGTACATCCACATGAGCAACAGACAGAACATGCCCATGAGGTTGAGCACTGCCAAAGTATACACCTCGACAATCACGCCCTGGCTCCAAATGAACCCATTGAAGCCCAGCAGCGATCCGCCGACCCAGGCCGCCACGAAGGTGATGGCGTTTTCAGTGCGGCGCGGCAGGTCTTTGAACAAGTCGATGCCCTCGAGGATCAGGCTTGATCCGCGGGAGATGAGCAACGCGGTTAGGCCGGCCGAAAGCGCAGCGGCCACGGCCGAGGAAACCGCCACCCGCCATGCGATGCTCGAGAACGGGAGGATCTTGGTGAAGAGCCAGGAGTAGATCGTCCACACCGGATAACCGGGAGGGTGGGGGACGCCCGCATACATCGATCCCACAGCCAATTCACCGGAGTCTTCCAGCGTGAGGTCGGGTGCCACGGTGTACAGGTAACCGGCCATGACAAACAGCGTCACCAAGACGAAGGTCAGCCAGTCCATGGGACGAAATAATCGACCGTTGGATTCGGCCGTCGTCGCGTTGGGGGCGAACTGGGCCGAGGTGGGCGGTCTGGAAGAATGTGGGGTTTCCATTCGAAGGATCGAATCGGTGGCCGTCCCGCTTGAGGAGCGATCCCCCCCTGCAGACTGACCCGATAGGCTGTAATTGGAGCGGTGGGAGCTTGGGTTTGTCGACGCGAAATTGACCCCGATGGACGACTCGGTGTGTGCATGGATCTCGCGAGACTCAGGCTTTGTGTGCCCAAGTTTGATTTTGTTCAGAAAAATCTTCTCTGTGCACGGGCCTTGGAATCGGCAAATGCTATTACTCCCAGTTAGGCTGGGAACAGACTTCCTCCATGCTGCAACCATTTGCCACATCCGGTGTTTCTGAGGACATGTCGATGTCCCAGCAGGGAGCCGTTCACAGGCAGCATCCTTGGATCAACCGAAGAGCCGCCATGGTGGCTGCTGGATTTCTTGCGGTCATGGCGTGTAATGTCCGGGCTGATAATGTCCGGGCTGAGGATTCGAAAGTCTCCGCTGATTCAGCGGCATCGACGTCGGCAGAGCCGATAGTGGAAGGGGTTTCCACCGGGCCCGAGGCATCGGTCGAGCCTGAGACAGCAGCAGAACCGGCGGCCTTGGCTCATCGGTATGCCCGAATTCCCAAGCGCAACGCCTTCGGTATCAAACCGCCGCCGGCCGCGCCGCCGCCGCCCGAGCCCGAAAAGGAACCACCGAAGGATCGACCGGATTTCTTCCTAACGGGTTTTACTAGCATTCGTGGCGAAAAGCGGGCCTTCGTGGCCTATCAGCCTAAAGGCAAACCAATCCAGTATCCCAGAGCCCTGATCTTGGATGATGAAGTAAACGTCGCTGATGGCGTGCTGAAGTTGATGTCCATCAATTCAGTCGAAAAGACGGTGCTCATCGCCTTCAATGGCGAAGACATCCCCCTTAATTTTAAAGACAATGCAGTGAAAGTGCCGGGCTCCAGTGGCGCACCCGGTGGGGCCGCTCCAGGGGCTCCGGGTCTTCCCCCGAGCGCATTGCGGGGAAACCAACCCCCTCCGCCGATTATGAACCAGCCGGGCAACAACACTGGCGCGATGAACGGTGGCTTCTTTCCTGGGGCGGTTCAGGGAGGCCAGATGCCCACGGTTATTGGTCGGGGTGGGGCTGTCCTGAGTGGGGGTCAAGGATTCGGCACGCTGCAATCCACTCCGTTCGCTGCCAACGCCATTCAGGCGGGTGGGACGGCGGTCCATGGCGGCATCGAGGTGCCGTCGATATCCCCGTCTCCGGATCAATTGGGCGGAACAGTGCCAGCCAACCCTTCTCGCCCGCGCAACATCCAGCCCCCTCCATTCCCAGGCCAGTGATCCAGCCTTACCTAGGGAAGGGTGGGGCGGCTCAGAAGGCAGTGTAATTTCTCCGAAAGCGCCGCAGGCACTTGCCATCGCACAAAGATCCAGCCCTACCTGAAGAGGATGGAACGCCCTCTGCGAAAGTGCCAGGTCACGTGCGGCCGGCTCGGAGATTTAGCCCTCCCTCAGGAAAGGCTGATTTCTGCCGCATCATCAGTTCGGGCAGATCGCGCCGCAGCGATGAGCCTCTGCACCTTCTCGGAATCTTTCCGTCCTGGAGAGAGTTCAACTCCGGAGGACACATCTACAGCAAAAGGGCGTACTTGCCGGACCGCATCTGCGATGTTCTCAGGCTTTAGACCGCCGGCGAGGATCAGAGGATGGCCCAGTTCGCGGGCTTGGACGGCGAGGCTCCAATCGAAGAGAGCGCCAGTTCCGCCGGCCGTTCCAGGCACATAGGCGTCTAAGAGCCACGCATCGGCCGATTCCCGGTAGTCCGGCAATCGCTGCAGCGTTTCAGGCCCCTGAACTCGGAAGGCTTGGATTACCCGCACCTGTCTCCGAAGCAACAACCCCACCTCCGGGGGTTCGTCTCCGTGAAGTTGAACCGTGTCGAGCCGCGCTTCGGTGAGGGTGTCTCGGATGAATGCGGGGTCGGCGTTGACGAAGAGCCCGACGCAACTCACGAACGGAGGCAGGTGCCGCGTGATGGCGGCAGCCCGCCCCGGCTCAATGAACCGGGGCGTGCCAGGAACGAAGACAAACCCCAGCGCGTCGGCGCCAGCGTCGACCGCAGCCCACGCATCCTCTTCTCGGGTGATACCGCAAATCTTAATGCGCAGGGCCATGGGGTTTGTTGAGGATTGGGGGTTTCTGAAGCAGGGCCTCAGAACTGCCGATCGGTGACCGCTCCCTCGCTGGCCGTGCTGACCGTGGCCGCATACTTAGCCAGAACTCCGCGGGTGTAATTGGGTTTGGGCTGTTTCCAGGCCTTGAGGCGGGAGGTCAATTCCTTGGCCGGGATGCCCAGGTTAATTTCACGCTTCTTGGCGTCGATGGTGATTGGGTCCCCGTTCTTGATCACGGCGATTGGGCCGCCGTCGAAGGCTTCCGGCGTGGTATGGCCGATGACGAAGCCGTGGGAACCGCCGCTGAAGCGGCCGTCGGTGATTAGGGCGACTTCCTTGCCCAGACCCTTGCCCATGATGGCGCTGGTCGGGGACAGCATCTCGCGCATGCCGGGTCCGCCCTTGGGTCCCTCGCCACGGATAATGATGACATGCCCGCTCTTCACCTTGCCGCCCAAGATTCCCTGAAGGGCTTTTTCTTCGTTTTCGAACACGATGGCCTTGCCGCTGAAGGTGAGGCCTTCCTTGCCCGAGATCTTGCCCAGCGCACCGCCGGGGCAGAGGTTGCCGCGGAAGACGACCAGATGGCTGTCCTTCTTAATGGGGTTGTCGAAGCCGCGGATGATGTCTTGTCCGGCTGGGTAGTTCGGCGCATTGCGGAGGTTTTCGGCGAGGGACTTGCCGGTCACAGTCATGACGTCTCCGTGGAGCAACCCCTTGTCCAAGAGCATCTTCATCAAGGGCACGGTGCCTCCGATCTCGACCAAGCGGGCCATGACGTACTTGCCCGAGGGCTTGAGGTCGGCCAGCACCGGCACTCGCTTTCCGACGCGAGTCCAGTCGTCGATGGTCAGCTTCACGCCGGCGCAGTGGGCCATGCCGATGAGGTGCATCACCGCATTGGTCGATCCGCCGAGGGCGATCACCACCGTCATGGCGTTTTCGAACGCCTTCTTGGTCATGATGTCGCGCGGACGGATGTTTTTCTTGAGCAGGTTCAGCACGGCCGCACCGGCGTCTTCGCAGTCGCGCGTCTTTTCTTGGGACACGGCGGCTTGTGCAGATGAATTCGGAAGACTCATGCCCAAAGCTTCGATAGCTGAGGCCATGGTGTTGGCCGTGTACATCCCACCGCAGGAACCGGCTCCCGGGACAGCCACCTCGGCGACGGCCTCGACCTCTTCGGCCGAGCAGGCGCCGGCGGCATTCTTGCCGACCGCCTCAAAAATGTTCACCAGGTCTACGTCTTTGCCGTGGAGTTCGCCCGGCAGGATGGTGCCGCCATACACGAAGATGCTGGGGCGGTTCAATCGGGCCATGGCCATGATGCAGCCCGGCATGTTTTTGTCGCAACCGCCCACCGCCACGAAGGCGTCGAAACCCTGGCAACCCACGACGGTTTCAATGGAGTCGGCAATCACCTCGCGGGACACCAGCGAGTACTTCATGCCCTCGGTGCCCATGGAAATGCCGTCCGAGATGGTGATGGTATTGAAGACCACGGCCTTTCCACCGTTTTCATTAATGCCCTGGGTGACGCTCACGGCCAGTTGATCGATGTGCATGTTGCACGGCGTTACCATGCTCCAGGTGGAAGCCACGCCGATCTGAGGCTTCTGAAAGTCTTCCTTCGTAAACCCAGTGGCGTAGAGCATGCCGCGGCTGGGTGCGCGTTCGATGCCATCCACCACGATGGACGAGAAGGGGCGTGGGAGGGAGTCGTTCTGGGGCTTTTTGGTGGGAGCCTTGGCAGTCGATCGGCGTTTCATTGCGAGCCAATGGTCGCGAAGGGATCCTGCCGGCGGAAGACAGAAAATGAACAGCAGGAGGGGTGCCCAACTCCACCGTTGCGACTCCAAGGGTGGGTCTTTAACCTGACGAACAGGGGTGGATGCCCCGACAATGAGACACTTTCTCGATTTCGAAAAACCCATCGCCGAACTCCAGCGCAAGCTCGACGAGTTGCGTTCCCAGCCGGCTACACCCTCATTGGGAATCTCTTGGGAAGAAGAGATTCACCTGCTGGAAGGCAAGATCCAGGAGGCCCAGCGGCAGCTGTATTCAAATCTAACGCCGTGGCAGCGAGTTCAGTTGGCGCGTCACCCTCGGCGTCCGTATACGCTGGATTATCTTAAGACTGCGTTCACTGAGTTTGAGGAACTGCATGGCGATCGGCTCTACTCGGACGATCGGGCGATGGTCGCTGGGTTTGCACGACTCGGCAGCGAAAAGGTGGTGGTGATCGGCACACAGAAGGGCCGCGACACCAAGGAAAACATCTTACGCAACTTCGGCTCGGCGCATCCCGAGGGGTATCGAAAAGCCCTTCGCCTGATGAAAATGGCCGACAAGTTTGGTCTGCCCATCGTCACTCTTATCGACACGGCTGGGGCTTACCCGGGCATTGGTGCCGAGGAACGTCATATTGCTGAGGCTATTGCCGTGAATTTGCGCGAAATGATGACCTTCGAGGTGCCTATCATCGCGTGTGTCATCGGTGAAGGGGGGTCCGGCGGGGCTTTGGGCATTGGTGTGGCCGACCGCGTCTTGATTCTGGAAAACGCCTACTACTCGGTGATTAGTCCAGAGGGTTGTGCGGCCATTCTCTGGAAGGATCGCACGGCAGCCCCGAAGGCAGCGGCGGCGCTAAAGATCACGGCCAACGACCTGAGCTCTCTGGGCTTGGTGGATGAGGTGCTTTCGGAACCGTTGGGCGGAGCCCATTTGGATCTTGAGGCTACAGCCCTCACGCTGCGGCAGGGGCTTTTGCGTCACCTGGCCGAAGTTCAAGCCCAGACGCCCGCGGAGCGGTTGAAGAGTCGCTATGCCAAGTTCCGGGCCTTTGGTCACTTCACCGAACCCAACACCGCGGCGGCCTGATGTTAGAGACTCCCCTGGTTTTCAGGCCTCTGCCCAAGGAACGTCTTTGGGGAGGGCGCAAGCTGGAAGCGCAGTGGGGGAAATCCCTGCCAGTTGGCGTGATGGTTGGTGAATCTTGGGAGATTTCTGATCGACCCGAGGGGCAGTCGATTGTGGCGGAAGGGCCTCTGGCCGGAACCTCGCTTCGGGACCTGATGGAGCATCATGGTCAGGAACTGATGGGTCGGCCTGTGGCGGCGGGCGAGCGCTTCCCGTGGCTCGTCAAAATCCTTGATTGCCGCGAAGATCTCTCTCTTCAGGTTCACCCTCCGGCGGAAAAGGCATTGGCCCTAGGCGGTGAGCCTAAGACTGAGATGTGGTATTTCGCGGAGGCCGATCCGGGCGCTCAAATTTATGTGGGACTTCGCAGCGGAGTCACTCGTGCGGAGTTTGTTCGACGGTTGGATGACGGTTCTGTTGCTGAGAGCTTTCATCGCCACCCGATCCGGGCCGGTGATGCCATGTTCCTGCCCAGCGGCCGGGCCCATGCCTTAGGTGCCGGGAACCTGGTTTTCGAAATTCAGCAGAATTCTGACACGACCTATCGGGTGTTTGATTGGAATCGCATGGGCCTAGACGGAAAACCTCGAGAGCTGCACCGGGAGGCCGCCCTGGAATCCATCGACTTTTCCGATACCCATTCGGAGCTCATCCCTGAGTTCTGGTCGGCCGTGGCACCGGGAGTGTCTGTTCGACCGCTAGTGCGCCATCGGTTGTTTTCGGTTGATTTGATTAGTCTGAAAGCAGGGGCCACCCGGGGCTCGGATTTGGAAAATGGGCCGAGGGTCCTGGGAGGTGTCTCGGGCATCACCCGAGTGCGAGTGGGAGAGTTTCAACGAGAAGTGCGACCGGGAGAATTTCTCCTAATACCCGCTGTCTTAGTTCCGCGGACGACGATCGAAGCAATCAGTGCTTCAAAAATCCTGATGGTTGCCGATATAGAGTAAATGATTTCTGGGACACCGGGTTCGTCAGGAACCCCGCCTGATCCGCTGGGTTCAAAGAAGCCCGATCTCGAAGAGGACAGTGTTGAACCCATTGAGAACAGTTTGCTGAGGGTTCTCGTCACTGACCGTTCATTTCGCTGGGCGGCGATCGCTGTGGCCCTGTTGGTAGGATCGGTCTTGGTGGCGGTGACCCCCTTGTTTGTGGTTTCTACTCCGGAAATCGACCCGCCGGACCGAGTCAGCCTGCTCGACAAGTTCCAATCTCGGGCATTGATCCGGACTGCGCGCGAGACCGGACTTGCAGGAAAGCTCCCCGAGTCTGTTACGGCCTGGAAGACCGCCTTGGCCAACGACCCGGCCAGTTTGGAGGCTCGGCAGGGTGCGCTGGAGCTCCTTTCGGGAGCTCAGAAATGGACCCAGGAAGACGTGCGTTTTGGATATGCCTGCGGCGTGGAGTTGCTCAAACGATCGGCGACCAATTCTCTCGAAGCCGTGCGTTTTGCCCGGTTTCTTGACCATGTAGGTCACTACAACGCCACTGTGGCTCTGCTCCGAGATCTGGCCGCTCGCGACACCGGCGAATTGAACGGTTGGTTTGCCCGCTCATTGTTTTTGGCGCGGCGCATGGACCGCTTTGAGGAACTCTGGCATCGGCAAAAGCAGGCCCTCATGGCGACGGATCCTATGGCTCTTATTGGTCCAGCCTGGGAGGCTGGTTGGGGGCCTATCACCGGAAAGGCGGCGGCCCGCGATCGTTTGCTGGCCGCAGAGACCGATCCCCTGCGCCATGCGGAAGCCTCGCAGTTGTTGCTCATGGTGTTTGAGCAACTCGGGGAGGCCACTGGCTATGAGCAAACCCTTGCTCGCCGAATGGAGCGACACGAAGAATCACTGGCCGATCATCTGGGTCTTTGGCGCCTGCTGGCACGCACCGGCCGCTCCTCCGAGGTGATAAATCGCCTCAAATCGTTCCAGCGGGCTCCGGCCAGCCCAGGTGAGGCGACTGGATTGATGGAAGCCTTCCAGGCCTTTGGTCTCGCAGATCGATCCGTTGAATTGGGGTTGGAGCAGGTGAAGGTGTTTCCGTATGCCCCGGATCTGTGGTTGGCGACGGCCGAATTGCTCCTGCAGCGTCAGGACTGGAATCGTTTGCGACAAACAGCCATCGCCATGCGGGGTGAAAGTTCGCTGGCCGGCCGAATGAGCGCCTACAGTTGCTACCTAGACGGTCAAATCGACCTGAGCCTGAGGCGCGACTTGGATGCCGCAGCAGACTTCGCGCGGATCGCAGAATGCCCAACCCCGGACGCCGTACTGGTGGCGCGGATGGTCGCAGGCTTGCGTCGAGCCAGCCGTTCTCAGGAAGCCACGACCCTGCTGCGTCGGGTGGAAAAGGACTTTCTGAAGGACTCCACTTTTTGGTTTGAGTTAGCCAGCGTTGCCGCCGAGACCCAAGACATGGACACGCTGGCGGAGGCGGTGTCGCGCTCCTACCAGTTGGAACCCACCAACCCGGTGTACCGACACAATCATGCCGCCGTGATGATCGCCCTTGGACGGGAACCTGCAGAGACAGCTCGGCTGACTCTGGAGTTACTCAACCGGTCACCAGAGTCGGTTTCCTGTCAGATCAACCACGCATTAGCCTTAATCAATCACCACCGTTTCTCAGACGCCGAGAGCTTGCTGGTGCGGATTCCGTGGGTGGGTCGAACTTCCGCCGAAGAGACCCAAGTCCACTATGCATGGATGCTGATTGACGAGGCGCGGCATCGGGGCGATTCCGCCCTAAGGCATGCTCGAGCGACCCGGGAATCGGACCTGCTGCCCCCGCAGCGTCAAAAACGGGCGGCGGTTCTGAGCGGACGGATCTGAGGGGAAGTAATTTCCTTAAAAAGTCCGGCTGATTCGGTTGCGCGGCGCGGCATCGCGTCCACCCTTCCGCCGCATGAGTATTGCCACCCGCACCGGAGATTCCGGAACCACTGGCTTGATGTACAACCGCCGGGTTTCCAAGGCCCATCCCCGGGTCGAGGCCTATGGTTCGGTCGACGAGCTAAATGCCGCCATCGGAATGGCTCGAGCGACTTCCGTCGATGCCTTCATTCGAGACAATCTTTTGGTCATCCAGAAAGACCTGGTGATTTTGATGGGCGAATTGGCGACGGCCAAAGAAGACACGCAGCGCTACCTAGCCGACGGGTTCCAGGCGGTGACGCCGACCTTGACTGCCAAGCTCGATGTGCTGGTGGCTCAAATCGAGGCCCAGAGCATTACCTTCAAGGGATGGGCCACGCCGGGGATGACCCTCCACTCCGCGGCGCTCGACGTGGCCCGGACTACCTGCCGCCGCGCTGAACGGCGCGTCTTCGTGCTGCGCGATTCTGGGGAGGTGGAGAATCACGAGATCCTCATCTTCCTCAACCGTCTCAGCGATTTGTTGTGGCTCATGGCCCGCTGGGTGGAGACCCACACCCCGGAATCACCGGCTACGATCCCCACGGCCTAAAGAGGGCGAACCCGAGGGTGGGTGGGAATCAATGATCCGCGCCCACTCGGATTCCGCACCCGCTAACCCGGAACGATTTCTGGCGGGAGAAAAGTAATGGCGTGTCGGATGCTTTCGCGAGACGGGGCGAGAACGAGGCTCGGGCCCAGCTCGGGCCCTCCTCAGGCCCACAACGAGCGAACAACCAAGCCCTTGCGCAACAAGGCGCAGCCAGCACGACCGATCCAACAGAAATCGCTCCGGCGAAGGCTGATCGAAGGATCGAGCGGTCTGCGTCTTGGACGGCCTGGTACTCTTCGTAAAGGATCCCCGAAATGCCTACAAGGTGACGGTGGGGCAGGGGGTGTCTTGGGAGGTATTCTCGAGTTGGACATGGTTGGCACCGGCCGCTTCTAGGGCGGCTCCGACCGTTTTGCGGGCCAGTTCTGGGGTGTTGCAGTCGCGGCTGAGGTGGCCTAGGTAAATGCGACGCAGGCCGTCATGCAGGATGGCTGTGGCCACTTCAGAGGCTGCGTGGTTGGACAAGTGCCCGTGCCGGCTGGCGATCCGCTGCTTGGTGCTCCACGGGCGTCGGGTATCGTCTTGCAACAGCTTCACGTCGTAGTTCGCCTCCAGTACCAGGAGGTTCGAAGGTTTCACTCGCTCGAGGATGAGCTTGGTGGCGTGTCCCAAGTCGGTCAGGAAGCCGATATTCCCGGCCGGGGTGGCCAAGAGGAATCCCACCGGATCGGCCGCATCGTGGGGGACACTGAACGTGCGCACCTCGACATCGCCTAGGGTGAACGTGGCCCCGGTCTCGAAGGTGGCCGTATCGAGTCGTGCCGAGGAGAACTCCCGTCGAATGGCCTCGTGGGTGAAGCGGTTGGCATAAATCCGTGTGCCGGTTTTCTCGGCCAACGTTCCCAATCCCTTGATGTGGTCGCCGTGCTCGTGGGTGATGAGGATGGCGGTGAGACCCTCGGGAACCCGGCCAATTGAGGCCAACCGTTCCCGGATTTGCTTGGCGCTGAAGCCTGCGTCGATGAGCAATCGGGTTTCTCCGACCTCCAGATAAGCGCAATTGCCCGCAGACCCGCTGCCCAGAATCGTGAAGTGAACCGCCACCCAGTGATCGAACCGTCAAATCGACCGGCGCGACAGCAGAAATCGCCCTAGCTCCGAGGTGCGTGGGTAAGGCTGAGTTTGTAGTAGGACTCCGGGCTGCAGCCCGATGACCTCCGAGGTAGGGACCGATCTCCGAGCGGTCCACCCGCAACTCGCGACGCCAAACCGGCCCAGTTGCAGAAGTTGGGCTAGAAACGCTCCGGGACACCCTCTTCCATCATGCGCACACGGTGCTCGAGGCGGTGCTCGCGGCTCAGGGATTCCATCCAGCGGGCCGGTTCGTCGAGCGATTCAAACGACAGCTTAAAGGTTCCGTGGTGCATGGGCACCAACCACTGCGACTGGAGATCGTGGAAGGCCTGGACCGCCTGGTCGGGCCCCATGTGGACCTTGCGGAAGGATTCGGGGTGATAGGCTCCGATGGGCAGCAAGGCCAACTCAGGTTTGAGCCGCTGGCCGATTTCGTGGAATCCCGGGAAATAGGCGGAATCTCCCGCGTGATAAACCGTGCGCCCGCGGTACTCCAAGACGAACCCGCCCCAGCCCCGATGCTTGTCGGCTAGGGTTCGGGCTCCCCAGTGCTCGGCCGGAACAAGGGTCACTTTCCAGTCGTCATGGCCAAAACTCTCCCACCACTTCAACTCGACGATGCGACCGAAGCCCAGGCGCTTGGCCAAGGGGGCACATCCCCAGGGCATGATGGCAATTTTGGGCGAGGGAATTTTGCGTAAGGTCGGTTTGTGGAAGTGATCGAAGTGCGCGTGGGTGAGCAGCACCAGGTCGATGGGTGGCAAATCTTTCACCCGGAGCCCGGGTCGCTTGAGGCGCTTGAGCAGGAAGAGCCAGTTGGCGAAATTGGGGTCGATGATGGCGTTGAGCCCTTCGAACTGGACGAGGAACGAGGCGTGACCGATCCAGGTCAGTGCCATTTGATCGTCCTTCAGGTGGGGAAAATTGGGAATTTTGACCGATCCAATGGGCGCGGTCTTGAGGGCATGCCAGACCATTTCTCTGAAGAAGGTCCGCGGATTGAAATGGTCTCCCGGAGTCAGATCTCGGAAGGACCTGGGTAGTTTCCGGCGATCGTGCCCCACGGGTTTGGGAATCGGTGGATGCGCCGGAAGGGAGGGAGGGTTCAGGAGCGGATCCATCGAAGCTCCTTCAGTGTGGCTTTCGCAGAAGAGGGGCGCAAGTAGGGGAGGCCTCGGTTCGAGAGCGTGGGTTGTCACGGAGCCTAGCCTGTCCCTAGTCTTCGGGATGCGCCCGTTCCGGACTGTTGAACTCTCACCCTCCTTGGCCGAATTCGGCGGCCTTCGATTTGCCACCGTGCATAGCAAGCTGCTGGGCGGTCGGGCGGATGTGACGCTGTGGGCCCCATCGACGCCGAAGCCGGCAGACTTGCCGTTGGTGATCTTGTTGCACGGGGTCTATGGAAGCCATTGGGCCTGGGCTTTGAAGGGTCGGGTGCATCACACGGCGCGGCGGCTGATTGAAGCGGGCGAGATCCCACCCATGGCCTTGGCCATGCCCTCGGATGGATTGCGGGGCGATGGCACGGCCTACGTGCCCTTGGCCTCCGGGAACTACGAGCGTTGGATCGTCGATGAAGTGCCGCTGGTGGCGCGCGAGGCGGTGCCTGAGGTGACTGAGGCCTCGCCGCAATTCATTTCTGGCTTGTCGATGGGTGGCTTCGGGGCTCTCCGGTTGGGTGCACGCCATTCCAAGGTTTTCCGAGGCATTTCTGCCCACTCAGCAGCAACCTCGCTGAAGACCTTGTCCCCGTTCCTCGCGGAGCCCCTGCCGGTGGGCCAATCCACGGTGGAAGAACCGACCGCCCTAGAAGCGCTGGTCCGCAACCGTGCGTCGTTGCCGCCGGTTCGATTCGACTGCGGGGTGGATGATTTCCTGATTGGCCACAACCGGGACTTGCACGCGGCTTTGGATCAAGCCCAAGTCACCCATGAGTACGAGGAGTTCCCGGGCGGTCATACTTGGGAGTACTGGGAGCAAAATGTGGAACACAGCCTGCGATTCTTTGCGCGGATTCTCTCCGGAACGAGCAACGTGCTGTCGATTTGATCGGTGATCGGTGGTGAGTGCCGCAGGACCCCTCCCGATTTTCAGACAGGCTCTTAGGGCCGCTCGGCCACCGATTCCCGCCGTGGGGCGATTAACCCACCCGGAAGGAGATCTTCTGAACGACGGTTTTGCCCAAGGCCGTCTGAAGTCGCTCGAGAATTTCTTGCCGTCGATAGCGGACGATTTCGTTGAGCCAGACGCTGCTATCCACGTTCACGAACAAGGTGCCTTTGGCGAAGCCCGCCGGCTGCGCATGGGCCACCAGTGTGGGGTCTATGATCTGGGACCAGATGGTTTGTATTTTGGATTCATCGAGCCGTTGCTCCAGTCGGAGGTGGCCCAAGACCCCAGGGAGGATGGTTTCGATGGATTTGGCTGGTGAACTCCAGGCCGTCTCGGCACTGGTGAAACCGCGCCCGCGCCACTGATCAATGGTTCTGGACCGGGCCGCTGAGGCCGCTCGACGCCGACGAGCCCGTTCCGCCGGGTCGGCGGGGGGCAACGGAATCTTTACCGTAGGAGCCTTCGGGCGCATGACGTCGATCAACGCTGCGGCCGCTCTCGATGACGGTCAAGTCTCTGGCCATCCCCAAGTTGAATGGGCATGGTTTGGCCAGTGATGGAACTGTTCGCCAGCGGGGAATACACCCTGTTCCAGTGGTTCAACCGCGGGATTGTCAATCCCGTGTTCGATGTGCTGATGCCAATCTTGAGCGGCAACCCGCTGTTCAAACCCGGTTTGGCTTTCCTCGCCTTGGCTCTGTTTTGGAAGGGGGGGCGTCGAGGAATTTGTTGTGCCTTGATGCTCGCCGCCACGTTGGCCGTGGGCGAGACCGGAACCGGCATTCTCAAGCGGACCGTGGGTCGACCACGTCCGTATGCAACACATCCGGAGACCCGAATGCTGGCCGGGAAAGGGTTGAACGGATCCATGCCCAGCGGTCACGCCGCGATCTGGGCCGGGGCGGCTCTAGTGGCTGCGGCCTATTACCCACGCTCACGGAAGGTGATGTTTCCGCTGGCTGCGGGCGTCGGGATTTCTCGGATGTATGTCGGCGTTCACTACCCGAGCGACGTTTTGGCGGGTTGGGCTTGGGGCGCCGTGTATGGGTGGTGTTTGCCAAGGTTCTTCGAGGCGGCGTGGCGAACCGTGGGGTCCCGATGGTTTCCTCTCTGGCACAGCCGCGTTCCGTCGTTGCTTCGGGTGGATGAGATACCCATTTCGCTGGGCGCCGCTGGCAGCGCTGCCGAGCTCGACGGCCATTGGCGACGCCTAACCTGGATAACTATCGGCGGGCTCTTGGCCGCCCGCTTCGGATACCTGGCCTCGGCCGTCATCGAATTGTCTGAAGACGAAGCGTACCAGTGGCTCTGGTCGAAGCACCTGGATCTCTCCTATTACAGCAAACCTCCGTTCATCGCCTATGCGCAATGGATTGGGACCCATTTGTGGGGCGACCGCGAATTGGGAGTGCGATTCCTGGCTCCGGTGCTGTCGGCCGCGACCGCGTGGGGATTGTCCGGGTTTGTGGCGCGGTTGGCGGGATGGCGCACGGGTTTCTTCCTGGTGGCCGTGCTCACCTCCATGCCGTTGTTGTCCGTCGGATCCATCCTCCTGACCGTGGATGCCCTGACTGTGGCCTTCTGTACTCTGGCCATGGTCGCCGGTTGGAAGGCTCTCGAGAAGGATTGTACGGGGTGGTGGGCGGTCGTCGGGGTGGGGCTGATGGGCACATTCCTGAGCAAGTACTTCTCGCCCTTCCTCATCGTGAGTTTCGCTGCGTTTTTCTGGATTCATCCGCCGGCGAGACGGCATCTGCGGCGTCCGGGTCCTTGGCTGGCTCTGGCCATGAACGCGGTGGCGGTCGTGCCGGTGATTTTTTGGAACAGTCGCCACGGTTGGATCACCTTTATCCACCTCCAGCAACGGGGCAGCTTGGATCAACCGTGGAGTTACCGTCCGCAATTCTTGCCTGAATTTATCGCAGCCACCTTGGGACTCATGAATCCGGTGTTCTTAGTGGGGGTGGTTCTGGCGCTCGTGGGTTTCTGGCGACTGCGACGCAGTTCGGCGGCAACGGTTGCTCCGAGGGATGAAACCCGTTCGCTGGCCTTGCGGTATGTGCTGTGCTTTGGCCTGCCTGTGTTTCTCTTCTACCTGGCCTACACGCTTCGATCCCGGGTTCAGCCCAACTGGGTAGCCACCACCTTTGCGCCGCTGGCCGTGTTCGCCGTCCTCTGGTGGGAGGGGCGGCATCGGGCCGGAAGTCGGATGGGACTGCACCTCCTGCGTTGGGGTGTGGGCATCGGGTTGCCGCTGGTGGTATTGCTGCACGAAACGAACCTGATCCTGAAGCTCACTGGGCATTCACTGCCGATGGCTATCGAGCCATTGGTGCGCGTGCGGGGCTATCGGGAGGCGGCCGCGGTGGTGCGTACCGAGCGGGACAAACTTCTCAAAGAGGGTCACCCCGTGATGGTGGTGACTGATCATTATGGCTGGGCGGGTGAGCTGAGTTTCTACATGGATGGTCCTGCACCCGTGGTGGCCAAGACTCCGACGGTGACCGTTTTGGAGTCTGAACGGCCCATCAATCAAATTTGGTTTTGGCCGGAATACCGGTATTCCGGGCGGCCCGGGCTCACGGTCTTATACGTCCACCCCGAAGGGCGCACCGGGTTGGGTGCTTCGTGGGCGGCGCGGTTTGAAAGCGTCACGGATCTCGGGGTTCGTGATGTTGAAGTTCGAGGGCGTGTTTTTCATCGCCTCCACCTGTACGCGTGCCGCAATCAACGGTGAACCCATCACCGGATCCATTACGTCTCAGGGTCCAATTCTGGCCCGTGGCAGACTATGATTTGCGGTCGACCTTGGAATGCGGTCAGGCCTTCCGTTGGATCCGCTCCGGAGACGGTTGGGAATCTGTGATCGCAGATCGTTGGGCTCGGGTTGAGCCTGCACCCGGCGGTCTGACGGTGTCTTGGATGGCTGGCACCGAGGAGGCCCCTTGGCTGCAGCATCATCTGGCGGCCGATGAGGTTCTGGAGCCCATTATCGCCTCCTTTCCGGACGATGCCCCGCTGCGTTCGGCCGTGGCCCGGTGTCGTGGGCTTCGGTTGCTGCGCCAGGAACCCTGGGAATGCCTGGCCAGTTTCATCTGCTCGTCGACCAAGCAAATCGTCCAAATCCGACAAATTGTGGCGCTCTTGAGTGAGCGCTGGGGTCACTCGGTGTCGGCTCCGCCTGGGGCGGTTTTGAATCGGGCATTTCCCGCGGCTGCGACGATTGTTTCAGCCGGCGAAGGAGCGCTCCGGGAGTGCAAGTTGGGGTTTCGCGCCCCGTACGTTTTGGATGCGGCCCGTCGGGTGGTGGAAGGGCGTTTGGATTTAGAGGCGCTGGCGCGTATGGACACTTCGGCCGCCCGGGAAGCGTTGATGGAAATCCACGGCGTGGGCCGCAAGATCGCCGACTGCGTGCTGCTCTTTGCCTATGGACGGCAGGACGCCTTTCCCATTGATGTGTGGGTCCGGCGGGCGTTGAGCCAATTGTATTTCCCCCGCGCCCGGCGGGTGACCGCGGCCCAATTGGAATCCTTCAGCGAGAGTTATTTTGGTCCGTATTCGGGCTACGCCCAGCAATACCTCTTCCATTACATCCGGTTGAAAGCGGGACGGTAGAGTCGTTCTTCCGGTTGCCCGTGCTTCGTGTTTCGAGGTGGATGCATGGGAGGTTTTTCCGAAAAACGCTTCACTGACCCATTGCTGTCCGCGTGCCCTCACGTGGCGCTAGCCGGGACGCCGGGATTGTCGATAGCGGACGATAGCGTGTTTCTTAGCCTGCTTCCCGCTGGAGAATCCCTTCGGCCCACCCCAGTCTGCCGCGATGTTGGATGCGCTCGTCGAAGAGTTCTTAATCCACCTGAGTCATGAGCGGGGACTGGCAGCGCATACGGCCCGAACTTATCAGGCGTTGCTTCAGCGATTCACCCAATGGGCAGAGGCCTCAGGGATTGCCACTTGGCGCGGCGTGAATGGCGACGTGTTGGTGCGGTACATGGAGCATGAACGCGGCAGGGCTCTGGAAGAACCCAATGCGACGGCCCAATCGCGACTCAGCCCGTCGAGCTTGTATTTGCAAATCGCCGCTCTGAGGTCCTTTTTCCGGTTTGCCGATGAGGAGGGCCATGTGTCGGGTAATCCGGCCGAAAATCTGTCGTTGCCGCGTCGGGGCCGTCGTGTGCCCAAGGCCTTGAGTGAGCCGGAGATTCGGCGAATGTTGGTGGCTCCACTGGAAGCGACCCCGCAGGCGCTCTGCACCCACGCCATTCTCGAAACAGCCTATGCCAGCGGACTCCGGTTGGCGGAGATCCGGAATTTGCGATTAGAACAACTTCACCTCGAGGCGGGGTTCCTGATGGTGATTGGTAAGGGAAACAAGGAGCGCGTGGTGCCTGTCGGGGCTGCGGCCGTGACGGCGTTGCAGCGGTACTTAGCGGTCCGGCACACCTTGGTCCGACCGAAAAGTCCTGGCGTGGTGTTTCTCACCAACCGGGGATCCGCCTTCGCCCCTGTCACACTTTGGAAGCGCATGACCCAGGCGGTTCTGCGGGCCGGGGTTGAACGCCATGTGACTCCCCACATGCTGAGACATAGTTTCGCCACGCACTTGCTCGCCCATGGGGCGGACCTTCGGGTGATCCAGGAACTCCTGGGGCATGCCAGCGTCGCCACGACGGAGATTTACACCCACGTGGCGCCTGAGCACCTCAAGACGGTCCACCGGCGGCATCATCCCAGGGCGTGAAAACAGGGCATGAAAAAGGCGACCCAGGCCCGGAGAGTCCGGCGGGTCGCCTTGAATAAATCGTTCCCGAAGAAATCTCCGGGAAACGCAGGCCTGTATTACAGGCCCTTGCTGATCACCAGCTTGACCAGGTCACCGACCCGGTTGCTGTAACCCCACTCGTTGTCGTACCAGCTCACCAACTTGAAGAAGCGGCTGTTGAGTTCGATGCCGGAGCTGTGGTCGAAGATGGAGCTGTTGTTGTCGTGGATGAAGTCGCTGCTGACCACTTCGTCGGACGTCCAGTTCAGGATGCCCTTGAGGTAGGTCTCGCTGGCGCGCTTCATGGCCGCGGAGATCTCGGCGTAGCTGGTCTCTTTCACGGTCTTAACCGTGAGGTCGACCACGGACACGGTCGGCACCGGAACACGGAAGGCCATGCCGGTTATCTTGCCCTTCACCTCGGGGCAAACCAGCGCGACAGCGCGGGCGGCACCGGTGGTGCTGGGGATGACGTTCTGGGCTGCCGTACGGCCACCCTTCCAGTCTTTCTTGCTCGGGCCGTCCACGGTCTTCTGCGTCGCCGTGTAGGCGTGCACCGTGGTCATCAGGCCTTCGTCGATGCCGAAGCCTTCGCGCAGGAGGACGTGGACCACCGGGGCCAAGCAGTTGGTGGTGCAGCTGGCGTTGGAGATGATGTGGTGGATAGCACCGTCATACTTCTCATGGTTTACGCCCATGACGACGGTGATGTCTTCACCCTTCGCAGGAGCGGAGATGATGACCTTCTTGGCGCCCGCCACGAGGTGTCCCTTGGCCTTGTCGGCCTCGGTGAAGAGACCGGTGGACTCGATGACGATATCCACGCCGAGCGCCTTCCAGGGCAGTTCAGCCGGGGTCTTGGCGGAAACGACGCGGATCTCTGCGCCATTCACGATCAGGACGTCGTCTTCGGCCTTGTCCGGAGAGGACTTGGTGGAGCTGACGGTGCCGGCGAAGCGGCCCTGGGTGGAGTCGTACTTGAGCAGGTACGCCAAGTTGTCTGCGGGGACGATGTCACCCACCGCGACGACGTTGATGTCCTTGCCCACCAATCCTTGCTCGACGAGAGCGCGGAAGACCAAACGGCCGATACGGCCGAAACCATTGATCGCTACATTGACTGCCATAGTGTTCGTTTTCGTTAACCAGTTTACCTTACCAAAGCTTGGAAATCTATCTGGGGTGTCCGGCAGGTCAACCGGGATTTCACATCCGCGCTGCCGCCATACCACGATCGATTCCGCGTCGGATTGGTGCGATTCATTTTATTGAGATCGGTGGTGGCCGACTGCACCGCTTCGAGACGCCTGAGCGGAATGATTCAATGGGATCGTTCGGGCTTAACGTCGACGAACCGCTTCGACGACCTCCGAGAGTTTCACCTCGGCCCCATTGCGGCGCTTGCTCTCATCGGCGGCCTCCATGAAGGCGAAGAGTTCCAAGGTTTCGTCGATCGGTACCGGGGAGACCTGCGTCTGGAAAAACTTCACCACCTCGGCCACCATAGGCGCGTACCCATCGAAGCCTCCAACATCGGCGGTGCCGAGGCTTCCGTGAGCCTGGCCCTGATAGCCGTCAACCTCACGGAAGGTGCCGGTGCGGCCGCCCTTCCAGGTGCCCACGACCTCGATCTTGCCGTCGGCGGTTTTGCCGCGGCGGACCGACTCGCACCCGGTGCCCATGACCGTAAAGAGCGATTCGCATCCGTGCACCCCATACCAGAAGAGGTCGGGATGGGTCTTCTCCAAGCTGGCCGGACTGCCGCACCAGGCATTGGTCACGATGCCGATGGATCCCTTGCGGACGGCTTGACTGGTCTTAGCGAAACGCAACGACGAGGAACTGAAGAACGGCGTCTTGGACTCGGAGGCCAGTCGCGCCAGCGTGTGGACATCGCGCAGGGTTCCAGCCATGGGTTTATCAATGTAAAGCGGTTTGCGAGAGGCAAACACCGGCATTGCCTGGATGACATGAGGCCGTCCATCGACGCTGAGCAGCATCACTGCATCGACTTTTGAACACAGATCCTGGATCGAGTCTACGATTTGGACGCCGTACTTTTCTCGCAGGGTGGTGGTGTAGCCTTCGACCCGGGTGATGCTGGATTCGATGTCGGGACTTCCTCCCTTGAACGCCGCCACGACCTTGGCGCCAGCCACATGACCTTTGGAGGCCGGATCGTTCAGGATCTCGGTGAAGGCCGTGGCGTGTGACGTGTCCAGTCCGATGAGACCGATCTTCAGGTCGGCAGCCTGCAGCAAGGAGGTCATGGCCAAAAGGAGGATCACGGGGCCGAAGACCCGGGGGGATTTCATGAACCGCTTTCTAGCGTCTTTTCTGCGGCGGGGGAAGGAGGGGTTTGTGAGCCTATTCGTGAGGTTCTACGAGGGCGCGTTCAGCGAACGGGGGTGGCGGGGCGTTGACGCGGCGTTCCCATTCTTCGGCGGTCACCTCCACAGGCTTGGCTCGGCAGACTTTCTCGAAGCCTGGGAAGTTCCATCGGTTCGGAAAATCGCTGCACTGGTGCGGCTTGACCGGTTGGATGCGGCAATTCCCAACGGCGTCCAAGAAGCTGCAAGACCCGTCGGATTGATCTAACAAAGCCAATCCGTCGCGTTGGGCATTGAGGCGGGTGTGGCCTTGGATAAATTCTGTCTCGGTGAGTTGCAGGTAGGCAGCGATGCGCGTGACATCGGCCTCGGTCAAACGGACCTGACCTGGCCAGCGGCAGCAAGCGGTGCATCGATCACATTCCCAGAAGATCGGCATCGTCAGTCGGTGATTCCCGGGATGACACGGTGAGGCCGTGCCTTCACGAAGGAGACTTCTCGCAGATAGACCGGGGCCAATGTCTCCGGCGGCACTGGATCATTGTTCGCACCCAATAGAGCCACGTCGCTCGCCTGCGGAAAGGCCTCAAGCGCATCGGCTCGGGCGGTCAGTTCGCCGGAAGCGGAGGGAAGGCCTCGAATCCAAGTGCCGAGGTCGGGGCCAAACACGGGTTGCCCGCCGGTGATTCGCTGCAGCAGCAAGTCTGCGGACTCTAGATGCAGGGGGCCTGCCCAGCTCTGTCCATTCCATTCCCGGACGGCGAATTCCTGGCGCTGGGCGTTGACGCAGAGGACTCGGGGGCCGGCGACCGCCGGGCGCTGCGTTTGGCGTAGCAAGGCTTCAAACGTGTCCACGGCCACCACGTCGACGCCCGTGGCTAGATGCCATCCTTGGGCCGCTGCAATAGCTAGCCGGATGCCGGTGTAGCTGCCCGGCCCGATGCTAATGGCTAGTCGCTCGATGGAGGCCCGAGCCACTTGAGCTTCGGCAAGGGCTTGTTCGATCATGTGGAAGACCGGGGTGGTTCGGCCACGGTCATGAAACACCTGACTGAGCACCCGCTGGCACCCGTCGCTAATGGCCACCGAGCGGCGGTCACTGGTGAATTCAAAGGCCAGGCAGATCATAGGTAATTTCACGGGTCGATTCATCGACCCAGCGCAAGGAGATCCGGTGGAGCGACGGCAGGAATGGGACCAGGCTATCGATTCGCGAAAACCACTCGATAATGGAGACAGCGTCGATGGGGTTCAGGCAGGCGTCGAGTCCGGCCGAGTGCAGATCCTCGGCCGATCCCAGTCGGTACAGGTCGAGGTGTTGGATCGGCAAACGTCCTCCGCGGTATTCGTGGACGAGCGCAAAGGTTGGGGAATGAGCTCGGGATCCGCAGCCCAAGCCTCGAACGAAACCACGAACGAAGGCCGTCTTGCCGGCACCCAGATCACCATCGAGGCCTACGACCCAGCCGGCCTGGGCCGCACGCCCCACCTGTTCGCCAAGAGCCTCGGTTTGCTCCGGGGATGTGGTGCGCACGGTCGGCATCAGTCGAAGTGTTGGAATCCGTGGCCCAGAGGCTTGAGTCCGCGCTCGTCCCGCAAAAAGAGCCCGGGCCGATTGTTGAGTCTGCCCACGCAGGTGAGGCGGGTTTCCGGAAAGCGCGCCTTCCAGCCGTCAAGGAGTCGCACGGCATCCGCGGGCGCGACGGTGAGGACGAGTTCAAAATCCTCGCCATCGGTTAGGGCAGCCACGACAGCCGGTTTGGCCATATCGCCGGAGCGGGCCCGAAGTCTTGCTGCATGACGAATGGGCAGGGCTGGGGCCAAGATTTCGCCCCCGGGAACTTGGCTGGCTTGGAGGATATGTTGAAGGTCGCCGGCGAGCCCGTCGCTGAGGTCTATCATGGCGTGGATGTCGAAGTGCTCAGCCAACCAGCGCGCTTCGGTGAGGCGGGGTTCGAAGTCGAGATGGTGCCCCTCGATGGAACCTCCCAGTTCACCGGTGACGAAGACCGCGTCGCCCACCTTCGCGCCCGACCGGAGGACGGCGCGTCCGGTGGGCACGGTGCCCAGCAAGGCAACATTGAGGAACAAGGCGCCCGGGCTCCGGGTGGTTTCCCCGCCGACCAGCGCGATGCCGACCTGACTCGCAAACTGGGCCATGCCCCGATACATGGCTTCGACCCGTTCGGGTGAGAATCCAGCTGGAAGCCCCAAGGTGATGACAGCCGAGGTGGGGGTACCGGCCATGGCAGCCATGTCGCTCACGGCGCGAGCCAGGGCTTTTCGCCCCACTTTTTCACCGGGGGTTTCAGCAGTGAAATGCACTCCCTCCACCACGGCATCGGTCTTGAAGAGCTGTTGTTGGCCCGCGGTTGGGGGCGCCAGCACCGCGCAATCGTCGCCTGCGCCCACCACCACGGAGTCGTTGATCGGCAGCAGCGACTTGAGTCGGTTGATGAGTTGAAACTCGTTCATGCGTCCGGAAAGGGGCAGGGAAACATCAGCCATCCGAACTCAGTCGAGGTTCTCGACACGCAGGACCACTGGGTTGGATTTCACCACAGGCAGTTTGCCAATCGTCGCCAAGGCTTTACGAACCGACAAGTTGCTGGCGGCGTCGAGCATGAGGATGACCGGAACGGTTTCGCCTGTGTGTCCTTCGGGCTGGATGATGGAGGAAATGCCGATCTTGGCCCCGGCCAGCACAGTGGCGATGCGCGCAAAGACGCCGGGTCGATCGGAGACATCGAGCCGGACGTAGAACCGTGACGAGATGGAGTCCATCGAAGCCACGGTGCCTTGGCCATTGTGGCTGACGAACGGGGGAACCCGGTGATGGTTTCCGGCGCGCAAGTCGAGGGCTGCATCGGCCAGGTCTCCCAAGACGGAACTAGCGGTGGGGTCCTGACCCGCTCCGCGTCCGTAGAACAAGGTGTCTCCCACGGTGTCACCGCGGACGGCCACGGCATTGAACGCGTGGTTCACCGAGGCGAGCACATGGGTGTTGGGGACTAGAGCCGGATAGACCGACACCTGGATGGCAGGGTTTTGACCGTCGCCTGCGGTTTTCTTTTTTGTCTTTGGTTGAGACGAGCCCGGAGTTGCGATCGGTTGGATGATCCCGAGGAGCTTGATGGTGTAGCCCAGTTGGGCGGCAAACTGGATATCCAGTTTGGAGATGTGGCGGATGCCTTCGGTATGGATGCTGCCGGGTTTGACCCAGAATCCGTGGGCCAGCGAGGCGAGGATTCCAATTTTGTGAGCGGCGTCGTGGCCGTCGACGTCGAGCGACGGTTCAGCTTCGGCGTAGCCCAAGCGTTGAGCATCGGCCAAGACATCCGCGAACTCGGCCCCCTCGAGCTTCATCCGGGTGAGGATGTAGTTGCAGGTGCCATTGACGATGCCGGCGATGCGCGTGATCCGATTTCCGGCGAAGGATTCCCGGAGCACCTTGATGATGGGAATGCCCCCGGCGACGGCGGCTTCGTAGTAGAGGTTCGTCTGGTGCTTCGCAGCCAAAGCGAAGAGTTCTGGGCCGTGGGCCGAGAGGAGAGCCTTGTTGGCGGTGACCACCGGCTTGCCCAGTTTGAGGGCTGCGCGGACCACCTCGCGTGCTGTTGTCACTCCGCCCATCAATTCGACCACGATCTGAACCTTGGGATCATGCACGACCTCACTCCAATCGCCCGTCAGCACCGAGGCGGGTACGGTGAAGCCGCGCGTCCGGCGGGGATCCCGCACGGCCATGCGGACGACGTTCAATCGGACCCCCAGCCGAGCGGCCATGAGATCGCCGTTGCGTTGCAGCGCTTGCCAGACGCCACCACCCACTGTGCCGCCACCGACTAAACCCAAGTTGACCTGCTCCATCATAGAGAGGCTGAGAGTGCCCCTTCCCGCCTCCCGGGAACAACGGGGTTTTTTGCGTGGGTTGTCTCCGATCCGTTTTCTCTCGGGTCTTTCACCCACGGCTCCGCGACCTCAAATTCGCTGCCAGAGGTGAGGCTTTTCGAACTTCAGGAAAATCAATGGGTTCAGATATTCCCCAGAACGAGGCTCGGTGCGCCGGGTTCGCGGACGGTTTCCGCCCCGGCATAGCCGAATCCTGGACCCGTGAGGGTGGAGAGATCTACGCGACCATCACGCCGTCGATAGAGACCTGGGTGAACCGTGGCCTCGAGGTCGCTCGCCGCCGGGTAAAACTGCATGGCGTTGGTCTCGACTCCGCGCAAGGTGGGCAGGTGCGCCGCAAGCAAGCAGTGGGGAATCTGGGCCAAGCGGGGATTGGTGAGGTCCTGCACCATCAATTGCATTCCATGGGCCTGGGCCCAGGCGGCCGAGAGCAAAGCCCCGGTCTGGGTTTTGCAGGTCTTGAGGGCCACACCGGTCCAACCCAGTTCCCGGCCGAGGCGCACCAAGCGCCAGTCATGAGCGCTTTCATCGAGGAAGAGCGGCTTGCGTCGGCTGACCTCGTGCACCGGAATCGGGTGAGCCTCTAGATCATACGGGAAGGGTTGCTCGACATAAGTCAGCGCCTGGAAGAGGTCGGGATGGTCGCGCTGAAGGTGATCGAGGATCTCGCACACGTAGGCCGGATCGCGCACGGTGCAATTGAAGTCGGCCGTCAGGTCGGTGACCCCGAGCGGCAGTCCGAGACGCCCGACGCGGACGAGGCGCTGGTAGTCCCAGTCGGCATCATTGCCGCGCAGCTTGATCTTGAGGCACTGCAGGGCGTCG
The DNA here is from genome assembly GCA_903939515.1 of uncultured Verrucomicrobiota bacterium. GTDB lineage: Bacteria > Verrucomicrobiota > Verrucomicrobiia > Limisphaerales > UBA9464 > SXXZ01. The sequence continues at coordinate 74,249 of CAJAHH010000076.1, forward strand.
CGGGTAATCCAGTCGGCCAGCAGCACGGGGTGGCCGTCGTGGGGCTCGGAGCCGGTGAGCTCCGAGGCATCGATTGGGTCCAACCCGCCGACGAGGTGCCAGGCTTCCAATGAATTGCGGCGCTCAGGCAGCAGGAAACTGCTCAGAGTGCGGCCTTGGAAGGAGACCTCAGTGCCTGGAGCCGGTGTCAGGAATGCTTCGAGAGTCTCTGTCAAAACCCCGGGCTCTAGGATCTCGAAAGCAGTCTGCCCGAGCAGTTGGCCGAAGGCGTCGTGCACGGCGATGTCGAAGGCCGAATTGCACACCAAAGCTGCTAGATGGGGCAGGGCTTCAAGCCCTTGGGCGGCGCGTTCGGCGTTGAAGCTGGCTTGCAAGCGAGGGAGCTCGGATTCGTTAAACGCATTGCCCAACCGCATCGGGTGGCCGCTTTCGTCGAAGGCATTCCATGCGCGGGCCAGACGTTGGCAGAAGTCCTGGAGTGCTTGATGCCGTTGGGGGTAGGGCAGGGCCGAGGGCCACACCCACTGAACGCTGAGCGGGGTTTCGCCCCAGCCGGAGGCTGATCGGCCATCCACGCCGCGAAGGGTGATTTGCACCCGAGCACAGGTGACACTGGTCAGCGCTTCGGTGCCGAACTTCAGCGGCACCCGGGTCGTAACCGGCAGGAACCACAAGGCGACGCCGGTGACTTGGCACTCGTTGGCGGACAGGGGGGAAGGCATGAGGAAATCGTGGGGCAGGTTCAGGCCAAGTGCTGCTTTAAATGAGCCAGGCTGCGGGTGGCGATGGCCTCGGGCCCTTCGTCGAACACGAAGACCTCCACGGACACCCAGCCTTCATAGCCCGTGTTTCGCAGGGCTTGGCCGATGGGCCGGTAGTCGGTGTCGCCGAAGCCCGGACCCTTGAGGTTCTCGTCGTTGGCATGGAAGTACGAGAATCGCCCACGGACGGCCTCTATGGTTTCGGCCACCGGCCGGCTTTCGGAGCACATGGCCTTCACATCGAGCATGATTTGAAAGGCCGGTGAACCCATGGCATCGGCCAGGCTGCGGGTTTCGGCGGCGGTGTTGAGGAAGTTGGTTTCCGACGGCGCGAGGGGCTCCAGGCAAATCACCACGCCGCGCCCCTCGGCGGTTCGCGTTGCCGGCCGGAAGGTCTCCAGCGTCCAGGCCCGCGCCTGCTCGGGCGTTACCCCATGCAAGATATCCCGGCGCTTGGGCGAGCCGAAGATCATGCGCGTGCCGCCGAGGTCGGCGCAGAAGTCCACCGCATGGCGCAAGTAGTCGGCGGCTTGTTGGCGCGAGGCCGGGTCTGGATGGTTCACGTGCATGCCCTCAGTGAAGGCCAGCACCCAGTGAATGCCCGAGACGACGAGTCCGGAGTCTTCGGCCAGTTGCCGGATTTCACGCCGTCGCCCGGCGGAAATATCGGTGATTAGCGGCGCCAGCGTGAAGGGTGCGATTTCAACCCCCTGATAGCCGGCCTTCGCGATGAACGGAAACGCTGTCTCCAAAGGCCACTCCTTGAAGATCTCGTTGCAGATGGCCCAGTGCATTCATCGACCATCGGCGGGTCCAGCCGGGGCATCAATCCAATTGAATACTCGACCTCGGTTAGGTGCCGCAGAAAGTGCGGCAGCGGGGGGTGCCTGGCGGGGGTGGATTACGGAGTGAATCTGGTGCTCCAGCCTCTTGGTAAGGAGATCGCAACGCTGCCAGAAGCGTGTGGAACGATGTCCAATCGTTCTGTTCTGAGGCCGCATCGAGGGCGGCCTGGACCACGTGATTGCGGGGGATGACCACCGGGTTGTTCCGGTGCATGCATTCTAGGACCCGGGGTAGGGAAAGGCCCTGGCTCTGGAGGCGCTCGTTCCAGCGTCGGTGCCAGTCGAGGAATTTCGAATCCGACGTGGTGGATTTCGAATCGGCCAAGATCTGTTGATCCGCAGTCAGATTGGGCGCCGTCGATCCGCTCTGGCCGAGGTCGATGGGCCGTAGCCCTCGGAAGGTCTGGGTGAAGTCCGCTTGCGTCGAATGCATCCAAGCGAGGAGCTCTTCGATCAGGCCCGCGTCGGCATCCTCCTCGGTCAGGAGTCCGAGCTTGCCGCGGTAGGCCGCGAGCCAGTTTCGTTGAAACTGGGCGGGGAAGGATTCCAGGCAGGCTTGCGCCACCTCGACGGCGGTGGCCTCGTGGTCGTCTAGGATTGGCAGGAGCGCCTCGGCGAAGCGGGCGAGGTTCCACGAGGTAATCTTCGGTTGGTTGCCGAAGGCGTAGCGGCCTTGACGGTCGATGGAGCTGAAGACCGTGGCTGGGTCGTAGGCATCGATGAAGGCGCAGGGGCCGTAATCAATGGTCTCGCCGCTCAGGGCCACATTGTCGGTGTTGAGAACGCCATGGACAAAGCCAACGCGCATCCACTGGGCCACGAGGGCCGATTGCCCTTCGATGACCGCTTCGAGCAGGGCTTTTCCGGGTTTCGGGTCGTCGGCGCGCTCCGGGAAATGGCGCTGGAGCGTGTAGAGGGCGAGGGTCTTGAGGGCCTGGATATCACCCATGGCCGAGAACAACTCAAAAGTGCCGACGCGAATGTGGCTGGCAGCAATCCGCGTAAGGACTGCGCCGGGAAGAGTTGTTTCGCGGAAGACCGGTTCGCCGGTCAGAGCGACCGCGAGGCTGCGGGTCGTCGGAATGCCCAGCGCGTGCATGGCCTCGCTCATGAGGTATTCTCGAAGCATTGGGCCCAGTGCCGCGCGACCGTCACCCCCGCGCGAATAGGGGGTTAGGCCCGGACCTTTGAGCTGGATGTCCCAGCGCCGCCCCGCGGGGTCCAAATGCTCTCCCAGCAAGATGGCGCGCCCGTCACCCAGTCGAGCGAGGTTGCCGAATTGGTGTCCGGCATAGGCCTGGGCGATGGGTTCAGAACCCTCAAAGAGACGGTTGCCGACGAAGAAGTCCACCTGCTCAGGTTGCCCTAATGTGTTCCCGTCGAGGCCTAGAGTGTTTGCTAAGTCCTGGTTGAAGATTCCCCAACGAGGCTGGGAAACAGGCGTCGGCTGCACGCGGCTGTGCAACCCGTCCGGCAGTCGGGCGTATGAATTGTCCCAGTGCCACCCTCCACGGAATGGGGCTGGGCTGCTGGCCTGAGTTTCGGCCTCTGGGGTGCAATCGGGCCGCTCAGAGGGCATGGGCTTGGAGGGCTTCAAGGGAAATGAGTTCGAGCACCCGTTGGTTGCAGGCTTCGAGGATCACCGGAGGAGCGCACCCCGCCTCGAAGGCCTCTTTCCAACGCAGGGCGCACAAGCACCAGCGATCTCCAGAGCGCAAACCGGGAAAACCGTACGCGGGCATGGGAGTGGAAAGGTCGTTGCCAGCGGCTTGGGAGAACTCCAGGAACTCTAGTGTCACTTCAGCACAGACGATATGGCGGCCGGAATCTTGGGGTCCGGTGCGGCAGTAGCCATCGCGGTAGAAGCCTGTCTGTGGCGCGAAGCAGCAGGGCTCCAAAGGCAGCCCCAGCACATTGAGGTCCAGTGTTTTTGTGGGACGTTGTGATTCCATCGATGTGCCGACGATAACGCTTAAAGTTCCGTGGCAAAGGGTGCATTCGTCTCGGGCTTTCATGAGCAACCCAGCACGGGGGCGGGTCTCGAACGTCTTCGCTGGAGTTTCGATGCCTCCGCTTCGGAGGTGTTTGCGGGCGGATTGAACGATTGGACTCAGTGATCCACGGGAAGGTTCAGCCTGAGCACCGAGCAGAATTACATGGGGTTCCACAGCCCCCCGTTTTGCTACCACGGCATTGGATCGTGTGTTCATGACGGGGGACTGAAGTTTCATCGGCCGCCGTTTGCGTTTGGCCTTGTTGGGCACACTTTGGTATTCGTTATCGCCTTTGATTCCATGCACGAAAATCGAATGAATTCCCGCTCACTGCGGATGGCAGCCGCGCTCGCGCTGTCCATCGTCTCTCTATCCGCCGCCGAGAAGATCAATGAAGCCTTGCTCCAGAAGGATTTCCCCTTCCAGGGCGCCTGCATCAGTGCCTCGTTCCCGGCCAAGAACACTGCCATGAAAGGTCTGGCCATCCGCATCCCGGGTGCGGCCGACGCCAACATGCTCTTCGACACCGACTTGTGCCGCATGGCGGCGGGCTGGACCGGAGGTTACATTAACACCCGCGGCGTGACCTTCGACGGTTCCCACGGCGGACATCCTTCGATCGTCGGCAAGCAGTCCTTCGGGACGGCCGTGGTCCCCGGAGTTTCCCTCACCGGCATGTTCACTGACGCCCGCAAGGAGCCGTTCGGACCGACCGACGCCTCGGTGGTGCGCTGGGACGGTTTGCATGTAGCCGGCGATCGCGTTCAGTTGAACTACACCGTGGCCGGCAGCATCGCTATTCACGAGCAACCCTCGGCCCGTCAGGCCGGCGGTCAGACAGTGTACGTCCGCACCTTCCAAATCGGCGGCGGCAAGAAGAGTGGTCTCTTCGCTCGCAAGACCAAGACCGATACGACCTTCTCCCTCCTGCTGGCCGATGTAGAAAACGGTCACGGCAAGCTGGAGAACGGGGCCGCTGTGGTTAGCGCCAACGGGGTCACCACCCGCGTTCAGGCGACGGGGTTGCCCAAGGGAGCGTCCTTGAAGATCGAGGGCGGGCGGGTCCAGTTGGAGATCCCGATCGGAATCACGACCGGCGGTGTGTTTGAGGTGGCCGTGGTCAGCGGCTCTGATTCTGAAGTGGCTCAGGCCTCCGGCGTTCTCGCGGGCAAGCCGACCTTCGCCGACATCCAGCACGGCGGAGCGGCCCATTGGCCCCAGGTTGTGGAAACCCAGGGCGTGATCGGCAAGGGCGACGGAGCGTACGTCGTCGACCAAATCACTCCGCCCATCGAAAACCCCTGGAAGCGCCGCCTGCGCATTGGTGGTATGGACTTCTTCTCCGATGGTACCCGGGCTGCCGTCAGCACTTGGGATGGAGACATCTGGATCGTTTCGGGCATCGACGAGAGCTTGAAGAACCTGAAGTGGACGCGCTTCGCTTCGGGCATGTACGAGACGCTGGGACTGCGCATCGTCAACGACCAGATCTACACCTCCGGTCGCGATCAGCTCACCCGCTACTACGATTACAACCACGACGGTGAGGCCGACTACTACGAGAACTTCAACAACTCGGTGACCTCCACCGAAGGGTTTCATGAGTTCCTTTTCGACCTCCAGACCGACAAGGAAGGCAACTTCTACTTCGCCAAGGCTGGACCGGTGAAGGGCGGCGGACGTGGTTTCGAGACCATCTCTCGCGACGCCGGCACGCTGATGAAGGTCAGTGCCGATGGCAAAAAGTTCGAGACGGTAGCCACGGGCTTCCGCGCACCGAACGGCATCGGCGTAAACCCCTGGAACGGCCAGATCACGACCGGTGACAACGAAGGTACTTGGGTGCCGACCTGCCCGGTGAACTGGGTCAAGCCCGGTGGTTTCTATGGTGTCGAAGACCTCGCCCATGGCGCCGACGTCAAGAGCTTCAAGCAGCCCCTAACCTGGATGTCGCACGACGAGTATGACAACAGCGGCGGCGGCCAAGTGTGGGTTAACAGCGACAAGTGGGGACCGTTTTCCAAGCACTTGCTGCACATGAGCTACGGCCAGTGTGCCTTGTACCTCGTGATGCACGAGGAAGCCGGCAACGGTCAGATGCAGGGCGGTGTGGTTCGCTTTCCGGTGAAGTTCGCCAGCTCGGCGATGCGCGCCCGATTCAACTCCAAGGATGGCCAGCTCTACGTGGCGGGCTTGCAGGGATGGCAGACGAAGGCTGTGAAGATCTCCGGTTTCGACCGGGTTCGCTACACGGGCAAGCCGGTCCATTCCATCGAGGCGATCAAGTACACCCCGAAGGGGCTCCGCCTGACCTTCACCCATGCGCTCGACGCCAAGGAAGCCGCCGACGCCGAGAACTTCTCAGCCCGTCGTTGGAACTACTTGCGTTCGTCTAACTACGGATCGGGCACCTACGAGGTGAAGAATCCGGAGAAGAAGGGTCGTGAGAAGGTGGCCGTGCAAAGCGCCCGCCTGCTGCCCGACGGTCGCACGGTCGAAATCGACATCGAAGACTTCCGCCCAGTGAACCAGCTCGAGATCAAGTTCAAGCTGAAGGCTAAGGATGGCACCGAGATCAATCAGGAGTTCCAGTGCTCCGTGAACGTGGTCCCCGGTGGCGTGGCCGCTCGGTGATCGGTTAGACAAAAGCCTGTCTCTAAACCTGCAAACCCGCCCCGGAATTTCCGAGGGCGGGTTTTTTGATATCCCAGACCCCGGGTCAGTACGCCGTCTTCAGCGTCCCTGCGCTGAGCGTCTCGAACTCAGGGACCTCTAGGATGAGGGGGCCTCCTGCGGCGGTCTTTTGGACCTGTGATTAGTGGGTGGTGAAGGCGCTCGTATGTCGGGCGAGCAGCGTTTGGAGGGATCCGCAAACCAGTTTGCAAAGTTGGAAGATCCCAGGGTCGGCGATGTGGTAGATCACGCTGGTTCCGACACGACGACGGCCTAAAATGCCCGCCTGGGTCAGGGTTTGGAGGTGTCGAGAGGCATTAGCCTGGGTCAACCCGGTTTTTTCTATAAGATCGGAGACCGACAACTCGCCTCCTTCCAAGGCTCGTATGAGCTTCAATCGGCTGGGTTCCCCGAGGACCCGGAATCGAGCCGCAATGAGTTCTAGGGCTTCGTCACTGAGATCATTGGCGGAGCCCCCTTCTAAATGCTCGCGCTTGGCCATGTTGCGAGCATGTGCAAAAACGGGTTCATTTCCAACAATATGCGCAAACACTCATAAGAACAGGCGGTGTGGCCTTAAGGCCTGACGCCCGCAACCCTCAGGGTACGTTGAAATCGCTCCGGTAACAGGCGGTATCGCTCGCTTTGTTATCATCTTCGGCTTTCCCGGAGGACCCATCGGTAAGGCCAAAGTCACGAGCTCGAAGTTGTTTGGCCTTACGGTATTGGGCATGCCCATCGATGAACACAAGGTTGCCGCCGCGGTTGTGGATATCGCTGTACCAATCGAACCCGGGCTTCAGGTTGACATGCCAGAAGGTGTAGCCGCCCGGACAAAGTCCGAAATCCGTGGCGATGCCGGGACGGAGTGCGGTGAAGCTGACGAGTCGAATGGTTTCTTGCATGATGACGACATCGCTTGGGCGGGGAATGGAGGCGAGGCTTAGTTCCATGGGTACCGCATTGGGAAGGTAGCTGGTGGAGCTGATGGCGGTGGCATCGCTCCCATCGCCGGGTTTTTTTGCGTTGGGACAACTGTAGATCTTGGAGCTTCGGTTGGTTTGCGTCCCCTGCAGGTAGGGTGCGATGGCGTAGAGGCAGTTGTTTTGCCACCCAGCGCCCTTGGTGTTCATGAAGTCCGGCACCTGAGAAGCTTTCGGTGGCAGTTTGCGGTGATCGGCCTCGTAGAGGGTCAATGCGAGACCGATCTGTCGCATGTTATTCAGACAGGCCGTCTGGTTGGCCATTTGCTTGGCCCGGGCTAAGGCGGGCAGCAGCATCGAGGCAAGGATCGCGATGATGGCAATGACCACCAACAGTTCGATGAGGGTGAATCCGCGGGTCCTGGCGTGCGGCGAAGGGTGAAAGTTGTTCAGAATCATGGGAGGAACCTCGGCTTCAGGAGTCTCTTGGGGATGGTTACTTATGCCGGTGATGGTTGGTGGCATTGTCAAGGCGTTTGATCCACACCCGGATCGACAGGAGCTGCTCCCATACTTCGTCTTGCTGTAGGTCACGAGTCCCGGAGCAGTGATTTATCTGTCGCGAGTCTGTGGTTAGTCCGTGGGATTTCTGGCTGGGATCCGAGGGATCAGTCCTCGGGGACAGCACTCGTACGGTCAGTCTGATCTGGGGAGGGTGGTCCGATGGCGGGAGGAAAGACTCCCGGATTAGATTGGACGGGCTAGGCAAAATGCGAAGGGTTTCCTCCGACACCTATGACTCATATTGGAATCGAAATCGGGGGTACCAAGATCCAGATCGTGGCGGGAAGTGCCGACGGGACCTTCTTGGAGCGCCATCGCTTGGCAGCCGATCGAGCTCGGGGTGGGGCTGGGATTCGGGAACAGATCGCTGCCGTGGTTCCTGGGTTGATGGCCAGGCATCGCATCGCCTCGGTGGGCGTGGGTTTTGGTGGGCCTGTGGACCCTAAGACCGGCCAGATTTGTTGCTCTCATCAGGTGCCTGGCTGGCATGATTTTCCGCTGGGAGACTGGGTTCGCGAGCTCACCGGAGTGCCTGTTGCCGTCGAGAATGATGCCAATGTGGCCGCCCTCGGAGAGGCACTGCGGGGGGCAGGGCAGGGGTTTGGATGTGTCTTCTGGATTAACATGGGCAGCGGTGTGGGCGGCGGCATGGTCGTGAACGGTCGTCTTTATCACGGTGCCCGCCCCGGTGAAGCCGAGATCGGCCACCTGCGCTTAGATCGCTCGGGCCGCATCGTCGAGGACGCGTGCTCAGGTTGGGCCGTGGATCGTCGGATCCGGGCGGCCGTGATCGGCAAGGATGGCTTGCTGGCTCGTGCCGTCGAGGCCCAGTCAACGGAGGGCGGCGAAGCACGTCATCTGCGTGCGGCCGTCGACGACGGTGATCCGCTGGCTCAGCGCATCTTGGAGGAAGTCGCCGATGACTTGGCCTTTGCGTTGTCCCACGCCGTCCATCTCTTTCATCCCGAGATCATCGTGGTGGGCGGTGGGCTCTCGTTGGTGGGAGAACCCCTCCGGGGAGCCATCGCGGCAGCCCTGCCGGCCTACCTCATGGACGCGTTCCACCCAGGTCCGCGGGTTGCTTTGGCCGGTTTGGGTGAAGACTCGGTGCCGGTGGGAGCCTTGGCGTTAGCAGCGGCGATCGTTGCGGCATGATCCGCTGACGACCGTTCTCCGGATTTTATGGAACCGGCTTAGAGTTTGACCGGTTTGCCCGAGGCTGCTGAAGCATCCGCCGCGAAGATCAATCGGTGCGAGCGGTACGCGTCGGCGAAGGAAGTCAGCGGCATGTCTTCGCCGCGGTCTAGGGCGTCAAAGAACGCCTGGAACTGGGTTTGGTAGGGGTGGTCTTTCACGTCGCCCGAATCCACCGGCGAGTAGGACAACTGGCTCCACTTGTTTTTGTCGAGCATGCCCAGTTTCTGGCTGTGGAACTTGTTGTCCAAGATCGATCCCTCACTGCCCACGATGTGCGTGTGGAAATAATAGGGCTGAAGGCTGTCCACGCAGGAGGTGGTTTTGCCGATTCGACCATCGCGGAACTTCACGATACTTACTTGCGTGGTTGGGTAGTCGTACGGCGCGAAGTGAGGGCTCTTGGACGAGGTGGCGTAGGCGGTCACCTCTTCGGGTTCGCCACCCATAACCATCAGCAGTGCATCGAGAGCATGGCACCCGGCGCTCAGGAGTGAACTGCCCGCCTCAGCCTTCTGATGGCTCCAGCGGAACTGCCCGTACCAGGGACCAATACCGTGGTAATAATCTACCTCGGCAAAGTGAACTTCTCCGAGCAGTCCGGATTGAAGCATCGCGTGAATGGATTGAAATTGTGCGGAGAAACGCACCTCAAAGCAGACGCATGTCTTAATGGGGGCCCCACGCAAGGCCGTGGCCATGGTTTCGAGATCTGAGGAGGTCAATGCGAGTGGTTTCTCGACAATCACATGCTTGCCCGCCCGAACCGCCTGGATGAATTGGGCGGCATGGTCTTTGGGGAAACTGCAAATGGACACGGCATGGATGTCCGGGTCGGCCAGCATGGCGTCCAAGTCCTTGAACACGCGGATGGGTGAACCGTACTGCGCGCTGGCCACGGCGGGATCGAGATCGCGCTTTGAGTAGATCGCGGTGACGCGCCCCTGGCGGGTCGCGTTAATGGCAGGGATATGGGCCGAGGCCACCCAACCGTGACCGATGACTCCGACGTTGTAGTGCTTCATCGTGGATTGTTTTGGTGGAAGGTAGACCGCAACGAGTGCCTTGGGGATAGGATTTGTTCGCAGGCCGTCAGCGAGGGCTCCCGGGGCTGAAGACGACGCCATTGGGCATCTCGAGTCCCTTGCTTAATCTTCCTGCAAGTCTAGGAGACTCCACGAGTACAACACGAGGGTAGGGGGCTACCCGTAGCACTTGAGAACAAGGCCGCTGGATGCGAGATGCTGTAATCTCACAAATAAGGGCTTGTTTCCTCAGGTGGGCTCCCCCACATTGATCTTTCTTTGCTGTTATGAAAGCTGATGTGCACCCGAAAAACTATCGCACGATGATCTTCCGCGACTCGGCCTCTGGCCAGTCGTTCCTGTCTAAGTCCTGCGCCAACACTAACCTCTCCGCCAAGTCTGAAGACGGTCAGGAGTACCCGCTTTACCTGCTCGGCATTAGCGCGTTCACCCATCCGTTCTACACAGGCCAGCAAAAGTTCGTGGACACGGCTGGTCGCGTGGACAAGTTCCAACAGCGCTTGGCCAAGACCCAGGCGGCCCAAGCCGCTTTGGCGGACGCCGTTGGCAAGAAGAAGAAGAAGTAGCCGCAGAACCAACAACCGCCCGCCGGTCGCCCAAAACGACCCGCGGGCGGTTTGCTTTTGCTTGGTTCGTATCGGGCACTCGCTCTCCAGAACCTGACCCAGCATGGATCTCCTGCCGTTCATCGAGAAGTTTCGCCGCCGCTTTGATGAGGTGGAAGCACTTCTCGGTGCCCCGGACGCCTTCAGCAATGCGGCCCGAGGGCAGGAACTGACCCGGGAGCACTCGCGCTTGCGGCAATTTTTGGCCGATGGGGATGCTTGGTTGAAGACCCACCGAGATCTCACTGAAAATCGTGAGCTTTTGGCGACAGAACTGGCTGGTTCCGAGATGGCGATTATGGTGTCCGAGGAGGTTCAGCGCCTGGAGGCCGAGGAATCATGTCTCACGGCGGCAGTCCAACGCGGCATCATCCCTCCGGACCCCACAGATTCCCGCAACACCATTCTGGAAATTCGGGCCGGCGCGGGCGGAGCCGAGAGCGCGCTCTTTGCTGCAGACTTGTTGCGCATGTACAGCCGCTATTCCGAGGATCGTAACTGGAAGATCGAGCCGATGGATTCCAGCCCATCTGACCTTGGGGGCATGAAGGAAGTGATCTTCATGATCACCGGCGAGGATGTCTTCAAGCGCATCAAGCATGAGTCCGGTGTTCACCGGGTGCAGCGGGTGCCGGCCACCGAGGCCCAGGGACGGATCCACACCAGCACGGTGACAGTGGCCGTCATGCCAGAGGCCCAAGAGGTAGATGTGGTCATCAAGCCTGAAGACTTAGTGATTAACGTCTGTCGTGCCGGTGGCCATGGCGGTCAGGGTGTCAACACGACGGATTCGGCGGTTCGCATCTTCCACAAACCCTCCGGCCTGGATGTCCGCTGTCAGGACCAGCGCTCACAGCAGAAGAACAAGGCTCAGGCGATGATGGTGCTCCGATCCCGACTGTTGGATCGAAAGATGGCCGAGGAGCACGCCAAGTACGCCCAGCAGCGCAAGGACCAGGTAGGTACGGGCGAGCGCTCCGAGAAGATTCGGACCTACAATTTTCCTCAGAATCGGGTGACGGATCATCGACTGGAACTAACGCTCTATAATTTGGCCGCCTTCATGGATGGCGACTTAGATCCCATGATCGAGCCGCTGATGAACCACGAAGTGAAACGCCGCCTTGCGGCCATTGAAACCTGACACGATGCCCACTCTGCAATCTCCCCGAGCCCTGATCTTCGACTGCGACGGAACCGTCGCCCACACCATGCCCCTCCATTGGCGAGCCTGGCAGTTGGTGACTCGTCGCTACGGCATCGACTTTCCGGAGACCCGTTTCTACGCCTTGGGTGGAGTTCCGGGGCGCAACATTCTGAAGATGCTTTTTGTGGAGCAAGGGATCGATGGGCTTGACCCATTAGTAATCGCTAAGGAAAAGGAAACCGCCTACCTGGAGTTTCTGCACGAGGTCGGGCCAATTGAACCCGTGGTGGAGATTGCTCGGCGTCACCTCGGCGTTCTACCCATGGCCATCGCGACCGGCGGGTCGCGACCGGGTATCCCGGCGGTTCTGCGACATTTGGGTATCTACGATTGGTTTGGTGCCATCGTCACCAGCGAAGACGTGGTGCTGCAGAAACCCGCTCCCGATATTTTTCTAGAGGCCGCTCGGCAATTGGGCGTTGACCCGGCCCAGTGCCGCGCTTTCGAAGACACCGACCTTGGAATGGAATCCATCCGGGCTGCCGGTATGGAGGCCATCGACGTCCGGCTCTTGCCAAATTATCCGAAGCCGATGGTCTGATTTTAGGTGATCGGCTAGCTCTGGGTGGCCGCGGTTTCTGTTGTGGCAATGGCCACCTGGATGCGCCGGATGCCCACGCCTTGGAAGGTATAACCCCAGGCGATCGTTCGATCCACCGTGGCACCCTGAGGGGGTTCGGAGCCGTCGGCGATTTCATGCCGCTCGCTATCGAAAGGCTCACCCGCTTGGGCTTCATACGGCAAGATGCCGACTCGGCGCGTCGCATCGATGCAGGCGTTCCGGTAGTTGCCGATTTGTTGGATTAACTGGGGTTGGCCCGATGCCGAGGCTGCTTGGAACAGGGCGAAACAATGGTCCATGAGGTGAATGACCACCTGCAGTGAATCCTTCTCACCGCGGCGCATTTTTTCGATCTCCAGTCGGAGATTGGACTTCTCACCGTCGTTGGCGCGGGTCAGGAACTCCGAAAATCCCTTGGCTTCCGCAGCGATCTGGCTAGCGATATTACCGGCCGCATTCACGGTCTTGGAGGAAACCGCCTGAATGTCCTGCCATTGGGCGGTGGCGGCGGCAATTTGCTGCGCGGTCTTGTCGAGTGAGCCCAGTTTCTCGGCGGCGGAGGCCAGGTTGACTTGTTCGAAGAGCTTTACAGCCGCCTCGTGGTCCTTCTGGAAGGGTTGGATGAAAATCCAAGCCCCGAGCCCCGTCAGGCCACCTACGAGGGCGATTTCCTTCCAGGTCCACACGGGGGCTGCCTTCCATGCCACGGCGGCGGCGGTGGCCACGAGGACCACATCAGCCAACAGGTAGGGCCACTTGGGAGTGCGAGGAACTTCGCTCAACGACATAGCGGGATCCTAGAATGCACTCCCCACGCGGAGGAAGGCGCTTTTCAGTGTGGAGTGAACATCCCTCACAGGAGTGAGCGTTGGACATCCAGCGGATATGTCGGAGAATGTTAAGCATCAACTGTGTCGTCCCCATGTCCCCTCGTCCTTCTCTCGCCATCATTGGTACTGGAATTGCCGGACTCGGCTGCGCTCATTTTTTGCATCGCCAGTTCGATTTGACGCTCTTCGATCCCAACAACCACGTCGGCGGTCATACCAATACCATCGAGGTGGTGGAGCCGGGTGGTCCTGTTTCCTTCGACACGGGGTTCATGGTGTTCAACCGGGTGACTTACCCCTATTTGGTAACCTTGTTCGAGGAACTCCAGGTGCCGGTTCAACGCACCGACATGTCCTTCTCAGTCCAGCATGTCCCCAGCGGATTAGAGTTCTCGGGCTCCAGCTTGAATCACCTGTTCGCTCAGCGGCGCAATTTGTTTCGTCCTCGTTATTGGCGAATGCTCCTACAGGTCAATCGCTTCAATGCTGAGGCGGTGCCCGCGTTGTCGGATCCGCAATGGGCCACCGTGACTGTCGGCGATTATGTCGCACGTCGCGGTTACGGACGGGATTTTCTCGAGCACTATCTTATTCCGATGAGTGGTGCGGTTTGGAGCACGCCTCCGGACCGGATGCTGGAGTTCCCGGCGCGTACCCTCATTCAGTTCTTCCACAACCATGGGTTCCTGGGTCTGCACACTCAGCATCCCTGGTGGACCGTGACCGGAGGGGCCCGCGAATACGTCCGTCGGCTAATCCCGCCCTTTGCCGACCGTATCCGGACCGGTTTGGGCGCGGTGGCGGTGCGTCGCGAGAGGGGCTCCGTTTGGGTGACCACTGACGACGGGCAGACCCATCGCTTCGACAACGTGATCCTCGCGGCCCACGCCGATGAGTCACTGCGCCTACTCACCGATGCCGATGCGGATGAGCGGCGGTTGCTTGGCGCGTTCCAGTATCAACCGAACCTGGCGACGGTGCACAGTGATCGGAAGGTTATGCCCAAGGCTCGGCTTGCCTGGTCGGCCTGGAATTATCGCATGTCGCGGCATCCCAGTGGAGCCGTTCTTCCGCAGACCGTGTATTGGATGAACTGTCTCCAAGGCCTTCAAACGGACACCGACTATTTCGTGTCCATCAATGGCGAGCACGAGATCGATCCGGCTCGCGTCCACCGCAAGATTCCTTACACCCATCCGCTCTTCAGTCTGGAGGCGATCGCCGCCCAGAAGGAGTTGCCCGGTCTCAACCGTCGTGGAAACGGCCAGAATGTTTTCTTCGCCGGCAGCTACTTTCGCTACGGATTCCACGAAGATGCCTTCGCCAGCGCAGTGCAACTGTCCCGAGTCCTCAGTCACGAGCCCGTCTACCCAGGTATTGGTGAGTGACTGGAGGATCGTAGGGAGGACCGTAGACAGGGTTTATTCTGCCTCTCTCGGCGCTTTTCTAGGCCCATCATTTGGAGTTACCTTCGGATCCATGCACCGGGAACTGGGAGAAGAGGGAACCAGCCGTCGGAGGTTCTTGAAGGCCGGCTTGGCTGGGCTGGCCGCTTCGGCCTTGGCTGAAGAAATGGTACGACTGCCCTTCGACAACGGCGAGCGGCCATTGGTCAAGTATCCCCAGAAACGCCCACTTATCCGTCATACGGCCCGCCCACCGCAGTTGGAGACCCCGTTCTCCGTTTATCAGGAAAGCCTGCTAACACCGAACGACGCGTTCTTTGTCCGCTACCACCTCGCCGGCTCGCCTCCGCCGCAGTCGGTGCTGAGCCCGGAGACCTTTCGCTTGCAAGTGCGTGGAAGCGTCCAGACGCCGCAGACCTGGAGCTTGGAGACGCTGAAGGAGAAGTTTGAGTCGGTCGAAGTGGTCGCCGTGAACCAATGCTCCGGAAACAGTCGCGGCTTCTTCCAGCCACGAATCCCGGGAGGCCAATCAGGCCATGGTAACATGGGTTGTGCACGATGGCGCGGGGTCCGCTTGGCCGATGTGCTCAAGGCTTCCAACCTGCTGCCTCAGTCTAAGCAGGTGCTTTTCGACGGGCTCGATCGGCCGTTGGTGGCCGGTATTCCTGATTTTGTGAAGGCGTTGGATGTCGAGCAGGCGCTCGACCCGGATGTGCTGCTTGCCTGGGAGATGAACGGTGAAGCCTTGCCCTGGCTCAATGGCTATCCGCTGCGTCTGGTGGTGCCGGGGCGCTACGGAACCTATTGGGTCAAGCACCTGCACTCGATTCAGGTGGTGGATGCTACTTTCATTGGGTTCTGGATGAATCCGGCCTACCGCATTCCCGACGATCCTTGTGCGCATGTGGCACCCGGAACCACGCCCAAGCGCACCGTGCCGATTGATCGGTTCAATGTGCGGTCTTTCCTGACCAGTCACCGGGCGGGAGATCGAATTCAGCCTGCAGGGCAAGGTGTGACCCTGCGCGGCATTGCCTTTGACGGCGGGTCAGGGATCTCGGATGTGACCGTGTCCACCGATGGTGGAAAGCGTTGGACGACCGCCCAACTGGGCAAGGATCTCGGTCGCTACGCCTTTCGAGAGTGGACCCTCGACTGGCAGCCTCCGACTGAGGGCTCGCCGGAGATCTTGGCCCGGGCCACTAATCGCCTTGGGCAAAGCCAACCCCTGGATGCGTTGTGGAATCCAGCGGGCTACATGCGCAATGTCGTAGAACGAACCGTATTGAGCTTATGAACTTGCGTGAATTTCGATGCGTCGCCTCTAGTTGGGCAGTTTTGGGAGTGGTGTTAGCGCTCACGGGTGTTTGGGTGTTGTCGGCGGCGACCACCGTGCCGGAGTCTCCCAAAGCCAATGCGCATGCGGCCGATCCCTGGGTGCTCCCCGTGGGTGAACCGGCGCTGCCCGAGGGTGATCCGGCTGCACCGATTCGCCGCCATTGTGCCCTTTGCCATTCCTTCGACTACATCGCCACCCAGCCCCGATTGAGCCGAACCGGGTGGACGGCCAGTGTCGATAAAATGCGCACCAAATACGGAGCGCCGATCCCCACCAATGACGTGCCTGCCCTGGTGAATTTCTTGGTGAAGCACCACGGCAAGGAATAGGTGCTCGCTCAGCCACGCTTGGGGAATGCACATCCGATCTGGCCATGAACCGCATTGAGGTTCCATCGTCCGTGGACACGATGATTCGAGGGAGTTTGATGAGGAGGGGGCAGCCCCGCGCGTTCGGCGCGTTCGGCGTGCTGGGTGCCCTGCTAGCCGTTCTGTTGGCATCATTAGCCCTGGTGGCTGCCGATGCCCCAGCGCCGGCTTCAAGCAAAGCAGCCAGGGCGGCCAAGGTAGATGTTCCCGCCAACGTCCACCGCCGCTCGCCGTTACCCAACGTGGTGATTCTCGCTGCCGACGGTTGGGCGGATTCAGACCTGGGAACCAACGGGGCTTTCCCGAATCTGGAAAAGCTGGCCGCCTCGGGCCTGCGCTGGTCCCAAGCTTACGCGGGCGCGGCATCGACTCCCGCGAGTCGTGCGGCGCTCTTGACCGCTCGGCATTCCGGGCATGGGCGGATCCGTGGGCCGGTGTCAGGTCCGCTGGCCAACGAGGATGTCACTCTCGGAGAAGTGTTTCGGGCGGCGGGATACCGGACGGCGGCGATCGGTGTGTGGGACTTAGGCGGCAACAACACCCAGGGCCATCCGATGAAGCAGGGGTTTTCGGATTGGTTTGGTTTTCTGGATTCCCGGGAGGCCAAGGACCTGTACCCCAAGGCTCTGTGGCGGAATACCGACGTCTTCGACAACCTCATCGACCAACGCGGGCGTTTGGCTAATTACGCCCCCGACTGGTTCGCGCGGTTCGCCACCAATTACATCCAGGTTCATGAGGATCACCCATTCTTTCTGTATGTGTCTCATCCGCTACCCGGTGGCGTTGCCTCCGAAGATGTGCGCGGACGCCATCGATTGCAGTGGGATACCTTTGTCGGTGCGGTGGTTCGGGAACTCGAGCAGAGCCGCATCCGGCGCGAGACGCTCCTTGTGGTGACCAGTGTCAGCGCAACCGCTTCTGGGGAGGATCGGTTGGCCGAGACCCGGCTCCGGGTGCCGCTGCTCTTCAGTTGGCCGGGCAAGATCACGGCCGGCCAGACCAACGAACGCCCGGTGGCCTTATGGGATGTGTTGCCAACAGCCGCGGCCCTGGCTCGTGTTCCGGCCCCTCAGGGTCTCGATGGTATTTCGCTCCTGCCAGAAGTGTTAGGCGGGCTCAAGGAGCCCACCATTCGTGCCGGTGGCCTGTACTGGGAAACGGCCGAGGCTCCACCGAGTCGGGCCATCCGCTGGGACCATTGGAAGGCCGTTGAGCGCTCCTCCGCAGGAGCTGTCGAACTGTATGATCTGAAGGCCGATCCCGCTGCAGTACAGAATGTGGCGAATCATCAACCCGAACGGCTGGCCGAGGCCCGTCGACGGTTGCGCGAAGCGGCCGACCCGTTGCCCCCCCATCGTCCCTGATACACTGCGATCCCATGAGTCCCACGGAAGCCCTCACGCTGTTAGAACGTTTTCGAAATGGTCAGGTGCCTGTCGAGCAGGTCCTTCAAGCCTTCCAGGCGGCCCCGGTGGTCGATCTCGGTTTTGCCGTCGTTGATCAGCATCGAGCCCTGCGCAAGGGGTTCCCGGAGGTCATCTTTGGCGCGAGCAAAACCCCGGAACAGGTGGTGGCGATTGCGGGGGAAATTCTGGCGGCCGACGGACGAGTTCTGACCACACGGGTGACCCCGGAGCACGCCCGAGCCATGAAGGAGAAGTTCCCGCACACGATCCATCATGAGGCGGCCCGCTGTCTAACTCTTGAAATATCGCCGCTGCCCAAGCGTCCAGGAATCATTGCTGTCGTGGCCGCCGGCACGACCGATCTTCCGGTCGCCGAAGAGGCCGCGGTGACCGCAGATTTTATGGGTAACACCGTCCAGCGGATTTACGACGTCGGCGTGGCGGGGTTGCACCGCCTGCTGCGCCGGCTTCCCGAGATTCAGTCCGCCAATGTGGTGATCGTGGTGGCGGGAATGGAGGCTGCATTGCCCAGTGTGGTGGGTGGCCTCATCGGTCGGCCTATCATTGGGGTCCCCACCAGTGTGGGGTATGGCTCCCACTTCGGCGGCCTGACCGCGCTCTTGGGAATGCTCAATTCCTGCGCCAGCGGTCTGACGGTAGTGAACATCGACAACGGCTTCGGAGCCGGTTACGCCGCCAGCGGCATTAATGCACTGGCCGCATCCTCATCGTCTGCGTCGGCTGCCTCGCTCGCGTCGACTCAGCTGTAACGATTGAGTGAGGAGGAAAGGGGTTGTGTGGCCAGCGCGACTCATCCGATTGAACCGCTGTGGCTAAGCAGGGTTCTGGTAAAGGCCCTCAGAGGCGATGACGTCGGCCGCGCCGGCGGGCACTAGGTGCGCGAAGGGAAGCCCCCGACGTATCCGGTCCCGGATCTCCGACGAGGAAATGCCCAGCGGCCACCCACGCAGGTGACGCAGTCGCCAAGGCGAGGGGAGGGAGGCCTGAGGTTGGCCGGGTCTTGGAATGACCACGAAGGTCACTGCCTTGGCCAACGCCTCGGCCTGACGCCATTGGGGCAGGGTGGGCACATGATCAGACCCGATGAGCCAGAAGAGCTCAGCTTCCGGATGTCGCGCAGTGAACGTGTTCACCGTATCGATTGAGTAGCTCACGCCGCCTCGGCTTAGTTCATCATCATGGACCTCGGTGCGGGATTGGCCGGCCAGCGATCGGCGGAGCATCCGTAATCGGGCTGCATCTGGGGCGGGTCGGGAACCCGGCTTGAAAGGCGACTGTGCGGCAGGAATGAAGAACAACCGGTCCAGCGCCAATTCCTCCAGAGCCGCTTGGGCGACCAGCAGATGGCCTCGGTGCAGCGGATCAAACGATCCGCCGTACAGTCCCCATCGCGGTGGCCGATCGGGATTTGGAGACAGGGTCGATACCCTTGGGATCACTGGATTCATGCTTGCTGCGCTAGAGTCCGCGCACTTCGCCGGCCCGAGTCAATCTTCCAGCCGGAGCCATGCCTGCAGTTTCGGAAATAACACCTAGGGCGCGGCTCGCTCGGCGCGGACCAGGGGGCCGCATAGGCCAAGGACAGGCTGTTGTTCGCAGTTCGGAGCATGGCTTCGTCGTGGCTGGGCGATTGGGGCTTGGCTCGGACAGAGCGACCCAACCCTTGGCACCGAGGCTCCTGCGGCTTAACCTCGCTCCATGGTTCACGCGTCCGATCCGCTGATCGCCTCTGTCCGCAAGCCGATGCCTCCGGCGCAGTTTGATGCCCTTTCCCGGGAGATCTTGGAACTGAAGCGTCGGCATAATGCCGTGATTCTGGCCCACAACTACCAGGTGCCGGAAATTCAGGATGTGGCTGATTTTGTGGGTGATTCCCTGGGCTTGTCCCAGCAGGCGGCCAAGACTTCAGCTGATGTGATCGTTTTCTGTGGGGTGCACTTCATGGCCGAAACGGCCAAGATCTTGAATCCCACCAAGCGGGTCATTCTCCCGGATCGCGATGCCGGTTGTTCCCTCGAAGAGAGTTGCCCGGCTGCCAAGCTGCGTGAACTCCAGGCGACCAATCCCGATTTCTACACCATCGCTTATATTAACTGTTCGGCCGAGGTGAAGGCCTTGAGCGACTGCATCGTGACCAGCGGCAATGCGGTTAAAATTGTGGAGCACGCGCCAAAGGATCGGCCGTTGTTGTTCGTTCCGGATGAAAACCTGGGGGCTTGGGTCATCGAACAAACGGGTCGGCCGATGACCCTGTGGAAGGGCAATTGCTATGTTCATGTTGAGTGGACCCATCAGGCCATCACCCGGATTCGTCAGCAGTTTCCTGGGGCTCCGGTCGTGGCCCACCCCGAGTGCACCCGATCGGTGCGGATGCTGGCTGACGAAGTTTGCTCCACCGAGAAGATGATCACCTGGTGCCGGAAGACCTCGGCCAAGGACATTATCATCGCCACCGAGGCGGGCATGTTGCACCGCCTGCAAAAGGAGTGCCCCGACAAGCATTTCATCCCGGCACCGACGGAGCGGTGTGCCTGCAACGAGTGTCATTTCATGAAGATGAACACCCTCGAGAAACTCCGGGATTGCATGACCACCTTGGAGCCCCAAGTCATCTTGCCGCCCGACATCATCGAGCGCGCCCGCAAGCCCATCGAGCGGATGCTGGAGATCAGCGCCTTGCCCCTGGAAAACGCGGGCTGAGACCAGATTGCGACCCCGGGGTCAGAGCGGTTGGCCCACGTGCAGGCCGTGGCGGAGACAGTAGGCGCCGTTGGTCACGTACTTGTCGGCCCAGTGTTTTAGGCCGGCTCGTTCCTCCGAGGTGAGCGGGCGGACGACCTTGGCTGGAGATCCCAGCACCATCGAACCGGCTGGGATTCGGGAACCGGGGGTGACCAGCGCGTTGGCTCCGATGAGGCACTCTTCTCCGATGACCGATCCGTCCAAGACCGTGGCTCCCATGCCGATCAGACAGCGGTCCCCAATGGTGCAGGCATGGACGTTGGCAGAGTGGCCGACGGTGACATGGTCGCCGAGGATGCACGGATGATCGTCGGACAAATGTAAAACGGCATTGTCCTGAACATTGGTGCCGCGTCCGATTTCAATGCGGTTGATGTCCCCGCGGAGTACGGCCCCGTACCAAACGCTGGATTCGTCGCCAAGAGTGACATCGCCCACCACCACGGCGGTCTTGGCGATGTAAACGTCGCGGCCGAGCACGGGGCTTTTGCGGAGGTGGCGGTCGAGTTGGGCGATCAGGGTTTCCATGGAGGCGTTGAAGGGTACAGAGATTGAAGATCAGAGAATGGCTGCAGAAGCCTCCTGGGCCCGGTGCAAGCGGGTGTAGAGTCCGTCGATAGCCAGAAGCTCCGAGTGAGTGCCGCGTTCCACGATGCGGCCGTCTTTCAGCACCGCGATGAGATCCGCATCGCGGATCGTGCCCAGTCGGTGGGCGATGACAAAGCTGGTCCGGTTGCTCATCAACCGCTTGAGTGCCTCCTGAATGAGTCGCTCCGTGGCGGTGTCGACGCTGGCCGTGGCCTCGTCGAGGATCAGGATGGGAGCGTCTTTCAGAAGAGCTCGTGCGATGCTAATGCGCTGCTTCTCGCCCACGCTCAGGCGGATGCCCCGCTCACCGACCCGAGTATCAAACCCGTCGGGAAGGCGTCGAATGAACTCCGCGGCGTTGGCCGTCTCGGCGGCCGTGATGAGTTCCGCTTCGGTGGCATTGAGGCGACCGTAGAGAATATTTTCGCGGATCGTGCCATTGAAGAGGAAGGGCTCTTGGCTGACGACGGCGATCTGGGAGCGTAGGAAGCCCAACGGGATGGATTCCAAGGGTTGGCCATCGACCGTAATCCGTCCTCCGGCAATCGGGTAGAAGCGGGGTAGCAGGTTTACTAAAGTGGATTTGCCTGCCCCGGTAGGGCCGACCAATGCGATGGTCTGGCCGGCGTGCACTTGCAGATCGATCTCGTTCAGCGCATCCGGCCGTCCTTCGTAGGCAGCCGAGACGCCTTCGAACGAGACCTCTCCCCGGAGGCGGGACGGGGACGTACTGGTTGGATTGGAAGTGGCCGTGGTGGCCTCCGCTGGGGCATCCAGAATATCAAAGACGCGTTCACCGGCCGCCCGGGCCGATTGGGACATTTGGTTCAATTGATGCAGGACATTCAGCGGGGCGTAGAACATTCCGAGAAAGAGTAGGAATTCTACGAGTGCGCCGGGGGTCATGGCTCCTGCAATGACTTTGCGTCCGCCCAGCCATAACACCAGCACTGTGCCCAGAGCCGAGGCGAACTGCATGGCCGGATTGTAGCCCGCCCAGGCCTTCATCACCGTCAAGGTGCCCTTTCGCAAGGCGTCGGCCCGCTGAGCGAAGCGGGAGTCTTCGTGGGCCTCACGGCCGAAGAGTTTGATTTGCCGAATGCCTTGAAGGTTGTCCATCAAGAGAGCGTTCATGGCGCTGCTGGCCTGACTGCGGGCTCGGTAGCGGGAGGCAGCAGTTCGAGTGTACCAGACACCGCCGGCCACCAGCAGCGGCACGGGGATGAGGGCAACGGCGGCGAGAGCAGGGTCATTGAGGAAGAGCAGTGTCGCCACGCCCAGTACGCCCAAGACAGCCACAACGCCCTGTTCGGTGCCATCGATGAGCAATCGTTCCATGGCCCCGACATCCTCGATGACTCGGGTCATCAGGTCGCCGGTGGCTCGGTGGTCGAACCAGCTGGGGGCGAGTTGTTGCAGCCGGCCATAGACTTGGCAGCGAATGTCGAAGATGACGTTCTGCTCGAAGCGGTTGTTGAGGCGGATTCGCAGAGAGTTGAAGGCATCTCTTAGGGCGAAGGCCGCGAGGAGTCCGAGGATGGCGCCACCCAACTCTTCTTTCCGCCCGGATCCGATTACGTCGTCCATCACGAAGCGGGTCAGCTTAGGATAGGCGAAGGTCGCCAGTTGGCCCAACAGGGCGCAGACGATGGTGCCTGAAGCCAGCAGCGGGTAAGGCCGCAGGTAGCCTGCGACGCGACGGATGATTTCCCCCGTGGTGCGGGGACGGACGGCAAAGGCTCCCTTTGCGTCGCCGTGGACATGGGCGAGGTATTGCACAATGACTGGATGAGAACGGACGGGCTTGCTGGTTGGCTGGCTTTGGAACTCTGTCGGTTCAGGGGCAGACCCAATGGGCTTCCCAGGAATCGGCGTCCCAGCGGAACCGGGCGCGCTCATGATGCTCGGGCTTCAACTGCAGCCAGTCCAGTTCATGAACGGTGGTTACCAATACGGCGAATTGCTCAACCGGGTGATCTCCGAAAGGAATTTCCCACGGTGCTAGAATTTGTTCCCCGGGACGAGGAACCGTTCCGTACAGGCGACGACTGCTGTGGGGCAGTTTCTCCCAGTGGTGTCGCGTTAGCGTATTTTGGATGTGGACCCGAGTATCTCCGCGGGCCCGCAACTGAATGCGGGACACCGGATCGTAAAAGCACCATGTGGCCACGGGTTGGATTCGCACACCGGCGACCTTGTGGGCTCGGCTGTCCGAGAAACAAACCAGCGTCCGCTCATGGAGATCGACCTCCCGCAGAACCACGATGCGGGCATCCGGATAATCTGGACCGGCCGTCGCCAAAGTTGGGGTTCGCCACGGATGGGACAGATCCGAAGTGGCCTGGCTCAGGCGGCTCCAAATGTCGCCGTGCAGGGATTCCAGAGACTGGGGATGCGCTTCAGAGGGCCTCATGGACGGAGACATTATTTCAGGAGTGCGTGGCCCTCCAGTCTAGGAATGGCGGAGGGTGAACGAAGACTGCCGTTTTCTGTTAGTCTCGAACAGCCGCATTGCACCGGTTCATTCGTCTGCCTTTCCCCGCAAAATCTCTTTTTTGCTCCAGCGCCTTTGGCTCAAGCTTTGCAGCGTGTCTGCGACGACTTCTAAGACCATGCGGGCGGTGGTGTATCGGGGTGTGAATGATTTGCGGGTCGAGGTGGTTCCGGTGCCTCGGATTGGCTCCAGCGAAATCCTCGTGCGGGTGGGGGTTTGCGGGGTGTGCCCCACCGACATTAAGAAAGTCCACTACGGAACCCAGTCACCCCCTCGGATTTATGGCCATGAAACGGCTGGCACCATTGTTCGGGTGGGTGCTCGGGTTCAAGGGTGGTCGGTCGGTGACCGCGTCGGGCTTCACCACCATGTGCCGTGTCTGGACTGCCATTTCTGCCGACACCGGGCCTTTGCCCAATGTGAAACCTACAAGCGTACGGGCATCACGGCGGGCTTCGAGCCGGCCGGTGGCGGTTATGCTGAATTCGTTCGGGTCATGGATTTCTGCCTGCCCGGGGTGGTGAAGATACCGGCCAAGAACAGTCTGGAAGAAGGAGCCATGCTTGAGCCCGTCAATACGGTGCTAAAAGGCATCCGCAGCCTGCCCCTCCTGAAGGGCGACACGGTCTGGGTGGCTGGTGCCGGACCCATTGGGTTGCTCTTCATCGGAATGCTGTCCGAGCTGGGGATGCGCGTGGTGGCGACGGACCTCATGGAATCCCGCCGCCAACTGGCCCGACGCTGGGGCGCCTGGAAGGCCTTGGACGGGGCGGATGTGAACTTGGTGGATGCCTTGCGCGCACTGACCCGCGGTCGCGGGTTGGATGCCGCCGTCGTCTGTGTGCCGGTGGATGCCGTGGTGGCCCAGGCTCAGGCCGCATTGCGGGGCGGGGGGGCGACCCTGCTTTTTGCCCACACCTTGCGCGGCAAAATGGCACCCGTAGACCTCGGGGTGCTTTGCGTGGATGAAAAAGGATTGATGGGCAGCTATTCCTCCGACTTCACGCTGCAGAAAGAAGTCGCCCGATGGGTGTTTTCCCGGCGCTTGGATGTCCGGAAGCTCATCACCCATCGCTTTCCGCTCGAGGAAACCGCGGCCGCGGTGGCGTTGGCAGCCCGTCCCAGCGAGGATTCCCTCAAGATCCTGGTCGAGAGTGGTTCGGCTCGAAGGCCCGGCGGATCGCCTCCCTGAAAACGACAACGCCGGCGCACAGTGCGTGCACGCCGGCGTGATCAGATGTGATCGGATGGAAACCCGGCCGGTCCGTGAAGACCGGAGGGTGCGGTGTTCAGGCGGTGAGCTTCTCGAACCGGGCCTCGATGAACTCCCAGTTGAGCACCTTCGAGAGGGCCTGCACGTAGTCGGCGCGGCGATTCTGGTGCTTCAGGTAGTAGGCGTGCTCCCACAGGTCGATGCCGAAGAGCGGGGCCTCGCCGTTGGACAACGGGCTGTCCTGATTGGCAGTGGTGACCAGCTTCAGGCTCTTGTCCTTGGTGACCACAACCCAAAGCCATCCGCTTCCGAAAACGCCCATGGCGCGCTTGAGAAATTCTTCCTTGGCCTCGTCTTCACTGCTGAAGAGTTCGCCGAAGGCCTTCATGAGCGGTCCACCTTCGGTCAGCGGGGCTGAATCCTTCTTGAGGCACTGCCAGAAGAGGGAGTGGTTGTAGTGGCCGCCACCGTGGTTGCGGACGGCGGAACGGATCTTCTCAGGAACAGTGTTGAGGTTCTTGAGCAGGTCTTCCACCGAGAGTTTCTGCAGGTCGGGGTAATCAGACAGGGCTTCGTTGAGCTTGGTGACGTAGGTCTGGTGATGCTTGCCATGGTGGATTTCCATGGTCTTGGCATCGATGTACGGCTCCAGCGCGTCGAAGGCGTATCCCAGCGCAGGCAACTTGTGGGGCCCGGAGGCGGATTGTGCGAAGGTGCGGAACGGAGCCGCAGCCATGGCCAAAGCCAAGACACCGGCCGACTTGAGTGCGTGACGTCGAGTGATCATGCGGCGAGCAAATAGATTAAACTTAGAGCCAAAAGGTGGTCTCGGTTGGATCTGAGCGCAAGCTTGTGAATGTTTCCATTGGGTCACAGGTGTACGAGAAACCGTCGCCAGCCTTGCGCCTGATTCGGTACCGCTCTTAAGATAGCAATGTATGAGGTTGCTCCGAGCTGGTTCCCTGTCGATGGCCATGATTCTAGGCGGGATCCTGTCCCTGCAGGCAGAGATCACCCCGGAGGACATTCGCCAGTTGCAGTCCCGATTCCAACAGGCCGAAGAGTCCGAGGAACGGTTGCGGGCCCGGATCCAGAAACTGGAAGCCACCATCGCTGAATTGCGTTCGCAGATGGGTGAGGTTCGATCGGTGGCCGCTTCGGCCGGCAAAGACGCGGTCACTCAGGAGCAGCTTAAGAAGGTGCTCGACCAGTTGAGGGATTTGGATCGCCGCCGTCAGGACGACAACGAAAAGGTGGTGCAACAGATCAAGCGACTCGCAGACCTGCCCACAGCACCGCCTCCGAGCTTCGACGATCCCAAACCAAAGGGTCGCAAGCCATCCGCAGAGCCGAGCGTCGGTGCCGGTGGAAACGGGGCGGGAGCCAAGTCTGATTCTAAGTCTGATCTCAAATCCGAGCCCAAGGCGGACGTGCCCAAGCCGACGTTGCCGGCCGATTACGAATTCTATGAGCACGTTGTCCGTGACAACCAATCGGTGAGCCAAATCATCAATGAGTACAACAAGGGCTACGGACTGAAAGTGCGCCTGAAGCATGTTCTCGAGGCCAATCCCAAGTTGCGCCCGGAGCGGTTAATCACGGGTCAAAAGATTCGCATCCCGGTGGTCAAGTAGGCGCAGTCAGGGTCCCTAAGTTTAAGCAGCACGAATCCGCCCATGAAACTCATCCGCCGACTGCACTTGTTTCTCGGGGTTTTCTTCACCCCGCTGCTCGTTTTCTTCGTGGCGACCGGTTGGTATCAGACGATCAACCCAGAACGGCTCAAGACCGCTGGAGATGCCGAGACGTTGCTGCAAAAATTTCGGGTGGTTCACACCGATCAGGTTTATCCGGGTGATCGTGAATTTAGTCGCCCGTCGTCACCGAAGCTCTTTCAGGGACTCATCGGCGCCATGTCGGTGGCCGTATTGATCTCGACGGCGCTCGGAGTCTTCTTGGCCTTTAAGACGGTCCGCGGCAAGGGGTGGGTGCTCTTCTGGTTGTTGGCGGGTCTGGCGGTTCCGGTCGGCCTACTTTGGGCCGGACGAAGGGGATGATCATGATATTGACGCCACTTCAATGGGTTCTGGTGGGTATCTCGGGGGCGGCCCTTTGGGCAGGTGCCTGGTATTGGTTCCGCACTCGCTTGCGCTATGTCATCGGCCAGAGCTCCCTACGGGTGGTTTTTGGTAAAACGACAGTTCGGCGGGTGCCTTTCGAACAAATCCAGCGCATTCAAAAACCTCGAGGAGGTCTCCCATGGCTGAGGACAGAGAATTGGCGTAACGGCTTCTTCGACAGTCACCGGGTTCTAGTTTTAGAGCGAAACACGGGTTGGTTCCCGTGGTTTGTCATCACCCCCTCTCGTCGATATGAGTTTCGATCCCAATTGAGGGACGCTATGGCTCGTCACGGAGTTCAGACCGAGGACGAAGGCGCAGTTGAAGATCTTGAATGATTCTCTAGTGGGTGGGCCCCGGCATCGTTGCCGAACGGCCAGGGGTTGATTAACCTCGGGCCCGAAATGCGATCATTGCTGATTTCAGGCGGTCGGGTGGTGGATCCAGCCAATGGATTCGACGGGGCGGCCGATGTCTTGGTAACCGATGGGCGGATCGCCCGGGTTGGCCCGTCTCTGCAGGCTCCGGCGGAGGCCGAACGGATTGACGCCACCGGGCAGGTGGTGTGTCCCGGGCTGATCGACCTCCATGTTCATTTTCGTGAACCTGGACAGACCGCCAAGGAGACGATCGCCACCGGCGCTCAGGCGGCTGCCCGCGGTGGCTTCACCACGGTGGTTTGCATGCCGAACACGCAGCCGTCGATCGATTCAGCCAGCACTGTGGCCCTCATCCAAGAAAAGGCCCGCACGGCGGTAATTCGAATTGAGGTCTCCGGTGCGATGAGTAAGGGAATTCAGGGCGAAGAATTGGCGTCGATTGGTTCGTTGGCCAAGGCTGGCGTGGTGGCGTTGACCGATGACGGTCATTGCATCCAGAACAATGATTTGATGCGCCGTGCCCTGGAATACGCCCGTCAGTTCGGACTGCCCGTGATGGACCACTGCCAAGACTACGGGATGGTCATGAATGGCGTCATGCACGAGGGGCTTCAAAGCTTGCGTCTGGGGCTCCGCGGATGGCCTGCCGCCGGTGAAGAGTTAATCGTCGCCCGCAATATCCTCTTGGCCGAACAAACTGGAACACCAGTGCATTGTCAGCACATGAGTGCGGCGGGCAGCGTTCGGCTGATTCGCGAAGCCAAGAAGCGGGGGGTGCCGATTTCTGGAGAGGCCTGTCCGCATCATTTCACGCTCACCGATTCGACCATCGCTGGCAGTGCTGAATTTTGGGCCGGAGATGGCGCAGAATTGGCCCAACGAGTCTTTCAGGGGCATCCGCTGCCCACCTGGCCGATTTACCACACCCACTTCAAGATGAATCCGCCTCTGCGCACCGCAGCCGATCGGGAGGCGATTCTCGAGGGGTTGGTTGATGGAACCTTGGAGATTATTGCCAGCGACCACGCCCCGCACACCGAGTCGGAGAAGGATGTCGAATTTGACGACGCGCCCTTCGGGATCGTGGGTTTGGAACTCGAGCTGCCTCTATCTCTCATGCAGCTTTACCATACGGGGCGGCTCTCGCTTTCCGGGGTGCTCGAGAAACTCACGATCAATCCGGCCCGTTTCCTCAAACTTTCCGAAGGTCGGGGTACGCTTTCGGTGGGGGCCTGGGGCGACATCACACTCTTTGATCCGGAGGCTTCCTGGGTTTGTGACCGCCGCGACACAGAGAGTCTGAGTCAGAATAATCCCTTCCACGGATGGCCCATGAAAGGGCGCGTGACGGGGACTTTTGTCGGCGGGCAGCGCGTGTTTTCTTTAAGTCGATAAACGGGCGGCTCCGCAAGACAAGGCCTTCGCTCGCTGAGGAGTTTCTGGCTAAGTAGAACGTGCGGGCTGCGCGCGAGTGAGGGCTCCGAGGCTCGGTTTGGGCAGTCCCGCTACTGCCTGATGGAGTCGACCCGGGTGTTTTTTGGTAATTGGGGTTTGGGCTGGATCGGGGTATTATCGATACAACATTATTGAATTATGATGCTCGGACGGTTTTGGATGTTTCTAATGGCGTTGACAGGGCTCCTTTCCCTCCGGGCCGGGGCGGTGGATCCGCAGCCAGCGCCTCCAGCGATTCGGCTCTCACCCGGGTTGGGGGAGGCTCCGTTGGCCAAGCGACTCGAGACCGTGGGCGCGGGTGTCGTTGCTCCATGGCGTGAGTATTTCATCGGGGATCCGACCTCCGAGGAGCAGATGTATCTCGAATACATCAATCGGGCCCGAGCGTTGCCTTGGGAAGAAGGGTATTTGCTGGCGACGAGCTCCGATGCAGAGCTTCAGTTCACCTATGGTTTTTTTGGCGTCGATCTCCAGCGGGTCGTCGATGAGATCGCGGCGTACCCGCCTCAACCGCCGCTGGCCTTCGAGCCGCGTCTGATCGAAATCGCCCGCAGCCACAGTGAGTACATGCTGCGAAATGCCGTCCAAGAGCATGAGGAACGAGACCCGGCGACCGGTGCTGTCATCAACACGACCTCCTCCCGTCTGCTGGGAACTGGTTACCCGCTGAGCGGCGGGGGAGAGAGTGTTTATGCGTACGCCAAGTCCCCACTGGAGGGACACGCCAGCTTCGAAGTCGATTGGGGCTTTGGTGATGGTGGTGTCCAGCGTCCGCCCGGACATCGTAACAGCAATCACGAAGGAGCATTTCGCGAGTTAGGAGTCGGCGTGGTGCATGGAACCCGTTCCCGTGTGACCCCTCCGCTCACCAATCTTGTGGGTACCAACGTGGTCATCACTCCGGCGGTGACCAACAC
The DNA here is from genome assembly GCA_903939515.1 of uncultured Verrucomicrobiota bacterium. GTDB lineage: Bacteria > Verrucomicrobiota > Verrucomicrobiia > Limisphaerales > UBA9464 > SXXZ01. Next base: position 103,905 of record CAJAHH010000076.1, read on the forward strand.
GGTCGGTCCCCGCGTGGTGACATTGGATTTCGGGTTCCGCGCCGACCCACAACCGCTGGTGACGGGTGTGGTGTATTATGACTTCAATACGAACGGTTTCTACGATGTGGATGAGGGGGTGCCGGGAGTTCGAGTGGAGGGTGAAACTTCCGGTTGGTTCGCCCTGACCCGAAGTTCTGGGGGGTACGCCATTCCGGGAGCAGAGGGAACTCAGAGGGTTCGTTTTTTGAGCGGTGATTACGAACTCGGAACTCGCACGGTGACTGTCATCGCCGGAAAGAACGTGAAACAGGACTGGGTACTGCCCTACGGCGGGACCCGAGTTCTAGGCCCCACTGCCGCGTCGTCCGTCGGGCTGAACGTGTTCCGAGTCGAGCCGGTTTTGGGGGCCTCCGGTTACGAGTGGGCCTCTATGCGATGGGATGCGTTCACCGGAGTCGAGGGTGCCGAGGATGGGGGCGTGCGCTTTCAGTTCAGTGGTCTAGAGGGTTGGGATCCGGTGAAGCTGGGGACTCCAGCCTCTGGGACACGCTCCTTCCAATTGGTTCACACCAATGGGCTGGACCAAATTCTTCAGTTCCAGCCGAAGATCCGTCCGAGCACTGGAGCCGAGATTCGCTTCAAGTCCTTCTTGGGCTACACGAGCACGAACCAGATCGCCTCAGTGGAAGTTTCTACCAATGGTATCGAGTGGACAGCCCTCCTGCAGGAGCGGGGACGCGGAATCTCTGTGCCTCCCCACGGCAGCTATGGGACCAAGTCTGTCTCACTGGCCGCCTGGGTTGGGGTGGAAATGCGGGTTCGATTTCGGTTCTTTGTTGAACCCGTTGAGGGTGCCCGGTTTTACAGTCAGACCCAGTCGTCCTTTGGATGGTCTCTGGACGATTTTCAATTCATCAACTCGCAGGTAGGCACCGAGCCAGCCACCCACTTATTGGCGGTGGGCGAGCCCTTTGTCTTCAAGGGGGGGCTTGGGGAAACCTATGAGCTCAAGGCCCGTCCCCGCTTCGGAGGCCAAGTGTTGCCCTACTCGCTTCCGTTGGTTGTGCGGTTTTCACCAACAGCCGTTGCCTCCGGAACCGTGGTGGTCGAGGGAATCCGCCGGAACGAGGCTGGCCAAGTGTTCATTGATTTTGCGCTCACTTCGGGTGTTGCGCGCGAGTGGGTGCTCCAAGGGCGGACTTCACTGGAAGAAGCGTGGCAAACGGTCCCCGGAGCCGGTTTGGTGGACCGCGGCGTCGGGAGGCTCAGTTGGGTGCATACGCCATCGGTTGGGAATTTTTTCTATCGGGTGATGGCGCGCTGATAGGGCCTCAAAATTACGCGCTTTAGAGCCTTATAAATTTACCGTGACACCCTTAAGATGGCTGCAAGCCAACCTTATACATTCTCAGAACATTTGACGGGTTGGTTGTAAGGGAAGTATCTGGCGGTGTGGAAATATTGAAACCTCGAGTTTCCGCGGTGATTTTGATCCAATGAATTTGTTGCAACGCGTTTGGCGATCCTCCCTGGGGAAGAAGTACCTGATGGCCTTGACCGGCTTGGCGCTCTTCGGTTTCGTCGTCGGCCATCTGGTGGGCAACCTCCAGGTATTCGGTAACCCGGAGTTGATTAACTCCTACGCTTACTTCCTGAAGTCCAAGCCAGGACTCCTGTGGGGAGCTCGATTGGGGTTGTTAGCCACGGTGGCTGTGCATGTGGCTACTGCGCTCACTCTCAGCGCGGCCAACAAGGCGGCGCGTCCGGTGGGCTATGTGGGTGGGTCAGCCTACGGGTCCAGTTGGCGTTCGCGCTACATGCTGGTCAGCGGTTTGGTGATCATGGCTTTCGTTGTTTATCATCTCCTGCACTACACCGTGCAGTTGACCCCAGTGAACGGCGTGAAGGGTGGTTTGGATTTCCATTCTCTAACCACTCGATTGGCCGATGGAACCCAGGTCCAAGACGTGTACGCAATGATGGTTCACGGATTCCAGGTGGGTTGGGTTTCTCTCTTTTATCTGATTGCTCAGGCTTTGCTGTTCGTTCATCTCGGCCATGGGTTGTCCTCGATGTTCCAGTCGCTGGGCTTACGCAACCACGTTTGGGGGGCTCGGATCGCCGCCTTTGCCCAAGTGGCCAGTTTAGCGGTCTTTTTGGGATATGCTTCAATCCCGGTGGCGGTGCTGACCGGCATGGGGGGCGACTACGTTAAGAACCTCACCAAAGCGCCGACGACCAACACGGAGACTCTTCGCTGATATGGCCACGCTCAATTCTCAGATTCCCTCCGGCCCTCTGGCTGACAAGTGGGAGAAACACAAGTTCGGCTCCAAGCTGATTAATCCGGCCAACAAGCGGAAATACAAGGTCATCGTGGTCGGTGCCGGATTGGCCGGTTCCAGCGCCTCAGCGACCTTGGCCGAGCTGGGCTACGAGGTGCACAACTTCGTGTTCCACGGTTCCCCCCGTCGGGCCCATTCGGTGGCTGCTCAAGGTGGCATTAACGCGGCCAAGAATTACCAGAACGACGGTGATTCGGTGCATCGCCTGTTTTACGATACCATCAAGGGTGGCGATTACCGCGCCCGGGAGGCCAACGTTCACCGTCTGGCTGAGGTTTCGGTGAGCATCATCGACCAGTGTGCTGCGCAGGGTGTCCCGTTTGCTCGTGAGTACGGTGGGTTGCTAGACAACCGGTCCTTCGGCGGTGCACAAGTTTCCCGCACCTTCTACGCCCGCGGCCAAACGGGTCAGCAGCTTCTGCTGGGCGCTTATTCGGCGCTGAACAAGATGATTGCTGCGGGTGGGATTCATTCCCATACCCACACCGAAATGCTCGATCTGGTGGTGGTCGATGGCCACGCCAAGGGCATCATCGTTCGCAACTTGCAGACAGGCGAAATCACCCGGCACAGCGCCGATGCAGTTGTTCTCGCCACCGGTGGCTATGGCAACGTCTATAACCTATCGACCTACGCCCGTGGTTCCAATGTTACGGCCAGTTGGCGCGCCTACAAGCGCGGCGCCTGCTTCGCCAATCCCTGCTACACGCAAATTCACCCGACATGCATCCCGGTGTCGGGCGATTATCAGTCCAAGCTGACCCTGATGTCGGAGTCGCTGCGCAACGACGGACGCATTTGGGTCCCGAAGCGCAAGGAAGACTGCAAGAAGAACCCCGCTGACATCGCTGAGGGCGATCGCGACTACTATCTGGAGCGCATGTACTCGGCCTTCGGCAATCTCGCCCCGCGGGACGTTGCTAGCCGAGCTGCCAAGTCCGTCTGCGACGAAGGGCGGGGTATCGGCGACACCGGTTTGGGCGTCTATCTGGATTTCGGTGACTCCATCCAGCGTTTAGGCGAAGGCAAGGTGCGCGAGCGCTACGGCAATCTGTTCTCGATGTACCACGAGATCACCAATGAGGACGCCTACAAGACGCCGATGCGCATCTACCCGGCGGTCCATTACACCATGGGTGGTCTTTGGGTGGACTACAACCTGATGAGCAACATCCCGGGCTTGTTTGTCTTGGGCGAGGCCAACTTCTCCGATCACGGCGCCAACCGCCTTGGGGCCAGCGCCCTGATGCAGGGACTCTCCGACGGTTACTTCGTACTCCCGAGCACCATCACGACCTACTTGGCCAATGTGAAGGCTGGGGGCCGTCCGGCGACCGATCGCGGGGAGTTTAAACAGGCTGAAGAAGAAGTTCAAAAATTCACCCGCCAAGTCACTTCGAGCAACGGCAAGCGCACGCCCGACAGTTTCCACAAGCAGTTGGGCAAGATCATGTGGGACTACTGCGGGATGGCCCGGAGTGCGACGGGTCTTCAAAAGGGCATCCAGCTCATCGGTGACCTCCGCGAAGAATACCGGACCAATGTCAAAGCGTTGGGCGAGCCGGACGGTTGGAATCAACCGCTGGAGAAGGCTGGTCGTGTGGCTGACTTCATCGAGTTGGGTGAGCTCATGTGTCGCGACGCGCTCATGCGCGAGGAAAGTTGCGGTGGACACTTCCGCGAAGAGTACCAGTACACGCCCAACGACGTCGAAGTGCAGCAGGGCGTCGTCAATGCGGGCGACGTGAAGCGCCGTGACGACCAGTTCGCTTTCGTGGCGGCCTGGGAGTACGCCGGAGCCCCTGACAAGGCCCCGATCCTGAACAAAGAGCCGCTCATCTACGAAGAAGTGAAGATGAGCACCCGGAGCTACAAATAACTCGCCACCTGCACAACCCTTTCCCTACTGCCAATGAAAGTTAGCCTGAAAGTCTGGCGCCAGAAGAACGCGAATGCCGCGGGCGAGTTCAAGACCTATGCGTCTCCCGAGCTGAATCCGAAAATGTCGTTCCTGGAGATGCTCGACGTGGTGAACGAAGAGCTCTCTAACCGGGGCGAAGATCCCATCGCCTTCGACCACGATTGCCGCGAGGGTATTTGTGGCACCTGCTCGTTGGTCATCGATGGCAAGCCCCACGGTCCTCACAAAGGCGTTGCCACCTGCCAGACCTACATGCGCAGCTTCAGCAATGGCGACGAGATTGTCATCGAGCCCTGGCGCGCCAAGGCCTTCCCCATCGTTAAGGATTTGGTGTGTGACCGGAAGTCTTTCGACCGCATCCAGCAGGCCGGTGGATTCATCACTGTTCGCACCGGCAGCGCGCCCGATGCCAATAGCATCCCGGTGCCGAAGGAGAACGCCGATCTGGCGATGGATGCCGCCCAGTGCATTGGCTGCGGGGCCTGCGTGGCCGCCTGCAAGAACGCCAGCGCCATGCTCTTCGTGGCCGCCAAGGTGTCCCATTTGGGTTTGATGCCGCAGGGACAGCCAGAGCGTTACAAGCGCGTCAAATCCATGGTGGAACAAATGGACACCGAGGGTTTCGGAGCCTGCACCGTGACGGGAAGCTGCGAGGCGGTTTGCCCGAAAGAAATCTCCCTCGACTTCATCGCCCGGATGAATCGCGATTACGCCGTAGCCCTGATCAAGGGAGACCCCAAGCAGGTGGCTGGCGGTGGTGCAGGTTGACTGTCTAGGGCTTTTTTAGCCCATGGCCGAAGCATCGTGAGGGCCCTCGTGAGGGCCGTCTCGATGGCTAAAAATACTCCTCTAAACTTGCCAAACGGAAGTTACAGTTCGAAGATGTCCTGACCCTAGTTAGAAAATACATGAAGATCTCTCATAAGGTTTCGGTGGATACCCAGCGCAAAGGTTTTACGCTCATTGAGCTGTTGGTAGTTATTGCCATTATTGCGATTCTAGCCGGCATGCTCTTGCCCGCACTCGGCAAGGCCAAGTCCAAGGCTCAGGGCATCATGTGCATGAACAACGGTAAGCAATTGATGCTGGGTTGGACTTTGTACTCCGGAGACAACCGGGACGAGATTTGCCTGTCAGCGGGTTTGGGCGGCTTGGTCAATGCCGCTAGCCCGACGAAAACCTATCCGTTGAACCAGTGGTGCATGGGAACCATGCATGAAGGCCCGAGTTGGACTAACACCATGCTGATCATGGATTCCTTGCTCTTCAAATACGTCGGAGCATTGGCGGTCTACAAGTGCCCCTCCGACAGAGCGACGACCAAGGGGCCTTTCGGGGGTGGCGGTATTCCGAAAGTTCGGAGTAATTCCATGAGTTGCTACATGAATCCGGTTCGGGGACAGGAGTGGAGCACCGGTCGGGCTTACCGCAAGCAAAGTGATTTTATTCTGGGTGCCTCCCAGACATGGGTGACGATTGATGAGAACCCGGCGTCCATCAACGATGGTTGGTTTGTGCACGCCTCGCAGACCTCGTTCGTTGACTACCCCGCCTCTTACCACAACGGCGCTGGCGGGCTTTCATTCGCGGATGGCCACTCGGAGATCAAAAAGTGGAGATCGCCCACGATTCTCACCTACGGTCTTCGGCAGAAGTCCGACCGGGTTCTGGACACGTTGGACGCGACTTGGCTCTACGAGCGCACGACCACCTACTGAATTTCGGATTCAGTCGATCCGGATCGGTCGACGACTTTTCACAAACCGCCAATTTGGCGGTTTTTTGCGTTAGTGGTTTCGTCATCGAGTCACCCAGCGTCCAAGGCAGGCTTTGACGCCCGGCACCCTTAGCGGTGTGATGGGCTCATGCCGCGACGCCCCGCCGTAGACCGTTTTCTGCATGAGCGATCCTGCTTCGCATCCGGGATCGAAAGGGTCGCCGGAGTGGATGAAGCGGGGCGGGGTCCTCTGGCTGGACCGGTGGTTGCGGCTGCGGTCATTTTGCCTCGCGCTTGGGTCTTGGAAGGAATTCCGGATGCGTTTGCCGATTTGAACGACTCCAAGCAATTGACCGAGACTCAGCGGGATCGGTTCTTCGCCGGACTGACGGGCGATCCGGCCGTTCGTTTCGCCATTGCGGCGGTGGAGCCCCGGGTGATTGATGCGATCAACATCTTGCAAGCCACCCATCGTGCGATGAATCAGGCATTGGCTGATTTGGGGGACGACGTGGATCACGCGTTGGTGGATGGGCGTCCGGTTCGGAGTTTGCGACTGCCCCAGACAGCCTTGGTGAAAGGAGATTCTCTGAGCTATTCCATCGCTGCCGCCTCGGTGCTGGCCAAGGTGACCCGGGATCGGGTGATGCGGGAGGCGGAGGGGCGGTGGCCCGGTTATGGGTTTGCCAGTCACAAGGGTTATCCTACACCCGAACACCTGGAGGCTGTCGCCCGTCTGGGACCTTGTCCCATCCATCGCCTGAGTTTTGCGCCACTGCGACGGCCTGAACCGGAGCTATTCCCGACATGAGTCTCTGGTCCCAACTCCGGAAACCCGTCAAGCCTGTTGAAGCCGGGGCCCACCTCCGCCTCGGAAGATGCGGCGAAGACGCCGCCCGCAGCGAATTGGAGAGGCTGGGGATGAAGATCTTGTGCGCCAACTACCGGCACGGGCGTGGGGAGATAGACCTGATTGCTCGCGACGGGGAAGTGCTGGCCTTTGTGGAGGTGAAGTCGCGGTCGTCGGAGAGTTGGGCGCGTCCGGCCCAAGCGGTGGGGCGGCCGAAGCAGCGCAAGCTGTCCGACACGGCCCTGGCCTACCTCAACGAACTCGGCCGGCCTCAAGTCGCCTTCCGCTTCGACATCGTCGAGGTTCTCTTTGCCGGTGCCGAGGTCCGCGAAGTGCGGCACATCCCCAATGCCTTCCCGTTGGCCGAAGGGCGGATGTACCGCTAAAAGCCCTTCGGTTCAGTGGACCGGAGCAGTGGATCGCGAATCAAGACGCAGGGAGGCCTCTCGCTCCACCAAAGTCGGGTGCGAGTAGTAGAACCCGCTGAACCACGGATGGGGCGTCAGGTTAGACAGGTTCTTCTCGTGCATCTTGCGCAAGGCTCCGATGAGCGAAGCGCTTTCAGCCATGGCGTTCCGGGCGTAGGCGTCCGCCTCAAATTCGTGCCGTCGTGACCGGCGGGTCCCTAAAGGGGTGAGCCAGAAGGTGACCGCACCGCCCAGCAATCCGGCCAAGAGCAGCACCGGGGCGGTGCCGGCCGATCCTTTGAAACCAAAGGCTTCGAGGAACACCGACTGGCGAGCCAACCAGCCCAGCAATGCGAAGCTCACGAGCGATGAAACGCCGGCCCAAATGAGCATCTTGGGAATATGACCGCGCCGATAATGGCCGATTTCGTGGGCCAGCACCGCTTCGAGTTCCACCTCGGTCAACTGGGCGATCAACGTGTCGTAGAGTACGATTTTCCGGAATCGCCCAAAGCCTGTGAAGTACGCGTTGGAATGGGCGGAACGCCGACTGCCATCTGCCACTTGAATGGTCTTGGCGGAGAATCCGGTGCGTTCTCCCAGTTTGAGGAGGCGATCCCGCAGCGAGCCTGCAGGCAGCGGGGTGAATTTATTGAACAAGGGTAGGATGAGGATGGGGGCCAGAACCATCATCACCGCCTGAAAAGCCATGAGGAGGACCCACGCCCAGAGCCACCATTGGTTTCCGATCCAATCAGTGAGTTTGAGGATGCCAGCGATCAGAGGTAGTCCCAAAGCCGTGCTGAGGGCCAGCATCTTGAGGTGATCGGTGATCCAGATTTTGAGGGTGCTCTTGTTGAATCCAAAGCGTTCCTCGAGCCGAAATTGGGACCACCATTCTAGCGGAAGGTCCGGCACGCCCATCACGAGCGAAATCACCAAGAGCCAGCCGGCGGTGGCCAGCACGCCTGAACCGACCCAACCAGCCCAGAAGCTCAAGCTCCAGGGCAGGAATCCGCTGCTCAAAAAGAGGATCTTCATGGCCAAGCCCCACAGTTCCTCCATCTGGCCGAATCGGGATTTGGCCAGTGTGTAGTCCACGGAGCGGCGGTAGGTCGACTCATCCATGATGTCCCGGACCGCCTCGGGCGGTTGGTGAGCATGGGTCTGGACGTGGTTGCGGTTCAATCGGTCCAGAAACCATTGGCCCAGCCAGCGCAACACCAGTAACGACAGGGACAAAAGGAGGATGAATGAAGGAGTCATTGAAAACGTCTTTAACCAGCCAAGCATCGGAAAGCCTTCCCGACAACGCGGGAAAACTTCGTTGGTGGATTGTACGTGTTCGTACGATTGTGGTAAGAAGACAAAATCGTCGATGAAGATTCTGATTGTTATCCTGTTGGTCGGAGCCCTGGGAGCCGGGGGATGGTTTTACACCCAGCGGCAGCGGGCTGGGGCAGTTCCGCAGGTCAGTACCAAGGTGGACACCGCTGTCATTGAGACTCGCAACATCAAGTTCGCCATTAACGCCGCGGGCGACATCACACCGGCCGAGCAGGTGAGTGTTCGGCCGGAGGTCAACGGCAAGATTGAAGTGCTGCCCGTGGATGTGGGTGACCGGGTAAAATCGGGGCAATTGCTCTTCAAACTAGATGACCGGGAATTGCAGACCCAGCGGCAGCAAGAAGACAAGAATGTGGAGCGATCGCGCTTGCAATTGGGACAGGCTGAACGGGACTACAAGCGGGCTCAGTTGCTGTTTGAAGGCAAACTCATCTCCCAGGAACTCTTTGAGGACAGCCGCACCAAGTTTGATTTGGCCAAGAACGAGCTGGCCTTGAGGGAAAAGTCCCTGGAACTCATCGTCGAACGTCTGCGAAAAACCGAGGTGATGGCCCCGTTCGATTCCACGATTCTCACCCGGCCCATCTCTGTAGGTCAGGCCGTTTCTGGATCGGGCGGTTTTAATGCGGGCACCGAGGTGCTCACGATCGCCAATCTTAACGACCTGATCGTCAATGCTCACATTAATCAGGCAGATGTGACTCGGTTGCACGTGGACCAGCAGGTGGAGGTCAGCGTGGAAGCGGTTTCGGGCCTTAAGGTGGTCGGCAAAGTCGAGCGTATTGCGCCCCAGTCGACCCTGAAGAACAATATTCGGGGCTTTGCTGCGCGCATCCTCCTGAAGGATGTCGATAGCCAGATCCGGCCCGGCATGAGCGCCAACATCTCCATACCGGTGGCCAGTGCCGAAAATGTGGTGGCTGCCCCTCTGGCTGCGGTGTTTACGGAAACCAATCCGGCGACCCGTGAAATCGAGCGCCACATCTGGGTCCGTAAGGAGGAGACTTGGGAACGGCGCCCGATCAAGATCGGTGTGAGTGATTACTTTTTCGCAGAGGTGACTTCGGGGCTGCAGGCGGGCGAGGTGGTTTCTTTGGAGGATCGATCCAAGGAGTTGGGAACGGGTGGCGACACCAACAGTGTCAAGGTAGCCACAAAGGCGACCGCGGCCCAACGCTGAGACTGAACCTGAACATGGCGCTGCTCGAACTTCGCAACGTCTCCAAGATCTACCATCTCGGTGGGGAGGAGATCCGAGCTCTGGACGACGTATCCCTCGATCTGGATCAGGGAGAATTTGTATCCATCATCGGTCCTTCCGGCAGCGGCAAGTCCACCTTGATGCATATCTTGGGCTGTTTGGATTCGCCGACCCTGGGTAATGTGGTTTTGGCAGGCACCGATATTGCCAATGCTTCGGCTCGGGAACTGGCCCGGGTGCGCAATCGCACCATCGGCTTCGTGTTCCAGTTCTTCAACCTGCTGCCCAAACTCAACGTGCTGCAGAATGTTGAATTGCCGATGATCTATGCGGGCATCGGAAGTCGTGAGCGTCGAGAGCGCGCTGAGAAGGCCCTGGAAATGGTGGAATTAAGCCACCGCCTCAAGAATCGCCCGAATCAGCTTTCCGGCGGTCAGCAACAGCGCGTGGCCATTGCCCGGGCTCTGGTCAACAATCCCAAGATTATCTTAGCCGACGAGCCGACCGGCAACCTCGATACCCACACGGGCGAGTTGATTTTGGCTCTGTTTCGGCGTTTGGCGGCCGAGGGGCGCACCGTGATCTTGGTAACTCACAATCCGGAGATCGCAGCGGTGACCCCACGGCGCATCGAGATTCGAAACGGTAAGATTGCTCACCAAGTCGATTCCAAATTGGCGGGTCTTGACCGGGTTTCCAAAGCGCCTAACGAAGGGCAGGCATCATGAGTCTGGAACTGCCGCGTATTTCGTCGTCGGATCTATCGTTGCAAGATCTTCCCGTTGGCAAGACGAGCTTGGGCAATGCTGTGGTGGTCGGCTTAAAGGAGATCTGGGCGCACAAGTTCCGCAGTGCCCTCACCATGTTAGGGATCGTGCTAGGGGTGTCCTCGCTCGTGGCCATGAGCGCGATGGTTCAAGGCATGGAAAATGGTCAGCGTGAAGCGTTGCTCGCCATCGGAGGTTTGCAGAAGGTGCGCATGGAGGCCCAGCGCGTACCCGTTGAACAGCGGCATCTCAGGGACTTGGCTCGCGGAATGACGCTGGCCGATGTTGAGGCCCTTAAGGCTGGAGTTCCTGACATCGAGATTATCGCCCCTGAGATGCGATTAGATTTGGATCCGACGCTTCAAGCCAACGGCAAGTTTCATCGAACCTTCATGACCGGAGGAGTTGTGCCGGAGAAGGTGAAGATCATGGAACACGAAGTGGAGCATGGTCGGATGTTTAATGACATTGATGCATCGGAGGCTCGGCCGGTGTGTGTTATTGGCACGGGCATCCGGGATGAACTCTTCGGTAGGCCAGAAGATGCGGGTTCCGAGGTGATCCCGTTAGGGCGCATCATGACCATCAACGGCCAGCCCTTCACCATTATCGGGATGTTCAAGCGCTACGAGGGAGAGCAAGACCGCAAGCAGCGCTTAGAGCGAGAAGTTGAGCGTCAGAAGCTTATATCCGAGGGCAAAGCTCCGCCCAAGGGACCGGTGCGTGGGCAAGGGCGCAGCGGCAATTTTGCTTTTTGGATTAAGAACAACACCGTCTACATGCCCCTCAACACGATGTGGCATCGGTTCCAGTCCGGCCTTTCCAATGCCCCAGCTGAGCCCCGCCTGAGTAATATTGAATTGAAGGTTCGCGACTTCTCACAAATCGAGCAAACGCTGACCAAGATTCGGAACATCATGATGGTGAACCATCGGGGTATTGAGGATTTCGCCTTCCGGACCTTTGAGGACTGGAGTGCCGACATCGACCGTTTCGTCAAGAATGCTCGCATGAGTGGTGGGCTCATTGCCGGCATCAGCCTGTTTGTCGGTGGTATCGGCATTATGAATATCATGCTGGCGAGCATCTCTGAGCGCATCCGGGAGATTGGCATCCGCAAGGCAGTCGGGGCAGGGGGACTTGATATCTTTGTTCAGATCCTTGTAGAAAGCGTGGTCATCGCAGTGGTGGGCGGGGTTCTTGGATTGGCATTTTCCCGATTCGTGGTGCTCGGTATCACTTGGGTGGCACCCACCGGCAATGATCCGGTGATCACCAGCGGTGCCATGGCGTTGTCCTTTGGGTTTGCTGTGGTTGTTGGTCTCGTGGCTGGCATTTTCCCGGCGGTGAAAGCGGCCCGGATGGATGTTATTCAGTCTCTTCGTTACGACTGATGAACCTTTTCAATGCGATCCTAATTGGTCTCAAAGAAGTTTGGGCCCACAAGTTCCGGTCATTACTAACCATGTTTGGCGTTGTGCTGGGTGTCGCCTCATTGGTTGGCATGAGTGCCATCATCAAGGGCATGGAGAACGGCATGAGGGAATCCATGATAGCCATGGGTGGGGCCGACAAGGTGCTCCTCCAGAGGCAGGCGGTTCCGGCCTACCAAGAGCATCTGGCTGACCAGGCGCCTGGTAGGACCTTAGTAGATGTGATTGCCCTAAAACAGGGTGCCCCGTTATTGCGGGTGATTTCACCGGAAATGGCCGTGCCGGACGCCATGGTTTCCCGCGGAGACAAGCGAGCTAGCCCTGAGGAATGCGTGGGAGTTTGGCCGGAAGTATTGGAGATGAACCTCCACACCGTGGAGCACGGCCGGTTCTTCAATGCATTGGATGAAGAGAAAGCGCATGCGGTTTGTGTCATTGGAACTGGGATACGAGACTCCCTATTTGGCGATCCGGATGAAGTGGGGCGTGAGATCATTCCGCTCGGCGAAACGATCCAGATCAACGGGCAGCCCTTCGTCATCGTTGGGATGTTCACGCAGTATGCCAGTGAGCAAGACCTGAAGGCTCGTGCCCTGCGCAATCAAGCCAATGCGTCCACCAATAAGGTTGAGACCAAAAAATCTCGTGGCTGGGGCAGGAAGGGTGGTTGGGCCTTTTGGCGCAAGAACAACA
>CAJAHH010000077.1 GCA_903939515.1 uncultured Verrucomicrobiota bacterium
CAACGACGGACGAGGATATTTTTGCGGCGATTCGACCGAACGGTGAGTCTGCACAGGGTTGGACGCGACAGGCCTGTAGGCCAGACGCGAACCAAAGCTCTTCGAACTGAATGAACACCGGACGGAACTGACGACTTTCTGGATCCCGTGGTAAAGCGGGGTTGGGCATGGGATGTGGTGCGAAAGCATCGTGTCCACGAGAACGGGGCGAAGCTCCGGGAAACGAAGCGTGCTAGAGCCAGATGGGTGACTGAGCGGATCGCCCACGCCAAGGCGTGGAGATCCAGATTCAACGACCGATTGAGCAGGATCGAATACCAACCGCAAAGGGGCCTTGGCCCGAGAGAAAAGCACCTAAAGAAGAAAATTTGGGGACGGAGACGTTTTATCGTTTGACGGTGTGCACTAATGGGTGACCCCGAGATCGGTGCTGGAGAGACTTGGGCAGATGGTGGATGTCCACGGACCGAAGAGCGACGGGCGTGAGTTGCTGATGTCGCGCTACACGGAGCCGTCTGCCAGCAACCGTTGCTGATGGACCGACTGCGGTTGGTTTTACCGGAGCAACCCAGCAGGCCGACCAGTCGCCAAATCACATGTAGTGCAGACCTTTACCCCAAGAAGCCGCCTTTTGCTGGGGTTTTCACTTTTAAAGTGCCCGGTAACGAAAGTTCGGCTAGCGTCGCGAAGAGTGAAACCGATGTGGTTGCGTCGATTAAGGGCGCTCTTTCAGCCGCAGGGCGAATGGAAGAAACAGGAGTTCTTCGACGAGCGCTGGAAGGCGCGGATCGAGGACATGCAGCGTTTCATCCAGCCCGGTCAGTCAGTCCTTGACATCGGCTGCGGCAAAATGTGGCTTAAAGACATGCTCCCCGCAGGCTGCCGGTATTTCGGTTGCGATTATCAGGATCGTGGGCCCGGCACGCTCATCTGCGATTTAAACAAGAAGGAGTTTCCCGCCGAAAAGACGGACATTACGTTTATCAGCGGCTGCCTGGAGTACGTGGAAGATGTGGGCTGGTTTCTCTCAAAGGTCGCCGGAGCCGCTCCACGCTGCATTATAGCCTATTGCATTATGACTCCTGAATCGGATCCGGCGAAGCGCAAAAAAAACGCCTGGATGAATCACCTCACCGAACTCGATCTCGACGCGGCATTCGCCAAGGTTGGAATGGAGCGCCGAGCTGCCGGCGGAAAGTTCATGTCGTCCTGCGTCTATTACTACGAGGCGGCACCCTTGATCGCCAGGTTGTAGATCTTCCGCAATTTTACGGCGTAGTCTTGCAGGGCAGGTTGTTGCGACAATGTTTTCTGCTGGTGGGCAAGCAAGCGTTCCCTGAACGAAGTTTCCGTGGCCAGCTTCTGAACGGTGTTAGCGTAGTCGTCGGGCTTGTCCAGATCGAACAATCCCAGATGGTCCGCGCCGAGCACCGCGATGTTTCCCTCGATACGACTGGCGATCACCGGTGTCCCGCAGGCAAGGGCCTGGAGCAGGATTAAGGGCTGTCCTTCCCACGTCGAGGGGAGCAATAGGGCGTCGAAGCATTGGAGCCACGGGTGGATCGGACGCTGGTTCCCGGCGAGACGCAGGACGGATCCGACATCCAGAGCGGAGATCTCCTTTTCCAAATCACCGCGCAGCTTTCCTTCGCCGCAGATGATAGCGTGAAGATCCACACACCGGTCCCGCAAGGTCCGGCACATCTTCACGGTGGCGGCGTGGTTCTTCTGAGGATTCAGCGAAGCGACGCCGCCCATCAGGAATCCTGCTTCCGGAAGACCAAGTTCGCGACGGATTTTCCGCTTGTCCGTCGCCGCTTTGAAGATGCTACTGTCGACTGCATTGGAAATGGCAAAAACGTTGTCCGGCTCCAGCGACAGGGCAGAAAGGAGGTCGAGACGCGTCTGTTCCGACAGCGTTATCTGGACAGCGGTCAATTTGGACAGGGCTCTCAATGTCAGCCAGCGGCGTTTTCGGTCGCGATTAAACGTCTTGTGGTGGTGCATGACGCACGGCAGTCCCGCGAGCTTTGCGGCCAGCACGGCATAGACGTGGGCATTGTAGACGTGCGAATGCACCAAATCGAACTTCTCCCGCCTCAGCCATCGGGACAACCGCCAGATGCCGAGCGGGTTCATCTGGCGGCTGAGGGCCACAGGCAGGAAATGTATGGGGAATTTTGCGGCGGCGGCCTCGGTTCCGGAGGCGCCTAGTTCACGAAGGCAGACGGCCTGGAGATCGATGTCGGGCTTGCACATGCGCATCAGCGACAGCACCAGATCCTCGGCACCGCCGACAGGCATAGTGATGAAGACATGCGCGGCTTTCATGGGGCCGTACCCAGACGGGAGACAAGCCCCTGATAGAATGCACAGGTCACAGACCAGTACTTCTCACGCTTCCCGTACATCCCCTCAAGCTGTTGCCGCTCGGGGGCCAAAGGAAAGCTTTTGATTGATCCGACCGCTCGTTTAAGCCGCCGTGAATCGGTCAGGCTGAAGGCGTCGAAGGACAATTCACCAATACCGTAGGTGTCCCGGAATGCCTCGGTACGGAGATCGAAATTGATGAGCCAGAACGGGACTCCCCAGCCCAGGCAGGAAATGCCCATGTGCAAACGGTAGCAGACCGCGACGTCTGCCCTCTTGAACTCCTCGTAAAACGGCGCTGGGTCGTTGCCGAAGTACAGCGGCTTCTTTCCAAAAATCTCCATCATCGGCATGAGGAACGCGATGTCACGGTCATCATGGGCGATTACCTCCCAAGTCACCGACTGCTCCGACAGCGACTGCAGGACCTTGGTAAAGGTGGATATCATCACCTTGCTGCGGAAGTAACCCCGATGGCCCCATTTCGGGAGGAAACGGGCCGGAGGCGCGCTGACCACGACATGCTTCGGCTTCCGGATGCGCATCGGATTACGTCCAACGAACGTCGCAGGACAGGCCGTCATGGTGCCTTGGAGACCCAGTTCCTCGAGAAACTCAACCGACGCCTCGTCCCGGACGGCGACACCGATCGCCTTCTTGTGCGATGCGCGAATCTCGGCTTTGGACTTCTCCGTCAGGGGACGGACGCGATCGCCACGCACGGAGCCCACACCCAACCCGATGAATGCCAGCGGGACATTGATGGCATTGATGGCGTCGATGCTTGTCATCAGCCTCCACTCGGGCCCTTCGTACATGTTGCTGCCGCCCACGATGACCAGTTGCGCCTCGGCGTTGGTCAATTCGAGGTTGGCACCGATCAGGCCGACGGGTTTCTGACTTCGCCTATGTGGGTCGTTGGCGGGTAACTCTTTGATCACCGCGCCAGGAAATTGTTCACGGAGCCGCGCGTGGATGCCGTCCCTGACGAATAGATCGCCGACGTTTGACGTAAAGGGGACATAGTGGTGTATCACCATACTTACTGGGGATTTAAACCGTGCTGGCAGCCCCATGTCCACACATGGCTACTGCACGCCTCGGCGTAGAGAGGGTGTACAACAGGAAACTTCATTCAACCGTCAGGCGGCTAGGTGAAGTGAGTCGTTTCGGGAGGCATGGGTATCGAGGCGGTGTTTCCAAAACTCCTCGAGGCGACGGCTACTGTGAATGCAGCGCAAGGCCAGGATGTTCTCGGCTCCTGGCTTGGACCACCGCATGCCGGACTGTTTACAGCGTCCGCCGATGACCGTCTTGCAGCCGGCCTCGACAACGCCTGAGCCAATGAAATACCCGGCCGCTCGGAAGGTTCCGTACTGCATCCGGAGGATGTTGCGCTCGAAGTATCCTAGACGCTCCTCAACCGTGGTCTCAGCCGACGTTCCCTTGGCCTGTCGGCGTGCCTTTTGGATGAGCCCCTCCACCTGATCCTTGAGCAACCGCTTGGCCCATTTTCGAAGCCGGCCCTTGTACTCGGGATGGTCCTTGCCGATCAGCGCCTCAAGCACAGCTGCGCCATGTTCCATGGCGTGGTAGAAGTCCACGATCTGCACCGCGTCCTTGAAGCACTTTGTGCCCATGGCCTCGAGTCCTGCGGCTCCGTCAATGAGAAGCACTACTTTGCCCGCGGTCCCCATGCCTCGGCGCAAGGCTTCGCGTCGCAGCGAGGGTCCGAACCCATCGATGGGCTGAAAGCTGGAGATATAGCTCGTTGAGTCCCAGTCCCGGACCGGACGTCCCTGCTCGTCCCGATGGTGCTGGGTGAAGACGCATCCAAGGTACACCTGCCGTGTCTTGGCCGTCCCATCAGCCTGCTTGCCACGCCGACCCTTCA
Organism: uncultured Verrucomicrobiota bacterium; assembly: GCA_903939515.1. GTDB lineage: Bacteria > Verrucomicrobiota > Verrucomicrobiia > Limisphaerales > UBA9464 > SXXZ01. The sequence continues at coordinate 4,265 of CAJAHH010000077.1, forward strand.
GTTCCTCTGTGCGCATCGGCACTCCAGTCCCGTCGGCGCTAACGTAGAGTATCGGGGCATCGGTGCTTCCAGCCATGCCTTCTCGCTGCTGCCAGTCTTGGGCGCCCGCTCCAACCCGCTGAACCATCCGTTGTATTTGGCGGGACGACACAAGGATGCCGCCAGTTTCGGCAAGATGCCGCTCGGCCTTGTCGAAGCCGGGTTCGTCAGCCCCCTCCAAACAGACCAAACGGGCCAATGCCGGAGTTTAGCGGCCCTCCAGACCGAGTCCGGCATCAGCGGGAAAGTGACCCTGATGCTTGCCCGGATGATGGTAATAGTCGCGCTGCAGACGGAGGGTTCCAAAGAGGCACTGGAACTCCATCCAAGCCCGACCTTTGCGGTGTTCACCGGGACGGGGTTGATAGGCGGCATCCAACCTGTCGGCTGCATGCTGGAGGAGCAGCCCGACGATACCGGCTGCGGGCTTGAAAATGGCAGCCCGCAGCAGCACCTCCATTTGCTGCACGGCCGGACCGGCAGGGGATTCGCTGGAGAAGCGGTGGATCAGTTCGGCGACTTCCGCTTCTTGAGAGAGCAGACAGCGGGTGGCGTTTTTTTTGAGCGGAGACCGACTGACCAGCCCGGGTCAGGCGCACGGTCAGTTCGATGAACTCGTTGGCGAGGGTTTCGAACTTCTGGCGATTGGCTATGGCAACTTCCAGCGACGGCGCCTCGTCAGCCGGGATACGGCGGCTGGCATTGGCGCCGTGCTCCCAGACCTGATGCTTGAAGTAGGGGCCCACCGGCTGACCTGAGGGGTTCTGACGATACTCAGCCTTGAGGCTACCGAGTTCCATGGTGTCGAGGCTGGCCATCTGGTGAAGGAGCTCAGCCCGACGTGCGATAATATCGTAGTTCACGGCTAACACTGTCTAGCAGCTAGACATGTTGCAAGCAACCCCCCCCCTTTTTTGCCTCCTTTCAGAAATTGGTCTTACACCGCACTAGAGGATCATTTTATACGCTTGGCCCGGCTAGCCTCCCAGCGCCCAAGCAGGGCTCTGCGCTCGAGTGCAAGGTGTGCCAGTAGAGGGAAAGTGGTGCCGGTGACCGGTGGCTCGAGTGCGGCAAAAGTAGGGCCGTAGCTGTCGCCACAGGCCTCGACAAAGCTTTGCGCCTCCTTCTCACCGCTGGGGTTTCCCAACACTTGCCAGCAAATTTCATCGAGATGGCGATAAGTGGCTACGAAGTCCGCCTGGTCGCTATAGGTGCTTGTCGGTGCATATTTCTCCAAGAAAGCCCGCTCTGGGATACCACGGTGCACGTCGTGAACAAAGACCAGATGAGTGTGGTTATGATTCAAAAGCCGCATTGCCAGTCGCAATGCACGGAAGTGCTTAGGGCCGTCGATTAGCACCACATCCCCCGCGCGTACGATTTTCGGCAGTATCTGCGACGAGTCGCCGAAGCGCAGCTCCACATTAGCGCAGTCTTTCAGTCTCTCCGCCGCGATGACTGTGTCAGGTGAGTTCGGGTCGTATTCGATGCTGACCACTGGCAGTTCCGGAAACAGCCTGGCGAGCGTCAGAGTGCTCTGTGCTCGCGCACGGCCGGACTCGATGATGCGTAGCGGCTTCGTTGGCTTCGAGCGTACCAGCGCCACGAAAAACAGCATCTCGCTAAACAAGATACCTTTTTTCTCATATTGCACTGTTCTAGCAAACTCCTGGAAAACAGGAACTAGGGCTTGCGCATGTTTATAGAAAGCGGAAGTCAGCATTTGGCGAGGCAGAGCAGGAAAGAGGCGGGATATGGTGGAGGTGCGTTTTTTGATCAATGACCTCAGACCGCGGTTGGTTACGCTAGAGGGTGCTTTTGAGTCAATGCTTCTTGGTTCTTGTTTTTGCCAGAGCCTTTTGTTTTGAGAACCACCGCGGTAGCGTACAATAGGCGGGTTTTATTTTTGTACACCAACGTTCCCTCTTTGAGCTCCATTGATGCGGGATGAAGCGCCCGCACAGATCTTCATCAGGTTAAACTTCCGCAACCTCACTCCGTTCGCTTGGCATCTTCCGAGGAAGGCAAGCTTAGTTCGATGCCCAACTGAATTCTTTCCTCGATCTGGGCTCCACGAGGCCCATCGGCGATTTTCTCCTCCAGATCATCTAGTGTAGTGTCCCGCAAATAACTATCCACTTTGGGGCGGTGTTGGTCGTGGGCGCTTGAGGGCTGCGCATCCGGGTTCGATTTGGTCCAAGCGGCGGCGGCAACGTTCCACCTTCTCCAAGATCTTTTCGACGCTGGCCGTCCAGACGAAGGGGGGTGGATTGGCGTTCCAAGCATCCAGAAATGCGGTGATGGCTTGTTCCAAGTCATCCACGCTGTGAAAGGAGCCACGTCGCACCGACTTTTGAGTCAGTTCGGCAAACCACCGTTCGACCAGATTCAACCAACTGGAACTCGTTGGAATAAAGTGCAGGACAAAACGAGGATGTCGGGCGAGCCACTCCCGCACCTTCGGGTGTCCATGAGTGCCGTAGTTATCGAGAATCAGGTGCAGCGCTTTGCCCGACGGCAACTCCCTGTCCAACCGCTTGAGGAATCTTAGGGACTCCTGGTGCCGGTGCTGCTGGTAGCATTCCCCGATCACCCGACCCTCGGCCACCTGTAGGGCGGCAAAGAGGGTGGTGGTGCCGTGGCGCTTGTAGTCGTGGGTAAAAGTTCCGCAACGCCCAGGCTTCAGGGGCAGACCCGGTTGGGTGCGATCCAAAGCCTGAATCTGGCTCTTTTCATCCACACAGAGGACGATCGCGTTCTGCGGAGGCGTCAAATAGACGCCGATGATGTCGGTGAGTTTTTCAACGAAGTGGGGATCCCTCGAGAGTTTGAAGCTGCGCGTCAGATGGGGCTTGAGCTGATGGTCGTCCCAGCTGCGTTGCACCGTGCTCTTGCTGATGCCTTGGGCTTTGGCCATGACGCGAGTGCTCCAATGGGTCGATCCCTGGGGCTTGTCTTGGAGGGTCGATTTGATCAGGCGCGCAATCCGCGACTTTCCGTACGACGGTTTGCGTCCACGGCCCGGTGCAATATCCCACACTGCATCAATGCCTTCCTTGGCAACTCGGTCGCGCCACAACCTGACAGTGGGTCGCTGAACATCGAGCCTGCGAGCAATCTGGGCGACGGGTTCTCCGCGGTTGGTCAGTAAGACGATTCGGCACCTCAGGGCGACTTGCTGAGGAGTGGATCCGGCGGCAGCCCATTGCTCGAGCCGCTGAACTTGAGAAGACTCGAGGTCCGCAGACGACTCGGCATGAGGCATGCAGCCATGGTAGCCCCCAAGAACGGGTGGATAGCTATTTCTGGGACACTACACTAGATTGACTCGACGTCGGCGACCCTTCTGACCTGAGGCCCCGCCAATTATGCACTCAAGGATCGCGATCTTTGGATTCGTTGGATCGCTCCCCAACGGGTTGCACGCCTCAAACTCATCGTCCAGAACCGCCGACTGCTGATCCTTTCAACCCAGAGGGGCTTCTTCCAATCCGGCTTCACAAGCCATGGGCGTGCCCCTCCGGGCCCTTCCAACCCAATAGTTGTAGGTATTCCGCGATCAACCGCTCCTGGCCGAGAGTTTTACCGATCCGGAGGGCTACACCGATACCATCTAAAAGGCCACCAATTGGCAACTCCTCGGCACCACCCAAGGCTACGCCAAAAGCCGCTTCGACTTCTACACGTCCCATACAAAAGCCCTGAAGCGCTTCGTGCCCATGACCTCGAGTCCTGCAGCTCCGTCGATACCTTTCCCGCGGCACCCGTGCCTCGGCGCAAGGCCTCGCGTCGTAGCGAAGGGCCAAACTCATCGATGGGCTGGAAGCTAGAGATATAGCTCGTCGAGTCCCTGTCCCGAACCGGATGTTTCTGCTCTTACCGATGGTGCTGAGTGAAAACGCATCCAAGGTACGCCTGCCGTGTCTTAGCTGACCCATCTGCTTGCCACGTGACCCCTTCAGTTCCTCTCCGCGCATCGGTATGCCGGTTCCATCGGTACTGAGGTAGAGGATTGGCGCTCGCTTCCAGCCGTACCTTCACTCTGCTGCTTATCTTGGGCAGCCACTCCAACCCGCTGCACCATCCATTGTATCTGGCAAGCCGACACAAGAATACCACCAGTTTCCCCTAAGGACCGTTCGGCCTTGCCCAAACCAGCTTCATCGGCGCCCTCCAGGAAAACCAAACGGGCCAATGCCGGAATGTAGTGCCCCTCTAACCTGACTCCGGCATCGGCAGGAAATTAGCCCTGATGCTTATCCAGATGATGGTTGTAGTCGCGCTCCAGGCGGAAGGTGCCGAAGAGGCACTGACACTGCATCCAAGCCCGACCATTACGGTGTTCACCGGTACAAGTTTGATAAGCATCATCCAACCTGTCAGCCGCATGCTGGAGAAGTAACCCGATGATACCGGCTGTTGGCTTCAACATGGCAGCCCGTAGCAGCACCTCCATTTGCTGCACGGCAGGTCCAGTAAGCGATTCGCTGGAGAAGTAGTTAATTAGTTCGGCGACTTCCGCCTCTTGAGAGAGCAGACAGCGGGTGGCGTTTTTTTTGAGCGGAGCCCGACTGACCAGCCCCGGGGCCTCGTCGGAAGGGACACGGCGACTGGTATTGGCAAAATACCCTCAGACCTGGTGCTTGAAGTAGGGTCCCACGGGCTGGCCTGAGAGGTTCTGACGGTACTCGGTCTTGAGGCTGCCCATCTGACGGATGGAGTTTGGCCCACCATGAAATAAGATCGTAGTTTAAGACTGATCTCGTCTTGTTCACCAGGCAGGATGCAAGTAAAGCGCGCCTCTTGTCAGAAATTGAACTAGGTAAGCTCAGGTCGACCCGAGGCCTGATAGTCCGGCCGCCCGGTTGATCGGCACCGAACCGACCTGAACAGATGGGATCCGATCCTGTGGGCCCTCCGTGGAAACGATTGTGGACCGACCGGAAACGAACGAGTCTCGGCTTTAATGAAAGACGCTCCCATCCGTTCAGGATCCCACCGGGTGACCAACGATGTTATTTACAGGCTCATCACCTCGCGTATTACCCCGGACGCCAGGGTCGTCGATTTCGGGGCCGGGCGGGGTCACATGAGCCAGCTGGTTGGGCGCCTTCTTCAAGGCGGCGGGACGGCAACCCCGCGAGCACATAACTCCCTGCGAGATCGTCCCCGAGATCTTCTCTTACGGCGAAGTTGGCTGCCGGAAGATCGACATCCATTCCGAGATCCCGGTCGACGACGCGAGCCAGGACATGATCTACGCCATCGAGGTTCTAGAACACATTCCCCGGCCCTACGACTTCTTTCAAGAGGCCCGGTCCAAAGCTTATGCCCGGCGGCCACCTGATCTTCTCGGTCCCCAACGCTCTTCACCTCAAGTCGCGGCTCCAGTTCTTGTTCACAGGATCCGCTGACATGTTCGGACCGCCGTCGAGCCTCGACAAGAACGCTGGACGGATCTGCGGGCACATCATGCCGCTGAGTTACGCACATTTCGTTTACGGGTTGAGGCGAGCGGGGTTCACGGAGATCGAGTTCCACACCGACCGCCTAAAGCGCAGTTCTCTATTTCTCTCGATCGTGTCCTACCCGCTGCTCTGGATCGGGGCCTGGCTCAACGACCGGAACTTGCGGCGCTACGATCCGGAGGTCTGGCGTGAGAACCGATCCCTCGTCTGGCGGGTCAATCGCCTCGATGTGCTAGCCTCGCGCAGTTGTATCATCGTGGCCCGCAAGCCTGCGTAGGATCCGACCATCATGTCGCGGCGGACGATTCAGCCATAGGACGGCCATCAGAGCTTCGAACCCAGCGCGCGCAGCAACGAGTACTTAAGATGGGTCTCCCAGGCGCAAATGCGAGCGACCCGCCAACCTTGAACCCCGTCGAGGAAACCCGCTTTGAGGAGGTATCCTCGGAGCCACCGGAATGCGCCGTGGAGGAACGGCGCCAAGGCGCCACAGCGATTCCCCGCCTCCCACCGCGACTCTGCCCACAACCGTGCGTAATGCCGGGCACGGGAACGGTGGTCCGCTTCGTCGCAAAAGGAATAGTGGTGAAGGTCCCCCTCTAGAGGGATCACCCGACCGGTGAAGTCCAAGCGTTCATGGACCTTGGCGCCGGTGTATCGGGCGGAGCCGGAACGGAACAGCCGGATCAGGCGATCCGGATACCAATCCCCATGACGGATCCATCGACCGTCGTACCTCACACATCGCGGCATGGAGAATCCGCGAATATCAGGAGGCGGGCCGTTGGTCCGGAGCCGGAGGATCTCGTCCCGAAGTCGAGGCGAGAGCTCCTCGTCGGCGTCAAGTACGAGAATCCAATCATGCCGCGCCTCGGCAATCGCGAGGTTTCGCTGACCGACATAGCCCAGCCAGTCCTGGTGGATCCACCGGGCCCCGAAGTGTTCGGCGATCGCGGCGGTCCCATCCCGGCTCCCGGAATCAACGATGACGATCTCGTCAACCAAGCCGGACGTGCTGCCAAGGCACCGAGCCAGGTTGACCTCCTCGTTCATCGTGATGAGGATGCAGGAGATCTTCATACTTGCTGAGAGGATGCCAACTGCAGGATACGCACCGTCTCGGCGACGTTGCCGTCGAGGTCGATGGTCTCGCCCGCAAAGACGATGCGGCTCGGCTTTGCGCGCCATTCGATGATGGCGCGTTCGAACGCGTCCGCGTCGGAAGGATTGGCTAGGACCGTGCCGTCCACGCCCGGGGTAAGCACCTCGCTGGCACCGTTGTATGCGGTGGTAACGACTGGAAGCCCACTCGCGAGAGCCTCGAAGACGACGTTTGAGGACGGCTCGTAGATCGGCGGGAAGGCAAGCAGGTCCGCCGCGGCGTAGTAGTCCTCCACTGAATCGCTGGTCCCTGCAAAGATTACGTTAGGCGGGGCACCTTGGAACCGACCTTTGCCGACGACAACCAGCCGGACCGGGTCGCGCCGGACATGGAAGCGCCGCATTACCTCTACCAGCGCCGGCAACCCCTTGCGGACCCAACCGCTCCCGACAAACAGCAAGGCGTGCTCCCCGGGGCGTAGCCCGAGGCTAGCCCGGGTGGAATCCCGGCGGCCGGATCGGAATCGGGCAACGTCGACGCCGTTGCGGACCAGGTGGATCCGATCGGCAGGGAAACCGAAGCACCGGACGATCTCGTCCCGGACCATCAGGGAATTAACAATGACGTGGCGCGTGACCGTCGGATCGAAGCAGCCGGCCTCTAGACGGAGGAGGTTCCGGTGGAAGGCTCCCCGGCCCACAAAGGGACGTCGCCACCAGGGGGAGGAGTGGCGGAGCCGTTCGAGCCAGACGCGATGGACACCGTCGCCGGCCCGATACACATGCTGGCAGGCCGTACGCTCGAGGCTCAGAACACACTCAAAACGGTGGCGGGCGACGACGGCGCCGGCGGCGGCGGCAAGGCGCACCAGGCGACGGGCGCGAGAGCCCCCGAACTCCAGCAGGTGAAGACGGACACCCGGAGGCGGATCATCCCATCGCTCCGCCAACAGGTGCACCTCGTGCCCCCCCGCAACCAAGGCGGCCATGAGGCGCCCGGCGTACAGCTCAGCACCACCGGTGGATGAACCTCGGTATCTTATCAGGGCGATCTGCATCGGCGACCTCGATTTCGAACTACTTTAAGGCTAAAGGCTGATTGGCTACTCGCCAAGAACCGGTTTCACCGGTTGCCTTCGTCCTTTATTGGTCCTCCCGGCGGTCTTCCGCCGAAAAGTCAGATGAACCAGAGATCTGCGAAGAGGTCGGCGGCCTGGGCCTAGGCGGCCGCGCGGAGCCGCTTGCGTTCGAGGAGACGCCAATAGAACTCCTCGGTTCTCCGCGCCATAATATCGTCGGTGTAGCTGGCAAGGATGTGTTCGCGGGCAGCATTGCCGAGAGAGGAACGGAGCACGGGATCGGCAGCCAGGCGGGCGATCTGTTGGGCGAAAGAGTCAGCGTTGCCAGCCTCGGCAATCAGGCCGGTGCGCTGGTTAATGACCAGCTCGGGGATCCCGCCGACGGCGGCGGCCACCACCGGGCGAGCCATGGCCATTGCCTGGGAGAGCGACTGGGGCACTCCCTCGAGATCGGACGTCAGGACGACAATGTCGGAGGCGGCCAACAAGTCGGGCACGTCATCGCGATGACCTGTAAGGATGCAGTTATCCACCAGCCCGGAAGACCGGATGACCTGTTCGATACCGGCGCGGCCCGACCCCTCCCCGACCAACAGGAACCGGATCCAGGGAAACTCCCGCACGAGCCGCACCGCGGCCTGGAGCAGCAGATCATGACGCTTCATCGCGCGGAACACGGCAACCATGGAGACGACGATCGCCCCAGGCGCGATCCCAAACTCGGTGCGGATCCGAGAGCCGTCGACCCGGGACGGATCGAAACGGCCGAGGGAGACGCCGGTCGGAATGGACAGAATCTTCCCCGGGTCCATGCCGTTGCGGCGGATCATCATGTCCCGGACCGCCTCGCCGGTGGTGATGATGCCGTTGGTCATCCGGTAGACGAAATTCAGCGGGTTGTTGGAAATTGGCAGGGCGATGTGCCGGGACCGGACCAGCAGGTCGGCACCAGCCAGCTTGGCGGCGAAGCCGCCCGCCCAGCTATCCTTTCCACTGTGTGTGTTAACGACCTGGATCTGTTCGCGGCGGATGATACGTCGCAGGGCGAGGATGGCGCGGGGGTCGAAGCTGCCTCGGATGACGACTTCCTCGGTGCGGAGACCGCAAGCTCGAGCCCTCCCCAGAATCCCGCTCCCCGGCTGGCAAGCGATGAGCATCCGGTGGCCACGCTCCTCCATTTTCTGGCATTCGAGGAGAATCCTCTGCTCCTGACCACCCCACCCCGTCGACCACTCGGTGTGCAGGATGCGGAACGGGGACTGCTGTCCACTCGCGGACTTTGGTTCATTCACCGGGTTCATTCGGTCAAATCAGATGGCGATACCCTGCCGGCTGGCCATATCCGCGAAGAGCCCGCCGCCGCGGACTAGGCCGGTAAAGGTACCGTCCTCGACGACCCGGCCGGCCGAGAGGACAATAATGCGGTCCATGTTTCGGAGGGTGGACAGACGGTGGGCAACACAAATTACAGTACGGTTCTCCTCGAGGCGCTCGATGGCCACCTGAACCTCGGCCTCGGACTGGGCATCGAGGGATGCAGTAGCCTCATCTAGGACGAGGATCGGGGCGTCCCGGATGAAGGCGCGCGCGATGGCTAGCCGCTGGCGCTGGCCGCCTGACAGGTTCAACCCGCGCTCGGCCACACGAGTTTGATAACCCTGGGGTAGGCGCAGAATAAAGTCATGGGCGAAGGCCGCCCGGGCCGCTTCCTCGATCTCGTTTTGGGTAGCGCCGGAACGGCCGCAGCCGATGTTCTCGGCGACCGTCATATCAAAGAGGACGACCTCCTGGCCGACTAGGGCCATGCGCTCCCTTAGATCCCGAATGGACACGTCTCGAAAATCCTTCCCGTCAATCCGGATGCATCCAGAAACGGGATCGTAGAAGCGAAAGAGAAGGTTGACCAACGTACTCTTTCCAGAACCGCTCTCGCCGGCGATCCCGAGCTTGGTGCCGCGAGGTATCTCGATGGAAACGTCGGCGAGCACGTTCCCATGCCCATAGCCGAAACCCACGCGGTCGAGACTCAGCGCTGATCGGAAGTCCGGTAGAGACAGGGGTCGGGCAGCCTCCTCGACGGTTGGCCGCTCGCCGAGAACCTGTACGAGGCGTTCAATGCCGGCCTGGGTCTGCTGGATCAGGTTGTGGACTCCCGCAAGCTTCTTAATGGGCGTGTAGATGAAGGCGACTCCGGTTAGCAAAGTAACCATGTCCTCAATCTTCACCTGCCGCAGGACAATGACGACGAGCAAAAGGCCGAAGCCGAGGGTGCCGATCGTCTCGATGATCGGGTTGGTGATCTCCTTGGCGCGGATCGTCCGCATCGAGTGGGCCACGAGGTCCTTCGACATACGACGGAAGCGCTCAACCTGGTGGTCCTCGAGGTTGAAGGCCTTAACTACGCGGATGCCGGACAGGATCTCCACGATTAGGCTGGCCTGGGTTATCGTGGTGTTCAGACCGGCCTTGGCCGAACGGCGGACCTTCTTCCCGAGGACGACGATCGGAATAACAAGGAGAGGGAAGAACACGAGGACCATTAACGTGAGCCTCCAGTCGATCGCGAAGAGCATCGCGACCAGTCCGATGACGGTGACCGGCTCCTTCACTAGGTCCGACAAGCCGCCGCCGAGGCAGCGCTGCAGCATAGCGGTGTCGCCGTTCACCCTAGTGATCAGATCGCCGATGGTCGCCCGGTTGAAGTAGTCGAGGGAGAGCGACCCCAGCTTGCGGAGGACCTCGACGCGAAGGTCGTTGACCACCCGTTCGCTCACCCACGCGAGGCAGTAGCTGCTGCCATAGCCGACAAATCCCCGGATTGCGGCCAACAAGGGGAAGAGTAGGAGACCTCCAGCGATCTGCCGCCAATCGGCCGGCCGGCCGGCACGTGGCAGCCAGGTATCAACCATGGTGGCGGTCCACGCCTGGAACTCTGTCCGCCACCGTTCGACAGGGCCGATCCCAGTGAGAAATGTCCCGACGACCTCGCCGTGGGGGGCGGGAGACCCAGGAGACATCCGCAACAGGATAGTGTTAATAGCCCAAAGCAAGATAGCGTTGGTGAGTCCAAAGAGGACCGCGAGCATCACCCCGGAGGCGAACCTCCCCGAATAGCGCCTAAGGTAAGGCCACCCGAAGCGGAGCACTTGGACGACATCTTGCATCTTTAATAAATCCACGGTCTAGGGACGACCGCAACTTGTCACTAACTAGCGTATTCGAAAACCCCAACGGGTCCACGACAGGAAACTTTATTCAGCAAATTTCGAATGGAGCCCCTCCAGTCCAAGGGTAAAATTTGCTCGATTATCCGTAACTCTGGAACTCGATCGAGGCTCGAAGAACTTAGGCCAGACCGACGGCCGCCATCACGGCTTGCATGGTGGCCTTGACCACGATGGGCTCGAAGCCGGCGACGCGAATGGCGGTGTCCGGATCTTTGAGGCCATGGCCGGTCATGGTGGCCGTCACCAGTGAACCATCGGGGATCTCGCCGGCGCGAATGGCTTTGATCAAGCCGGCCAATGGGGCGGCACACGCGGGCTCGACCATCACACCCTCGGTGCGAGCCAGGAGCTTGTAGGCGTGGAGAATTTCTTCGTCGGTCACCGAGCGGATGGAGCCTGAGGATTCGCGCGCGGCGTCCATCGCACCCTGCCAACTGGCCGGGTTGCCAATACGGATGGCCGTGGCCACGGTCTCGGGATGGGCCACTGGATGACCCAGCACCAGCGGTGCGGCGCCCGCAGCCTGCCAACCCATCATGCGAGGCAAGGTATCCGAAAGACCGGCCTCGGCATATTCGCGGAAACCGCGCCAGTAGGCCGTGATGTTGCCGGCATTGCCCACCGGCAAGAAATGAAAGTCGGGCGCGTCACCTAAGGCGTCGCAAATTTCAAAGGCGGCCGTCTTCTGGCCTTCGATACGCACCGGATTGACCGAGTTAACAACCTCAACCAACCCAGTCTCACCGAGCTCACGGACGATATTCAGCGCGTCATCGAAATTACCCTCGATGCTCACGGTGGTGGCCCCGTACAGCAGGGCCTGAGACATCTTGCCGTGGGCGATTTTTCCCTGAGGCAAGATAACCACGCACTTGAGGCCGGCCCGCGCGGCGTAGGCCGCAGCACTGGCCGAGGTGTTTCCCGTGCTGGCGCAGACGACGATCTTAGCACCCCGCTCCTTGGCCTTGGTGATGGCCATGGTCATGCCCCGATCCTTAAAGGAGCAGGTCGGGTTCATGGCCTCATACTTGAGGCGCAGGTCGAAATTGGCACCGATGGCCGCCACGAAGTTGGGCACCGGGATCAACGGGGTATTGCCCTCCAGAAGGGTGACGATGGGGGTCTCCGCCGTCACCGGTAGGAAGCGGGCGTAACGTCGAATAACTCCGGGCCAGGCAGCCGCTGGGGCGGGATTGGAACTCATGGGATTCTGGGTGAGATCGTTGTTGGAGTAGGTCCGCGTGAAAAGCGTGGAATCCGAACTCAGGCCATAACGCGGGCAATGGAGTTCCACCATCCGTCGTGGAGTTCGGCCACTGGGGCAGAAAACTCAGCGGCCGGAGTTTTCAGGGACAGAACCTCGCCGCCCACGGTACCGATCTGGAACACCGGCACCCCCATAGTCCGAACCTGCTTGAGAACGCGACCGGCATCAATGGCCGCCACGGAAATCACCACGCGGTTTTGGGTCTCACCAAAGAGGAGGGCATCGAGGCGGGCTCCTGCGGCGCACGCGCTCAGGTCCACGGTGGCTCCCAGGAAACGGTGGCTTTCGCGGGCCACCTGCTGGCTGAAGCACGATTCAGCCAAGGTCACAGCCAAACCGCCCTCGCTGCAATCGTGGGCGCTCTTCACCACGCCCTCGCGGATCAATCCGAGCAACGTGGTGTGCAAGGTCTGGGCGGCCACCAAATCGACTCGGGGCGGCAGGCCGTTTTTCTGACCGTGCACGCTCTTCAAATAAACACTGCCACCGATACCCTGCAATGGGTCGGCCAAGTCCACGGGCGTACCGAGGAGCAAAATCACATCCCCGGCCGCCTTGAACCACTGGGTGGTAATGTGCTCGGGCTTTTCGATGATTCCTACCACCGCCACCGTGGGCGTCGGATCGATGGATCCCAAGGCACCGCGCTGATTGTAGAGGGAAACATTACCCCCGGTGACCGGTGCGTTGAAGGCGCGGCAACCTTCTGCCAGACCCCGGACCGATTCCTTGAGCTGCCAGAAGATCTCCGGATTGTGCGGGTTACCGAAATTGAGATTGTCGGTCGAGCCCACGGGGACCGCTCCGGAACAGGCCAAATTACGGCAAGCCTCGGTGACGGCGGCTTTTCCGCCCTCGTAGGGGTCGAGATACACGTAGCCCCCGTTGCAATCGACGGTGAAGGCCACGTACTTGTCGGCCAAGGGGGCCGGCAACTCGAACCCATCGGTCGCACCCGACTTGGCGGCAGCGTACTCGGCCTTGGTGATCGGGAGGCTATCAGCCTTAATGCGAATCACGGCCGCATCGCTGCCCGGGCAAACCACCGAGCCATCCCGAACCATGTGGTCGTACTGGCCATAAACCCAGTTCTTGGAGGCGATGGTGTGATTGGAAAGAAGGCTCTTGAGATCGCCCACCGGGTTCTGGGTGTCAGCGATCCCATCGAGACGGAAGGCGCGGACCCCCACCATATAGGCCGCCTCACGGGACTCGCGCTGATACACCGGGGCTTCGTCTGCCAAGGGCTTGGCCGGCAGATCCACGACGACCTGGCCTCCATGACGGACGACCATGCGCCCGGTGTCGGTCACCACGCCAATCTCGGCCCAGGGCAGGTCCCACTTATCGAAGACCGCCTTCACCTCGGCCTCGCGGCCTTTGTGGACGACAATGAGCATCCGCTCCTGAGACTCGGAGAGCATGATCTCGTAGCTGGTCATGTTCGGAGCCCGTTGAGGCACCTTATCCAACTCGATCTCGATGCCGGTTCCGGCGCGGGCGGCTGTCTCGCACGTTGAGCAGGTCAGACCCGCCGCACCCATGTCCTGCATACCGGCGACACATCCGGTGGCCAGCAACTCTAGGCAGGCCTCGCAGACGAGCTTCTCCATGAACGGATCGCCCACCTGCACCGCGCCGCGCTGCTGCTCGGCCGATTCCTCGGTCAGATCTTGCGAGGCGAAAGCCGCACCGGCCAGGCCATCGCGACCGGTCGCCGGCCCAACGTAAAACACCGGGTTGCCAATACCGTGGGCGGCGCCGCGGGTAATTTGGTCATGCCGCAAGACACCCAAGGCAAAGGCATTAACCAGCGGGTTGCCCTCGTAGCTCTTGTCGAAATACACCTCGCCCGCGACCGTCGGAATACCGAAGCAATTGCCATAGTGGGCGATGCCTCCCACGACACCGGTGAAAAGACGGCGGACCTCCGGATTAGAGAGTTCTCCGAAGCGCAGCGAATTGAGCGCAGCGATCGGACGGGCGCCCATGGTGAAGATGTCGCGAATGATGCCACCCACGCCCGTCGCCGCTCCTTGGAAGGGCTCAACGGCGCTCGGATGGTTATGCGATTCGATCTTGAAGGCGATGGCCACGCCGTCACCCACATCGATGATGCCGGCATTCTCTTCGCCCGCGCCGACGAGGATCTTGTCGCCCTTCGTCGGGAAGGTCTTCAGCACCGGTCGGGTGTTCTTGTAGGAGCAGTGCTCCGACCACATCACTGAAAAGATGCCCAGCTCGGTGTACGAGGGAGCGCGTCCAAGGATCCCTAAGATCTTTTGGTACTCCTCTGGAGTGAGGTTGTGCTTCGCGACCAATTCCGGGGTGATGGCAGGCTCGTGCATCGAAAGGGGCTACCATACGGAAATGGTTCCGGGGGACAAGTACGGGGAAAATCCCGTTACGCTACCCGGCTAACACCGCCTCCGGTCGAGAACCCCTCTTCAAGGGTCCACCCACCGGCTGAGACTTCCAAGACGACGCTCTCAAAGTCCATGGGTTGGCACACTGTTCACCGAATGTTCACCGGGGCGCGTTGACAGCGTCTTAGACGGCGGTTAGTAGGGAGGACAGTTATTCGAAAGCGTCCGATGAGCACTGTCTTGAACGATCAGGTTCTCGTCCTCAACCGGCTCTGGCAGGCGGTCAACGTCTGTTCAGTCCGTCGGGCGCTCACGCTTCTCTTTGAAGGCAACGCCCAGGTGGTGTTCGGTGATGGTGAGGGCGACTACCGGACGCTGAATTTCCAGCAGTGGCGCGATCTTTCTGCGGCCGATCCCGAAGCCGACGGCACGGTCAGCACGATCTCCTTCCGCATCCGTGTGCCTAGGGTCATTCTGCTCATGAGCTTCGACCGCTTCCCAAAGAAGGAGGTCAAGTTTACACGGCACAACCTCTTCGAGCGGGATCGGAACACCTGCCAGTACTGCGGCCGAGTCTTTGAGCGGCACGACCTCAACTTGGACCACGTGATCCCACGGGATCGAGGAGGGCCGACGACGTGGGAAAACATCGTCTGCTCCTGTATCCCCTGCAACACGCGCAAGGCCAACCGAACTCCGGCCGAGGCCCGCATGGGTTTGGTGCGTAAGCCCAAGCGACCCAAGTGGAGACCCTTCGTGCAGGTGAGCTTTGGTGCAACCATGCCCGACAGTTGGCGGCATTTCCTGGATGTCGCTTATTGGAATGTCGAACTGGGTTCCGAAGTCGGCTAAGCCGGACCGCTCGGAGACCGGTCCCTACCTCGGAGGCCTTCGGGCTACATCACTGGGTCCTTCCGCCAACTCAGCCTCACCTGAGCACCTCCGAGGTAAGGCGATTTCTCCGAAAGAGCCAGGCCGGCAGAGACGGAACGCTCGGAGATCCGTCCCTACCTCGGAGGCCTTCGGGCTACATCCCTGGGTCCTTCCGCCAACTCAGCCTCACCTGAGCACCTCCGAGGTAAGGCGATTTCTCCGAAAGCGCCAGGTCGGCAGAGGCGGACCGCTCAGAGATCGGTCCTTACCTGGGGAGCGTATTCGGACAGCCTTCGGAGGCGTACCACTGCCTTAATCGAAACGCTTCCAGTGGATCTCGGTTCAGCGCCGCCACAAGGCCATCAGCGTGAACAACGCCACGGCAGCGGCATAAGCCGTAATACCCATGCCCACGGCCTGGGCCACCCCGTTGGATTCGGCAAAGACCAACAGCGCCAGCCCCGGCATGAGCGTGAGCAACGATTCGGCCAGGAAACACAGAGCGGGCAATGGCCTCGACGTCTGGTCGAGCCGCTCGGACATCCAGAGCCGATACTGCCATTCCCCCATCGACCTCATGATCCAGGCGTTCTGAAAATTTCGAGCCGCGACCAAGGCGCTCGTGGTGGCCACGGCGATCGCCAAACTCGGAAAACACCCAATCCCCAAGGAAGCCAGCGCATTAATAGGGATACCCCAGCGCCAGCCCAGACGCCGAGCCAAGGGGTTGCCCTCTAGCGCCAAATTGGGCGTGGCGATGTAGGTGGAGATCAAATCTGCCGACCGGCCCGCTAGCGCTAGGCCAGCAAATAGCCACCAGGGCCCTGAGCCCGGCACAACGAACTCGGCGACGGTCAGAGTCACTGCTTGCCGTAGATGGCATCCGGGGTCTGGAGCTGCGCTTCAGTCACCGTCCAAGTGGTCGCGCCGCCCTCGATGCTCCGGAAGAAGCAGGATTGGTAGCCCTCATGACAGGCTGCACCAGTCTGCTCCACTTGGATCAACAAGGTGTCGCCATCACAGTCGAAGGCGATGTCCTTGACCACCTGGACATGCCCGCTGGACTCGCCCTTCATCCAAAACTTCTGACGCGACCGGCTCCAAAAAAAGGTCCGACCCGTCTCGATCGTCTTCTCAAGAGAGGCCCGATTCATCCACGCCATCATCAGGACGCGACCGGTGGACTGCTCTTGGATGATGGCCGGGATTAGTCCATCCGCGGTCCATTTAAGTCGGTCGTAAAAGCTCATGCCGTGAGCCGAGGATGGAAAGGACCGCCCGGATTGTAAACCGGCCGAACAGTCGATTTTGGCCCGAGTCGATCCGCCAGGCCCGATCCGGTTTAGCCGGAACGATTCCGTTGGGAGGAAAGTGATGGCGTGGCGGATTCTTTCGCAAGACGAGGCGAGAGTGAGGCGCGGGCCGATTGAAGGCCCATCGTTAAGACCCGGATCGAGCGAACAACGAAGCTCTTGCCGAAGAAGGCGCAGCCAGCACGACCGATCCAATGGAATCGTTCCGGTTTAATCCAGGCCGCAGGCCTGCTTAGCTCGGGCCAGGGTCTTTTGCGCCTTGGCGCGGGCCTTCACCGCCCCGGCCCTCAGAATGTCACGAACCTCATCGGGGCGTTGTGCCAATTCTGCCCGACGCTCCCGAAAGGCCGCAAAGTGCTTCCAGTACTCCTCGAAGAGGCCTTTCTTGAGATCCCCGTAGCCCACGCCGCCGGCCCGCAGGCGATTTTCCCAATCGGCGGCTATCTCTGGCGGGGCGACCAAGCGCAACAGTTGGATGGCGATATTCTTATCGGCATCGGGCTTGGGCTCAGCCGGAGAACGGCTGTCCATCTGGATGGACATGACCCGCTTACGCAACGCCTTCTCGTCGCCACTGAGCTCCAGAGTGTTGCCGTAGCTCTTGCTCATCTTCTGGCCATCGGTGCCCGGTACCACGGCGACCGATTCTTGGATGCGGGGCTCCGGGATGACGAAGGTGTCGCCGTAGATGTGGTTGAACTTAATGGCGATGTCCCGGGTGACTTCGAGGTGCTGCTTCTGGTCCTTGCCCACCGGCACCACCTGCGTGTCATAAAGAAGGATGTCGGCGGCCATGAGTACCGGGTAGGCAAACAGGCCATGGTTCACCGCGCCGACGTCCCCGTCGGCAAGTTTGGCCACCTTGTCCTTGTAACTGTGGCAGCGCTCCAGCAAGCCCATGGGCGTCACTGTGCTCAGGAGCCAGGCCAACTCGGTGTGCTCGGGCGTGTCGGACTGTTTCCAAAACACGCAGCGATCGGGATTGAGCCCGGCCGCCAACCAATCGAGAGCCACATCCAACGTGTACTGCCGACGCTTCGCGGCGTCGGTCAGCGATGTCATGGAGTGGTAGTCGGCGATGAAGTAGTAGGCCTCGCCCTGCTCCTGAAGGCCGATGGCCGGGAGCATGGCTCCGAAATAATTGCCCAGGTGCAGGGCGCCGCTCGGCTGGATGCCAGTGAGAACGCGCATGAGTTCTAAGGTTGCGGAAGCCACGCCTCAAAAGGCAAAAGGCAAAATGCCAGAAACACCTCGGACTCCTGTGATGCACCCGAAACTCAGCTGCGCTAACCCTCACCCGAAGAGTCTGCCGCGGGAAGGTTGCGGACTCCGGGTGGCTTCGGGCACTGTCGCCACCACGTTCCCCGTAAGGCTTGCCAACTCCGCATTATTTCATGCCCGCACCCTGGATCTATTGCACCGGAGACACGGTCCGAATCGGCGATGTCGTGAGACTGGGCCAGTGGCCGGGCGTGGTGGTGGAGCTCGTCACCGAGACTCATCCAGACTGGAACCCAGCCACGGGTGAGGGGGTGCTCTTTGAAGGGCCCGATTTTGGCCGGCTCCTCACCCAAGACCTGGGAAAGGATGTCCGATTAATCCGCCGAGCCCCAGTCATCTGAGCCTGTTTAAGCACCGCTGAGCTTGAACGGTTTGAGAAGTAACCGGACCCCAGAACTTCGTAGAGCCGCTGTCAGGACGGCCGCAAATGCCCCAACTCTCGCAATGAGCTGTAGCCCTTCATCCAGTTGTCGGAGGGCCTCCCGAGAATGACGTGGTCGAGCACTTCGATACGTAACAAAAACCCAGCCCTCAGGATCTCGCGAGTAATGCGAATGTCCGCATCGGACGGGCTGGGATCCCCGCTCGGATGGTTGTGAACCAGAACGATGGAGTGAGCGCCGGCGGCAATGGCCGGTCGGAAAATCTCCCTAGGGTGCACCAGCACCTGATCAATCAAACCCTCGGTGACCGTTTCCATGCGGATCAAGCGACATCGGGTATTGAGCAAGAGCACCACCATCCGCTCGGCATTCCAACCCGCCGCCGTGTCCGCCAGCAGGGCTGCGATGCGCGCCGGAGTATCCAGGAGAGGGGCTGTATTCATCGACTCCCGAGACACCCGACGACCGAGTTCTAGGGCCGCCATGAGAATGGCCGCCTTTCCGGGGCCCACGCCCCGGAAGCGAGCCAACTCGCCATGCGAGGCCCGGTTTAGGGTGGCCAAACAGCCGAAGTGACGATGCAGCGATTCGCCAATGGCCACGGCATTGGCCCCCGGCAACCCAGTCCTGAGGAGCAGCCCAATCAGTTCGCCCGTCTGCAAAATTTCTGGCCCGTTCTGGATGAGCCGCTCTCGGGGCCGCTCTGACGATGGGATATCGTTGAGACTGACAGACCGCACTCCCGGTGATTTGGGTGGCACTGAGTGCACCGAAGAAGGACTGGTGGAGGCAGCCACCGGCGGCGGGATGAGGATGGCAGGCACTGCGAACGGACTCGGATGATCTTGGAGCGGATTCATTCCCCACAGATTCGTTGGGTCCGGGGCATATCTTTCAAAACTTCGATCGAAAGTAGTGTCCTCGCTCACCGTCCCATCCGAAGTCATGGACCTCTCTTAGCTAGAACGCTTCTGTTGGGAGGAAAGTGATGGCGTGGCTAGTTCTTTCGCAAGACGAGGCGACAGCGTTGCAGGGTGGGCCCTACCTAGGAAGCCTTTGGGCGACACCCCAGAGTTCTTCCGCAAACTCAGCCTCACCCAGGCACCTCCGAGGTGGGGCGATGTCTTCGAAAGCGCCAATGTCTGCGGGCATGGAACACCGCAGAGCAGGCCCGCCACAGCACCGGACCGCTCGGATATTGGTCCCTACCTAGGAAGCCTTTGGGCGACACCCCAGAGTTCTTCCGCAAACTCAGCCTCACCCACGCACTTCCGAGGTGGGGCGATTTCTCCGAAAGCGCCAGGTCCGCAGGCATGGAACACCGCAGAGCAGGCCCGCCGCAGCACCGGACCGCTCAGCGATCGATCCCAATCTAGGAGGGCCCCTTGACTTCGCTGGAGGTCGGTCGTTCCCTGAGCCTTATGCTCCGCAGTGGTATTCTCAATCCCCACCTGCTGTCCCTCTTGGCTCGGGTCCGGCACACCAACCGCCTGGTCATCGCCGACTCCATGTTCCCGGCTTGGCCCGGGATCGAGACGGTGGACTTGTCGTTGGTGTACGGTATCCCAACCGTGCCGCAAGTGGTCGAAGCCATCGTCGCAAGCTGGAAAGCAGGCCCCATTTGGATGGCCTCGGAATTCCACGACCACAACGACCCCGTAGTACGCGCCGAGTTCCAGTCGGCCTTCGGTGACACCCCCGTGATTTGGGAACCCCACCTCGCCCTCAAGGCCCGCGTGCCCGGTGCCGTCGGTTTGATCCGCACGGGCGAACGGCGCATCTACACCAACGTGGTGCTCGAATCGACCTAGACCTAGGCCGCTTTCACACCCATTTCACGCAGGGTCTCAGCGATGGCGTTGACCACGGCGCGCATGTCCTTTTCGAAGAGGCGGCCGATGTTGCCGATGCGGAAGGTGTCGGCTTGGCTGATCTTGCCCGGATACAGCAAAAAACCCTTCTCGGCCACGAGCCGGTAGAACTCGGTCCAAACGAAGGCCGAATCCTTCGGGTACACAAAACTCGTGATGATGTGGCTTTGCACCGCCGGCGGCAGGTACGACTTCAGGCCGATACCTTGCATGGCCGCAATGAGGGCAGCGTTGTTGGCCTGATATCGCGCGGCACGGGCGGCGATGCCGCCTTCGAGTTCCAGCTCCTTCAGCGCCTGAGCGAAAGCCAGAATGCTGTGGGTGGGCGGCGTGTAGCGGAATTGGCCGTTCTTCTCGAAGCCCTTCAACTGGTCCAAGAGGTTCAGGCTCAGGCTGCGCGCCCAACCCTCGGTGGCCAAGAGCACCGCACGGCGGCAGAGCACGAAGCTGAAGCCCGGCACGCTCTCCACGCACTTATTGGCCGACGAAATGATGAAGTCGATGCCCGCGGCCTCCAAGTCGATGGGGTAGCCGCCGAAGCTGCTCATGGCATCCACGATATACACCTTGCCATGGCGCTTGGCCACCGGGCCCAACGTTTCGATGGGGTTGAGTACGCCCGTGGTGGTCTCGCAGTGGACCGCCGCCACATGAGTGATGGCCGGATCGGAGGCCAACAGCGCGTCCAACGCCTCCGGGGTCGGCGGGGTATCCTCGGCCGTGCGCAGCACCGTGTGGGCAATCCGGGCCTGCTGGAGCATGAGGAGGATGCGCTCGCCATAGGCGCCGTTGGACAGCACGGCCACTTTGCCTTCGGGCGGGATGGCGCTCTGGAACACCGCTTCCACGCCAAAGGTGCCACTGCCCTGCATCAAAATAGCCTCCCAACCGGTTTCCCGCGAAACCCCGCCAAGTCCGAGAAGGGCCTGCCGCACCTCGGCTACCAAGTTGTTGAACTCCCAGTGCCAAGAACCGGCGTCGTGGAGCATGGCCTGCTTGACCGCGAGCGAAGTCGTCAGCGGTCCAGGAGTGAACAGCAAGGCGTCTTGGGAAGTGGGTAATTTCGGCGTCATGGTGATCGAGTGGCGCTTTGGGGATTCTCCCGCGGCGGGTCGAGATTTTACAAATGCGGGGCGTTTAATCAATTCCCACGCGCTCCTCGATGGGCACCGGAGTCGATCGAATCAAGGGGGCCTCGGCACCCTCGGCTGTTGAGTCCTGGCGCAGTCCTCGATTGAAAGCCAGCGGAGAGGTTCCTAGCCTGTCCACACAGAGATACCCAGAGCCAGCCCTCGATCCCTCGATCACGACCTCACCATGAACCCCGCCCAACCCCGCCGCGCCTTCCTCGCCACTGTTGCCGCCGCTACCGCCGCCACGGTCTTGCCGTGGACCGGTTGTAAACCCTCAGAGGGCGGCGCTGCCGGAGCCGCTGGAGCCGACACCATTAAGGTGGGCGAGTTCTGCTCCCTCACCGGCACGGAGGCCACCTTTGGTGTGTCTTCCCATGAAGGCACAGTCTTGGCCATCGAAGAGATCAACAAGGCCGGCGGCGTGCTCGGCAAGCAGTTGCAATTGCTGCACGAAGACAACCGCTCCACGGCCGGCGAGTCGGTGACCATCGTCAAAAAATTCATTAGCCGCGACAAGGTCGTGGCGGTGCTGGGCGAGGTGGCCTCGGGGCGCTCACTCGAGGCCGGTCCGGTGTGCCAGGCAGCGGGCATTCCCATGATCTCGCCTTCGTCCACCAATCCCAAGGTCACTGAGGTGGGCGACTGCGTCTTCCGGGTGTGCTTCACCGATCCCTTCCAGGGCCGGCTCATCGCGGAGTTCGCCCGCAAGTCGCTCAAGCTCTCCCGGGTGGCGGTGTTCTCGGACGTGTCTTCGGCTTATGGCGATGGGCTGCGCCAGTATTTTAGCGACGCCTTCACGGCAGCCGGCGGCCAAATCGTGGTGCAGCAAAAGTACTCCTCGAAGGACAAGGATTTCAAAGCACAGCTCACAGCCATCAAGGGGACTAATCCCGAGGGCATTTGTGTGCCGGGCTACTACAACGAGGTCGGACTCATCATAAAGCAGGCCCGCGAGCTGGGCATCACCGTGCCGATGTTCGGCGGTGACGGCTGGGAGGCCCCGGAGCTTATCCAAATCGCCGGCGGCGAGGCGCTCAAGAACACTTACTACTCCACACACTTTTCACCCATCCAAGACACCCCAGAAGCCAAGC
The DNA here is from genome assembly GCA_903939515.1 of uncultured Verrucomicrobiota bacterium. Classification (GTDB taxonomy): domain Bacteria; phylum Verrucomicrobiota; class Verrucomicrobiia; order Limisphaerales; family UBA9464; genus SXXZ01. Next base: position 26,760 of record CAJAHH010000077.1, read on the forward strand.
TTTTTGTGGCCGCCTACAAGGCGCGCTATCAAGGCAAGACGCCCGATGCGATGGCGGCCCTCGGCTACGACTCCGCCAAGGTTCTGGCCGACGCCATCCGGCGCGCCGGCTCAGCCGAACCGGCCAAGATCAAGGCAGCGTTGGTCACCACAGACTTGGTCGCCGCCAGCGGCCGCACCCGCATGGATGCACAACGCAACGCTCCGAAGGCGGCGGTGATCATCACGGTTGAGAACGGTCAGTTCAAATTCGTGCAAACCGTCGAGCCTTGATCGCCGGCTTGAATTTTCAGCGGGTGGGAATCCGGGGCGGTCACTACTCCGCCTTGGGTACCAAACGATAACGAAGGTAGTCGCGGGACACGCCCAATCGCCGGCCGGCCGCCGACACATTGCCGCCGGACTGTTCCAGGGCCGCTCGGATGATGTGCAGGATGGCTTCCTCCAGGTCGAAGCCTTGCTCCGGAAACTCGAAGCCGGGGTTCCACCAAGAATCCATTCCCGCGTGAGCCCCGCCCAGACCGGGGGCGGTCGCTGTGGCTGGATTTTCCGGAGACCCTCCGCCCGCACCCAAAAGCGAATCGAAGTTCAGCGCCTCGCCCTCTTCGAATACGAGGGCCCGCTCCAATTCGTGGGCCAGTTCTCGGACATTGCCCGGCCAGCCATAGCCCAGAAGACGACGGCGTCCCGTCTCGGAAATGGCCCGAACCGGCAGACGGTGACGCGCAGCGATGCCCTCCATGAGAGAGGCAGCCAGCGGCAAGAGGTCGACTCCCCGATCCCGCAACGGCGGAATCGACAGGCGGAAGAGGTCCAGGCGATGGAGGAGGTCGGAACGGAAGCTTCCCTGGGCGACGAGTTGGCGAAGGCCTTGGTTGGTGGCCGCTATCACCCGGACGTCCACGGCAATGTTCTTTGAGCCACCGACCCGACGAATCCGGTGGTCTTCGAGCACCGTCAATAACTTGGCTTGGATGGAGAGTGAGAGGCTGCCCAATTCATCGAGGAAGAGCGTGCCGCCATGAGCAGCCTCGAAAAGTCCGATACGGGTGGTGCGCGCATCGGTGAAGGCCCCCTTCTCGTGGCCGAAAAGTTCCGATTCAGCCAGGTGCTCCGGGATCGCTGAACAATTGATTTCCACCCAGGGTCCCTCGACCCGGGGTCCTTCGCGATGGATCCGACGAGCCAAGGAGGTCTTACCGGTACCGGTCTCACCTTCGATGAGAACCGGTGCCAGATGGGTCTCCATCCGTCGATCGGCAGCGATGATCCGTTCGATCTGAATCTTGAGACCGGCCAGAGCGTTCCCGAAAAAGTAGCTGGGGCTTTCAGCGCGTTGCTGCTCGGCCACGCGGCGGCCTGCCTGGGTGGACCGGGCACGGCGAAGAGTCAGCGCCAGCGCCTCCGGCTCGAAGGGCTTGGTGAGGTAATCGAGAGCGCCCAATCGGATGGCCTCCACCGCCCCAGAAATCCCGCCCTCGGCCGTCATGATCACCACGCCCGTGTGAGCCGGGACGGACTTATCGCGAAGCAGGTCCGGCCCCAGACCATCGGGCAAGTTCACGTCCATTAAGGCGAAATCGAAATTCGCCGAGCCCAGCGCCTTGCGGGCCCCGGCCACCGAGTCGGTGGCGGTGACCTCGGCGCCCCACCGCTCCAAACTCGCGACCAGATGCCGTCGCCAAAGCGGTTCATCTTCGAGGACCAGAACCGAAAGACCCGTGAGCACCTCGGACGTCATGGTGCTCATCAAAGCCCCAAGGAACCCTGAAGCCCAAGCCTGAAGCGACCAATTTTTTGGGGCTCACTAAAAACACGATCCGACCGAACCGTCGCAACCTGAGGGCTGGCATGGATTGGTGTTCGGCGTCTTCAGGATGAGCAGCACCCAACCAACAGAGGTGCTCATCCAGAGAGCGACTCTTTGTCCATTCCTGACCTTGGACCGATCACCGAACGAAAACTCGGCAACCGCCGTGAGGAAGGCAGTGAATGACCGGAGCAGGTTTAAGGGTGTCGTACTTTTGGCCCCTCACCCGGCGCAGTATTGGACCGGATGTCATGGGCAAACTGAGACTCATAGTGTCGACGACGCTCCAGGATTTGCTCCACATACTGTCGAGTACCAGGATAGGTCATCGCAGCCAGAAACTGGGCACTGTTGGTGCGGGCCTGGGGCGCGTTGGTGGCCGACATCCAGCGCAGGACATTCCGTCGGCCGGCATTGTAATCGGCGAGCGCATAGGCGGTGGGATTGTCCGTGGCCGCATACCGCTGGAGCACCTTTGACAAGTAGAAGGATCCCGCGTGCAAATTGGTGGATGGATTCAGAAGTTGCTCATGAGAGTAGCGGGTCAGTTTTAGGGCATCCGCCCATTCTTGAGCGGCGACCGCCGTCACCTGCATGAGGCCGATTTCGCCGGCTCGCCCTCGGACCGATGGGTCGAAGCGGCTTTCCTTCCAGACCACGGCCTTCACCAACGAGGGCGGCAATCGATAGTGTTGGGCGACTCGTCGGATTTGCGGATCAAACCGATCTTCATAACGCGACAGCCAGAACCAGAGGATGGCTCCACCGCCGACCAGGAACAACAGGATGATAGACCACCGTTTCAAGGTTTGGTTCGGCCCGACGATAGCCATTGGGTCGGAAACCGAAAGACGTGGTTACGATGCAGGCAATATTTCCACCGTTCACCGGATTATGTCTGAGAGTTGCTTCAACGGTTGATCATTCAGAATACGGCACGAGAATCAGACGCATGAAGGAAGCGTACATCGCAGCCAAAGAACGGTGGGCTCGCAAAATGGCTGGTACGGCGCTGCCCGAGGTCCGCTCTGTGGACCGGCTGCCTCCCGGGCAACGCCAGGTCCACAACTTTCCGGTCTTGGATCTAGGGGTGAAGCCCGAGATACCCTTGGATCAGTGGCAATTGAAGATTGGGGGGCATGTCGAGAATCCGTTAATCCTCGATTGGAAGGCATTCTTAGCTCTGCCTCAGTTCACCGACACAAGCGACTTTCATTGCGTCACCACCTGGAGCCAGTTCGACATGATTTGGCAGGGAGTAGCCTTTCTCTCACTGGCGGATCTCGTCCGTCCCAAGGCCAGCGTCACCCATGTGTTCTTCAAGAGTTACGACGGATACTCGACCAATAATCCGATCGAAGCTTGCCTCGATGATGATGTGCTCATTGCTCATCAATGGAATGGTCAACCCCTCGCCGTGGAACATGGTGGACCGGCTCGGGTGATTTTGCCTAAGCGTTATGCCTGGAAGGGAGCCAAGTGGATCCGGGAGATCACCTTCATGGATCAAGATATCTTGGGGTTCTGGGAACTCCGCGGATATTCCAACACGGCCGATCCCTGGACGGACGACCGCTTTTCGGGCGGAAATCCCGCGGATTAAAATCGGCGGATCAAAGTTCTAAATTTTGGGTTTGCTTCTTCTGTGACGTTTTTGTTACGAACAAAAAACGTTTATGAAACGGCTCTCCCAATCCTTAGACAAAGTGGCCCTCAATTGCCTGATGGGTGGTCTGCTGGCCTTGTTAGTGGGCTTAACCGCCGTCGGTGGCGGTATCTGGTTCGGGGGTGCCCACTATGCAACTCTAGGGATGGCATTGGCTGCCGGCGGCTTGCTGACGGCATTCCTATCTGCCTGCTGGGTCCATCGGGATTTTTGATCAGCGGCCTCCCGATTTTCTAGAGAAGATTCGCTCCGAGAAACTCGGCGCGGTTCTAGAATGCTTCCGGGCAGAGTTGCTCACGAGGCCTGACACTTCCACGCCATCCCCTTTCAACGCGGACTGGTGTCCGTGACGGTGTGAAAACGCTCATCCTAGAAGAAATTGGAATCGAGGATCCGGCAGAACCTCGGATTTCAAACCGGCAACTTTCCGTGGATTTCGAAACGTTGCTAAGAGACGGGGTCTCTTGGGGGGGAAGTAATTCTACCAGGAGAGGTTTATGGGACCGGTTCGTTTGGAGAAGTACTGAGCTGATAAGAAAAACGCCGCCCCTCAGGGCGGCGTTTTTGATAAAATTGAAAATCGCAGCTTCGGTCAGCCAACGATATCGATGCCCATGTTGCGGGCGGTACCAGCGATGGTGCGGAAGGCCGCCTCTTCGCTGTTGCAGTTCATATCAGATCCCTTGGCCTTGATGATCTCCAAGACCTGCTTACGGGTTACTTTGCCAACCTTTTCCTTGTTGGGAACCTTCGATCCCGAGGCGATTCCAGCAGCCTTCTTGAGCAGCACGGAAGCCGGAGGGGACTTCAGAATGAAGGTGAAGGACTTATCCTGATAAACGGTGATGATCACGGGGATCACCAGACCAGGACGGTCTTTGGTGGCAGCATTGAACTCCTTACAGAAGCCCATGATGTTGATGCCCTGCGAACCCAGTGCAGGACCCACGGGAGGGGCCGGATTGGCCTGACCGCCGGGGATTTGCAGTTTGACGATGCCTGTAACTTTCTTTGCCATGTTCTATCCAGTTTGTTTGCGGCGGGGTGTACGACGTCGCTTGAGAGGCATCACGACTTCTCTACCTGCCAGTATTCAAGTTCGACGGGCGTTTTCCGCCCGAAGATATCTACGGTCACCTTGAGCTTGCCCTTTTCAGGCTCCAACTCTTCGATGACGCCAGTGAAGTTGAGGAATGGACCGTCGTTGATCTTGACGGTCTCGCCGATGTCGAAGTTGACCTTCGGACGCTCGGTGTCTTCACTGTCAGAAATTTGCTCCTTGATGGTGGCGATCTCATCATCAGTGACGGTCATGGGGCGCTCGCCGCCCACGAAACCGATCACACCTTGGATATCCTTAATGAAGTACCAAGGCTTTTCCATCGGGCGCTTGCCTTCGTCGAGCAATGCCATGTCGACGTAGACGTAACCCGGATGAAGTTTGCGATTGGTGATGGTTTTTTTGCCACCACGAACCTCAACCACCTTCTCCATCGGGAGAAGAACCTCACGGATATACTCTTCCATCTCGTCGCTCTTGATTCGACGGTTGATGGTGTCCCGGACCTTCTGCTCCTGACCGGCTAGGGTGTGCAGGACAAACCACTGGGTGTTCATGGGCAGAATCGGGATCGAAAGGGGTTTGGACGAAAACGTTTAACTCAGGAGACCTTGATGAGCGCCTTCACGAAGCTCAGCACGACAAAATCGGAGGCCATCGTAAAGAACCCCAGAAGACCAATGACGACGAAGATCAGCACCGTGGACTGAATCAACTCATCGCGAGAAGGCCAGTTGCACTTCTTAAGTTCCTGCTGTGTGGCCGACACATAAGCGGTGAGCCGCGCCAAATGCCCCTGCTTCCAAGCAAAGGCGAAGATCGCGCCCATCACGGCGAACCAGATGAGGAACGGAAGATATTCTTTCACGGTATTTTATATTGGCGGAGGGGGAGGGATTCGAACCCCCGGTGAGCGTCAGCCCACAGCGGTTTTCAAGACCGCCGCATTAGACCACTCTGCCACCCCTCCGGGAGACTGGCAGGGCGTGAAGGACTTGAACCTTCAACCAACGGTTTTGGAGACCGCTACTCTACCAATTGAGCTAACGCCCTGTTCACCGACACCGACTACTATTACAGAAGAGAAAGCGGAAGGGAAGGATCAAACACCAAGGATTGATCCTTCCCTCACCGTTGAAAACCTTAGGCAGCCAACACTTCAGCGACGCGGCCGGCACCGATGGTGCGACCACCTTCGCGGATGGCGAAACGGAGACCCTTCTCCATGGCGACCGGTGCGAACAACTCGACATCAACCGACACGTTGTCACCCGGCATGACCATCTCAACACCTTCAGGCAACGTGATAGAACCGGTCACGTCGGAGGTGCGGAAGTAAAACTGCGGGCGGTACTTGGTGAAGAACGGGGTATGGCGACCACCCTCGTCCTTGGTGAGGACGTACACCTCGGCCTTGAACTTAGTGTGGGCCTTGATAGAGCCCGGCTTGGCGAGAACCATGCCGCGCTCGACGTCTTCTTTCTTGGTGCCGCGGAGCAGCACGCCGACGTTGTCGCCGGCTTGGGCGCTGTCCAGCAGCTTGCGGAACATTTCGATGTCGGTCGCCGTGGTCTTGCGGGTATCCTTGAGGCCCACGATTTCGACTTCGGACATCTTGTTGATGACACCGCGCTCCACACGACCGGTCACGACAGTGCCGCGACCTTCAATGTTGAACACGTCTTCGATGCACATCAAGAAGGGCTTGTCCTGCTCGCGCGGGGGCTCCGGGATGAAGGTATCCAGAGCGTTGAGCAAGTTGGCGATGGCGGCTTCGCCTTCCGGAGTTCCGGCGATGGCGGCGGTGGCAGATCCACGAATGATCGGGGTCTTGTCGCCAGGGAAGCTATACTTGTTGAGGAGGTCGACGATTTCCATCTCGATGAGCTCGAGGAGATCGGCGTCAGCCAAGTCAACCTTGTTCAAGAACACCACGATGCTCGGAACACCCACCTGGCGGGCCAAGAGGATGTGCTCGCGGGTCTGGGGCATCGGACCGTCGGCAGCGCTAACCACCAGGATTGCACCGTCCATCTGGGCGGCACCGGTGATCATGTTCTTCACGTAGTCAGCGTGTCCAGGGCAGTCCACGTGAGCGTAGTGACGGTTCGGGCTCTCGTACTCGACGTGCGACACAGCGATGGTCACGGTCTTGGTATCATCACGGACGGTGCCGCCCTTGGTGATGTCTTTGTACTCGATCATAGGGGCCAACCCCTTGCGATGCTGTACTGCGACGATTGCGGCGGTGAGGGTGGACTTGCCGTGGTCGACGTGACCGATGGTACCCACGTTCATGTGGGGCTTCGTCCGGTTGAAGGTTTCTTTAGCCATGTGTCGTATCGTTTTCTATTCTTCGTTTCTGAAAGCCGTATCTAAAAGTGTGTCCTAAAAGTCGTGTCGGATTTTTGTCTCGTTCGCGACTTTTGTCTTTTTTGCCTTTTCTGTCTTCTTTGCCGTCTCTGTCTTTTCGTCTTTTGAACGCGTTTTTTAAAAACGAGCCCTCTTCTTTCGAGCGATCGAATCTGTTCTCGAGTCCGTTCTGAACCTCAGTTGGATCCGCTGCGGTCGGAGTCACTGGGATTTAGCCAGAACTTCAAACCAGCAAGCCAGCAAACCAAAAGAACTTCTTCCTGAACCCTACTAACCAAACTCTGACTCCAAAACAAACTTCGACTCCGAATGGAGCCCGCGATCGGGCTTGAACCGATGACCTCGTCCTTACCAAGGACGTGCTCTGCCAACTGAGCTACGCGGGCCCTATTCGTTTGCCAACTCCTCCAACCCAGTGACGCGGCAATGACCCCTTTCGGGTTCCTCGCTTCGTCTATCGGCTGGCTGCCATCTTCCGACGGCAAAAAGTCCGATCTCCAGTCCGACACGGACCGGAAACCGAACACGGTGCATGCAACGCTTCGATTGAGCCGGAATAGATAGAAACGCTGATGGAGGGTGTCAACAGTGTTCTGCAAAAATTCGATCTCAAAACGTGCTTGTCCGGATCGAGGAACAGACTTTTAGCAGCACTTTGGAGGCATGTTTGATTCGGAGGCCTACCTTGGCCCAACGGATGTCTCCGGAGGGTTCCTGCATCGATTTTTACTGACAGGCGAAGGCGAATTGCTCGGTCTTGCCCGGATCATCCAATCCCCGGCCATCGTTGAAGACGACGGGGAAAGAACTTCGATGGACTTCTGCGGCAGGACGGCGGGCAAAGGAGCCCTACAGCTCAAACGCTGTAGATCGTGCTCCCGTCACTGACGGCCGGCTTAGGAATCTGGACGATCACTTTGAGAATGTCTGCGAGGACAAGGATCGGTTCCTGGGTCGAATCAATTTGGTGAATCAACGAGTCCGGATAGCATTCCAAAACGGCTCGAGTCTCCCGCTTGTAGGTTTCCAGACGGCTGCGGATGGTCTCCACATTGGCGTCGTCGAGCCGGTTCTCCTTCAAGGCGCGTCGCTGGAGGCGAACAATCAACTTGTCCATCACCGGACAGAACAAATTGAAGATGGCCTTCACGTCGATCATGTCGCGCATGATTTCAGCTTGTCGCGGGTTCCGCGGAATCCCGTCGAGCAGGAGCGTGTCGGCCTCCGGGTTGAACCGACCGGTCGCAGCAAGTCCGTCCATGGATTGCTTCCAGAGCTGGATGGTGGGCTCGTCAGGAACCAGTCGGCCGTTCGACGCGTATTCTACAAACACTCGGCCGAGGGGAGAATCTACCCGGAGATTACGGAAGGCATCTCCGCAGGAAAAATGCACGAAATTCGGTATCTGACCGAGAATCTTGCCCTGGGTTCCTTTGCCTGCACCCGGTGCCCCAAAGAGGAGAATGGCTCGATATTTCATCGAAACAATTTCGACTTCAGGCGTTTTTGTTGCGGAGTTTAACCTCGAGAACCTGGGCAAATTCGATGGTGCTTTCAGCTCCATCCGAGGATTTCAGCGCCAGGTCGCTGCCACTAATGCGGCTAATCCGGGTGGCCACAATGACGCCGGCCGCCGTGCTAATATCCAGCACCAGATCCTTGTCAGCCTCAGAAGCCACAACCTTGAAGAGCGAGGGGAACTGGGTCTCGAAGAAGCGGCGATTGAAGGTTGTTTCACCACGACGAAAGTGTTTGGGCAAGCCCTCGTTCGAACCCGCTGCGCTCCGGGCAGCCGGGCCCGCGGAGCTGGAAGCGGCCGCAGCAGCCACCGGTTGAGCAGGCACGCTGAGGGACTGGGCAGCAACCGCCTCATCCGTCGCACTCACCACGACCTCCTCTTCGCGTCGAGGCAGCGCTAAGAAGATAATCGGACCGATCACGGGTAATACGGCCGACACTCCGCAAACCAACGGCACCGGGCGCCAGCGGAAACGGGCGATCTCGTAGGCGGCGTACAAGTTGGCCAAGTAGAGAAATCCGAGGAGGATCATTCCGTTGGGCGTGGTTAGCGCGGCGTAAACTCCCTTGCCAGCAATGTCGGCAGCGGGTCGAGAGGCCCGCTCGGGCTGGCGGACATCAATTTTTCGAGCTTCAACGCGAGCAATATCTTCGGCCGGGGGTTCCAACATCGGTTCGACAAAGCGGCCAGCACGGGGATGGCCTGCCAAAGACTTAAGTGTCGCTTCGTCCAGTTTGGCCCAGTCAACGCGGGGAGAAAAAATTCCGGACTGTTGCCGGACGATAAGCCCGTCGGCATCTGCGGCGGACACTTCGCCCACGTAGACGTCACCGGTGATGGTGCGGAACTCTCCACCGATGACCCGCGACACCAGGCAAAACAACAATGTCCACCAACGAAGAAGGCGCATGATCCTGATAGCGTTGGCAAACCAACCGGGCCGGTAAACCAAATTTCTTGGCCACTCGCAAAGCCGAGGAGGGCGATACGAGGCACCGCTTCGATGAGCTTGAACCCGTAGAGACGGTTCAATCTCCAGTGTGGAACGAGATAAGGTAAGGCTCGAACTCATGCCGGAGATAGGGCGGGAGACGAACCCGGAAGCAGGCCTCTTCGCCGGAGTAGTCCTGCTCGACAACCTGCGCCACCGAGTGGAGGCGGCTCATGACCTTCTGCTCATGGTGGGGGATGCGAATCTCTACGAATTCCCGGATCGGCTTGAGCATGGCCCCCAACTCTGCAAAGAGGCTCTCGAACCCTTGCTTTTTACGGGCAGAGACCGCCACAGCTTTGGGAAATTGCTGACAACACATCGCGGCCATTTCAGTAGCCCCGGGTTTATCGATCTTATTGAAAACCATGAGCATGGGTTTTTCTTGGGCTCCGATATCGGCGAGCACTGCATTCACCGCTTCCATCTGCTGGGCAGCGTTGGGATGGCTAGTGTCCACCACGTGGATGAGCAGGTCTGCCTCGACAACTTCCTCCAAGGTCGCCTTGAAGGCCTCTACCAATCCATGCGGCAACTTGCGGATGAATCCTACCGTATCGCTCAAGAGCACGTTCTGGTTGGAAGGCAGGCGAAGCCGGCGCGTGGTCGGATCGAGGGTGGCGAAGAGCATGTCTTCGGCGAGCACCTCGGATCCGGTGAGGGCGTTGAGCAACGTGGATTTGCCAGCGTTGGTGTAGCCCACGATGGAGGCCAAAGGCCACTGGTGGCGCTGACGACCTTCTCGCTGGGTGGATCGCTGGCGCCGAACCGTGGTGAGCTCGGTGCGGATCTTATCGATGCGCTCCTGCGTCTTGCGGCGATCGGCCTCGAGCTGAGATTCGCCCTCGCCCCCGATCGACCCGGTAGATCCCCGCTGGCGGGAAAGGTGGGTCCAGTAGCGGGTGAGCCTCGGCATGAGGTACTGCAGTTGAGCCAACTCGACCTGCAGCTTGCCTTCCCGGGTACGGGCCCGCTGAGCGAAGATATCGAGGATGAGCGCTGTGCGGTCGATGACCTTCGCTCCGAAAATCTCCTCCAGATTGCGGGCCTGGGCCCCGGAGAGTTCTTCGTCGAAGAGGACGGTGTCGGCATTGGCCTCCTTGGCGGCCTTGGCGAACTCCTCGGCCTTGCCCGCCCCTATGAACGTGCCCGAGTGCGGTGCCTCCAAGCGCTGGGTTCCTTGCCCCACCACCGCCACCCCGGCCGTGTTGGCTAGTTCAGCCAATTCATCGAGGGAGTCCGAGACATCCCATGCTGTTTGGCTTTTGAGTTCGACGCCCACGAGGAAGGCGCGTTCGGATTTCTTGTCCGCGGTATCAATGAGGGCTTTCACAGGGGATGGCTGACGGTGGAGGAACGATAGCAGTAAAACAGATTTCTGGCCATTCTTGGGATGCTTCTCAAAACCCGAGTCTTTTCACTCGAAAGACTTCGGCCTTGTTCGCTCCATAGGGTGCGCGAAAGACTCTAGCCATGCACGTGCTGCTGGCGACCAGTGAGCTGAATCCCTATTCAAAGACCGGGGGTCTGGCCGACATGGTATCGGCCCTGGCCAGGGCATTGGCGGGGACGGGTCTGCAAGTCTCGGTGGTGACGCCGCTTTATCGCGGAATAACCAAGACCTTTCCGGGCATTGAAGCAACCTCCTGGCGCTGGGATATCCCGATGGGAGACAGCCTGGTAGAAGGGCGCTTCCATTGCCAAAAGCCCTCACCCAACCTCACGCTTTGGTTTGTGGAGCAGGCCGGATTCTTTGATCGGCCTGGTCTCTATGGCGAAGTCGGTCGGGACTACGCAGACAATTCGGCTCGGTTCATCTTCCTGAGTCGTGCGGCGTTGATCTTGGCCCGCCATCTGCCGGAGCCTCCGAAGGTTGTGCATTGCCACGATTGGCAAACGGGGCTGATCCCGATCCTAGCCCGACATGCCCAACTGCAGACCGGGTGGACACAGCCGCCTCGGACGATTTTCACCGTCCACAATTTGGCTTTTCAGGGATCGTTCCCGGCGGCCAGTTGGGGGCTGACGGGGCTTCCTAGCGATTGGCTTCACTTGGAGAGCGCCCTGCATTTTGAACGGGTGAACTTCTTGAAGGCCGGTCTCACCCAAGCCCAGGCCATCACCACGGTGAGCCCGAACTATGCGCGGGAGATCCTGACCCCCGAATATGGCTGCGGCCTCGAAGGCTTGCTGCTTAAGCGCTACAACGATCTAGGCGGTATTCTCAACGGGGTCGATTATGAGGAGTGGAACAGCGCCTCCGACCCGGCCCTTCCAGCGAGCTTCTCGGCGCAGGACCTTTCGGGAAAAGCGACGTGCAAAGCCGCGTTACAGCGGGAGATGGGTCTGCCGGAGGATTCGGGAGTCCCACTTTTCGCCAACATCTCCCGACTCACAGACCAGAAGGGCTCAGCGTTAATTATTCAGACGCTTCGATCACTCATCGATGCTGGCGAGTCTTTGCAGTTTGCTCTCTTAGGCAGTGGTGATCGGGCATTGGAAAATGCCTTTGGCGATTTGGCTAAACGCTTTCCGACTCAGGTGGCTGCACGCATTGGTTTTGATCCAGCCTTGTCGCACCGCATCGAAGCCGGTGCCGATTTCTATCTGATGCCCTCGCGCTTTGAGCCGTGCGGTCTCAATCAGTTGTATTCGCTACGCTATGGAGCCATTCCCATCGTTCGAGCCACCGGAGGCCTTCAAGACTCGGTGGTAGATCCCCGAGACAACGCGGCACAGGCCACTGGCATCAAGTTCACCACGTATTCGGCGGCGGCACTGCATAAAGCCGTCCTGAAGGCGCTGGCCCTCTGGAACGAACCCGCGTGGCTACAGCACATTCGCCACAATGGCATGACGGCGGATTTCTCCTGGGAAAAACAATCGGCCGAGTACGTCGCACTCTACGAATCGGTATGCCGAGAGTAAACGGGAAGGGCCCGGATTTTAACCCATCAGAGCGACACTCAGGCCGGCACACCATACAAGGTCGTCCGGCGGTGCGGAATCCGACCGACCGACCGGATCGCAGCCTCGATCTCGACCGGGGTGAGGCATTCGCCAAAACGCCCACCGCTCTCACGGGTGATGCTTTCTTCATAGAGCGTGCCGCCGAAATCGTTGCAGCCGGAACGGAGCATGGCCGCCGCGCGCTCGGGCCCCAGCTTCACCCAACTGGTCTGAAGGTTGGGAATTTCCTCCCCTAAGAACAAACGGGCGATGGGATACAGTTGCTCTACTCGGCCAACTCCCGCATCGGCCAACGCCTCCGGACTCACGCCTGCCTCTCGCGCCAATTCGCCGCCTAAGCGATTGCGATACGGCACGAAGGCCAAGGGCACAAACTCTGTAAACCCGCCGGTGCGCCGCTGGAGGGAGCGGATGCGGTCGAGGTGACGGATGAGGTCTTCCCACGATTCCCGGTGGCCGAAGAGCACGGTGGCAGTCGAGCGAAGTCCGATCTGATGAGCCGCCTCGATGATGGCTTCCCACTCGGCGGCCCGGAGCTTGTCGGGCGAAAGCTGATCACGCATGGCGTCATCGAGGATTTCCGCGGCTGTGCCGGGAACCGATCCCAGGCCGGCATCGCGCAGGCGGCTGAGCACCGTGCGGGGATCCAGACCGCTCTTGCGGCACAGCGAGTGGATCTCCATGGGCGAATAGGCGTGGAGATGAACGCCGGGCAAGGCGCGCTTCAGGGCGCGGAGCAGCTCTTCATAATACTCCAGCCCGAGGTCCGGATGGATACCGCCTTGCAGGCAAACCTCGCTGACCCAAGGCGTTTGCAAGACCCGCTCGACCACGGCCCCGACAGTCCGGGTGTAGGCTTCGGGATGGCCCGGCGGACGATAGAACCCGCAGAAGGAACAGTTTGTGGTGCAGACGTTGGTGAAGTTGGCGTTGCGGTTGACCACATACGTCACGACCTCGCCATGGAGACGTCGGTTCAACGCATCGGCCGCCTCGCGAATTTCCTCGCGCGCCGCGCCATCGGCCTGGGCCAACGTCAAGGTTTCGTCCACCGACAACGCCTCACCGCGCAAGGCCTTGGTCAGTGGTTCAGGCGGTCCATGGGGGCGGTGAGTTTCGGGCATGGGGTTGCGAGGTCTGTCCGCAGTGAGCTTAGTCCGTTCGTCCCGGGCTTGGATCACTGCGGCGACTCGGGCGGAAATCCACCCTTTCTCGACATACGCGTCATACACCGGCCACCGGTGGCGCAGTTCGGCTCCCTGACGCTGACAGGCCTGGGCGTACCGTTCGGGAGGCGCCCAGGGATTGAGGGGATTGACCCAATCGCCGTCGGTGCTAATGCCGCCCAGGTCGTCGGTCCACGGCAGCAAGGCCTCCCAGTGCGGATTGATATTGGGCGGAATCTGAATGGCTACCCCAGGAGCTACGCGCCGCCAGTGCTCGATGAGCTCCAGATACTCTTCCAGCGCCGGAGCTTCGGGCACGGAGCTGAGCCGCGATCCCTCATTGGGGATAAAATTCTGGAGGATGATTTCCTGCAAGTGCCCGTGGCCCGCGTGGATTTCGGCCAGGGCATCGAGTGAGCGCAGCCGGGACTCCCGCGATTCACCCAGTCCGATGAGGATGCCGCTGGTGTACGGCACACGGGCGCGACCAGCGGCCTCCAATGTCTGCAAGCGGCCCTTGGCGGATTTCTGCGGAGCGAGGGTCCGATTGAAGGCGTCGTCGATGTTTTCGAGCATCAGCCCCATGGAGGCATTCACTTCGGCCAACCGCTCGAAGTCGCGCGGAGACATGGCTCCAATGTTGGTGTGCGGCAGGAAGCCGGCTTCCAGAGCGCGCTCGCAGGCCCAGCGAACGTGTGCGACAAAATCATCAAAGCCCCGGGCCTTCAACTCGGCCCGCAAATGCGGCATGGCATCCGAAGCCTCGCCTGCCAGGAACAAGATCTCCGTGGCTCCGCCCTTCCGTGCGGTGACCAGAAGTTCCTCGAAGCGCGCCTCGGGCATGAGCCCCTCCCGATCCCGCCGGTACCCGCAGTAAGCACAGTTCCACGGACAATCCCGCGTCAGCGGAATCGTCAGCGACGGGGAAAACGTGATGACCCGTGGTGCATTCAAGGCCGCAACGCTACCCCGCCAACCCCCCGACGCAACACACGCGGCGGGGTCGGTCCCACCTATTTACACGAAACGGGTCTGTCTCACATATTTTTGGAGTGGTGGGATGACGGGGTGACGGAGCTGGCGCCTGGGGCTTGTTGGCGGTGAGGGCTCCGCGGGATCAGTCCTGCGCTCGCAGGGAACGTTGGGGCCGGTTGGGCTTTCGCGCGGCCGCGCGATGGGGGGTCAGGGTGTCGACGTTCCTATGCTCGCTGCGGCCCGATCCCGCTGCCGCCCGGGGCGCCCTCCGGGATCCGTTACGTTGCCAAAAGCAGATTCTTCTCAACGGGTTGGGACTGGGTTCCTTGCTGCGTTCTTGTCTGCACGAGGGTTCGTGGGGATCGGCGACTTGGACCCGCAACTCGGATCCGCATCCTGACAACGAACCCTGGACCACGACAGGGCCACGGATTTTGTGTAACCTTAAGCGGTAGAAACCTCATGGAGGGAGTGAATGAACATGGAATCCACGCCGGCCCCTTCATCGGCTCTCCCGTCGCAGGCCTGTCCGCGATGTCTGTCCCCCATTCCTGAACGGGCCCCGGGTGGTTTGTGCCCGCGCTGTCTCTTAGACGGGGCGAATGCACCGACGGACGCCGGTCTCGGAACTCAATCGTGGAAGACGCCGACCTTGGCTGAGATCGCCTCGGCCTTTCCAGAACTGGAGGTGCTGGGACACTTGGGCACGGGCGGGATGGGCTGCGTGTACCGGGTGCGGGAACGGGATTCAGGCAGGATCTCGGCGCTCAAGGTGTTGCCCCGTGAATTGGCCACCGATCCGGCCTTCGTAGAACGATTCGAGCGCGAGGCGCGTACGCTCTCGCGGTTGCGGCATCCCCACATCGTGGGCGTCCATGGGTTTGGGCAGGCGGGTGGGTTCTGCTTCCTGCTCATGGAGTTCGTGGACGGGGCCAACCTCCGCCAGGCGCTACGATCCGGACGCTTCACGCCGCAACAGGCGCTGGCGCTCATCCCGCCGATTTGTGAGGCGTTGCAGGCCGCGCACTCACAGGGGGTGCTGCATCGGGATATCAAGCCGGAGAACTTGCTGCTGGATGCCGAGGGCCGCGTGAAAATTGCCGATTTCGGCATCGCGAAGCTGCTTGAGGGTCCGGGTGCCTCGGCGGGCGAGGCGTACACGCTCACCCGCACCGGGGCCCGGATCGGCACACCGCATTACATGGCCCCGGAACAAGTAGAGACGCCCGACCAGGTGGACCACCGGGCCGACATCTATTCACTGGGGGTGGTCTTCTACGAGCTGCTCACCGGGGAGCTTCCGCTCGGCCGCTTCCCGGCCCCGTCGATCAAGGCCGGCCTCGATGCCCGCGTGGACGACATCGTCTTCCGAGCGCTGGCCAAGGAACGGGAACTGCGCCAGCAAACCGCCGATCAGGTGAAGGCCGAGGTCGAAGGGTTGGGTGGAACCGAAAGCGAGGAGAGGGACAAGCCCGCGAAGCGAGTTTCGATCTGGAGACGCTTCGGGCCATGGACGAGATTCCGGGTGGCCGGGGCGGTCGCGGTCGCGCTCCTCGCGGCTTGGGCTCTACTGACCGTCACCGTCCGTTTCCTTCAGCAAAACAAGACCCACGCGGACCGGATCGCCGGTGTCAATCGGCTCAAGAATATCGGGTTGGCGGTCAAAACCATTGAGGTTGATGGTCTGATCTCAAATATCAATACCCTCACCGGCCAACCCGTCGTGATCTTTGGACCGGAACTCACGGACACATCCCCCGACTCGATTCTCGCCGTGGCGCCCGGGGGATCGGACCTAAAAAACCCAACGGTTCTATTTGCCGACGGGTCGGTCGAGCAGCTGTCTGAAGCGAGATTCCAGGAACGCCTGAGCCGGGCCAGCCCGTCGTATCGCGCCGCCTGGGAACACTTCCAGCGTCTAGAAATCTTCGACCTGATGACAGACCCCCGAACCGGCAAACCCTACCTGTTCTTCCTGGCAACCAGCGGGACGAACCCGTCGCCCGACGAGATGATCGCCGTGTCGCCCCCGGATCCGGACACGCAGGGCCGATCGGTCCTGCTGGGGGACGGGTCGGTCCAGCAGCTGTCCAAAGCGCAATTCCGGGACCGCCTGAGCCGAGCCAGCCCGTCGGTCCGGGCCTTCTGGCGATTTGTGCACGGGGAGCCATAGGGACCGACGGCCCAACAGAGCCCCCCCATGACCACACCCCGATGGCCCATCGCCGGCTTTGCTCCTACGCGCTGGTCGCTGGTGGCGCGGGCGCGGGGCACGACGCCGGAGGCCCGGGCGGCCTTGTCGGAATTGTGCGAGGCGTATTGGCGACCGGTGTTCGAGACGTTGCGGCGGTGGCATGGCACCGACGACGAGGCGCGCGAATCGGCCCAAGAGTTCTTCGCCCACGTGCTGGCCGGCGGCCGCATCGAGGGGGCCGACCCAGCCCGCGGGCGATTCCGCTCCTACTTGCTCGGCGCACTCCGGCATTTCGAGTCGGACTTGCGCGAGCGGGCCCGCCGACTCAAGCGCGGCGGCGGCGTTCCAACCGCGTCGTTTTCCGAAGATGGGATCGCCGAACCGGCCACCGCAGGCCTCGATGCGAGCCGCTTCGACCGCGAGTGGGCCTTCACCCTGCTTGAGCGAGCTCTGGCGACGGTCGAGAGCGACTTGCGATCGGCGGGCAAGTCGGCCCACTTCGAGCGCCTCAAGCCCGCTCTGGTCGGCGACGCTCTTCCGTCGCCCACAGACCTCGCCCGGGAACTCGGACTCACCGAAGGCGCGTTGAAGGTGGCCGTCCACCGCTTGCGTCGGCGATTCAGGGAGGCTGTGCGGGCCGAGATATCCCAGACCCTGACGGACGGCGACGATGTGCAAGAAGAACTGCGCTACCTCATCGAGGTGTTGGCCTCACCGGGAGGCTGACACCGCGTCCCGGTGCCTCAGGGTCTATCCGAAGAGCTCTTGCTGAACCGGGCCGATGGGGCACTCCGGAGCGGGGTCGGACAACCCGCCCAGCAACCCTTGTCGATATCGGGCTTCGGCCTCGGCCCCGCGGAAGGTGTGGCCCTTGCGGCTGCCGTGGCGGAGGTACACGCGACGGGAGGCCTCACGAGCGGCGACGCTAGATCGAACACGGGCAATCCGCTCCTTGGCCTCGGTGACCGACCGACGGGGGTCGACCCTCGGGGCAGGATAATCGACACCGATCACGCATCGGGCGGCCTCCTGCTGCGAGCGCGTCATGCGCCACGGCTCGGCCAGAAAGACGTCGGGCACGCCGGCCAGTTCGGGCACCCAGCGACGAATGAACACGCCCTTCGGGTCCTGCTCGATGGCCTGAAGTGTCGGGGAATAAATGCGCACGGTGTTAATGCCCGTTGTCCCGCTCTGCATTTGGGCCTGGCTGAAATGGATCCCCGGCTCGAAGTCGAGGAAGCACCGGGCCAGGTGGATCGCCGTCGGACGCCAGTGGAGCCAGAGGTGGTAAGAGGCCACGCTCATCACCAAGGCGCGCATGCGAAAGTTGAGCCAGCCCGTGGCCCGCACCGCCCGCAGGCAGGCATCGACCATCGGAAAGCCGATCCGTCCCTGACGCCAGGCCTCAAGGCGCAGCTGACCTTCTTCGGACTCGGTGAAGGCCTCGCGCAACCCATCGTAGACCGGGTTGAAGTTCTCGAACTCGATGCGCGGCTCGTCCTCGAGCTTTTGCATGAAGTGACAATGCCACCGCAGGCGCGCCTGAAAGCTCGCGAGCGCGCCGGACCAGCGGCGGTCCACCGGTTCTCCGGCGCTGAGCATCGCCCGCAAGGTCTCCTGCCGGTGCAAGGCCGCTTGATGCACCCGGCGCATGGAGACACAACCCCATGCGAGGTGGGCGCTGAGACGGGAGCAAGCCGTCCAGGCGGTGAGCGGGCTCGACATTTCCGCACGGTAGCCGACGCCGCGCTCCTCAAGGAAACTCCCCAGCCCTTCCCGCGCCGCCGTCTCGCCGCCGCGTTGGAGTTCGATCGGAATCACCGGATCCAAGCCCAGTTGCTCCGGACCCAAAACACCGTCGGAGACGAGC
This sequence comes from uncultured Verrucomicrobiota bacterium, assembly GCA_903939515.1. Lineage (GTDB taxonomy): Bacteria > Verrucomicrobiota > Verrucomicrobiia > Limisphaerales > UBA9464 > SXXZ01. The sequence goes on from CAJAHH010000077.1 coordinate 45,353, forward strand.
CCGGTCGGACGACCCGATCCGAGCACCTCCGGGGACGACTCGATGCGGCCCGACATGCTCCTAGCCCAGCGTTCGGCCCAACCGTCGCGGGATCGCAGCCGACGCACCACGCCGTCCTGACGCCGCTCTTGCCAGTCGATCCCGCGGTCACGGCACCAGCGGGCGACGCGGAGATCGCGGTCGAAGGTCTGCCGGTTGCCCGTTTCCTCATGCGACCAAAGCCGGACAAAACCCGTCTCGCGATGCAGGCGTTCGAGTTGCTCCACGGCCTCGCCGCGCCGCAACAGCAGACACCCCCCGCGCCGCGTCCACTCCGACTCCAAGTCCCGGAGCGCTTCGGCGATGAAGCGGGAGTGCGACGCATCCCACTCGGGCGACTCAAGGAGCTCGGTCTCGTAGAGGTAGAGCCCAAGAACGGGACCCTGCTGCAAGGCCTCGATCAACGGTGCGTGGTCGCAGACCCGTAAGTCGCGCTTGAACCACACCACTTGCCAGTCGGCACGCCTCGCGAAAATTGGGCCCCGCGCGGAACGATCGGTCGGTGGCCCCGCGTGGGTCGAACCGGTGGGTCGGGTCGGGTTCATCAGAATAGCAGCTCTGGTTGCTGAGGGTCCCGGCTCTGGGCACGGGCGGCGGCTTGGGTCGCCAGGCGTCGCTGGGCTTTCTCCCAGAACCCGAAGAACCCCGCCGAGGCTTGAGGCCACAAGTGCTCATCCCACCGGCGACGGCACCAAATCACCTTTCGGCCGTCGCGGGCCAAGGCGGCCTCGATCGCCGGAATCGCATCACCGAGCGGACCCACCGAGGGACGCATCGCCACCCATCCGGCCAGGCCGCGTTCCTGGGCCACCCTCGCAAGGGCCTCGGCCAGACCTTCGCCCGTTTCGCACGATTCGATGGGGCACTTGAAAAAATGACCCGCCCGAGCCAGTCCGTCGGCCAGGGCCGTTTTCAAATAGGCGATGCGGCGCGGTGCCATGCCAAGAGCCGCGACCCGCTGCGCATCAAACACGCTCAGCAGCACGTCGGGCCGCATCCGTCCCAAGCCGGATTCTTCAACGCTCAAATCTTCGCCGTGCACCCACAGGCCCCACCGTCCGGGCAGGTTTGCGGAACCTTCGGTGAGGCCGGGAGCGTCGGGCAACGGTTTCCATGCTACGCGTTCCGCCGGCCGTTCGTCGGGCAGCGGAACCGCCGCCACAACCGAGTCGTCGATGCGCTCCAGGCCGGTGGGATCGGCCAGGAAATTTGCAGCGCAATACTTCTCTAAATTGGAGCGGCGTGGCAGGTAGGCCTTGCCCCGGGTTTGCAGGCCGGCGACCCAACGCCATCCTAGCGTGTTGCTGGCAGGATCGGCGTCGAGGAGATGCCGGTAGAAAAAGTCGGCCCCCAAGGCCCAGGGCAGGCGCTCGACATGGATCCAATACCCGGCCCACCACATGCGGGCGTGGTTGTGCAAATACCCGGTCGCGATGAGTTCGCGGGTGAACCCATCGAGCACCGCGATGCCGCCTTGGCCTGCCATGACCGCCTCGGCCCGTCGGAGCAGCGCCGGATCGGCCTGTCGGCGGAGGCGATCCACCTCGGCGCGGTAGTCGGACCAAACGCTGGGCCGCAACTCGAGCCAACCCTTCCAGTAATCGCGCCACACCAACTCCTGCACCAATTTCTCCACGGCCTCGAAGCGGCAAGTCTCGAGCAGCGAGCCCACCAACTCTTCGGTGGTCACCAGTCGAGCCCGCAGGGCCGGAGACAACCGCGTCACATGCGGATGTCCGGGAACGACCTGGTTGCGCAACGCCCCGTAGCGCGTCGCTTGGGGCAAAAATGCCTGCCAACGAGCCAGAGCGGCCGCACGCGTGCCGGGAAATGTGCCTTCGGAATCCAACATCGCGGTCAAGGTGGTCTGGAACTCCAATTCCTCAACGCCAGCGCTTCGGCTCCGACTGGTCGAACTTGCGGAGATCCAAGTTCCAGTTTCCGACCGACAGTTAAACAGCGTTGCCGAACCTTGATCCGATGACCCCAATCCCACCCATCGAGCCTCAGTACTTGGGAAAGATGGCCGGGCTCGGGAAGCGCTCCTCCGTGCTGGAGGACCCATCGTTGAGGTATTCCTCCCGAGGCACCTGAACCTGAGGCCAGTGGCCAGGACGAACCTTCACCGTCTTGCCGGGGCGGATGCCCTCGATGATCAGGTCGGTCTCGAAACGGATTTGGGTGCCACTGCTGCCCATCGGCGCCGGGTCGGGAGATTTGGTGGCATCCAGAATAGATCCGCGTGAGGCCATATGTCCGGGTCCGTAGGCTCCGTGGGTGTGCTTCAACGTATTCTCGACGGCATTCATCATGGCGGAGCCGCCTTTTTTGAAATCGGCGTAAAGCGAATCGTCCATGCCGCCAAACAAGGTCGCGGTCACAGTGGCGCGGCCGAACTTGCCATACTCGACGGCGTCGATCCACGCAGGCATCCAACGGCTCCGGATGAACGCCTTGTGGGTTTCTGTTTGATTCAGAGCGGCTCGTTGCATCGCTGCGTCATCCAGCCAGAGGTCCGAAATGTAAAAGCGCGTGAACACGCCATCCGGTGTGGGTTTCCAGGAGATGCCGAGCAAGACCTCTTGGCCTGCGAGGGATTTCTTCCCATCGGCAGGCCATACTCCTTCGGCAATCAGCTCCGTGATCGCGAGGCATTCGCGGCCACGCCAGACGCGGGTGGCGGCATCGAAGGACATTTTTTCTTCGGCGGCCTTACTGCCTCCTCCGTGTTTCGTTTCAAGGGTGGCGACGATCATCCCTTCGTTGTTCTTGAGTTCCACTTCCTTAAGTTTCCAGACCCGTCCTTCGCGCTGGCAGTGACTGGGTTCATCTTCGAGCAGGAGGACGTGGTTTTCGGCGGGCAGGATACCGGCACCGCGATTGTGATTGGCGTCCCTCGTCTTGTTGTCGACGGGCAACACTGGCACGGCCGAAATCTTCGGATCGGGCGGAAGATAGGCGAGGACGTGCAGCACGGTGCCGAGCGGGATGTCGCGCAAATCGGCCGGTGCACCATGATAGCGCACGAGGCCGTAGGGCAGCAGGGCGAAGGGGTGTGGGTCGTTGCGAAAAAACATGCCGGATCCCTGCACCCGGATGCTGCCGCGGCGGTTCGCATGGTCGACGAACACGAGTTCACCCCGGTAGGAATAGGCTTTTTCCAACGGGGGAAATTTTCCCGCTTCGGGCCGGAAAATCTCGGATTGTTGTTCTTGGTTCTTTGTTTTGGGTTCTTCGCAGAAGGCGGTGGCTTGCACGAGAAAACACGCAACCAGCAATAACCACGAACGCGGCACCACGAACCACCAACGAGGAAACCGGAGCCAGCTCATAGCCCAATCACCTTGTTGCTGTCGCCAAACTGGTCGGTCTCTACACCCATGCGCTGAGCCATCAGGAGGAGGAGATTGCTCATGTGGGCCTCCGAGTTCGCGGGGCGGCTACACAACTGGTAATGCGCAGGACTGAGCGCCCCGTCAGCACCGGTGGCATAGCCTTGGAAGCCCGAAGCCTCCTTGTTGAAGTCGATGTGACTGCCGTGCTTCAGGCGGAGGTCGGAACCCCCGGCGAGCACGAGCGGAAGGTTCGCATTGCCATGGCTGTGGCCGTAACACATGCCGCTGCCAAATAATGCCATCGTGGAGCCGAGGAGCGGCTTGCCGCCAAGGTCCTTGGTCTCCGCGAGCCGTGTAAGAAAGTAGCTAAACTGCTCAATGGCGAAGGTGTCGTATTTGGTGAGCTTCTCCATGTAGCCAGCATCGCCACCGTGGTGACTGAGTTGATGGCGCGACTCAGTGATTCCGATCTCAGGAATAGCGAAGGCATCCCCTTCTCCGCCCAGGCTGAAGGTGGCCACGCGCGTCACATCTGTTTGGAAGGCGAGCACCATGAGGTCGTAGACAGTGCGGAAATAGTCTCCTGCCAGGGTAGGGGCGATGTCGCGGTTGGTGCGTTTGCGATCGGCATCGGAGATAGCCGGCAGCGGCGTGTCAATCCAGGCATCCGCCCGACGCGTGCGGATTTCAGCCTCACGCACCGAGGTGAGGTATTGCTCCATGCGTCCCTTGTCTGCGGTGCCCATCTTCTTCTCGAGCTGGCGCACCTCTGCGAGGTTGGCATCCAGCACACTGCCTTTGCGGCGCAAGGATCTGCGCTGGGCCATTTTGCCGCCCTTCGGTTCCTCGAACAGGGATGCGAAAATCTCACTGCAACGACGCATCGCTGGCAACCGCACGCCATCGGCGGTGCAGGCGAGAGAGTCCCCTGTGAGCGCTACCTCCATCGAAGCAACTCGTGTGTGTTGCGCGGTGATCTCGGCCATCTTTTGGTCGAGTGAGATAGTGTTGCGGTCGGACGGGCCGAGCTTTCCACCCGTCAGCCAAACATTAATGCAGTTGTGGTGGTGACTCAGGGCTCCCGGGTGATGCAGCCCGCTGATAGGCGTAATGACATCGCGGTGTTTCTCTAGGGGTTTCAGCGACCGGGAGAACGGGTAGTCCTTGCCCGACTTGAGGATCTGGTAGTTGAGCGAATGGACGCCGTTGGCGAGGTAGATGAAGGCGCTGCGCCGAGGCGTGGCGGTGGATTTTTCTGCTGCGCTCAGCGGGACCATGCTGTCGAGCAGAGGCAGGGATATGAAACTGCCCAGCGCGCGAAGAGCATGGCGGCGGTTGATCAACCATGATTGGGATAGGTAGTTGCTCACAGAAATTCTCTTTCGTGGGTGGGTTAGCGTTTGCGCATCAAGTCGGACAAAGCCACGGCGCGGACGATGTCCTTGATCCGATATTGGTTTTTCTTCGCGGCGGCTTGGATGACCGCGAGATGAGCCTGGTCGTCAAAGGTCATCGGGCGACGAAGGCCGTAGATGCAAAGATGCTCGATGAAGGCGCGAGCCAGCGGATCGCGGTCGTCGAGCAGCAATCCTTTGAAATCGCTCGCATCCTTGAACGGACGCCCATCGGGCATCACGCCGGCGGGATTGATCAAAGGATCCTCGCCAACTCCCGCTGCGACGTTCTCTCGTGTCCGCCATCGACCGATGGCGTCGTAGTTGTCCCAGGCGAGTCCCAATGGGTCGATCTTGGCATGGCAAGCCGCACAGTTCGCGTCGTTGCGGTGCGCTTCTAGTTTGTCGCGGAGCGTTGCTTTGGGGCTTTTCGGTGGATTGGGTTCGATGGCCGGCACATTGGCTGGCGGCGGCGGCGGCGTCTTGCCGAGGAGCACCTGGCTGAGCCAAACACCGCGATGAACCGGACGGTGGCGGGTGCCGTCGGAGGTCAACCCGAGCACGGCGCCCATCGTCAGCAAACCGCCGCGATGATCCTCAGGTTTGAGTGATACGCGTTGAAAGCCGCCCGCCTTCATCTCCGGATATCCATAGAAATCAGCGAGCCGGGCGTTGGCCATGGTCCAGTCGGAATCAATGAAGCTGTCGATGGTCACGTTCTTGGTGAACATCTCGCGAAAATACTCGATGGGCTCGGCGCGCATGCTCGTCTCGAGCCATGCGTCGTAGTTCGGATAGAGCTTCTTGTCCGGCGGGAACATGCCCAGGCGGTGTAGCTGCAGCCACTGCCGCGCAAAATCGTCGATGAAGCCGCCCACTTTGCGGTCCATGAGCATCCGGTCCACTTCCTGACTCAGACCTTCGTCGTGGAGCTTGCCGCCTTGGGCCGTGGCGACGAGTCCGGCATCGGGCATCGAACTCCAGAGAAAATACGAGAGTCGGGAGGCCAGTTCCCATTCGCTAACACGGTCACGGGCCTCTGGCGCGCCCTCGACGAGGTAAATGAAATGCCTGGAAGTCATTACGCCCTGCATGGCAACTCGGTAGGCGTCGACGGTCTTTTCTCCCGCCTCGCGCTCAGCGCGGTAAGACTTCAGAAACTCCACCAACTCCTCATTTTTCACCGGCCTTCGCCAAGCGCGTTCGGCAAAGCGTTGCAAATACCCGGCCACCACCTCGGGCGTCGCCTCATTGGGCGGCACCAAGCCTACGGACCGGGACCGTTCTTCTTCAGACACCAGCGGTCCTTCCCATTCAATCCAATCGAGCAGCACTGTGGAGAAAAGTCCGTTGCCCCGGTCGTCGAACATCTGCGGCGCATTGGCATTCAGGAGCAAGGTCTGGCTGCTGTGCGTGAACATGTAGCCGGGGCTCGTCAGTGCGTTGCGGAAGGCCGCGCCTTGTCTCCGGTCCACCACATCCGTCGCCACCACGCAGAAATCGAGCGTCGCTGGCATCTCGAGAAACAACTCGAACTCATAAATCTGCGGACTGTCCTCTGGAGCCGTGAGATCAAACTCGATGAGTCCTGCCACCGTCTCCTCTCCGGTCCGCTTGCCAATGCTCAGGTGGGCCGGTTGCCCTCCGGGCGGACGGATGCCGCTGGCCTGGATCCGAACTTTGTAGAGACCACTGTGCTCCGGCCCTGTCTTGCCCAACCAGTTCGGCGAGAGCGCGGTTTGGACCTGCCCTGGAAAGAGGAGATAACGCAGCGGCCGTTGGATGCCGAAGCGCTCCAACACCGCCCGCTGTTCTTTGCCCCCTCCATAACGCAATTCGGCGGCGTCCTTGCGGACTTTGCGAGCCTGGCCGGACACCGTCGGAAACGCGCGATCGAGGACTAGTTCTGCGGCGCGGTAATAGCGGTCGACATGCGACGGCGACAGCGACAGCTCCGATCCGATGCGTTCAAACCCATGCCAGAGCGTGTCTTCGTTCAGCTCGCCGGGCTTCGCCGGATCATAACGCACGCCCAGCAGATCATAGACCGTGTTTTGATACTCCTTCCGGCTCAGCCGATAATGCGCTACCGCCGGCCGCGCCGCCATCCGCGCGGCACGGCCCTCCTTGATCCGCGAATCCAAACTCGTCACAAACACCGAGATTTCCTCCTGCGTCGGCCGTTTTTCCTTCTTCGGCGGCATCTCACCCGAATTGACCTGCTCCATCATCTCAGCCCAGTGGTGCGTGTCTGCGCCGAGTTTAAAATCACGAGAGAGCCGGTCGATCCGCAAGTCACCCTTCTCTTTCTCCGGGCCATGGCAGCGAATGCAATGGTTCTCAAGGAAGGCGTCCAACGGCTCTGCGGCACGAGCGGCCCCCGCCCAACCCAGGCAGGTCGCCAAGAGAAGCGCGGCCGCGAACCACGAGCAAAGTCGACGACAGGAGGGCCTGCCTGAGCGTTGGTGTGCCTGTTGCGAGTTGGCGTTCATACCGGTTACCGAAGAGTCTTGGGGGTTAGGGCATCGTTGTGGCCTAGCGTTGGATTGTCCATCCTCAGCGCAGGATTGGAGAGTCAGCCAACGGTTCTTGACCGTATTTCTGAGAGGGTTGACTCAAGTTTCCTGCAAACTCGGGCCGTTTTTATCTTCAAGCTCCGAGAGTCCCGCTGTGTGAACTGCCGGTGGATCCTCGGAAGGCCCGACCCCGTGGCATCGGTCCGATTCAGACATCCCAGAGACCCGGGGAAGGGGAGTGCCGTGGCCCGACCGCATCATGATTCTGGGCAGGGTGGCTATTTAAAGGCAGTTCGACGACGGAATCCTAGGAGGGATGGAGGCCGCCCGCCAAGGGCTCGGAATCCCCGAAGGATGAGTAAAGTTAATAGTTTTCGGCTAAAAGACCCCTGTAGTCCCCTCCTTTAGCCCTCTCCTGCCTGAGGCAAAACTGATGGCACGACCTATGCTTTTGACCCGACGTAATCTAACGCCCAACCCGCGTTGTGCCTATTGCCAGTGCCATGAACTTTTCCCGATACGAACGGGGGGATTTCTACGATGAGATGATCTCGTCGTCGGGAGAACCTCACCCCGCTTCACGCCTGCTAGCCCGCGAGATCGAGGGACTGCCGCCCGGCGAACTCAAGATGCGGCAGAAGGCAGCCGAGCGAGCGCTCATGGAGGCCGGTATTACGTTCAACGTCTACAGCGACAATCGCGGCGTCGAGAAGACCCTCCCCTTCGACCTCATCCCGCGCATCGTCTCGGGCACTGAGTGGAACCGCCTCGAGAAGGGTCTCCAGCAGCGCATTCTCGCCCTCAACCTCTTCCTCGACGACCTCTACCACGACCAGAAGATCCTGAAGGATGGCATTATTCCGAGGGAGGTCATCGCCTCCTCCACGGGCTTCCGGCAGCAGTGCGTGGGTCTCAAGCCGCCTCAGGGCATCTGGTGCCACGTCACGGGTACTGACTTGGTGCGGGACCAGACCGGCCAGATCTTGGTTCTCGAGGACAACATCCGCTGCCCGTCGGGCGTCTCCTACGTGATTGAGAACCGGCGCCTGATGAAGAGCCTCTTCCCCGAGGTCTTCTCGGGCGCGCGCATCCAACCTGTCTCAAATTACGCGGCACGCCTGCGCGACATGCTCGAGTTTATCACGCCCGACGGCGGGACCCAACCCCGGGTGGTGGTGCTCACGCCCGGGCGCTACAACTCGGCCTACTTCGAGCACTCCTTTCTGGCTCAGCAAATGGGCGTAGAACTCGTCGAGGGCAGTGACTTGGTGGTCCACGAAGGGTTTGTCTGGATGCGCACAACCAGTGGCTTCGAGCGCGTAGACGTAATTTACCGGCGCATCGATGACGACTTCCTCGACCCGAGGGCATTTCGCTCGGACTCGACACTGGGAGTCCCAGGCCTCATGGAGGTTTACAAGGCGGGTAACGTCGCCCTAGCCAACGCGCCGGGCACTGGCGTGGCCGACGACAAGGCGGTCTACGCCTACATCCCCCGAGTAATCCAATATTACCTCGGTGAGGAGGCGATTATTCCCAACGTTCCGACTTACATTTGCTCGGAGGAGCAGGACCAACGTTACGTACTAGAGCACCTGGGCGAGTTGGTGGTTAAGGCTGCCAACGAGTCTGGCGGCTACGGCATGCTCATAGGGCCGCACGCGTCGCGCGAGCAAATCGAGGAATTCCGCCGGCTGGTCATCGCCAACCCGCGGAACTACATCGCCCAGCCCACCTTGTCGCTCTCGAGGGTGCCCACGATCTGCGAGACCAACCTCGAGGGACGGCATGTCGACCTGCGCCCCTACATTCTCTACGGCCGCGATATCTTCGTGCTGCCGGGCGGCCTCACCCGAGTAGCGCTGCGCAAGGGATCTCTCGTGGTGAACTCGTCGCAGGGCGGCGGCACCAAAGATACCTGGGTGCTAGCAGAGACCGACGATTCGCCGGTGCCCTCCACCGCCGCCGGTGGACGCCCCCCCTCGATGGTCCTGGCATCGCCCCTTATCCCGCATGGACCCCCACTCGACGACGAACCCGAACCGTTGAAGACCCAACGCACCCCGCACCCTAAAAAGCCATGCTGAGCCGCGTCGCCGATTCGCTGTACTGGATGAGCCGCTATGTCGAGCGGGCCGAGAACGTGGCCCGCATCATCGACGTCAACCTCAACCTGATGCTCGACAACCCGGTCGGTGGAGAGCAGCGATGGCAACCGCTGATTGAAACCCTCGCCGACCACAAGGCCTTCGCGGGCCACGGCACGGTGGCCGACTCAGAGAACACCATCCGGTTCCTGAGCTTCGACCCCGGCAACGGCAACTCCATCCTCTCCTGCCTCGGCACGGCCCGCGAGAACGCCCGCTCCATCCGCGAGATCATCTCGTCGGAGATGTGGGAGCAGCTCAATAGCTTCTACCTGCGCCTTCAGGACCAAGCGGCCCAGGGCACCGTCGGCCAGGAGACGTCGCAGGCCTTCTACGCTGAGGTCAAACAGGCCTGCCACCTTTTCAGCGGAATCACCGGCGCAACCATGACCCGCAACGAGGCGTGGTACTTCATCGAACTCGGCCGACTCATCGAGCGGGCCGATAAGACCTCCCGCATCCTCGACGTAAAGTACTACATCCCGACCGGGTCGGGCGCCGACGCCGCCGGCCTCGACGACATCCACTGGGCCGCGGTACTCCGCAGCGCCAGCGCGTTCGAAATGTACCGCAAGCGCCACGGCCGAATCCGCCCCGACGGGATCATCGAGTTCTTGCTGCTCGACGCCGACTTCCCGCGCAGCGTCCGGCACTGCCTGGATGGGGTGCGTAGCTCCCTGCACCACATTACTGGCACGCCACTGGGCAGCTTCCGCAACCCGTCGGAGAAATTGCTCGGACAGCTCTGCTCCGACCTAGCCTTCACGCAGGTGGATGAGATCGAGGACGAGGGGCTTCACGAGTATCTCGACAGCCTGCAGACCAAAATCAACCAGGTCGGCTCGGGGATCTACGACACTTTCTTCGCATTCCGCACGCCCACATTGAGTCGGCGCAGCCGCTACAACGAGGCGCATTGAGCCTCCGCACCACGCTATGGCCATCCACATTGCCCTCCACCACCTCACCCATTACCGCTACGAGAAGCCAGTCTCGCATGGGTCCCACGTCATCCGGTTGCGTCCAGCCCCACACAGCCAGACCCGCATCTTGAGCCATTCGTTGCGCATCAACGGGGGTGTTCATTTCATCCACTGGCAGCAAGACCCGTTCTCGAACTGGAACGCCCGGCTGACCTTCCCGGACCCTATGTCTGAGCTGCGGATTGAGGTCGACCTCGTGGCCGAGATGTCGGTACTCAACCCGTTTGACTTTTTCCTCGAGCCCGATGCGAGCGGGTTTCCCTTCGACTACGAGCCGACGCTCGCTCAGAATCTCGAACCCTTCCTCAAAGTCACGCCCCCCGACGGACCAATCCTCGAATTTCTCCACCTCCTGTGTCGCGACTTGCTGGGCGCCGGTGGCTGGCCGCATTCCGGGACGAGCGGAAAACAAATTCCGACCGTGGACTTCGTCGTCGGGCTCAACCGTCGCGTGCAGGAGGCCGTAAAGTACCTCATCCGCCTTGAGCCCGGGGTCCAGTCACCCGCAGAGACGCTTCGTCTAGGCACCGGATCTTGCCGCGACTCGGCTTGGCTGCTCGTCCATTTGATGCGTCACCTGGGCTTGGCTGCGCGGTTCGTCAGCGGCTACCTCATCCAGCTGACCCACGACATTAAGGCGCTGGATGGTCCATCAGGTACGGAGAATGATTTCACCGACCTGCACGCTTGGTGCGAGGTTTACCTTCCCGGAGCGGGATGGATCGGACTCGACCCCACCTCCGGGATGCTGGCCGGCGAAGGTCACATCCCCCTGTCCTGCACCCCCGAACCCGGCTCGGCGGCTCCGGTTACCGGGGCCGTCGACCCCTGCAAATCCGAGTTCGTGCACGAGATGCGGGTCACCCGGATCCACGAGAGCTCGAGGGTGACCCGACCCTACTCCGAAGAACAGTGGCAGCGGATCCTGCAAGTAGGCCAACAGGTCGATGGCGACCTCGCGGCCGGCGATGTCCGGTTGACCTTCGGCGGAGAGCCTACTTTCGTCTCCATCGACGATCCTCAGGGCCCGGAATGGAACACGACGGCGGTGTCGGTCCGCAAACGGGAGCTCTCCGGAGATTTGCTGCGCCGACTGAAGCACCGGTTCGCCCCGGGCGCTTTGCTCCACCATGGGCTGGGGAAGTGGTATCCGGGAGAGCAGCTCCCCCGATGGGCGCTCTCGGCATTCTGGCGCAAAGACGGCGTGCCCATCTGGCGGGACGAATCGCTCATCGCCGACGAATCAAAAGACTACGGCCACGGTGCGACCGAAGCCCGGGCGCTCACCGCCGGCATCGCCCGACGCCTGGGCGTAGACGAGGACCGCATCCTACCAGGTTTCGAAGACATCTTCTACCTCACTTGGCGGGAACACCGACTCCCGAGCAACGTCACTGCCGAGGCCTCGAGCCTCAAGAACCGCCTCGAGCGGGAGCGACTGGCTCGAATCTTCCAGCAGGGCCTCGGTTCAGTGGTTGGCTACGCCCTTCCACTTGCGGCCGACGGTCCGAGCGCTTGGCGGAGCGGCCCGTGGTTCCTGCGTGACGACGACACGCTGTGGCTAATCCCAGGCGACTCTCCGATGGGCCTGCGGCTGCCCCTGGACTCCATTCCCTGGGTCTCCGACCGCGACCACCCGCATGTGATTGCGCCCGACCCCACCGCTCCCCAGCCACCGCTGCCCCGGGAGTTCCGGATGGCCATGGAGGCCCGGGTGGTGCGGTCAATGGAGGCCGTCGACGGCCCGGCCGGTGCGTTTTCTGAGTCCGCTGCCGGACGGCCCCAACCACAAGCCGCTGGGGACCGCCGACCCGCGCCTGGCGAGTCGGCCGACTGGATCGTCCGGGCGGCCCTCTGCGTGGAACCGCGCCAGGGACGGCTCCATGTGTTCATGCCGCCCATGCCCTCGACCGAACGCTACCTCGATCTGGTCGCGGCCATCGAGGACACCGCCCGAAGCCTCTCGACGCCGGTGCTCATCGAGGGCGAACCGCCGCCCCGTGATGCGCGAATTGAACGGTTGTCCGTGACACCCGACCCCGGAGTGATCGAGGTGAACATCCACCCGAGCCAGAGCTGGGACGACCTGGTCGACCGCACGACGGTTCTTTACGACGAGGCCCGGAAGATGCGGTTGTGTGCCGAGAAGTTCATGGTGGACGGGCGTCACACCGGGACGGGCGGTGGAAACCACATCGTCCTCGGGGGCGACACTCCGGGCGATTCGCCCTTCCTCCGGCGCCCCGACTTATTGAGGTCGTTCCTGGCCTACTGGCAGAACCACCCGTCTCTCAGTTGGGTTTTCAGCGGCCTCTTCATCGGACCCACCAGCCAAGCCCCGCGCATCGACGAGGCCCGCCATGACGCGCTCCATGAGCTGGAGGTGGCCTTCCGCCAGGTGCCGCCGCCCGGCGCCCCGGTGCCGCCCTGGATGGTCGACCGCCTGTTCCGCAACCTCCTCATCGACTCGAGTGGTAACACCCACCGCGCCGAGTTCAGCGTCGACAAACTCTACTCGCCCGACACGTCCTCCGGCCGGCTGGGCCTCGTCGAAATGCGGGGCTTTGAAATGCCCCCGGATCCGCGCATGAGCTTGGCCCAGCAGCTTCTTATCCGGGCGCTCGTTAGCCGGTTCTGGCAAGAACCCTACTCCAACGGGCTGGTCCGCTGGGGTAGCGACTTGCACGACCGATGGATGCTGCCGCATTTCTGCCGCACCGACTTCAATGAGGTGCTGCGAGATTTGCGGGACGCCGGCTATCCGTTTGAGCCCGAGTGGTTTGATCCGCATTTCGAATTCCGCTTTCCGAGACTCGGCGACTTCGCCCAGCGGGACATCCACGTGGAACTGCGAACGGCGCTCGAGCCCTGGCATGTCCTCGGCGAGGAACCGGCCGGCGGCAGCACCGTCCGCTACGTGGACAGTTCCCTCGAACGGCTTCAGGTCTTCGCAAAGGGCATGGTCAGCAGTCGTTTCGTGTTAACGTGCAACGGCCGGCGGGTCCCCCTGCATCCGACGGGCACCCCGGGCGATCAAGTGGGCGGGGTCCGCTACCGGGCCTGGCAGCCGGCTCAGTGTTTGCAGCCCACCATCGGCGTGCATGCGCCGCTCGTCTTCGATCTGGTGGATACCTGGAACCGCCGGTCGCTCGGTGGATGCACCTACCACGTGGCCCACCCGGGCGGACGCAATCACGAGTCTCTCCCCGTCAACGCCTACGAAGCCGAGAGCCGACGGTTGGCGCGCTTCATGACCCACGGCCACACTCCCGGTGTCATTGAGGTCCCGCCCTCGGTGCGCCCCGAGGATTTTCCCTTCACCCTCGATCTGCGTTGCGCCTAACCATTCTGGCGGCCCGCGGGACGGACTCGAACCGCGAGAAGACCCGTCGGGATAGCCCATCGACACGATGCTCGAAAAACACCACGGGACCGCATTGATCGAGGCTGCCGGCCTCCGCCGGACGGCCAGCGGGATGGCGGCGCCGCATGACGAATGCTTCGGTCAAGGAGGCCTGCCGAGGCCCCAATGGACCGGGATGATCGAGGCAATAGAGCGACTCGGTGCCGCACGACTCAACGCCCGTTGGGACGAGGGACTACGGATCATCCGTGAGCATGGGGTGACTTACAACGTGTACGGCGATCCTCAGGGGCGCGACCGCCCCTGGTCGTTGGACCCGGTGCCTTTGATCCTATCAGCCCCGGAGTGGCGAGGCCTCGAGGCGGGCCTCATCCAGCGATCACGGCTCTTAAATTGGGTGCTCAGGGACCTGTACCTGGGAACGCAACGACTCATCGTCGACGGGTTCATCCCACCCGAGCTTGTCTACTCCAACCCCGGCTTCCTGCGCCCCTGCCGCGGCCTGCCGGTGGCCGGCCAGGTGATGCTTCACCTCTATGGGGCGGATCTCGTCCGGTCGGCCTCGGGCCAGTGGATGACCTTCGCCGACCGGACCCAGTCCGCCAGCGGCACCGGTTACGCCCACGAGAACCGCAAGGTCGTCTCGCGGGTGCTTCCGGACGAGATTCGTGAGGTTTCCGTGCGCAGCCTCGCGCCCTTCTTCCGGAGCCTTCGATCCTTCCTCGAGACACTGGCGCCGGGCCGACGGGAGAACCCGGTGATGGTGCTCATGACCCCGGGTCCGCTCAACGCAACCTACTTCGAGCATGCCTACCTCGCCCGCCACCTGGGTATTCCGCTAGTCGAGGGAGCCGACCTGACGGTGCGCGACTTACGGGTCTGCCTGAAGACCCTCGAAGGCCTCCAGCCAGTCGATGTCATCCTGCGGCGGGTGGACGACAGCTTTTGCGACCCGCTGGAACTCCGGACGGAGTCCGTACTCGGTGTTCCAGGACTCGTGCAGGCGGCCCGCGCCGGCCATGTAACCATCGCCAACGCCCTGGGCTCGGGCCTGGTCGAGAGCCCAGCGTTCCTGACGTTCCTTCCAGCTCTGTGCCGCCACCTGCTCGACGAGGACCTCCTGTTGCCGTCGGTTCCCACTTGGTGGTGCGGGGAAGCCGAGGGGCTGCGATACGTCACGAGCCATCTCGACCGGCTGGTAGTCAAACCTGCCTTCGGGCGTCGCCGGGGCCACAGCTGGTTCGGGCACCAGCTCGCCGCCGCCGATAAGACCCACTTGCTGGAACTCATCGCCTCCCGACCCCAGGACTTCGTCGCCCAAGAGTGCGTGCTCCCCTCGTCGGCCCCAGTGTGGACCCCCGGAGGCTTCGAGCGGCGCTCGGTATTGCTCCGGGCCTATGTGGCGACTGACGGCTCCGAGCATGCCGTACTCCCCGGTGGGCTCACGCGGGTGGCGGCCTCGGTGGAAGACCCACTGGTCTCGATGCAGGGCGGTGCCGGAAGCAAAGACACCTGGATCCTGCGCTCGGGCCAGGATGACGACGAAGAATCGGCGACGGCGATACCGGACCATGCGTCCACCGACCGCCGTCTGACCGGGCTGCCGAGCCGGGCCGCCGACAGCCTCTTCTGGCTGGGACGCTACACCGAGCGGTTCGAGCAGTATTTGCGCGTGCTCCGCTGCGTGCTCGGGCAACTGGCTTCAGACACCTCGCCCGAGTCCTCCGATCGCGACAACAGGCTAGGACACCTGATGGCCGGAATCGGGTTCCTCCTCACGACGGATCCCGACGACGGGCCGGCAGACCTCACCGGGAGAATTCTTGACTGGATCTACCGCTTCGATGGCCCTGGTTCGATCCCCGACCTAATGAACCGGATCCGCGAAAATGCGGCCGCCGTTCGGGACCGCTTGTCGGGCGACACCTGGCAGATTCTCGACCGACTGGTACCCCAACCCAAGGTCCCAACGACCCGGCGCTCCATCGCTCATGCGCACGGCATGATGCAGGGCCTCATCTTGAACCTCGCGGCGTTCAACGGCCTGGCGATGGAGAACATGACCCGCGGACCCGGATGGCGATTCCTCGACTCGGGCCGCCGCCTCGAGCGGGGGTTCTCAATGACCACCCTCATAACCGCGGCGGCGTTCGTTTCGGGATCACCGACGCCGCTGCTCGAGATGATTCTCGACATCGCCGACAGCGGCATGACCCACCGCCAGCGCTACTTTGCCCGAGCGCGTTGGCCGGAGGTGGTCGAGATGCTGGTGCGCGACGTATCGAACCCGCGGGCCCTGGCTTTTCAGTTGTCCGCTCTTAGGACCCATCTCGAGGCCCTGCAAAGCGAGTTTCGAGTGGGGGTCGATGACCGGTGGTCAGCGCTAATCGAGGGCATCCAGGGCAGGCTGCTGTCGGCCGAATTCGCCCGCGAGATCCCGAAGCAAGAGGGGTTCGACGTGCATACGCTCATCGCCCTGATGGAGACCTGCACTCAAGGACTGGCCGGGCTCTCCGACGACCTAACCCAGCGCTACTTCAGCCACACGCATCCTCAGGGTCCGTTAACTCACCCGCACCCTCCCGAGGCATAGCCCATGCAGCACCTGCTCTACGACATCGTCCACGTCACCGAGTACGACTACCAGCGAGCCGTGTCCGTGTCTCACCACTTGTTGCGGCTGGAGCCCCGGAGGACACCCCGGCAGCTATGCCTCAACCACGAATTCCGGATCTTCCCCGAGCCCTCGGTCGTCACCTCCCACGGCGACTACTTCGGCAATCGAGCTCACTTCATCGCGGTTGAGCACCCGCACAGCTCGCTGTCCATCACCTCGAAGGCTCGAGTGGCTGTGTCGCCGGCCTTCCTGCCCGACACCTCCGAGACACCCGCCTGGGAGACCGTACGATCGCGGTGCCGCGTCGACCGAACCTGGGGGGCGCTTGAGGCCAACGAGTACACCCATCCCTCGCCGCTGGTGCACACCTCGCCAGAATTCGCCGACTACGCGCTGGAGTCATTCACCCGGTCACGGCCGATCTTCGAGGCCCTGTCAGACCTCATGGCGCGCCTGCAGTCCGACTTTCGGTTCGACCCCACGGCAACCACCGTCTCGACGCCCCTGGCCGACTTCCACAGGAACCGGAGGGGTGTCTGCCAAGACTTCGCCCACTTCTTCATCGCCTGCCTAAGATCCATCGGCCTGCCGGCGCGCTACGTGAGCGGCTATCTCGAGACCGACCCGCCACCGGGCTTTTCCAAGCTACGCGGGGTCGATGCGTCGCACGCCTGGGTGTCTCTGTTCTGCCCGGGAATTGGCTGGATCGACGCCGACCCCACCAACAACTGCTACGCCTCGCTGAGGCACATTTCTATCGGCTGGGGACGTGACTACGGCGATATCTCTCCGGTCCGCGGCGTGCTCATCGGTGGCACCCAACAAATCCTCCGCGTGTCCGTCGACGTCAGTGCCCTATCACCGGAGGCCAGTGCCGATATTTCCCTGGTCACCCAAGTTTTGGCAGCCTCAGAAGCCGGCAACAACGAACCTTCTACCGGAGGCTCAAACACGCCTGCACCGCGGAATAGCTAGGGAACAGTGCGGTCCCGGGTGATGGTTTCGATGTAAAATCCGTCCTCAACCCCAATCCTGCCTCACTCCTGGCCTTCACCCTCACCGTCGCCGTCGCCGTCACCGTCGTCGAGAGGGAGGGCGTGACGCGAGGAGGGCTTGGGCCGGGACGATCGGACCCGGCGCTCCTGCTCGACGCGACCGCGATCCACCTCGACCAACTCGGCCTGGAGCTTGCGGAAGCTCTCGTAACGGCCACCCGCGAGGGCACCGGCCTCGAGCGCAGACCTCACGGCGCATCCGGGCTCCGCGCCATGGGTGCAGTCGCGGAAGCGGCAACCCACGGCCAGTTCAGTAATGTCCGGGAACGCCGTGTCGAGACCGAGGTCGGCCGACCACAGGTGAAACTCGCGCATGCCCGGCGTGTCGATAACCAACCCGCCCTGGGGCACCGGGATGATCTCGCGCCAGGTCGTGGCATGCCGTCCCTTGGAATCAGAATCACGCACCTCCAAGGTGGGCTGCAATGTGCCTCCCACCAGTCGATTGATCAGGCTCGACTTGCCCACGCCCGACGTTCCGATAAAAACCGCCGTCAATCCCGGCCCAAGGATCTCCCGTAAGCGTCCGGTGCCCTTGGCCGTCTTCGCGCACACCGGCAGGACAAGCGCGCCCCCAGAGACGGCTTCGGCCTCCGAAATCATCCGACGCGGGGCCTTGCACAAATCTAACTTATTGAGAACGAGCACCGGCCGCACACCGCCTTCGAGCACCATGACCAAGAAGCGCTCTAGCCGGCGGGCGTTGAAGGTGGAGTCCATCGCCTGCACGACAAAGGCCACGTCGATGTTGCTCACCACGATTTGCGCCCCGGTACCCCGGCCGTTGATCTTGCGGGCGATTTGCGAACGCCGCGGCAAGATGGCCTCAATGACCCCTTTGGATTCACCAGGAACCGGCCGAACCGCCACCCAATCGCCGACCTTGGGCAGGTCTTGATCCCGCGGACAAAGGTGCCTCAAGCGGCCAGTAATAATCGCAGGACGGTCGCCGGAGGCTCCGACCACATTGTAGGAAAGCTTGTCTTCGTGGACGACCCGCGCGGGCTCAAGGCCGCCTTGGCGATGAGCGGTGAAGTCGCTTTCCCAAACCGCATCCCAACCCAATTCAGCCAAGTCCATGCGGGTTCAGACCCGTTCCTGGAGGGCGGCCGCGCTGGCGGCGTACACCTCACGGTGGAGCGAACGACCGTGGGAATCCATGGTCACCACGGCGGGGAAATCACGCACCTCCAACTCCCAAATGGCCTCGGGCGATCCGAACTTTTCGAGCAGGTATACATTGCGCACGCGCACCACGCATTCGGCCAGCACCTGAGCCGCGCCACCGATGGCGTGCAAATAAACACAGCCATGCTCTTGGCAGGCCCCGAGAGTCTTGTCGCCCATGCCGCCCTTACCAATGACGCCGCGCAAGCCGTGGTCGCGGATAATGTCGGCCTGGTAAGGCTCTTCGCGGATCGACGTCGTCGGCCCGGCGGCGGTGACCTTCCACGAGCCATCCGAATCCTTCAGCACCACCGGTCCGCAGTGGTAAATAATCCCGTCGCGGAGGTTTACCTCGGGCGGTAGCTCCCCACCTTCGTGCAGGTATTTGTGGACGGCATCGCGGCCCGTGAAGAGGACCCCGGAGATCAGGACCTCATCCCCGACCTTAAGGGCCTGGATTTTGTCGGCGGTGAACGGCGCTTGGAGCGGGATCATGGAACGTTGTTGCCCATTAGGCGGCAGGGGCCCCGAATCGGCAAGATCGGGATCAGGCAGTCTCAAGATCGGACCCTGTTCGCTGTTATGATCGGGCTGCGGTGCCGGCTTCCCCTTTGGCCGCTCCGCTCCCAGACTGTCGCTCGTTGAAGCGTGTCACCATCCATACCGACGGCGGATGTCAGGGAAATCCTGGGCCCGGGGCCTGGGCGGCGGTGTTGCAGTATGGTCGACAGGAGTTGGAAATCGGCGGAGCGGTGGCCGCGACCACCAACAACCGGATGGAACTCCAGGCGGCCATTCAAGCGCTCAGCGTGCTCAATCAGGCCTGCGAAATCGTCTTCTTCACCGACTCCCAATACTTGCGTCAGGGGATCCTGTCTTGGATCCACGGTTGGAAGCGCAACGGATGGAAGACCTCCACCAAGGAGCCCGTGAAGAACGTCGACCTCTGGCAACAGCTCGACGGCTTAGTGAGCCGTCACCAAATTGAATGGCGCTGGCTCAAGGGCCACGCCGGGCACCCGCTCAACGAGCGCTGCGACGTGCGAGCCAACGCCGAGATGGCCGCCCTGCGCAAATCCATGTCCTCCGCCCAACTCGCCGCCGCCTTGAGCGAATTCAACCGCTCCGTTTGATGTGATGACCTAGTAGCAAGACCCCAGGTGTCGCCCGAAGACCTCCGACATAGGGAACGATCTCCGAGCGGTCCGTGTCCGCAGACATGGCGCTTTCGGAGCCCAGACCGCCCGGTGAGGGCACCGGGCCATATGCGTTAACCTAAAAACACTACCAAAACTTGCCCGGAGCCGACATTCTGAGCGCATGGTTTCCAATTCGGACTCCCTCCCCGAGGAATGGGCA
>CAJAHH010000078.1 GCA_903939515.1 uncultured Verrucomicrobiota bacterium
CAGCGGGCCACCATGGAGTACATGCTGGAAAACCTACCCCACCCGCCTCGCAGAAAGCGGCTCACCAAGAAACGCCTAGGCCTTAACTAACTGCCATTCGGGTCGGTCCCACCTATTTACACAAAAGGTGCCACAGCGTCATATTAGCGGGCTAGCTGGCCTCTCTGCGGGGGAGGGGTTGGGTAGGCCGGCGGTTGTGCCGCCCGCCGGCAAGGGAAGGGGGTTGGATGCGCGCCCCTGCCAGGGCGCTGGCGGAGAGAGGGTGGGGCGCTTTCTACGAAAGCGCCGAGGGAGGTGCGGCCGGCTCGGAGATCCAGCCCTACCTGGGGGACGCCGGGGTATGTGTGGACCGAGAGGACTCGATCCCTACGTGTGAGCATGAAACTGAAACGACTAACCGGTGAAAGACCGAGTACGGTGCTGGCATGGCACCGTATAGATGAAGGTAACTGCGTCGCCGTGAGGCGGGGTGGGGAACAACTGGAAGCGAACCTGTCGTCCCAAAGCAGTCAAACAAGACGGCTGAATCCGATTCGGCCTATCGGAGTGGCGAGCCTGCGTAGGAAAGGCGAAGCCCTGGCCTGTTGGTGACGCGATCGCCCCGCACAACTGCAACGCTGAGGATCATTACTGTGAGCGCAATCAGTGAAGACTCTATGGCTTTTAGTTTAAGCGATGGGGTCCTGATTTCAGGTGTTCAATGGACAGATGGCAGGCATTCTATATTACGGAGATTTTACGCGGTAAAATCGTTGCGTCTCCTCCGTCAGCGGTTCGGTCGTAAATAGGAAAAGGCCGGAACCGTTATTGGTGGGCGTGCCGACCACGGTCCAATAGTTCAGGGGCAACGATAGGTTGGTGCTCGAGAGCACGGTGAAGGTGGCACCGGTGTTGTTGGTGAACGCCAATTGGTACGCTCCACTGGGCAGCATCTTCGAGCCTGTCAAAACCGGCGGCAGCGCGCCTCCGAGTGGCGAGACGCTGGCCGGCAGGTTGGCATGGGTCAGAGTTTCGTGAACCAAGTTCCAGACAGCCCGTTGAGCATTGGGTCGGATTTGGTTTTCGATGAGCGTCCCTGTCTTTGTCATGGGGAGCCCGGCGCGGTGATGGTAGTGGTTGTAGCCCACCTCCCAGGATTCGAAACGGCTGGCGGAGGGGGTGTTGTTGGCCGACGTGCCTTGCATCGATCCGGTGAGGAACTGGGACGCCATTAACTCCAGCGCCTCGGTGAAGCGCCGCGTATTGGCCGTGTACACATCCACGCCTTGGTGCCAGGCGGTTTCTGCGGCGTGAAGCGCTGAACCCAGAGCGAACTGCGTGTGGTGACCGTTGTCCCGGCACGTTTCCTGGGTCAGGCCATCGGTCCACAGGGTGGGACTGAACCAAAAATTCTGCACGTTGCCGCCATCGCCCGCGATCGGCGGCGGTGTTCCCGCAGAGGTGAGGTAAATATAACTGGGGAGGCGTTTTGCCAAGCGAGTGAGTCCCGCGTTGAACTCCGTCGTGTCTTCGTTAAAGACGGCAATCGCCATCATGGCGTCGATTTGCGTCAAATCCACGTTGCCGTTCCAGGTGCTCATCCGGTTCAACTGCGGATAGAAGGCCCGCTTGAACATGGTTTGGAGAAGGGCGATGTCGTTGGTGGTCCAGCCCGAATAACCCCGCATGATTTCAGCGGCTGGGGCAAAGACCGCGCCGATCCAGCCCGCCTGCAACTTGTCCTGATCGGAGCCGGCGGTGAAGGATTGCAAATTCGTCCACGAGTTCAGGATCGCGATGGAGCGGTTCGCGTAGATTGCGTTGCCCGAGTAATACCACAGGAGCGCCTGGGTGTACGACGCGATGGCGTCATCTCGCGAAAGTTCAGCGTCACCGCTGCTGGAATTGATGGTGGTCTTTCCATGTGGCGTGCGAGTGGCGTAACTGGAAGCCACAAGTCGGTCGAACTCGGCTCTCCACGGCTGGGCCTTCGCCTGGATTTTGGCCTTAACGAAGTCCAGTTCGCCTCTGGAATCCAGCGCACCCGGATGCACAAAAGTGGAGGCGGCATAGGCGGCAGCCGTGATCGCCCAGGCGGCCATCGCCAAGGCCAGGTGTTTAACACAATTCATGGGGTGAATCAGGTTGGGAATTTGTTCCCTGATTCCGCACCCTGACCCCGTTTCAGGGAGGATCAAACCCTTTTGCTCATTCGACGGGTTCGCTGCCGCGTTGCTGGATCCAGGGGACGTCACGGGGGGCCTTGCGGTCACCGGCGAGGCCCTTGCGGAGGGTTCCGGGGTCGAGCCATCGGTGGATCTCGGAGTGGCCATCGGCGAAGCTCAGGCCAGCGGCCCCGTTGTGGTAGGCGGCCGGCAGGTTGCCCCAGAGCTGGTTCGGTTCCATTGAGACAAGGATGTAGCCGTCGTCGACGCTCTCCTCGCGTTCGTCGATGAAGACGAACATCTGGCTGGGCGAGCGCATGTCGCCGAGCTTGCGGAAGGTTCGCCAGGTCTTGGCCATGAGGTCGGTGTGCCAGCTCTGTCCGTTCATGAAGCCGTTTATTGATAAGCTGCGAGTGCGCGGCTGGTCCCGGCCGCCGAGTCGCACCGTGCTGCGGTCGGCAGGGCAGCGGTAGATGGTGGCCGACTGGTTGTACGGCCAGAGAAGTCCGTTGGGTGGCTTGAGCAGGTTCAGGTTCGTGGCGTCGGGCGTGTTGCCCATGATCCAGCCGGCGACCCAGCCCTTCTGGTCGCCGGTGCCGTTGAGCACGAGGCGTTGCTGGTGGTCTTCGGCGTACATGATCCAGGCCAGTTGCAACTGCTTGGTGTGGTTGAGGCACTGGATGCCCTGGGCCTTGCTCTTGGCCTTGGCCAGGGCCGGCAGGAGCATTCCGGCCAGGATCGCGATGATGGCGATGACCACAAGCAGTTCGATTAGGGTAAAAGCCCTCCGACCAACGAAGGTGAGGACAGGAGGAGGTGTCATGGCAGCGTTGGGGATTCTGAATTTCATGGAAGCCCTGGCAGCGGTGGCTGACAAGGGGCAAGTCTGCATCTGGTTTGAATACGCTCCGTTGTCACTGGGAAGGGACTCTGGAAGGTTTCGGTCCGGGAACTATTCGCATGAAACCACATTTCTGGACGATTCCATCGGTCATCCTGTGCGGAGCCGTTGTGTTTCTCCAAAGCCAATTGAGCGCCGAAGAAAACCTCGGGGATGGGATTCGAACGCCTTGGACAAGCGGCGTTTATCGTATGACCTCCGGCGGCCGGAATCGTGCGTTCATTCTCGATTTGCCCCAGACCGTTCGAACCGGTGCGCCATTGGTGATGGTGTTCCATGGCTTCACGGGTTCGGCCAAAGCGGTCCGCGAACTCACTGGATTCGTACCTTTGGTCGAGAAGCACGGTTTTGTGGCGGTGTATCCTGAAGGGACGACCGATTCGAAGGGGAAGTCGTTCTTCAATGTCGGCTATGAATTTCATCGGGACCAGACGGTGGATGACGTCGGATTCGCCCGGGAATTGGTCGGCCGGCTCGTGCGAGATCTGGGGGTGGACCCGAAGGCGGTGTTCGCAACCGGATTCTCCAACGGGGCAGACATGAGCTTTTATCTTGGTGCCCAGCCGAAGCCTTTTGTCTGCGCCATAGCGCCGGTCGCCGGAACCATGATGGAGTCTTGGGCCAAAGGTTTCAGGCCTGTCGATCGAATCTCCGTCTTGGCGGTGAATGCCCGACGTGACCGCACCACGCTGTGGGATGGCGATCTTCGAAACCGGGATGGCTGGGGGGCTTATTTGGGGACGGAGGGGGTGGTGGATTTGTGGGTCAAAGGATTGGCTCTCACCCGGCAGGACCGGGTTGTGCTGTCCCCGGGCATTCAGCGGACACGCTGGTTCTCCGGAGTCGGCAATACCGAGGTGAAGCTCTACGCGCTGGAGGCAGGCGGTCATGAGTGGCCGCGTCATCTGGGCGAGGAAAACCGGACCACGGCCGAGGTGATTTGGAGTTTTTTTGATGGGCATCGTCCGAGGTCGCGTTGATCCGAATTCATGCCGCTCTGCGATTCTGGGCGATGGCCAAGGCGAGGGCCGACTGGAAGGGTTCTCATCGGACCGGTTGTTTCGCTTCCTGAATGCGCTGGACCAGGAAATCGAGATTGTCATCCGTCAGTCCAGAAAGCGGAGCCAACCTGCCGGAATCCGGGTCTTGGTTCCTGCCTGATTGGGGTTCGACACTCTGGATTCAAACTCAAACATCGACCGGTACCGTCACCCCTGGGTTCCAGGCCGCTCAGGCCACGGTGGGCGTCGGCGGACATGTTGTTACTTTCGTTGTTACTTTCGGCCAGGGAGGGGGCTGGTTCGACCAGGGAGGGGGCTTTTATACGAAAAAACCGCGATTTCTCGCGGTTTTTTAAAGTGGTGCCGGCGGAGGGACTCGAACCCCCACACCCTTCCGGGTAACAGATTTTGAGTCTATCGCGTCTGCCATTTCGCCACGCCGGCAAGGTCGTGCGACTGAGGGGAAAATGTATCGTTCGGGACCTGGATTTGGCAATTGAAACCTTTGGGACAGTGAATCTTGGGCGGTGCTTTGCCGTTTCCAATACAGGTTTCCGCCCTGAAGATGGTGGGAGCGTTCAAGCAGAGCGAGTCAGCGGATTGGATTCAAAACGTCGGTGAAGGGTCCTCGAATTGAGTTCAATGGGTAATTGGTGTCCCAAATCGCGCATTGATGCGGACAGGGGTGTTCGGATTTCATCCAGTGATTGATGAAGGCTGAGGAGACGATCGTGGATTCGACAGCACCGGCGTCTTCAGGGCGGAAGAATTCGCTGATGACCTGCCTGCCGCTGGCGGTGTTCGTGGGTTGGTGGATCTACAGCCTGCAATTTCAGTGGCGCGCTCAAGAGGAGTATCGCTTCGGCTATCTGGTGGTGGTTCTGGTGGCGTTCTTGGTTTGGGATCGTTGGGATAGCCGTCCCCAAGGCGATATCCCAGTGGCGACTTGGCGTGCCTGGGGATGGTCGCTGCTAGGGTTTCCATTGGTGCTGGTGGCCGAACTCTACCGGTATGCGCTGGCTCGGAGTCCTGCATCGGCGACTGCGTTGAGTCTGGGCACCCTTTGCTTCATTCGCGCGGCGATCCTTCAACAGTGGGGGCCTCAGACGTTGCGGTACTTCCGGTTTCCCATTTTGTTCGCCCTGATTGCGGTTCCTATTCCTGGGGTTCTCTGGAGCCCCGTTGTCTTCGGCCTGAAGGGGTTGGTGACCTTCGTGAATGTGGAGTTGCTAAATCTCCTGGGCATTCCGGCGCTGCAGCAGGGCAGCGTAATTCAGTTGCCCAATTGCCGCGTGGGTGTGGATGAGGCGTGCAGCGGGATCCGAAGTCTCCAGTCGTCGCTCATGATGGCGCTCTTCATCGGTGATCAGTCGTTGCGTCAGGTGGGGTTGCGCTGGTTGTTGGTGGGTGGTGCGGTGGGGTGGGCTGTGGTGGGCAACATCGGTAGGTCTTTGTACTTGTCGCTCACGGCCCACCGGCATGGTGCAGAGGCCTTAGATGCCGTGCATGATACGGCTGGCTGGAGTGTGCTGGTGGTGACGTTGGTAGGGCTGGGAGTGATGGCGTGGGCGCTGGCCCGTTGGGAATCGGCGTGGTTGCAGTTGGTGAAGCGGCGGCGGAAGGTTCCCATTAATCCATGAAGGGCGTGAAGGGTGTGTTGATCACGGGGGCCTCGGGCGGCATCGGCCGGGCGTTGTGTGCTGGTTTCTTGTCGGCGGGTTGGCGCGTGGTGGCGACGGATGCCCCGGAGCGAACGGCACCCGAGGGAACGGTGTCAGTGCCGTGTTGCCTGGCCTCGTATGTCGCCGATGAACAGGTGCGAGAAGGGTTTCGAGTCCGGGTCGTTGAAGCGCTGGCCGGGGTGCCGCTCGTGGCCCTCGTAAACAATGCGGCCGTGCAGCATTGCGGGGCGACTGCTGAGGTGGTGCCCTCAGAATGGGCGGCGACGTTGGCAGTGAATGTGAGTGCGCCATTTTTGTTGGTTCAAAGTTTCCTTGGTTTGTTGGAGGTGTCGCGGGGATCGGTGGTGCAAATCACGAGTATTCACGCGTCGCAAACGAAGCCCGGTTTTGTGGCCTATGCCACGAGCAAGGCGGCCTTGGCCGGATTGACGCGTGCGTTGGCGGTAGACTTGGGTGGACGTGTGCGGGTCAACGCGATCGCGCCGGCGGCCATTTCAACGCCCATGCTCGAGGCCGGATTCGAGGGGCGACCGGAGTCGCGCGCGGCGCTGGATCGATTTCACCCGGCGGGTCGTATTGGGCAACCTGACGAGGTGGCGCGCGCGGCCGTGTGGTTGGCGTCGGAGGGGGCGGGCTTTTTGACGGGCGCAACCCTGGCTATCGATGGGGCACTGGGTGTGCGGTTGCATGACCCGGTGTGAGTTTTGGCTAGGTGTGTGGCTGTGATCGTTGGGGTGGGCGAGGCTGAGTTTGTGGCAGGAACCCTAGATGTAGCCCGAGGATCTCCGAGGTAGGGACCGATCTCCGAGCGGTCCGTCCCCGTGGAACTGGCCCCGTAGTACTCGCCTCGTGGAACTGGCCGTCGAGAGTGCTTGCCAGGGAGAGTGGCGCTTCTTTGTCATGTTCGCCGGAGCGGCGCTTTCGGAGAAATCGCCCTACCTCGGAAGTGCTCAGG
>CAJAHH010000079.1 GCA_903939515.1 uncultured Verrucomicrobiota bacterium
CACCCAAGGGACAGGCTCCACCCAAGGGACAGGCTCCACCCAAGGGACAGGCTCCACCCAAGGGACAGGCTCCACCCAAGGGACAGGCTCCACCCAAGGGACAGGCTCCACCCAAGGGACAGGCTCCCCCCAAGGGACAGGCTCCCCCCAAGGGACAGACTCCTCTCAAGGGACAGGCTTCCCCAGGGACAGGCTCTTTGGAGTCGGATCGGTTGCCAACGGGTCGGAGAAGCCGGACGATCTGGCCATGTCACAGATGGTTCGCTTGACGGGCTTGGTGGTGTATCCGGTGAAATCCGCGCGGGGCATCGCCCTGACACAATCCCTAGTGACTCCGCACGGGTTGGCCCACGACCGGGAGTGGATGGTGGTCGATGAGGCTGGCCGCTTTGTCACCCAACGGCAGACGCCCCGCATGGCCCTGATCGAAACGGCTCTGACCGACGACGCGCTGGAACTCCGGGCCCCAGGCTTGGAACCGCTCACGGTCCCCCGATTCCGCCCTCCTGGAAGTCCGTTTGAGGCGACACGTCCAGTCACGGTGTGGCGGCATGCGACAGAGGCTCTCGACGAGGGGGACCGCGCTGCAGCTTGGTTCAGCGAGTTCCTCGAATTGCCCGCGCGACTCGTTCGATGGGATCCCACGCGGCGACGACTCAGTTCCAAGGAGTGGACCGGGTCGCGGGAGGCCGAGAACTATTTCAGTGACGGCTACCCATTCCTGGTGGCCTCCGAGGAATCCCTGGCCGACCTCAACCAACGCATCGGCGGCGGCTCAAACCTGCCCATGGACCGGTTCCGGCCGAACCTCGTCATCGCCGGCGGCGGTATAGGTTCCGAAGACCAGGGCACGACCCTTCGCTGCGAAGCCGTCGAATTCGCCCGGGTGAAACCCTGCATCCGCTGCGTGATGACCACGACTGATCAGGAAACCACCCGTCGTGGCCCGGAGCCCTTGCGAACCCTGGCCCGCTATCGCATGGACCCGCGCTTCGATTCCCCGCTCTTCGGCCACAACCTGATCCTCACCCGCGGAGCCGGGGCCACCCTGCGCGTCGGGGATTCCTTCGAGACCTTCTGATCGTCTGAGAGCCCTTTCGAAGGCTGTTTGGCAGGGTGCACTCAGCTCCGCTCTGAGCTTGCGGTCGGCATCCGTTGCCAGACCCTACCGGGATTCCATGCACCGGTTTCAAAAACTTTTGTTCCTAAGCCTCATCTGGGCTTGGACCACCCGCGGTACGCTGTCGGCGCAAGTCTCCCTCAAACCCAACGACACCCTCGTTTTTCAGGGCAATTCGCTGGTGGAACGCCTTCTGGAGCACGGTGAGTTGCAGGCTTGGATCCATCTGGCCGACACGAACCGACCGCTGCATTTCCGCAGCTTCGCCTGGACCGGAGACGAGGTGGGCCACCGGCTGCGAGCCGAAGGTTATGCCGATCACATGAAATCTCTGCTGGCGCTATGGCCAGCCAAAGTCGTGGTGGTTGGCTTTGGAATGAATGAGTCCTTCGCCGGCGCCAAAGGGCTGCCGGAATTCCGCTCTCAACTGGAGGTGCTGCTCGGACAACTGGAGCGGCTTCATCTGGGAGCCAGGCTTGTTGTCTTATCTCCCACCGCCGTGGAGGCGGGGCATCCCGGGCCGGACGCCTCTGCTCGCAATGCCGACCTCGCCGGATATGCCAAGGCGCTTCGTGAGGTGGCTGCCCAGCGAAAGGCAATTTACGTAAACCTGTTTGAGCCCAGCCAGAGTGCCTTTGCGAACGCCAAAGCGCCGCTGACCTCCGACGGGCTTCACCTGAACGACTCCGGAAACCGCCTCATAGCCCGGATCATCGCCGAGGCCATCGTAGGCGCACCAACGCTGGAACGGGTCAAACCGGCCCGCCTGAAAGAGGTCGCCGCAGCGTCCTCTCAATTGGCTCACTTCGTGGCTGAGGTGGTCCGCCCCAAGAACGGCATCCTCTACTATGGCCAGCGCAAGCGGGCCGAGGAACGCGAGGCCGAGATCCCGCTCTTCCTGAAGCGTATCGAGAAGGCCGACGCGTTGGTGCAGCAAATCACTACCCACCCAAGCGCCCGATTCGCCGACGCCCCGTTCATCGCCCTAGCCCCGCCGCCTGTGCCGCCCTCCGGTGGATCCACACACAGCGTGGGCGTTGTGAAATCGGCCGCCGAGATGCAGGCCGGATTCCAAGTCGCCCCGGGATATGCCGTGAACCTCTTCGCTTCGGAGGATCAATTCCCGGCGCTGCGCGCCCCGGTGCAAATCGCCTTCGATGGCCGAGGCCGTCTCTGGGTAGTCACCATGCCCAGCTTCCCGCACACACTGCCGGGCCAACCCCAAGAAGATCAGCTCGTGGTGCTCGAAGACACCAACCGGGACGGCAAGGCCGACAAGCTCACCGTCTTCGCCTCCGGGTTCGATGCCCTCGACGGAGTCGCCTTCACGGCCGACGGAGTGCTGGTCTCCGAACAATCCCGCCACTGGCTCCTGCAAGACACCGATGGCGACGGCCGCGCCGACCGGAAGACCGAGCATCTCCGTGGCCTGGATCTCACCGACTCGCATCACGGTGGCATGATGGCCACCGATCCCACCGGAGCCGTCTGGTTCAGCGACGGCGTGTTCCACCGATCTCAATTTGAGACCCCGTTCGGCCCGGTACGCGGGGTTGATTCGACCACCTACCGAATGAATCCCCGCACCGGTCGCATCGAGCCGGAATGGCAAAGCATCACGCCGAACCCCTGGAAGGTGACCTTCGACCGCACCGGTAACGTCTTCCAAATGTACGGCGACGGACTGGTTCTCGACGGGCTGCCGCTAACCTGGACTCCCCTGGGCATTTACCATCCCTTCGCCCATGCCCAGACCGTGGGCTACGGCAAGGGCAGCGCCGCCGCCAGCATCTCGAGCCCGAACTTCCCCGACGAATACCAGCAAGGCATGGCCTCCGCCGCCTGCATCGGGCCTTACGTGGTGTCGCTCACCCGGTTCGACTTCAGCCAAGGCATGGTCCGCGGCAACGGTCGTTTGGACTTGGTCTCTTCCAAGAATGCGGCATTCCGCCCTGTCGACGTGGAGTTCGGCATGGACGGCGCCCTCTACGTCTCCGACTTCGCCAGCGCCATCATCGGTCATGCCCAGCACCCCATGCGCGACGTGCGCTGGAACCACGTGAAGGGCCGCATCTGGCGTATCCACAACACCTCCCGCCCGCTGGCTACCGAATGGCCAAAAATTGAGGGAGCCAAACTCCCCGCCCTGTTGGATCTCCTCACCCACCGCCAGGACCTTGTCCGCAAGCACGTCCGCCTCGAACTGCGCCGCCGCGGCCCCGCGGCCCTGAAGGCGCTGGACCGCTGGGCTGCTGCCCATGCGAACGACGGGCAGGCACTGCTCGAGGCGGTGTTCGTGGCCGAGAGTTTCGGCGAGGTCCGCCCGACTTGGCTGGACCAACTGCGCATGGCCCAATCGCACTCACACCGAGCCGCCGCCGTGCGATTGACCCGCTACCAAGCCGACCGGCTGGTCGGAGTGGCCGACCTGCTGCACACCGCGGCGGCCGATCCGCACCCGCGAGTGCAAATGGAAGTGGTGGACGCGGTGGCCCATCTGCGTCCGACCATGCCCGAGGTCGAGCGAGCGCTCGAAGGCCTTCCGGAGATCCATACCGACGTGAAGCGCATGGTCGTCGACCTCCGCCATGGCACCCGACCGGCCCGCGGCCGCAGTGTGCCCGTTCTGGAGATCGCCCCCGGCACTCGGCTGCGCCACTGGCAGTGGCTCGGTGCTCAGGGTAATTCGGAACCGCGCGCCTGGGACGCGGAGGCCACCGACACGGCCCGAACTGGAGCCGGACTCTACCGGACCTTCCTCCGCAGCGAGGTCTCCCAACCGGCGACCCTGTCGGTCAAACACGGCTTCCTCGACATCACAGTCAACGGAGTACAACTGCTCTCGCACGATTCACAATGGAGCAGCGAACAGCAGGTCCAGCTTGAGCTGCAACCAGGCCTCAACTGCATCGAGGTTTCATTCCGCAATCTCGGCGGGCGTCCTCCCGCCGTCTTCCTGTACGATCCGCTCGGAGCTCCCCTGGCCCGAGTCCGCCTCGCTGACGCCGCCGCGACCTTGGGGCAATTCGCTCAGGCTTGGGAGGCGACTGAACTTAGCTCCGGCCCCACCTTGCGGGTTCAGGCGGCAGCCGGCTTGCGATTCGTGCCCCGCGAACTGCGCGTGGCCGCCGGTTCCCCGGTAAGGCTGGTCTTCGAAAACCCCGACCTCATGACACACAATCTGGTGCTGGTGGACGCAGGATCCGCCGACGAAATCGGAGCCCTAGCCGACCGACTGGCTGCCGACCCGCAGGGCATGGCCAAGGGCTACTTGCCGGTGTCACCCAAGGTGCTCCAGGCCACGCCGCTGGTGAACCCCAAAGGCCGCGCCGAATTGAAGTTCACGGCTCCGAAGACTCCGGGACGGTATCCTTTCCTGTGCACCTTCCCTGGCCATTGGCGACTCATGCGCGGCGAACTCATCGTGGAGTGAGCGCCTCCGCACAGGGCTGCGGAAATTAACGCAGCTCAGCGAATCTCAACCGTTCTTAGCCATTCTCAACGAGGCTCAGTCCGGGATCCTTTGGCGGGTCTCCACACCTCGCAGAGCGGCGGAGACACCCGCTGCCACCCTGGCGGCAACGGATCATCGGCCAGCCGGTAAATCCGTTCGGGGCTTCCGGCCTTTCGGCATTCGTGCAAGGCAATGACCCTGCGTCGGGGCGGAGTCTTTGTCGCCGAGGCCTCCCTCCAAAGTTCCAGCGGGCCGGAAGCCGAGTCGTCTTCCAACCTCCAGGAGCCGACCCATCGATCCTTCCGTCGTTCGACCAACAGGCGGTAGTGGTCGTTGAGGTAGGCAACCTGCAGGTCCAAGCGGCCATGCCGCAACCGCCCCTCGGTCAGATGGGCAAAGCGATAATCGGTGTCGGGGTCAAAGCGCGCTGAAACGCGTTGGCCATCGACCGCGAGTTCCAAGGCGAAGCGATGACGCGAGCGATCTTCACGAATGGCCAACGCCTCCCATCGACCTGAAACATTGCCAGCCTCCGACTCCCGTCGCGGCGGCCAGGCGAAAAAGACCGGGTCGCTGAAACTCTCTTGTCCCTTGCCCGGGATCCGCCGCAGCTCGATGCGACCGTGGGTCTCAACAGCGAAGAGGGGCACCAAGCCTGAGGGTGCTGTCTTGCCCGTCACCGCGCGGAAGGCGACCACCGTATTGCTGACCCCCGCGACGACCGGAGTTCTTCCCAGCGCCGACTCAAACGCAAACTCACTGAGCGCCGCCACCGTCTCGGCAGCCCTCGAAGACTCCGAGAAAACCAGGCCTCCGACCGCCAGCAATACGGTCAAGGCCCGCAGACTGCGGAGAATACAGAACCCGACGTTTAGCCGACGCTCCACAGTCATCGATACTCAATCATCGATGGTCTGCCCGACCAATTGGCGGAACTTCCAACCGGTATTGTCGTCGCCGCCCTGCGTCTGCTTCATGAACACGCCGAGAATTTGCTCCTTGGGATCCGCAAAGTACTGCGTGTTGAAATAGCCGCCCCAATCGAAGGTGCCCGCGCTGCCCTCGCCACCCCGAGCCTGTCCCTGCTCGGTGACCACTCCGAAGGCCAGCCCATAATGCTTGTCGCCGCCGCCGAAGAGGCTCTTGGCTACTTGCTCGCGCATCATTAGGTCGATGGTCGTGCGGCTGAGAATTCGCTTTCCGCCGAGCTCGCCGCCGTTGAGATACATCTGCAGGAAGGTCGCATAATCGAGTGCCGTGCTGCACAGCCCTGCGCCGCCCGAGAAGAACGACTTGGCGCCTGTGATCGGATAGTTCGGATCGTAGAAAGTCACCGGATACCGCACCCACTTTCCGCCCTCGGGCTTCTGGACGGCCACCAACCGAGCGGCCTTCTCAGCCGGCAAGTAGAAGCCCGTGTCCCTCATGCCCAGCGGGCCGAAGAGACGCTTTTGCAGGAAGGTATCGAAGGGCATGCCCGAGACCACCTCGATGAAATAGCCCAGCACATCGAGCCCCTCGCTGTAGGTAAACTTCTCACCTGGCTGGTGGTGCAGCGGCATCTTGGCCAGCCGTAGTACGCTCTCGCGAATGGTCACCGGCTCCGTGGTGAACAGGTCCACCACGCCGGCCTTGGCGTAGAGCTTCTTGAAGCGGTCGTCGCCGTCGATGACGCCGTACCCGAGGCCCGAAGTGTGTGTGAGCAAATCGCGAATGGTGATCTCACGCTTGGCGGGCTCGCCGGTCCAGGTGCCATCGGCCTCGTTGTAGGTCTTGAGCACCTGCGGCTTCTTGAACTCCGGGATCCAGTTCGACACCGGATCATCGAGCCGGAACCGCCCTTCCTCCCAGAGCATCATCACCGCGGTCGAGGTGACGGCCTTGGTCTGCGATGCAATGCGGAAAATGTCGTCGCGCTGGAGCGCCCGACCGGCCTGATTGTCGGCCATGCCGAAGGCCTTGTGATAGACCACCTTGCCATTACGGGCCACCAGCGCCACCGCGCCCGGAATACGCCCCTCGCGAATAGCCTGCTCGCAAACGGCATCGATACGTGCCAGACGCTCAGGCGACACCCCCGCCTTCTGCGGCGGCACCTCACGCAAGGCCGGCGAATGATGGATCGAAGCCGTCTGAGCCACCACGGCGGGTGTCCACACCGCAACCGTCGCCAAGGTCAGGCCCAAGGCCAGGGCACGGCCAGCAACAGTGAACGAATCGAAAATCGAGATCGGTTTCATGAGGGAATCGCGGAAAACCAGACGGATGAACGCGTCGATGAGGGACGATGGCATCGGAAGCTGGATAGTTCTTAAAAACTCCCCCAAACCCAGACCCGAGTCACGCTCAACCCGACCGGATGATCACGCCAACGCGCCTCCACGAATCTCGAAGCCGCGGAAGCGCCGAGTCCCATCCCACAACCAAAAGGCCGGAGCCCCTGAACTGCTGAGTGCTGCAGGGACAACGAATCCGCCCCGACAACCCCTCTGCCAACCCCGATGCCGTCGGCCGATCCCATCCAAGCCGGTGCTCACCCAGCACCCACCTCCTGCTCCGACGCCGGGAATCCCTTTCAATCCGCAGCCCGAGTTCCAGTGGCCATCAGTCGTTGAACCGTGGCCTCGGAGATCCCGCCCAAGCCGTACAATTCATAAAATACCTGCCGCAGAGATCCGAAACTGTTAGCTATGCCGCTTCTGTGCCAACCAATCTGGTCCTTGGCAATCAAGCGATCCCACTCCCTAGCGAAAGCGTCGGTAGGAGAACGCTCTACCTGAGACTCTCTCAGTCCATCTACCACGTCATGGATACTTCGAACCCTTTGAGTCACTCCATGCTGAGTGTAGATGACGGACAACGCTCCGGTATAAAGTCTTTTGGACCGTTGGACAGCCGGCTCGTCCTGCAGAATGGACAAAATCTCAGCGAACTCAGGATTACTCCCTAGTTCGATCTTGTATTGATACCGAGAAGCCACCTCCCACGCATCCGTATTCGATAGCCCGTTTCCTGGACGAGAATACACCACTTCAGTGAAGACCTCATTGGACGGCCCTCGAAGAACATTGGTCATCCTGACGAGCTTTTCGTCAGCACGACTGGGAGACCGCAACTCTCGACTCAACCACTCGGGATCCGAACCCTTTGCATCAACGATACCTTTGAATCGTTCGGGATGTGCTTCGGCGAGAGCCGCGGCCAAAATCAACGAATCCGGATGATTCCAGATCCGATAATAATAATTCACCCGCAACTTTTCAATCAGGATAACAGCTATTACAAAAACCCAAACCCAATTAAAGATCCGTGTTGCCATGTTTCAATTTAACATTTTGGTTCCTCGCTACTTTCAGTGGGCTAGTTGCGCGTTAGGGTGAGTTTCAGGGCGATGACGTAGAGCATGGTGGTCATGTATTCCACTGTCCGATACCCGCGGGCCTTGCGCTTCACAGCCGACCACCACTCAAGGATCCGCGTCATCTCTAACCAATTCTCCAGTTTCGGAAACCATAAAATCTAGGGATCGGTCGAGACCAGTTTTATCGAGATTCATTCGAGAATACACAAAAGATCGAACCATACCTGAATCATAGAATTCCAAAGAATACTCTGTTCCTGCGGGTCTATTATTAATTACACAAATCAAAACCGCCCCATCTCTATTATATCTTATGTACACGTCATAACCATTAACCATCGACATTTTCAAATTTAGCGGCACACCTGATAGTTCGCTAAAAAACGCGCTAACCATATGCGTTTTATTTTTAAACTTTCCAGAACACATCTGCCGGATCATAGCTGAAATTTTACCTCCGTCACCGTCCAACAGCTGGATGGCTGTATTTTCATATTTAGTTAACTCGCTGATCATCTCATTAAATTCGATTTCCCCTTTCGGTTTTAACTGCGCAACCAGCTTTTCTGCATCAACAACCTGGGAAGACGTCTTTGTTTTTTTAAAATACGAAGCAGCGGTATTTTGTTTTTTATTTTCTAGCACGTCCGAGAAATCCCTACTTTCAGCCAACTGATTCGTGACACCCCCAACCTGACGACTAACTAATGAACCACCTTTCGAGGCAACAACATTAGAGTCATTTAAATTCGCAAAGCTAATTTTAGGCTGAAGCTCTTGGACCACATGCGAAACTATATCTAGAGCCAAGGAATTACCGTAAAATTTTCTATAAAAAGCAAAAAGCAAAACCGCCACCAATGTCGACAGCAATACAACCTTAGTCTTTACTTTCGGAAAAATGTTTTTAATAGACATAAATTTACCACTGACGGCGCGCATACCGTTGTTGATTTAAATCAACAGATAAACGAATAATCGAATTGAGAGTCACCGGATTTCCCCCAAAAACATCCTCCCCCAACTTTCCGTCCTTGATGGAGAGCTTTTGATGGATGACCCCTTGAATACCATAGACATGATTCGAAAGGAGAATCGCTGTGACATGACCCGCAGCCAATGGATAGCCAGGCTTCGCCGCCCCTCGTTCCTCGCTCAAAATCTAACCTACCATCCCCACAGAGATAAAAATTAGGAGCACGCACGGAAGCATCTATTTCTTAATATGCGGATCATTCATTCTCATCACCGATTTCGCTTCCAGCCATCCAGCAGTTGGATTCTGTAACACAGAAATCGGCGGAGGACAAAACTTTGAAGAGAAAGCCAATTTAATCAGCCAACATCCGAATAAACAACATCGATTCACATCTTTCGAAAACCCAATTTTTCTAAAATACACCTTGATATTCTACAGCCATCAGGCGTTGGAAAAGATCTTTTGGAAAATCCCCGTACAATTCTTTCAAAACGGCCCAATACTCTTCCTTGTCCTCATTGATTCCTTGCCAGCAGCGCAAGCATTTTTCTTGGTGCCTTTCATTATTCCATCGTATAAGCGCCCTCTTATTTTCGTCTAAATCACTGACACCAATCCCTGAGTTTTTCATTCTATCTTCAAACCTTATCTCATCTCTAATTGACTTTTGAATATCGTTACGAATGTTGTAAAGAAGAAATCTTACACCGTAGGCTCCTGTGAATAGCCGTGATGAATCCCGTGCTGCAGGGTACTCGCTGAGAATATCAAGAATCTGGCTTTGACCCGGATCGAGCTCGCAGTCATTTTGAAACTGAATTTTTGAGAAAAGCTCCCAGTCGTCAGTGCCAAAATGCTTATTTTTGCGGACAGAGGTGATTTGCACCCTAGTGCCGTTAGTACCCGATTTAAATATATTAGTAACAACTGTCACGTTTTTTTCAAACCGGTCATCGTAATATTTGTCCATGGAAGCACTTGATTTAGGGTCAAATCCAAGAGGCTTATGAGGTTCTGTACGGTTCTGTAACGCGTCGAACTTTTTCGCATGCGTGATGTAATCGCTATCTTTTGAAATTTCAGACACCTGTTGATCGGGCACAATCATCGGTAGTTTTATATAATAATAAACCATAATCACTATTACAATAAATACTATAGCGGCAGATATTTTCTTCATTTGAATGAGGTTTAAAAAATCTATTTCCAAGGCTACCCAATCGCTTACAAGCTATTCAATTCAACGGGATTCCAAAACACGGGAATCGACATTAAACGATCAAAGCATGTGTCTGAAAAACTCCCAAACAACTTCTCCAAACGCGTTTTCCCGTATTTATAGTAGATTGACTGCTCGAGGCGAGATTTGTTATATATAGTGTCAAAATCAAAATCCTTGTCAGCCAAGACTTGTGAATTATTAACGCCATGAGACAATAACTTTTTCTCTAAAAAACGTCGCTTGAGTTGTCTGATTTGAGCTCTGATTGTATATATTTCCCAGATACTACTATACAA
>CAJAHH010000080.1 GCA_903939515.1 uncultured Verrucomicrobiota bacterium
AGAATACCAAGAGTGGGCCAACAAACTATTCTTCGATTATCCGGCCCGCCAGACGATGGCAAGGCAATGCCGCGACCACGCCTTGAACAACCTTTGCAACACCGAACAGCACCGACGTACCTGGTTAGAAGTGTTTCAATGAAACCGAACTATTGCTACTGGTCAGTAGTTGATGGCGACTACTCTTGGATGATGGCTGCCGTGATTAAATCAGCCCGTCAGGTCGGCGTTTTTCGAGATTTCCATGTTTGGTCAGACCGACCGGTTGCAGGCTCAATCCATCACCCATGTGGTCAGTTCGATAAGTGGGGCTGCCTCTTCAAACTGTTCTTCCTTCGAGATGCAGTCCAGAAATTAGACTACGAATACTTTATCTGGCTAGACACAGACTCATGGTTCACCCGGAATCCTGGTGATCCATTGCGCATGATGCAGGGTTCGCCGTTGCACATCGCCTTGGAAGGAGACCTGACCATCCCAGAAAACCGCCGCCGAGATTGGTGGGACTGCCCGAATGATCGGTTCGTCGGGCTGATGCGACAACGAGGGGTCCGTAGTCGGCACGTCTTTAACGTCAATGGCGGCTTATTCATTGTGCATCGGGACGCAATCGACACGGTTTACCGCCTCGCTTTTGATTTCTGGCAATTCTCCAAGACTCAAGGCTTCACCTTCAATGATGAGCCCCTGATGGCCTACGCCATGCACATGCTTTGTGGTGACCCCTACCGCCACACACTTCGAACGTCCATGGATTTCTGGTGCTCGGATTGGACCGGGGTCTTCTTGGACGAACTACCCGATAGTCGACCGTGGACGTTCACGGATTATTTCACCGAAGAACGACTGACCGTAAATCCAGCCATTGTGCATGCTATGCGAAGCAAACGGGCCTTAATCGCGGCGGGCCAAGAGGCCTCAGGACATTTCCTTGCGGAGGCGGGGGACAAAGTGTTGTCGATTGTCGGGACCTGACTGAAGGCAGCCGTCAGCTCATTCGAGGCGCAAATGAGAATTCTTTCGAACTACAGTCACGAAAGAGAGGCTAAATTGAGCAAGCGAATTGCGTTAAAAAGAGTGTTTAGTTTGGAAAGACAAAGTCACCGGCCCGGAGGCCACGGCTTCGAGCAGCTTCTTTAGGTCGAGCATGCACCCAGTGCCGTCGGCCATGGTCTGAGCGTGGGCGGCGCAGACTGGGAAACCTGTTGCCGAGATATAGAATCAATTCTTTCTCTTCCTGCCGTCCGGGAAGAGTGGTTTCGCGTCCAAGGGTTTTATCCGCTCCGGTTTCAAGAAGACATGGCACGCCTCTGCCTACGAGTTGGTGAAGCAGAGGCTCGTGAGTAATTCTGCCTACAAAGAAACGGTTATTTTATCGCTCAGTCGTTGAAGGAGCTTCCTGAAGGAACGTTTCTTTGAGCAGTTTTGCAAAGGAGTCATCGCCTGGGTAGAGCCGGATTGAACCGAAGCGACCCGCCCACCGGTCGCGGTTCAATTCGTGCGACTGGGGCCCAGGGGATGGGTCCGCTTGCTTATTCTGGTGCCACTTCTGGAACGGGCTCCGTTCTACCATGCTCGTAAATCCACCGATGGGCGATATCAGCCACCTTTTCGACAAGCGGAAGGTCCTCCCGGCTAAAACTCTCCGTCCGCTTCCAGACGTCCCCGTCCTTGTAGATCCGGTTAAACGTAACTGAATGGCGTGTGCCTGTAGTTGTTTGGTTTGCCCAAATAGCGGCTTTCACCGAGCCTAGGCGAACCTCATGGACAGGTTTGTTTGTGCTGTTCATGGCCTTTATCTCCTGTTGTTAGACCCTTTTGACCGGTTAAGCAGCAAAAGGGCACTAAAGTGTTCGGAACGATTATCGCTTTACATAAGTGTTTATGGCTATATTTAATTTAGTAAAACCAATAAATCGCAGGCGGGTTTATACCAACTAACCTAATTGACCGGTATAATGTTTCCGAAGGAAGCGTTTGCTTGAAGCAGGAGCCAGTCTGGGATGAGGGAACGGACGCGGCGGGGATCTGCCCACCAGGACTGCAACCAGGACACGATGATGTCCCGCTG
>CAJAHH010000081.1 GCA_903939515.1 uncultured Verrucomicrobiota bacterium
GACGTCGCTCTGGTAACGGATATCCTTCCACAAGGGATAGATAGTTTTGCTCCCCACCGTCCGAGAGGTGTACTTGAACTCCCGCACCTTGGTCTCAGCTCCCGAACTGCCCTGCTTGACCTTCTCGTATCGCAGGTAATCTGAGACAACGCCATTGGGCAGATCTGTTGTCGAATAGTACTCCTTGAGCCGGATCAGGCCCGTCGAACTGTTTAACGTCACCAACCCACTCGCACCCTCATCAACGCTGGCCACCGCCTCGGAGGTCGCCTCCTGGACGACCCGACCCTTCGAGTCGTAATTGATATAGTCATACCACTTGTTGGTGCTGCTCGCCTGCTGGAACACCTTCAACATCACCTGTCCCGAGTAGTTCGAATACACCGTCTGCGTGCTGCCGTTCGGAAGCGTTTCCGCAGTCTTTCGAGTCCAGAAGTTATAGCTGCTACTGCTGCTAGAGGATGGATTGGTCCCATAGCTATATCCGTATGAGGACGGCGATGAGGATGAAGAAGAAGCCCAACCCGGCCCATTGACGGCCTCCTTGTTGACGCGCTTGTCACTGGTGAACTCAAAGTAGCTGTCAGCATAGTTCTTCAGCGTCGCATCACTGAGGCTGTCCGGATCGACCGTCCCTCCAGATGTAGCCCGGTCATAGGCCTCAGGCTTCAGAACAAACTTCAAACCGTGCGCAAAGCCCGGGTTCGTCGATGAATTGTACGTATCGCTGTTATAATACCGAAAATAGCTCGTCCCGAGGTTGTCCCAACTGGAGCCATTCCACTGCTCCAAGGTCTCTGTCCGAAGATCACCCGTCAGACCGTTGCCAGTGTTCGCACTTGTATCATGGTAGGTGTAGTAAAGGCGACGAACATTGGTCGTACCCCGCTTCAATGTCACATATTGAATACGATCAACATTGTTGCCAGAGGTGTAGTAATCGTAGTTGTAGCTGATCCCCGGCGATGACCCAGCACTCAGCGAAGTCACCTGATTGCTTCCATTGTAGGTGGGAGTAAAGGTAGTCCCCGCTTGATCGGTATAGCTCTTGAACTGTCCCTGCTTGGCCGTGGCAATGGTCCCATCAAAGCTAAAGAACTTGAACACCCTCCCCCCACTGTCCGTGAACACAAACTCCTTGTTCGTCGTATCCTCCGTCAACGTGTCCAACGTGAAAAACCGAGCCACGTAGTTGGAACCACTCTTGTTGAACCAAACACCATCGTTGATGACCAAAATCACCTCAATGTTGCCACTGGAATCCTTGCCCAACTGCGGAAGCTGCGCGATGAACCAACGGAACCCATTCGGACCGGCTGTCGTCGCACCATCCACCCGGCTGCCGTAACTCAAGGTGTGCCCCCACGGCAGTCCATAGCCCCTGGAACTGAGCCGAGTCTGCACCTGACGGATCTCCCCATTCGAATACCGGATGGGGTGGGCACTGTAGTTGGAAGTCGAACTGCCACCACACGAGCCGCTCGACGAAGAGTGCTGGCAAGAACAACTGCACGCTGACGAGGAGGATGACCCACAGGAGTTGGGAACCTCTGCCGGAGGCTCCGGCGGCGTCGAAGTGGAGGTCGAGGACGACGCGGCAGACGTACTGGAGCTATAGTAGGTGTAGTCCTGAGAGTTGGGCATAATGAGGCCGCCGTGGCAAACGCTTAATACAGGTTATTAAACGCTCTTTACGGAGCCCTGTGTCAGAAGCAAGCTCAAAAGCTTTCATGGACCGAATTCGCCCCAAGATCACCGTTTTCGGATGGCCCTCACACTTGGGTGGAGCTGACACCAAATTGGCACACCTCCTCGAACTTCTTCACAAAGACCTCGAGTTCACCGTCGTCCCCAACGAAAAACGTCATCTGGACGGTCCGTTCTGGCCCACTTTTCTCAAAAACCTCGGGATTCGCTCCTGCTTGTTCGACCAGCTCCCGCGTCGGCTGGAAGGATTTGCACTCGCCCTCTCTAACCAGTGCTTCTTCACTCACCATATCTGCCATCGAGCGAAGGACCGCGGCCTGAAGGTGGCTTGGTCCAGTGAAATGATGTGGCACCACGAAGGGGAGCTCGATGCGGTGCGTGATGGGCTCATCGACCGGGTGCTTTACACCTCAAGGATCCAAAAAGATCTGCTCAGCCCAAACTATGGCAAGATTCCCGGGTTCATCACCGGAAACTATATCGATCCTGTCCAATTCCCTTTTGCCGAGCGCCTTAGGGCTGGGTTCACCATCGGTCGTTTGTCTAGACCCGCGCCGGAGAAGTACCCTGAAGATTTTCCTGTTTTTTATGAGTGCCTTGAACTCCCGGAATGCCGATTCCGGGTGATGGCATGGGATGAGAAACTCTCCTCAAAATACCGTTGGCACCGTTTTGACC
Organism: uncultured Verrucomicrobiota bacterium; assembly: GCA_903939515.1. Classification (GTDB taxonomy): domain Bacteria; phylum Verrucomicrobiota; class Verrucomicrobiia; order Limisphaerales; family UBA9464; genus SXXZ01. The sequence goes on from CAJAHH010000081.1 coordinate 2,386, forward strand.
ACCGATGGGACCTGCTCGCCGCAGAAACGGAAGATACCGCGCAATTCCTCAACAGCCTGGACCTATTCGTGTATCCGTTGGGACACTTTTTCACGGAATCCTGGGGGCGTTCCACTGTTGAAGCGATGCTCACCGGGGCAATCCCACTTGTTCCTCCAGGCCACCATCTGGACGAACTTATCGTCCATGGCAAGACAGGCTATATTTGCAACGACTTTCGAGAATACCAAGAGTGGGCCAACAAACTATTCTTCGATTATCCGGCCCGCCAGACGATGGCAAGGCAATGCCGCGACCACGCCTTGAACAACCTTTGCAACACCGAACAGCACCGACGTACCTGGTTAGA
>CAJAHH010000082.1 GCA_903939515.1 uncultured Verrucomicrobiota bacterium
AGAAAATGCCGACAACCGCCCAAATCGCCGAAACCCTTGCTGCCCACCAAACTGAACTCAAATACACCTTAACTAATTTCGGCGACACCCATCTCCGTCGCGGACTTTTTAATTTCTTTGGTGGCGGCGTCAAAACTCAGCAGTTGAAAATTGAACTCAACGAAATGCTGTGCGCACTAATTCCCGGTTTCCAAAATATAGAATGCCATACTATGAGCGAAATTAATAAAATCATTGAAGATCAGAAGCGCGAAATTGAGGCCAAGCTGGCACTCATCTCGAGCAATAATCTTGCAGCACTTCTAGTGGAGCGGAAGGGGCACGAGGCGAAGATCTCCGAGATAGACACTAAGATTCAGCACATTTGCGGGGAGTTGGGAATTGATGTTGGGCTGGAGTCGGAGGCTAAGAAGGAACGTCGATCAAGGATGAGTGGGGAAGAGATTGATGCAAAGATCCTAGAGGCCTTAAAGAATGCTCCCCAAGGGCTTAGCCAGATCGAAATGAGCGAGGTGACGGGCGTCAGCTATGGGTCCGTTCTCAACTGGCTGAAGGAAAACCCCAGCAAGGTCAGGACTGAGGGTGAGAGGAAGGCGAAAAGGATGTTTTTAGTGTGAGGTTCAAATCGGGCCCTATGGGCATCCGTCGGTGCTGATATTTTTGTTGTCCGGCCTAGGATCGTCGGCATTTCGACGAGCTCAGGATTTGTTGGCTAGGTTTCTTCCTCGGGGCGCCGGGGGCGCCGAGGGCGATAGAGATGGCGGGCTCGCCCAGGTAAATCGGGCGGGATGCTTCCTTGAGATTCATTTGCTGGAGGATGTTTCCCACGCCCCCCCGAGCAGGAATAGGGCCGCCGCCATCCGCAGGGTGTTGCAGCAGGTGGCGAAGAGGTGCGTTGATGGCACCTCGGACGCAATTGCTGACTTTGGGCGGAGTGTCCGGTTATCCTGATGGCACTTGAACCCCTTCGCGTTTCCCGTTTTTACCCGTCTGATGTTTCAGGCGACCTTTTTGTGTCGGTGGATGGGGGTTCTTGGAGTCTTGGTGACCTGCCTTCACGCGGCAGGGGAAGCGGTGGTAGCGGTGAAGGCTCAGAAACGGGTCGCGGTTCTCACCACAGTGTACCGTCACAATTCCCATGCAGATGTCATCGCCAGTCGATTGCTCCTGACGGACATGCTCGACGGTACCGGGAAAGAGTCGCCGCTGCAGTTGACCTCCCTCTATGTCGAGCAGCGGCCTCCCAACGACATCAGTCGGCTCTTGGCCGCCTCCCACCGGTTCCGGATCGGAACTAATATCGCCGACGCGCTCACCTTGGGAACGGGTACGTTGGCCGTGGATGGTGTTTTGCTCATCGCCGAGCACGGAGACTATCCCCGGTCTCCCACGGGCAACACCCAGTATCCCAAACGTCGATTCTGGGACGAAATGCTGACGGTCTTTCGGAAGAGTGGCCGAGTGGTGCCGGTCTTCGTAGACAAGCACCTGGCCGACAATTGGGAGGACGCCCGACACATCCACGACACCGCTCGAGAACTGGGCATTCCCCTCATGGCCGGTTCTTCAGTGCCGGGATCCTGGCGAATGCCGCCGGTGGATGTCGCCCGGGGCGAAGCGCTGCAGGAAGTGGTCATCCTGACCTATGGTTCGACCGATCATTACGGATTCCACGCGCTGGAATGTCTCCAGGCGGTGGTGGAGCAGCGGCGCGGTGGTGAGACGGGGATCCGGGCTGTGGAATCGCTGCAAGGCGAAGAAGTTTGGCGGTCCATCCGTCAGGCCAAGGTGGCTCCAGACCTTCTCGCTGGCGCCCTGCGAACTTTGGGTGTCGACCGAGCGTCTACGGAATCGCTGCAGGCAAAAGTGCCCAAGCCCATCTTGTGGCAAGTGGAGTACTCCGACGGCCTAAAAGCCTCGGTGCTGGAGTTGAATGGGGCGATCCAAGGCTGGGCCGGAGCCTGGCGTGCGAAAACCGGAACAAATCTGGTGGCGACCCGATTTTGGACTCAGGAGGCTCGCCCGGCGGCCCACTTCACTCTGCTTTTGAATGGCATCGAGCGCATGATGCTGGACGGCAAACCCACCTGGAGAGCGGACCGCACGTTGATGACCAGTGGGCTTTTGGATGCCGTGCTGCAGTCGGGTGTGCCGGGCGGTCGGCGCTTGGAGACTCCGTGGTTGAACTGGTCTTACTCACCCTCATGGCGTTGGACCGAACCGCCTCCCGCGCCTCCCAGTCGTCCTTGGGGTGAGCAATGATCCTTGTGAAAGAGGCCCATTTGTTGGAGCCGAGCAACATCCGCTGCGACAACAACCTGTTTTGGGTTGGGAATTGCGGGCTTTCTTTTGCCGGTGGTGGGTTTTCCAATGGCCTGAACTATGGGTCCGATTGATTTGTTGCGCTTGAAGGTTCGACCGTTGGAGGAACGACGCAGTCTGACTCGGGTAGAGGATATTCTAATTTCACCGGATCACTCACCGGCTTCGTTGTCTTCGGCTCAGTCTGACACGGTGGCCCAGATGGTGGCAGCGATTCGGTCGGCTCGAAAAGCGGGGGCCCCCGTTATTCTCATGTATGGGGCTCACCTGATCCGCAATGGCGCCGTGCCGTTGCTGACCGGCTTGATGGAAGGCGGCTTCATTCAGCATCTGGCCACGAATGGGGCAGGAACGATCCACGATTGGGAATATGCCTGGCTGGGCCGATCCACCGAGGGTGTGGAGGAGAATGTCGCAGCGGGAACTTTCGGCACGTGGGATGAGACCGGTCGGAATATCCATCTGGCCTTGATGGCCGGAGCCTTGCAAGGACTGGGCTATGGTCCAGCGCTGGGCAAGTTCATCCACGAGGACGGATGTGATTTGCCCGATCCGGAAACCTTGGCTCAGATGGTCAGTCAGTTTCCTTCCGATCCGATGGCAGGGGCGTGTTGCGAACTGCTTTCGGCCATGGCTCGACATGGGTTGGCCTCCGGTCATCAGGCGGTGACGCACTCTTGGAAACATGCCAGTTTGTTGGCTCAGGCGTGGCGGCTGGGTGTGCCGGTGACGGTTCATCCCGGGATTGGATATGACATCATTTCCTGCCATCCGATGTTCAACGGCGCAGTCATCGGCCGCGCTGCTGCTCAGGATTTTCGATCCTTTGCTGGAGCGGTCGAGGCATTGGACGGGGGCGTGGTCTTGTCCATTGGTTCGGCGATCATGGCTCCGCAGGTGTTCGAAAAGAGCCTGAGCTGCGCCCACAATCTTCGTTTCCAACAGGGCCGTGGTCCGGTGTCCGGACACAGCATTTACGTGGTGGATCTTCAGGACGGGGGCGGCTGGGATTGGACGCAAGGAGAACCCCCCAAGACGAACCCAGCCTACTACTTGAGATTCTGCAAGAGTTTCTCACGAATGGGGGGCTCTATGCAGTACTTGCAATGCGACAACGCGACCCTTGTGCATCACCTGCATCGGCAATTGGTGGGATCACCCGTAGGCATGGCTGCGGTTGCCGCCTGAGCCACCCGGGGAGTTGCCCGAAGAATACCAAAGCCGTGGAGCGCCCCCGACTGTAGCCCAAACGCGACACTAGGTTGGTCGACCCCATCGTCTGAACCCCGTCTTAAAGCCCGAACGCACCCCTATCTTCCGAACGTATCCCTATAGTCCCAAGATCCTCCGAGGTAGGGCGATTTCTCCGAAAGCGCCGGGGCACATGCCGCCGGCTCGGAGATCCCGCCCTGCCTGAGCAGTGTGTGGATGAGGTCCGTCGGTGACACCACCAACCGTTCAGCCCAATTACCCTGCAACTTCGGGCTGCACGCTCGGCTCGGTCCTTGACCCGGTTTTTGGTAACCGATTAGGTGGCGGCTCATGAAAGCATTGGTCACCGGCGGTGCCGGGTTCATCGGATCCCATTTGTCGGAAGCCTTGGTGCGCCGGGGGCATCAAGTCGTGGTGCTGGACGATTTTTCGCTCGGCTCTCGCGACAATCTGGCTTGGGTCCGCTCGGGTGATCCGGTGGAGGTACTCGAAGGGGATGTCGGTGACGAAGCCTTGGTAAGGCGCGCCGTGCAGGGGTGCGACTGGGTGTTCCATGAGGCGGCCATGCCGAGTGTGCCACGGTCCATCTCGGAGCCGGTCTCTTCAAATCACACCAATCTCACCGCGGCGGTCCAGTTGTTGGAAGCATCCCGAGCTGCAGGAGTGAGTCGATGGGTGTTCGCGTCGTCTTCGGCCATCTACGGCAACAATGAAACCCCGGCTAAACACGAAGGTCTGCCGCCCGAGCCGCTCTCTCCCTACGCCCTGCAAAAATACGCTTCTGAGACGTATGGCCGGATGTTCCATCAGTTCCACGGATTGCCGACCGTATCGCTGCGCTACTTCAATGTCTTCGGGCCACGGCAGTCCTACGACTCTCCCTATTCCGGTGTCATCGCTCGCTTTTGCACGCAGGCGCTTCGCGGGGAAACACCCATAATTTTCGGCGACGGCCTCCAGACCCGGGATTTCGTCCATGTCTCCAATGTGGTGGAGGCGAACATCGCCGTGGCCGAAGCCCCGGAATCCGCAGTGGCGGGTCGGTTTTTCAACATCGCCTGTGGTGAAGGGATTAGTTTGCTTCGGCTGATGGGGAGTTTGAATGCCATCACCCAGCAACACATTGTTCCCGGCCATCGGGACTCGCGGGTGGGTGATGTTCGCCATTCGCTGGCGGATATTTCGGCAGCCCGCGACGCGTTTGGTTACAACCCCAAGGTAGGCTGGGATGAAGGACTTAAGGACACGCTAAAGTGGTATCAGCCCTGAGGCCGTAAATCGGTTGACCCAAAAACAGGCCGCCGGGTAGGCCGGCCTGTTTGCTGTAGATGCGCTGAGGGAGCAGGTCTTCTAGCCGGAACGATCCAACTCCAATCGTTCCGGTTTAGGCGGGTCTCCATCGGGAGACGTTCCATCATTCAGGGCGATAACCTTGCCACGTCCAGACCAAGGTGTCGGCCAGGGTGAGATCGAACACCTTAGAATCGCAGTGGCCTGTGGCGCGGCTCAAGACGTAGCGGTAGTGGTAGCCTTTGTCCTTCAAGGCGGCGGCGGTGCGTTCACCAGCCATGACCCAATTGTGATAAGTTTCTTCGGGGTCTTTGGCTCGGTTGTCGTTCTCCGAGACATGGGTGAAGAGGCGCAGGGGCTTCTTCGGGCTGTTGGCGATGAGTTTCAGGCTGGAGTGATATTCCCAGGCACCCAGGGGGAACTTGGCTTCTTCTGGGGCGTCGTCGTCCTGCTGGTCCACAAAGGTTCCGGAGTAGGCAATGACGCGTCGGAATAAATCGGGGCGAAACCAGGCCATGGTCATCGCTGCGGCGCCGCCCGAACTGCATCCCATCGTCGCCCGGCCCCAGGGGTTGCTGGTGATAGCCAGTTTTGGATAGGCCGCATGGATGGCTGGATCAGCCAGCACTGCGGGGAAGACCTCGTCGTTGATGAATCGAGCGAAGCGGTCCGACATCGTGTCGTATTCGAGGCCACGCTCGCTGTTCTTGCCGTCGTTACCCCCGTTTTCGATCGAAACCACGATGAAGGGAGGCAGGCTCCGCTCGGGGTTCTTTGAGATCGTCAGGTTGTCGAGAGCATTGCGGACGAGCTTGAGTTGGCTGGGGCCGTCGTGGGTCACCAGAACGGGGGCCGGGGTGCCATCGCGGTAGGCCGCCGGGATGTACACGAAGATTTTCCGCTCGGTCCGGACGGCTTTTTTCGTGGGCTCCAGCGTGGCGTCGTCGCCGCGGAAGAGTTTGCTGTCGGCCAGTCGCATCTTGAATTCGAACTGCCGGCCCTTGGGATTGCCCCGATCGGTGAGGTCTGGGTCGATGGGGTAGCTGGGGCCAACGACGTGGTGGCCATCGCCCTTAGAACCCGGATTCTCCGAGTGGTGTCCATGAAAGCAACCGGCTCCGGTTGCTAGGCTCAGGAGTAGGATCGGCACCATCCGGGAAGGTTGCCATGACAGTAATCGGCGAATCGCAGACATGGTTCTGGGTCTCGCTATCGGCCTTCTTACTCAAGCGAAATTCGGTCCGTTTTGATGGGATGGGTGGTTTTTTTGGGTTTAAAATCTGCCAAGGGGTGTTTCAGGGGTGCTTCAGGGGACAGGCTGTGGTGTGGGCGTAGGCCTGGGGCTGGCTTCTGCGGGACCGGGCCTGCGCTCGCAGGAAGGCGCGGGAGGATGGGGTTTTCGCGCTGCGCGCGAGGGGATGAGGGTGTTTGCCTTCAATGCTCGCTTCGGCCCGGTCCCGCTGCCGCTGTTCAGGTGCGCAGGGGGGGGCTGCCTCTAGGGACAGGCTGTTGGGATTCTCTCGACCGATCGGCCGATCTGGGAATTCCATTGGCAAACCGGCGGACCTGTCCGCGACACTCCGGCATGAAATCGATGACGGGGTATGGGCGGGGGGAATCTTCGGCGGCCGATGCGAAGGTGGTGGTGGAGTTGAAGTCGGTGAACCGTAAGCAATCCGAGTTGGTGGTGATGCTGCCGCCAGATTGGGAGACGCTAGAGAGTCGAATTCGCGACTCTGTGGCTCGAGTGGTATCCCGGGGGCGGTGTGAAATTCGTGTTTCATTCGATGTTCCCGAGGGGCAAAGCACGGGGAATCGAATTAACCGCGCTGCGGTCCAAGCATATACTCGAGAATGGTCTGAGGTGGCCGCTGAGCTGGGGCTTTCGGGCGCGGCTGCACAAGTGAGCTTGGAGTTGTTGGCGCGTTGCCCTGGGGTGATGCAGGTCCAGACCCGGGTGGTGGATCCTGAGGCCGCTTGGCCCGGAACATCTGCCGCTCTCGCCGCAGCCCTCGAATCCATGGATTCGATGCGCCGTCGGGAAGGGGAGGCGCTGGAACGGGATTTGGAGGGGCGACTCGGACAAATTCGCTCTGCCCTGGATCGAGTTCGGGCCCTGGCTCCCGACGTGGTGATTCGCTATCGCCAGCAGTTGGCGCAACGTCTGCAAGCGGCCGGCTTGGAGGGAGTCACCATCGCCGACGAACGTATCCTGCGAGAACTGGTGGTGTTCGCCGATCGCTCGGACATCTCGGAGGAAATCGCCCGCATCGACAGCCACTTCCAGCAATATGAGGACTGCCGGAAGAGCCAGGAGGCGGTGGGTCGTAAGCTCGATTTCTTGGCCCAGGAGTTTCACCGCGAGATTAATACCATCGGCTCCAAGGCCAATGACGCCCGGATCGCCGTTGAGGTGGTGCTCATGAAGACAGAACTGGAACGCTTCCGCGAACAGGTTCAGAATATCGAGTAACCGTTCCGCTGTTTGAATCCATGCACGCTTGCGCTCCGTTTCTGCTCCTTATTTCGGCTCCCTCAGGGGCCGGAAAAACCACGGTGAGCCAAGGCCTGATGAGCGCCAATCCGCGCATCGGCCGCATTATCACCTGCGCCAGTCGGGCTCCGCGCCCGGGTGAGGTTGATGGAGTAGACTACCACTTCTTCTCCCGGTCCGAATTCGAAGCGCGGATCGCCGCTGGAGAATTTCTGGAGTACGCGAATGTGTACGGGGACTGGAAAGGTATTCTCAAAGAGTCCGTGCAAGCCCATTGGGCCACGGGCAAAGACGCGCTGCTCAGCGTCGATGTCCAGGGGGCCGAAACGGTTCGCCGGGTGGTGGCTTCCGACCCGGCCCTGGTGGGGCGATTGGTCACGGTGTTCATCACGCCGCCGTCCCGCGAAGAATTGGAGTCACGGCTTCGGGGTCGGGATGCCGATGCGCCCGAGGCTATTGCGCGTCGGTTGGATATGGCCGAACCCGAGGTCGCTCGTTGGGCGGAGTTCGACTATCTTTTAGTGAGTCGCAGCCGTGAGGAAGACCTGCGGTCGCTGCAATCGATTTATGAGGCCGAAAGTGCCCGGGTTTCTCGACAAACCTTCCATTGGGGCCTGACGGCCCCGACCCCGGTGGCCAATCTCAGATCTTAAACCATGAACATCGTCCTCGGAGTCACCGGATCGATCGCAGCTCACAAGTCTATCGATTTGGCCAGCCAGTTGACCCACGCCGGGCATCGTGTGCACGTGGTGCTGACGGCCGATGCTCAACGCTTTGTCACACCGCTGTCGTTCAAGACGCTGACTCGCCAACCGGTCATTACCGATCTCTATGACGAGGAAGAGGGTTGGAAGCCGACCCACATCCGTTTGGCCGATGAGGCCGACCTGCTGTTGATCGCGCCGGCAACGGCCAACTGTCTGGCCAAGCTGGCGCATGGAATGGCCGATGATGCGCTCACCTGCATAGCCTTAGCGCTGCGTCCCGAGGCTCGTTTGCTCATCGCTCCGGCCATGAACGGCAAGATGTGGCTACATCCGGCGACCCAGGCCAATGTGGCTGTCCTCGAGTCCCGGGGTGTCCAGTGGGTTGGCCCCGGCGAGGGAATGCTTTCCTGCGGCTATGAAGGTCTCGGACGCTTAGCACCCATCGAAGAAATTCTTCGGGAGGTAGGCGTGTTGCCCGACTGAGGTCCTATCGATCCGAATGGCCAGTCTGCTCTACGAACTCGAAGGTCTTGCCCAAGTTTATGCCCGAAGCCACTACCGCCGATGCCCTGCGCCAGCAGTGGCAGGGGCTCTTCGAGGTGTTTCAGTCCCCCCCGTCCGACCCGACTTTGTTCCGTCAGCGCATCCGCTTTGTCGAGCGCAACATCGGCATCTGGGTCAAGCTGATGCTGGCACCGGTTATCTACTGGTTCCTGTTCAACCCCAATGCGTTCGGCAGCGTCTCGGTGCCCCGGGAGGATGTCTTGGGGTACTTGCAGACCTTCACCCTGATGATGACGGCGGTGAATATCGGGGCAGGGATTTTGCTGTGGGGCATGGACGAAATCTCCACACCCATTTTGGAACGGGTCGTATCGGTGACCACTCTCCTAGACACCGCGTTCCTGGCGGCGTTGACCCTCTTCTGCGGCGGTTTTGACAGCATTCTGTATTGGGTCTTTCTCGGCTTGGTGATCCGCAATGCCGCGATCATCCCGCGTTCCGAAGTTCAGGTATTGGTGAACTTGTTTGTCTCCGCGCTTTATGTGCTTTCGGGTGTGCTGGAGATGCGCCTCAGCCTGGTGGAGACACAGGTTCTCGACAGTTATACCCCGAAGCTCGAATCCAGCGAAGGGCTCTCCGAAGCGGTCAGCGAGCCATTCGAATCGTTGGTGCTCCGCGTGCTCTTGCTCCTGCTCATGACGGTGGTTTGTCTGGGGCTTCAGATCTTGATCGACCGTCAGCGTCAACGGGAGGCCGAGACCCAGGAGTTCGCCTTGAAGCAGGAACAATTGGAAGCCGCGGGTCGTTTGGCCGCCGAGATTGCTCATCAACTCAAGAATCCGCTCGGGATCATTAACAACGCCGCCTACACGCTGCAGAAGACGGTTCGTGAGGGAAAAACCATCACCCAGCAAATTGCCATCATCCGGGAAGAAGTGGCCCGCTCCGACCGGATCATTACTGATTTGATGGGCTACGCTCGGTTGGTGGAGGGGCGCGTGGAGCGGGTCACCATTGCCGAGATCCTGGAACAGTCCTTGGCCATCGCACTCCCGCCGGGGGCGGGTTTTTCCATTCAGGTCCATCTCGACATTCCGCCGGCATTGCCTGTTCTCCTAGGACAGCGTGGGCACTTCATGGAGATATTCACCAATCTCCTGGTAAACGCCCGTGAGGCCATGGGGCAAAACGGTGAGATTTGGATCACGGCACGGTCGGCCCCAGATTATGCCATCCAGGTCACCGTCCGAGATTCAGGACCAGGAATCCCTGCCGAGGTCATGGGTCGGATTTGGGAATCGTATTTCACCACCAAAGATCGCGGCACTGGTCTGGGCCTGACCATCGTCAAGCACACCAGTGAAATGTACGGAGGCCGTGTTCGGGTCGAATCAGATTCTGGCAAGGGCACGACCTTTACCATCACGCTTCCAGCACGCACCTTGATGAGACTGAGATGAAATTGCCTCCTTTGTTGGTTGTTGATGATGAGAAGAATATGCGCCTTTCGCTCCAGACGGTGCTGGAGGGGGAGTCGTATGAGGTTCGTCTGGCCGATTCTGCCGAAGCGGGCCTGAAGCTCATCCAGCAGGAGACCTTCTTCATGGTCATCACCGACGCCCGATTGGGAGGGATGAGTGGCTATGAGTTTCTCAAGATGGTAGCCGAGAAACGGCCCGATTTGCCGGTGATCATGATCACGGCCTATGCCACTCCCAAGCTCGCTGTAGAGGCCATCAAATCGGGAGCGACCGATTACTTGGCCAAGCCCTTTGAACCGGATGAACTGCTGCACGCAGTCGGCCGTTGCGCCGAGCGGCACCGGCTATTGGCCGAAAATGCCGCCCTCAAGGCCCGTGCCGGCAATGGCATTCGGATCGAGAACATCGTCGGCGATTCTCCCAAGATGCAGGAGCTGCGCCAACTGATCCAGACGGTGGCACCGACGGATGCCACGGTGTTGATTTTGGGTGAAAGTGGCACAGGCAAAGAACTCATCGCCGGGGCCATCCATTTCCACAGTCGCCGCGCTTCGGCTCATTATGTGCGCCTCAATTGCGCAGCCATTCCGGAGACGCTCCTGGAGTCGGAGCTCTTCGGTTACGAACGAGGAGCCTTCACCGGAGCTCATCGGACCAAGCGGGGGTATGTGGAGGAGGCCGACGGCGGTACAATTTTCTTGGACGAGATTGGTGACATGAGTCGTCCGCTTCAGGCCAAGCTATTGCGTTTTCTTGAGGATGGCTCCTTCACCCGCGTGGGCGGGACTCAGGAACTGAGGGTCCAAGTGCGTCTCATTGCTGCGACCAATCGCAACATTGTCGATGCCATCAAGAAGGGGGAGTTCCGCGAAGACCTCTTCCATCGTCTCAATGTCATGCAGTTTCGGCCTCCGCCGCTGCGCGAACGAGGCACCGACATTGCGCTATTGGCCCGGAATTTCTTGCGGGTGTTTGCTCTCAAGTTGGGTCGCACCGTGAAGGATATCTCGCCATTGGCCATGCTTGCGCTGCAGGCCCACAGCTGGCCGGGCAACGTGCGCGAGTTGCGCAACGTGATTGAGCGGGCCGTGATTCTTGAGCCTTCAGAATTCATTCAGCCAGCGAGTCTCCCGGACTTCGAGGTGGAGTCCCGCTTGCGAGATGGTCCGGTTGAAAAGAGCGCTTCTTCAAGGAGAGGCTCCTTGCCCGAGGCGCTGCTGCGCTTTGAAAAGGAGATGATTCTCGATGCCCTGGAGGCCAGCGATGGCAGCTTGTCCAAGGCGGCTGCTGGGTTGGACTTGTCGCGGCATTCGTTACGGTACCGCATGGGTCGACTCGGGTTAGGTGTGGACGGCGGCGTTGACGAAGACGCGGACACCGGAACAGGCTCTCCCGTTCGATGAGTTCACTGTTCACCCATTCGATGCTAATGCTGGCTGACTCCACGGCGTCACTATTGCCGTCGGGCTTTAATTCTGAAACCCAGAAGGCCTTTAGTGGTTCCACGGTTGCTATTTTCGCCGGGCTGGCAGTTCTGGCCGTCGGGGTGATCTGGGCCGTGTTCTTTCGGAAGTCCGACAAACAAAACGCTCGAGGGGTGATCAACGAGGCCAAGGGATCGGGCCGTCGTCGTCGTCGTCGCCATAGCAAGGATCGCCCACGCAATCCGTCCTTGTCCGACACGGGTGGGCTCCCTGCCAAGGGCTCTGGAAATCTTAATCCGACGGAGTTGTGAATTCAGGCGTTTCGGAGCAGATCACACAGAAAAGCGCCTCCAACCTGGCGCTCGCTTTCATTTTATTAACGCCCGAGAAGCGTGCAGCGATGTCGGCATTGTATGCGTTCTGCCGTCAGGTGGATGACGCGGCCGACGAAGATTCCATCCCGGTAGACCAACGCCGCAGAACCTTGGCTGCATGGCGTGCGGACATCTCCGCAGCGTGTGAGGGTCGGGAACCTTCGATGGAGGTAAACCGCGAACTGGCCCCCCACATCCACACCTATCGGTTGCCCTTCCGCTTGTTTGACGAGCTAATCCTCGGGGTCGAAACCGACCTCGTTCAGACCCGCTACCAAGACCCGGCCGACCTGGAGTTGTACTGCTACCGTGTCGCGAGTGTCGTCGGGTTGTTGAGCATCGAGATTTTTGGCTACACCGATCCGGCGTGCCGAGCCTATGCCGATGCGTTGGGCAAGGCGTTGCAATTGACCAACATTTTGCGCGATGTCGGCAATGATGCCGCCCGGGGCCGCATCTACCTGCCGTTGTCAGATTTACAGCGATTCCGGGTGCTTCCTGAAGAAATTCTCCGCTGCGAATGGTCCGAGCGCTTCCATCAGTTGGCCTTGGAAATAGATGGCAGAGCTCGACGCTATTATCAGACAGCCCGTGAGGTTCTGCCGGTTTCCGAGCGTGCCTCGATGGTGTCGGCGGAGTTGATGGGCAACGTGTACTGGCGTCTATTGGAACGATTGGAGAAATCCCGTTTCCATGTTTTGGAGGAGACCCCACTCCGTCTGACCCGTGCTCGGAAGATCGGGATTATCCTGAACGCGGTCGTGCGATCTCGCCTCGGACTTCGGGTCACGGGCTATGGCGCCTAGAAGTTGTCTGGTTGCCAGGAGCATCGCTCATGATTTCGAGACACGCTCCCATCCGACTCATCGTCAACGCCGACGACTTCGGGATTTCTGACAGCGCCAATCGGGCGATCGAACGGGCTCATCGGGAGGGGATTCTCACTTCGGCGAGTTTGATGGTAGCCGGCGATGCCGCCGAGGGAGCCGTGCAGATCGCGAGGGCCAATCCCCAACTTGGCGTGGGTTTGCATTCGGTGCTGGTTTGCGGTCGCTCGGTGTTGCCCCCGACGGAGATCCCTGGGTTGGTGGATGAGCGTGGCCGGTTCACCGATCGGCCCGTATTGGCCGGGTTGCGTTATTTTTTTGCGCCGGGGCTGAACGAGCAAGTGCGCCGGGAACTCCTGGCCCAATTTGAACGATTTCGTGCCACTGGGCTCGCCTTGGATCACGTCAACGGTCACCTGAACTTCCACCTGCATCCCGGGGTATTCCGCGTGCTGCTGGATCACGCGAACGCATTGGGAGTTCGCTCAGTTCGCCTGACTCGAGATCCCTTAATCCAGAACCTCCGACTGGCATCCGGGGAGTACTTGTATCGGCTGTCCCATGCGGGGATTTTTGGGGCCTTGTCGCGCCGTTGCGAACCGTTGTTGGCTCGCCACGAGTTGCGGCATGCCGGCTGCACCTACGGGTTGCTTCAGAACAGCCGGGTGACCGAAGACTATTTGCTACGCCTCTTGCCGGAGCTTCAGCCCGGGACCTGGGAACTGTACTGTCATGCTGACGAGGACGCCCACCGGCATGAGTTGGAGGCGTTGCTCAGCCCCCGAGTGCGCGAGGTTATCGAGTCGCGGGGGATCCAATTGTGCCGGTATTCTGATTGTCTATGAGTCGTCTGATCTTGGTTCTGCTAATGGGTCTCTGCATGGAGGCCATTGGGGTCGTGTTCTTGAGCCGAGGCTTGAAAGAGATCGGCGAGATGGACCGCGTGAGTGTGTCGGAGATCCTGCGACTCATCCGCTCCGGTTTCACCAATGTCCCGCTGTTGGTTGGAGTGGGTTTTCAGGCGGCGTTCTTCGGGTGTCTGCTTTACCTCTTATCCAAGGGGGATGTGAGCTTTGTGTGGCCCCTGACCTCCCTCGGTTTTGTACTCACGACCTTGGCGGCGCGGTTTGTCATGCACGAGACAGTCAGCCCTCTCCGGTGGATAGGTGTTTGCCTCATCGTCTTGGGGGCTGGAGTCATTACCTACACCGAAAAGGTGAAGCCTCGATCTGAGCCAACCACCGCGGTGCAGCAGAAACGCTCATGAGCCGATCTGGGGAGACGAGTTTGGCCAAAAAGACTCCAGGGTTAGCGCCGTGGATCCCGCACCTGAGAGTGTTGCTGTTGGCCCGATGGAGCCGGTCGACCCTGACCGCCGTCGGATGCCTGGCGCTAATGCTCAGTTTTGTGGGGACCGGTTGCCAGACCCGTCCGGCTCAACGGGTGCGCTGTGAATACCGCCAGACCCACATGGGGATGCCCTTTCGCCTCGTGCTCTATGCAGAGGATCAGGCCTCCGGGGATGTGGCGGCGGCCGCGGCCTTCCAACGAATTTCGGACCTGAATCGTAGTCTCAGCGACTATGAGGCGGACTCGGAGTTGAGCCGCTTGTCCAAGACGTCTGGATCGGGCGCGGTGGTGCCCCTGAGTGCCGACCTAGCCCGTGTTCTGGAGCGGGCACAGGAAGTGTCCCGTATGAGTGACGGGGCCTTTGACATCACGGTGGGTCCGCTGGTGGATGTGTGGAAACGAGCCCGGCGTCAGCGGGTATTGCCCGAAGAATCTAAGGTGACTGCGGCGCGTGCAGCCATGGGGTGGCGGCACGTGGTGCTGGGAAGGGATGCCACGGGGCGACGCACAGCGTGCCTCATGGTGCCGGGGATGCGCCTGGATTTGGGTGGAATTGCTAAGGGATATGCGTTGGACGAGGCAACTCGCGTGCTGAAGGCGAGGGGAGTCCGCTGCTCGATGGTGTCCGGGGGAGGAGACCTCTTCGCGGCCGGATCGCCGCCGGGACAGTCGGGCTGGAAGATTGAGATCGGGGAATTGGACGTGACCAACGCACCGCCGGGTCGAGTGGTTTGGCTCAAGGATCGAGCATTGGTAACCTCCGGCGACCGGTTTCAACGGGTCGAACTGGGCGGGGTCCGCTACTCGCACCTTTTGGATCCGCGGACTGGATGGGCGCTGACGCATCCCAGCCAAGTAACCTTGATCGGTGCGGAGGCGATGACCACGGACGCTTTATCCAAGGTCTTAAGCGTGCTGGGGCCGGACCCGGGTTTCGATCGACTGCGACGTTATCCCGTCGAGGCCTTCCTCATGCACGCGCCCCGAGGTCCTGTTGAAGTCCGGGAAACCCCTGGTTGGCACCGCTACGAGCGGCACTAGCTTTCCTGCAGATCGCCCTGTGAGGGCACTGAGCCTACAACGTTCCGTCCAACCCACGGTGCCCCCCTGCAGGCCGGGTCCCCTGACCCGGCGTCCCCCGCCTTGTTCTGGGCGATCGAACACGGCGATTGGGTTCATCCGTGGTTCCCAAACGATCAGGCTACTTTCTCAGAGAAGCGATCGAAGCGGTTTGAGAGGATGAAAAAAGTCGGCGCCCACAGTCCGACAAAGATGCCAAATCGTTCACCGTGCGCCTGCGTTTCGGTCGCCTGACCACCTGTGAGAAACCAGATGGCGATGGAGCCGATAATGGAGGCAAAGCCGAGAACGAAGCAGAGTTTGCTGAGAAGTTTGAAACCACTCGTACGAGATCAAAGATAACGCAAATTGTTTTCGTTGAATTGGCTAAGTATCCAGTTGTGGAAGGGATTGGAAATCCGTTTGGAGCGGTTTGTTTAGCACCTATGGTGTCGGTGACTCACAATATGGGTTGGCTGAGTTCCTGACAGGGCCTAGAGCCGGTGAAGTTGGAACTGATTCTCCCCGAGGGTCTGGCTGCACAGTTCGACAAGATGTTCGTGGTGCGTGAACAGCAGTATTTGGGTTCGCCCAGCCAAGTCGGCGAGGAGCGGAAGGATAGCCTTTGTCCGCTCATTATCGAAGGTAATGAGCAGGTCATCGAGAATGAGTGGCATCGGTTCGTGGTCCTCGAGATAGCGGTCGAGCGCCGCAAGCCGAAGCGCTAGGTACAACTGGTCGCGAGTTCCATCGCTTAAGCCTTCAATTGGAACCTGGGTCTGGTCTGCGCGAAGTCCCATTAGGACAGGGACATCGTCCGCATTAAACTCCGCACCTAAACCGCTGAACGCGCCCCGAGTAATCGCTTGGAACGCCACGCCTGATTTTTGAAGAAGGGGGCCTTGATTCTGCTTTCGGAACTGCTCGATTTGCGTCTCCAGAAGGTGGGTCGCGAGTCGGAGGCGCAGAAAGCGCGCAGCGTCGTGTTTTAAACTGGCCGCACAGGATTCGGCCTGTTGACGAAAGTCTGCGGCTGCATCGCCGGCTTTTTCCAAAGCCCTCCTCTCGTTTCCAAGTCGGAATACTATTTCTCGATTGGCGGATAACGCAGATTCCTTCTCCGCCTTCTCTGCGGCAGCAATGGGTTTCCTCTCTCTCAGTTGGTCAGGGTCTTCGGCCCGAACTTTGGCCACAAACTCATCCACTGCCTGACCCCGGGCAAGGCCGCTGAGTGTGGTTCGTAAGCTGTCGATCCGAGTCTGGAGAAACTTATGCTGTTCGAGGTGAGCCAGAAACGATTCTAGGTCTGATGAGTCGATGAGGCCCGCCACCTTGACGAGGTCAATGAGCGCTTGTTCTGTCCTTAAAACCAGCGCTTGGGCATCCGCTAATTCATCGCTCTTCTCTTCGATTTGCTCGGCCAATTGATCTTGGCGCTGTTGGGATTTGCGGGCTTCGGCGAGGGCTTTCCAAAGAGCCGATTCGAGAGCTTCGGTGGTATCAGCCTTGATTCCGAGTGAGACTGATTTCTCGGAGACACTTTTCTCGTACTTGGAAATTGCCTCTGTCAGTAATTGAGATGTGCCAGACAACTTCTGCCACTCATCGAATCTGACGAGGAGTTCTTTTCGCTCCTGCAGAATGGTTAGTCCAACCTCGGGCGAGGTGGTCTCGGGCAAGCCTACGGCGACGCAGTGTGAAATCCAATGGGCGGTTGCGGCTCTGACAGCCTCGATGAGCCGAACGCGATGGGTCTCCAATTTTGCGAGTTCACTCTTCGAGCTGCCCAGCTGTTTGTCCAATTCGATGCGCTGACCCTTCGATTGTTCGCCATCTTGGACGAGCTTTTTGGCCGCTGCGAAGAGAAGGGAAAAGGCTTTCTCTTCGGACTGACCAAGAAATGCCGCGAGGCTCTTCTTGGCCAGCTTAATTTGTTGAGCCTTCTGCTTCAGGGCCTCTTCGGCACTCCTGAGTTTTCCGAGGCGATCTCTGAAATCGGTCCAGCCCGAACGCCATTCTTCCATTTCGAGAGGCGAAAGAGGGCGGATTCCGCAGTCGGACCACTCCGCTTCCCAAGCCTTAAGGCATGCATCCAAATCACCTTGGATTTCTGTGCTTTTGGTCCGACTAGCGTCCGTCTGGACTGCGATAACGCCCAACTGCATTCGTTTCTCCTCAGCTTGAGCCACAGCTTCGGCATCGAGCCGGAGCTGATCCACAATGCCGTCGGCCTTTTGGACCGCGAGTGGGAAGGCTTGGTCTAGGGGCACACCGGGAATTAATTCTTCTTTGGTCCCGCCCCCTTTCCAGTCTGCCAGCACTAGGGTCCAACCATGGTCACGATGCTCTCGGCTTTGGCGGAGCGCTTCATCGGTCGGTAGTTGGCCAAGACGTTGTAGTCGCACCAGTTCGGCATGAATCGCTTCCGCCGTCTTTTTGGCTGCCGTAATTTTGTCTTCTTTGTCTTTAACGGCGCGCTTGAAGGAATCCAGCCGCTCGCGATAGCTCCGGATGGTGGCATTGGCCGGGACCCTCAGCCGAGCGCATGAATCCATGTCCGAAGGAGCCCCAGCAATGTGTTGGTGCAGGTCGGTTGTTTCCCGAGTCAGGCGCTCAACCTCCAATTGAGTTGCATGGAACGTTCGGTCTGCATCCGTCGCCTCGGCGGCCATAGCCAAAGCCTCACGGAGGCCAGCCAAATCGGGTTCGGGTAGAGATTTTAATTCAGATTCCCGTGCGGTCCTCTGCACCTTCAGGCCTTCCGCCATCTGGGAATTAGCCTGTTGGTCGGCCAGGGCAGTTTTCAATGCCTTGGCGGCTTCTTCGCAGGCTAACCGAACTGGAGTGCTAATCCGGTGCTTCGCCAAAGTGCTGAATTCTCCAGCCAGCAACAAGTTGTCCATGCCTGCCCGAATGAGCGGCTCAAGCCCAGCGAGCTGTGCTTGGGCATTGGTGAGTGCCCCTTTGTGCTCACGATAGACGCCCACGTCTTGATGCAACTGGTCGATGTCGTCGTCGAGGGCTAAAAGAGCGGGAGCCGTCGCGCAGGACTGCAACTGAGCCTGAAGTTTGGCGATTTGGGCCGTCAGGTTCTGCACTGCACCCTGAGCGGCAATCGCGTCCTGGCGGGCTGTCTGCGCCCGGGGTGTAAAGTCGCTCGCCAATTCTGGCAGGGTGGGAAGCTTGGCAAGCTTTTGCGATTCTTCGATGAGGCTCCCGACCGTGGGGAGGGCGTCTTGACAGCGGGAGATCCATTGAAGCTCCCGGTCTAGTTTTAAAATATCTGCTTCGATAAGTTTCTTTGTGGTCTCTGCTGCCGTCAGTTCCTTATCCAACTTGTCCCAGGTTTCAGGACTGACCATCGCTTCGCGGCTTTGCTTGAGGAGCTCCCTATAGCGTGTCGCCGCAGGGCGGATTGAAACGTGGGTCCGAGTGTTACCCTTGAAGAGTCGCTCAGCATCCTGTTGCAGCGACTCCGCAATTTTCTGAACAGGCGTTCCCCCCAGGCTGGCAGAGAAAAGCGCATTCCCAATATTGCCCTCACCGCGAAGGAGTTCCTGAGCCCCATCTTGAAGCTCACGGGCACCAGTGCGTATTCCGATGAAAGCGGACACCTGTTCCGATTCGTATCGGACACTGATCCGACGATATCGGACAGTTGTCGGAGCGAAGCGACGCTCGTCCGTGAGCAATAAAGAACTGTCCGATATGAGGCAAGA
>CAJAHH010000083.1 GCA_903939515.1 uncultured Verrucomicrobiota bacterium
AATTGCTCCATCGGATCAGCTATTTTACCAACGGTGCTGTCATCGGCTCCCGCAGCTTCATCGAATCCATCGCGCTCCATCACCAGAATTGGCTCCAACGAAAACGCCAACCCACCCCTCATCCAGTGCCCGACTTGGGAACAATCATGATCTTCAGCCTCCGCCCGTTGCGGGGTATGTCCGGTTGTTGAATCCCACCCCATATCACCAGCAATTTCGCCATCAATAGAAGACGCCGCCTCATTGCCTCGCATAAAAATGGCGACGACCCATATCAGCCCTCTCAATGGCAAAATTCAGCAAGTCTGCCCGCGTGTAACACCTGACACCTGATAAAATCGGTCGCCCTTCTGGCCGCTTTTCAGCCTATCCGTCCGCAAGGCTCGCAACAGCAGACTTTCAGACGAGGCGCTTGATCCTGCGAGTCGGATCAGGGTCTCCTTATAGCAAGCCCATGAATTTTTCGATGTGTACCGCAAACCGCCCTTGGCACGAGCTGCCGAGCCTGTCCCTAGTTCTGATTTTTGCATCTGTCCAAGTAATGACGATGGGCCTCTTGGCTGATGGTCCTGCAGACAATTCATCCGAAACCGTTCGAAGAGTCCCACCGGTGGGAATCGCTATCTCCGAATCGGTCCGGCAAGAACTGAGTGCTGAGGCAAAAGCTCTGGAAACTAATCTCGCCGAGGCTCGGTTACGCTGGTCCCAAAATCCACAGCAACTGAAGCATTGGGCAGACATCGCTATTTTCGGCAAGTCAGTGGACTGGGCGCTGCGGTACCAGGAGATCTTCAAGACCAATGAGGTAGATTCGGCCCGTTTACAGTTGAAGACCGCCGCTGAACGATTGCAGACGCTGGATAAGGGACAGGCTTCCTGGACCGAGATTCCCGGACCCACGGTTGGAGGCTATGTGTCCCGGATCGATGGATCCGTGCAACCGTTCGGGTTGGTCATTCCGCAAAGTTGGCGACCCAACTCAGGTAAACAATGGCGCTTAGATTTCTGGTTCCATGGACGGGGCGAGACGCTGAGCGAACTAGCCTTCATCACCGACAGGATGAAGAATGTCGGCGAATTCTCCCCTCCGAACACATTTGTATTGCACCTCTATGGACGCTACTGCAATGGCAGTCGATTCGCCGGAGAGACCGATTTCTGGGAAGCTCTCAAGGAGGTTCAAGGACGCTATCCGATTGATGAAAATCGCCTGATCGTTCGAGGGTTTTCGCTCGGCGGCGCATCTGCTTGGCACTTCGCGGTGCACCACGCAGCCCGATGGGCCGCAGCCGCTCCCGGGGCTGGGTTCAGCGAGACAGCCGAATTTCTTCGAGTTTTCCAGCAGGAGCAACTCCAACCCACCCCATGGGAACAGAAGCTTTGGCGACTGCATGACGCGACCGCCAACGCAGTCAATGTATCCATGGTCCCGCTGATCGCCTACAGCGGGGAGGTGGATAGCCAGATCCAGGCTGCAAACGCAATGCGGTCAGCATTGCAAACCGAGGGCATCGAGCTGACCCATCTGATCGGCCCCAAGACGGGGCACAAATACGAGGCCGGTGCGAAGGTTGAACTAAATCGTCGCCTGGATGCATTGGCAGCGGTGGGGCGTACCCGCGTACCGCATGAAGTCCGCATGGTGACCCATTCGCTGCGATATAACCAGATGGCATGGATGACCGTCGACGCATTGACCGAACACTGGGAACCAGGGCGTGTGACTGCGCAACTGCCGGATGGGGACAGGCTCCTTCGGGTCGAGGCTGAAGGCGTGGAAGCACTGACCCTTGAATTCGGCCCAGGGGAGGCTCCGTTCCCTGTTCACCAACCCGTTCGGGTGGCTTTCGCAGGAACAGACAACACGGTGATCCTGGAATCCACTCGACCGGGAACCGACCGTTCTTGGAAGGCCAGCTTCCACCGCAAGAACGGGGTTTGGAGGACCGGCCCGGATCTGACGGTCGGGCTTCGCAAACGTCACGGCCTTCAGGGACCTATCGACGACGCCTTCATGGATTCGTTTATGATGGTGCTGCCTACCGGAACCCCACTGAACACCGCAGCCGGAAATTGGGTGAAGAGCGAGTCGGCTCGAGCCATTGAGCATTGGCGGCGTCACTATCGCGGAGATGCTCGACAAAAATCCGACAAGGATATTTCTGAAGCAGACATCCGCGATCACAACCTCGTTCTGTGGGGAGATCCTTCGAGCAACCAACTGCTCGCCAAACTGGCCTCGTCACTGCCCATTCGTTGGGAGAAGGATTCCATCGTGGTGGCCGGGCAATCCTTTGCGACCGATACCCACGTTCCGATCCTGGTATTTCCAAACCCTTTGAATCCCACCCGCTATGTCGTGCTAAACAGCGGATTCACTTTCCGGGAGTACGACTATCTCAACAACGCGCGCCAAACCCCAAAGCTTCCAGATTGGGCCATTATCGATCTTCGCCAACCACCCAACGCCAGAACCCCGGGCGGGATTTCCGCCGCAGGATTCTTTGGTGAACGTTGGGAACTGCGCTGACCTTAGGGGATCCGAAGGAATGCTTCAGAGGAGAGTCCTGGCCTTGGCCAGGGCTTCTTCCAGACGAGAGGCGTCCTTGCCACCACCACGAGCCCCATCCGGACGCCCTCCGCCTTTCCCTCCGATGATCGGAGCGATGGTCTGGATGAGTTTTCCAGCCTGCACTTTGGCGGTGAACTCCGGAGTCACCGCGGCGACCAATGCGACGGCACCAGCCGAATGACCTCCCAGAAGAATAACGCCATTAAACTGAGACTTGAGCGCATCGACCACGGTCTGAAGGGTTTCACCGTCGGCCTCGCCCAAATTTGCGATCAATGCCGGGACACCGTTCAGAGTCTCGGACTTGACCAACAAGTCTCGAGCCTTGCCAGACGCCTCGCGCTGGGAGGCTGCTTTGAGGGATTTTTCCAACTCGCGACTGTGCGCCAAGAGCCCCTCAAGCTTCTTCTCCAATTCACCGAGAGGGCTATTGAGTTTGGTTGCTAATGAGCGGATCAGGGCCTCGTCGGCGCGTGCTTTGTCGAGGGAGGGCAACCCGGCGATGGCTTCAATGCGACGCACTCCGGCGGCTACTGCCGATTCACCAAGGATGCGAAACATTCCAATCTCACCCGTGGCCCGGGTATGTGTTCCGCCGCAAAGCTCCATGGAATACCCATTGAGCTGGGCAGCCTGTCCCCCGATCTGCACGACACGAACAATGTCGCCGTATTTGTCACCGAAGAATTGGAGCACATCCTTGCGGTTCTTCACTTCGGCATGCGGCACCTCAACCCATCCCACGTGAGCGTTTTCCAAAATGCGCTCATTAACCAACCGCTCGATGTCGATGACCTGCTGAGCGGTCAGCGCGGCGCTGTTGAAATCGAACGTCAACTTCTCAGGAGTGACATTGGACCCCTTCTGGGAGGCTTCCTTGCTGGCCACTTCGTGCAACGCCCAATGCAACAGGTGAGTCACCGTGTGATGGCGCTCGATGGCGTGCCGACGAGCGGCATCGACGCGAAGACTCACCGATGACCCAACCACCGGAGTCTCACCGCCTTCAATGAAATGCAGCCACACGTTGCCGGATTTTTGGGTGCTGGCGACGCGCCACAGCTGTCCGGAGCCACTCATTTCCCCGGTGTCTCCTAATTGCCCTCCCATCTCCGCATAGCAGGCGGAAGAATCGAGGATGATGGCTGTCTTGTCTTTCAGATCAACCACCTCCAAAACCTGAGCACCAATCTCCAGCGTGTCGTACCCGATAAACCGAGTCGGAGACTTGGTCTCAATTTGCGAGAGTTCGATGACCTGCTTTTTCTGAGAAGCTCGAGCACGGGCTCGTTGCACCTCCATCAGTTCCTCAAAACCCGCCTTATCTACCGACAGTCCGCGCTCGCGAGCCATGAGTTCAGTGAGGTCGATCGGGAAACCCTGCTCGTCATACAGACGGAACGCGAAGGCTCCAGAGATCTGAGAACACCCGGCCTGCGAGGACTCCTTCTCGAACAGCTCGATGCCGCGATCCAAGGTGCGATTAAAGGCCTCTTCCTCAAGGCGGAGAACATCCTTCACCTGCTGCTTGCGGGTGCGAATTTCCGGAAACACATCGCCCATGGTTCGGACCAGCACGTCAACGAGCTTGTAGAAGAACGGGTCGTGGAACCCGAGCGTCCGCCCGTACCGCACCGCGCGGCGCAAGATTCGGCGCAGAACGTAATTGCGGTCCGTGTTTCCTGGTTGGATACCGTCGGCAATGGCGAAACTCAGCGTCCGAATGTGGTCGGCGATGACCCGGAAGGCCACATCCACCTTCTCCTGCTCGTTGTCTCCGGTGCTGCCCTGCTTCGGCAACGTGGATCCGTATTTATGGCCGCTGAGCTGTTCAATCTCATCGAAGATCGGGCGGAAGATGTCTGTCTCGTAGTTCGAAATCTTCGCGTTCTGGAAATCCGTGAGTCCACGGGTTCCTTGGATGATCGAAGCCACCCGCTCAAAGCCCATGCCCGTATCCACGTGCTGCGCCGGCAGCGGCGTGAAGGAGCCATCTGGATTGGCGTTATACTGGATGAAGACGTTGTTCCAGATCTCGATGCAGCGTGCGTCCGAACCATTGACCAACTTGGCTCCTTCGGCTTGCTCCTCAACGGAGGTCTCTCGAGGGCCGGGGCGCAAATCGACATGAATTTCGGTGCACGGACCACAGGGGCCAGTTTCGCCCATCATCCAGAAGTTGTCCTTCTTGCCGCCGTTGACGATGTGGATTTCTGGATCTAGACCGACCGCCCGAAACTTCGCTGCCCACAGTTCCCAAGCTTCCTGATCGCGATCAGCAGGATCCTTCTTGGCCGCATTGGGCTGATAAATCGTGGCGTAGACGCGCTGGGGCGGAAACTTCCAAACCTCGATTACCAACTCCCAGGCCCAATCGATGGCGTCCTTCTTGAAGTAGTCGCCGAAGGACCAATTCCCCAGCATCTCGAAAAAGGTGTGGTGATAGGTGTCCAGGCCGACGTCATCCAAATCGTTGTGTTTGCCACCGGCCCGGATGCACTTCTGGGTGTCTGCGGCCCGAGTATCGAGTGCCGGAACCGACCCAGCCCACTTGGAGACATCTGCTTTTCGTTCGCCCAAGAAAATTGGAACGAACTGATTCATGCCAGCATTGGTGAACAGCAGGTTGGGGCTGTCCGGCAATAGGCTGGAGCTGGAAACGATCGTGTGCTGCTTGGAACGGAAGAAGTCCAAGAACGACTGGCGGATCTGGGCGGACGTCATGGTATACGATTTTGGGATTTCAAAACACCCCGGAAACAGGGGGCGGAGAATAGAGATTGGCCGAAAAATAGAAAGAACCCTGTTTGAGTTGGTTCCGCGAATTGGCGGCGCGGCGCCTGGGTTTCCTCTTCCACTCGCGGAGGGGATAATGGTGTCTCGAAGAGTTTTACTGGTTTGGCTCAAGCCTTTCGGTTGAGCGTCCGATAACTCATCCACATCAAAATCGAAGGGTGTCCGCCACAAAACCATCCAAAGCTCTGATCCTCCTGGTCGATGACGACATCGACTTGCGCGGCATCATTCATCGTTTTCTGGAACGATCCGGATTCTCCGTCGTGGCCGCAGGCAACGGTCGGGAGGCTTTGGCGCGTTTGGAAACCCAGCGCGTCGACTTGATGTTGACGGACCTGATGATGCCAGAAATCTCCGGGATCGAGCTCATCCAAACCGTGCGGAAAACCAATCTATTACTCCCGATTATCGCAATGTCGGCCGATGCGGATTTGCGAAACGATCGTTCTCTGGAATTGGCAGCTCAAGCCGGAGCGCAAGTGGTCCTCGAAAAACCGTTCGCCATGAACCGTCTGATCCGGGAGGTTCAACGCCTTCTGGCGGTCCCTGAAATTCATTGAGGAACGCCAGTCGTTGCATGACTGGTTCACAACTCTCGTTTTTTTTACTCGCGGTAACCCTGCTCTGTGGATGCGGATCCCTCAGCGGCCCCTCCGTGACCTACACAGCGGCTCGGATGAGCGGCCGAATCACCGACTCGGTCACCGGGAAGCCTGTCCCCAATGCCATGGTGGGGCGAACTCTCTGGACCCACCGCCATGCCACGGGTGGTTTCCTGAGAGCGGCCGAGGAACAGGTATTGAGGCAAGATTTTGCGAACAGCGACGCCGACGGGAGGTTTGTGCTTCCGGAGCAACGGGTCGCCCTGCTGTTCTCCTTGGGCGAGACTCGGCCCAATCTGCGCCTTGCAGTAAGTCACTCTCGATACACTTCCTGGACGACGAACTACCCCGTGTCGGCTCTAGATAAAGACCCGAATCGCCCCAGCCTGGATACCGGTTCCCTGTTACTGGTTCCCCGCAAGCCCTGACTCCAGCCTTCGGAAGCATTCTCCAGTTGTTAGATTCAACAGCCACGAAAGCAGTCTGTCCCCGCCAAAAAACAGCCTGTCCCTTATCCAGTACCGTCCGACCAACAACTGCACACTGTCCGGACTTTCCGATTTCCATGGATCGATAGGCGGCCCTCTAATTCACAAAACACCCCACGCACCCTAGCCTGTCCCTTCCTCTCATCATGAATCTTCGAAGAAAACTGGGTTGGATCCTGATCGCTCTATTAGGGACAGGCTCTTTTTTGACCGCGCTGGCTGGAAAACCAGCCGAACGCCCCAATGTAGTCCTGATTCTGGCGGATGATTTGGGGTTCTCGGATCTCGGGTGTTACGGAGGCGAGATTCCGACACCCCACCTCGACGCTCTCGCCTCGGGCGGACTTCGCTACACCCAATTTTACAATACGGCGCGCTGTTGGCCCTCCCGCGCTGCAGCCCTGAGCGGGTTCTACGCGCAGCAAGTCCGACGCGATACCGTTCCTGGCATCCCGAGCGGCACCAACGGGAAACGCCCCTCTTGGGCCAAGCTCCTGCCTGAATACCTGAAGAACTTAGGCTACCGCTCCTACCATTCCGGGAAATGGCATGTGGATGGCAAGCCGCTGGCCAATGGATTTGAGCACTCCTATCGATTGGATGATCACGACCGGTATTTCGCTCCCCGGTTCCATTCGGAAGATGATGTCGCGCTAGAGCCTGTCCCTACCAACTCGAATTATTACGCAACCACAGCGATCGCTGACCACGCGATCCGGTGCCTAAAAGAACATGCAACCGGGTTCCAAAATCGGCCGTTCTTCAGTTTCGTAGCGTTCACGGCACCGCATTTCCCGGTTCAGGCCCCGGCTAGTGACGTGGAACGCCATCGCAATCGCTACCTGAGTGGATGGGATCAACTCCGGGAGGAACGCTGGAGTCGAATCCGATCATCCGGCGTGGTTTCCGGAGCCTTGCCGCCGATAGAACGCGAAATCGGGCCACCTTACGACTTTCCCGATGCCCTCAAATCTCTAGGCGCCAACGAGGTAAACCGGCCACTGCCTTGGGGGGAACTGTCCAGCAGCCAACGCCGTTTTCAGGCCGACAAGATGGCGGTTCACGCGGCCATGGTGGATCGGATGGATCAGGAAATCGGCCGGATCGTCCGCCAACTCCAGACCATGGGCCACTTCGAGGACACGCTGATTTTGTTCCTTTCGGACAATGGTGCCAGCGCAGAGATGATGGTGCGCGGCGACGGACATTATCCCGACGCCTTGTGCGGAACCGGTGCTACGTTTCTCAGCATCGGCCCAGGTTGGTCCTCTTTGGCCAATACGCCGTTCCGCCGTCACAAGACCTGGGTGCATGAAGGGGGTATTGCCACTCCATTCATCGCTCATTGGCCTCGAGGCATCTCCCACCACGGCGCGTTGCGAAAGACTCCGGGCCATCTCATCGATCTGGTCCCTACGGTTCTGGAATTGGCCGGAGGGAACTGGCCAGAAAAGGATCACCCCCCGGAAATGCCGAAGCCGCCGGGTCTCAGCCTCGTCCGGAGCTTTGATCAAGATACCGATCTGAAGCGAGAAGCCCTCTGGTGGCACCATGAGGGCAACCGAGCCCTTCGAGAGGGTGAATGGAAGATCGTGGCAGCCGGCGTAAACAGCGCTTGGGAACTCTACAACCTTGGTCCGGATCGGGCTGAAACCATCAATCTGGCCTCCAAACATCCTGAACAGGTTCTGGCCATGGCCGCGCGGTGGGAGTCCATGACGGCATCGCATACGGCCACGGCGAAGGCCCGCCCCACCGCATCCTCGCTGTTTCCAGAGTGGAAACATTCCGCCTCTCTGTTTGTCCTCACGACACCGGACGGAGCCCACCTCCCGGATGGAGTCACGCTCGAGTCTTTCCCCCTCCTCGTCCGACTTAGCCGTGACGACTTCGACTTCACACAAGCCTGTCCCCATGGGGAGGACCTGCGCTTTTCAACACCCGAGGGACAGGCTCTGCCTTTCGAAATCGAATCCTGGAATACCGACAAGGGTTCCGCTGCCATTTGGGTGCTAATTCCGCAGATCCGCGGCAACCAGCGGCAAGAACTCCGCATTCACTGGGGAAACCCGACCGCCCCAACCGCTTCGAGCGGATCCCAGGTCTTCAACCCATCCCATGGATATATCGGAACCTGGCACCTCGGAGAATCGATCCAGGACACCACCGGCACCCTGACTTCGGAAAACCGTGGAACCACCCCGAGGCCCGGAGTCATCGGAACCGCCCGACGCTTCAAGGAAGGCCAAGGTATCTTTGGCGGGGACACCTCCAACCGCTACCCCGCCGGCGCGGGCCCACACACCTCGCAAGCGTGGTTTTGGGCAGATCAACCCAACGGCCGGATCCTGGCTTGGGGCAATGAACACAACCAAGGCAAGGTAGTCCTCCACTACACCAGCCCACCTCAAGTTCGATTGGACTGCTATTTTTCCGGAGCCAACGTCGCAACCCAGAATCCGGTTCCTGCCCATCAGTGGACCCATGTCGTCCACACCTGGGAAGCCGGTGAATCCAAGGTCTATATCAACGGGATCTTGGACGGCGTCTCCCGGACACCGAGAGCTCCATTGAACTTAAGGCAACCGGCCCGACTATGGATCGGCGGTTGGTACGATCACTTCGATTTTGACGGCGTTATCGATGAAGTGCGCGTTTCAAACCGGGTTCGCAGCCCAGATTGGATCCGATTGGAGTATGAAAACCAAAAGCTGTTACAAACCGTTGTCGGGCCCCTCGTTCAATCAGGTCGCGATTTCAATGTCACGGTGGATGTAACGACCGAAACCTCCAAGGGACAGGCTACCTCCAAGGGACAGGCTACCTCCAAGGGACAGGCTACCTCCAAGGGACAGGCTACCTCCAAGGGACAGGCTACCTCCAAGGGACAGGCTATCTCCAAGGGACAGGCTCCGGTTGTCCCGGTTGTCCCGGTTGTCTTGGAGGAGGGACAGGCTCTGGGGTTGATGGCGAGGGCCGGCGGGGCGCAGAGGGTGTGGTGGACTCGACGGGAAGCCGAGGGGAAGCCGGTGGTTGTGGCGGTAAACCAGTTCCGTTACCGGCTCGAGGCGGGTCGGGTTTCAGGAGACTCATCGGTAACCCTGACCTTCCATGCAGCGTACCCCGAAGGAATTCGCCAACAGGAGATCCCTGTCACCCTTCGCGAAGCCATCCCGGATCCAGAGTTCTCACTGAAGGCACCCAGTCGCTGGGACGGGCGCAGTCCGCTACGATTGAAGGCCCAACTGAAATCGACCGAAGTGGCTCTCATCGCGGCCGGAGCTTCAAAACTGAAGGTGACCTGGTCTGTCGAACCACTGGCCACAGTTCGGGAAATTCAAGGTCATGACCTGATCCTGAAACGGGCACTTCATGAGGGCCAACTGACCGTGACCGCCACAATCGACAATGGGGGCACGCCGATCCGCCGATCAGTAACGTTAACAGTCCAGCCCCCGAGCCATGATGGGTGGGTTCAACGATCCCCCGAGTCCGCAGAGTTGCCGCAGGACAACCAGTTCTACGCCCGAAACGACCGCAATGAGGGAACCCTGGTCGCGACGGGCTCCATCCAAGAACCCGCCGAGGCGGTGGTGGTTCGATTGTTTGCCCAAGATACGTCGGGGAATGCGGGGGCTAGGGACAGGCTCGTGACACAACGCCGGGAACGGGTGAAGGCGGATCGGTCCTTCCGCTTCGATCTACCCCTCAAGCCCGGGCTCATCCAATACCGTTTCGAATTGGTTCGCCTCCATGAGGGGCGGGAGACACGAGTTCATTCAGCCACGAATATCGCATGCGGAGACGCCTACCTCATCGATGGACAATCCAATGCGGTTGCCACGGATTGGGGCCCGGACAAACCGGACTTCCGGAGCAATTGGATCCGATCCTTCGGCAGCATGGGGAATGAACCCGCTGAGATCGGATCTTGGGGCACGGCCGTCCATCGAGGGCGGGACAACGAACGCCATCAAGTCGGCTATTGGGCCATGGAATTGGGCCGCCACTTGGTCGAAACCCACCAGATCCCGGTTTGCTTCCTCAATGGAGCCGTGGGCGGCAGCCGTATCGATCAGCATCAGCGCAACCCGACTCACCCAGCAGACCCGGCCACCATTTACGGTCGCTTGCTGGCTCGAGCACGCGCCGCACGGCTGACCCACGGCCTCCGTGCGGTGATTTGGCATCAGGGCGAAAACGACCAAGGCGCTGACGGCCCCAGTGGCGGCTACGGCTGGGAAACGTACCGATCACTCTTCATCGACCTCGCCGCGGCCTGGGCCACCGACTACCCGAACCTGCGCCACCACTACGCCTTCCAGATCTGGCCCAAGGCCTGTTCCATGGGCACCGATGGATCAGACAACCGACTCCGGGAGGTGCAGCGCAATCTCCCCTCGGCCCTGTCGCACCTGACAGTGATGTCCACCCTGGGCATCCAACCTCCCGGGGGATGCCACTATCCGGCCCAAGGCTATGCCGAGATGGCCCGACTCATCGCCCCGTTGATCGATCGCGATCTGCATGGGCTGGAACCCAAGAAGTCTATCACGGCTCCCCATTTGCTGCGGGCCGCCTACCCTGATTCGACCCACTCCCAACTGGTATTGGAGTTCGACCAACCCGTGCGCTGGGATCCGGCTCTGGTCCGCGATTTCTGGCTCGATGGCAGCAAGGATCGCATCGCCTCCGGAAGGACCGACGGAAATCGGTTAGTCCTGACATTGCAACAACCTCACGAGGCCAAAACCCTCACTTACCTCGACAGCGCGTCTTGGGATCCGGGACGCCTGTTGCGCGGACTCAATGGCATCGCCGCGTTGACCTTTTGCGAGGTGCCGCTGGAAACCCCGAAAGCAGCCTCCCCGAAAAAGACCGCGCGCTGATTCGGCTAGGCTGCGCCGGACGCAACCCATTCGCTGGGAACCTCCAACGGCGCCCCGCGTTAAACGGGGCAGTTCAGTTGTCAGTGACGAAGTGAAAACCGACGGAACCTGCCGGTTTGAAAACCACTGAACCCAGACACTCAACGGATCATCGATCCGGCCTCAAAGTGTCGGTTGCTCGAGTGACTGTTTATTTAGTCTCGTGGGAGCCGGACGCATCCGGCCTCATCTGGAAGAAGGAAGAAACGGTAGTTCTCAATTTGGAAGAAAACGGATCCGAGGATCCGGCAAAACCGTAGTTTTCAAACCGGCAACTTTCCGTGGGCTCCGGAACGTTGTTGAGATTCAGCCCGGAGACGTCATCGAAGAGACCTTTGCCTTCACCGCTGCATCCATCTGGATAATCGGCGGCCAAGGGCGATCGAATCCTTCTCCCGGCAACTTGCGCGTGGCGTCGAACCCCATTTTACCGCCCATGCCAATGTGCGAGGTCGCATGGTCGAGCACATCGGACGGCCCGCGCGTCAGCAAGGTGTCGCGTTGCGGATCGGTGTCGGCGAAGAGGTGGAAGAGCACCTCGCGGGTATCATGAACATTCACCTCGGCATCCACCACGATGATGTACTTCGAGAACATCATCTGCCCCATGCCCCAGAGGCCGTGCATGATTTTGTAGGCCTGCATGGAATAGGTCTTGCGGATGCTCACCACCACCAAGTTGTGGAAGGTGCCTTCCGCCGGCAAAGAGATGTCCACGATCTCCGGGAAGTTCATCTGAAAAATCGGTAGGAAGAGCTTCACCGACGCGGCTCCGATGTAGAAATCCTCCATCGGCGGAATGCCTACGATGGTGGCCGGATACACCGCATCCTTGCGATGGGTGATGGCCGTGACATGGAACACGGGATACGGCTCAGGCAGCGTGTAGTATCCGGTGTGATCGCCGAAGGGACCTTCCATCCGCAGGGGTTCGATCGGATCCACATACCCCTCAATGACGAAGTCGGCATTGGCCGGAACCTCGAGGTCATTGGTCTCGCACTTCACTAGTTCGACGGCCTTTTTGCGCAAATACCCCGCCAAGAGAAATTCATCCAAGCCATCGGGCAACGGGGCCGTGGCGGCGAAGGGGAACATGGGATCGCCACCGAGAAAGATGGCGACGGGCATGCGTTGACCGGTCTCGTAATAGCGACGGCCATGACGCGCAGCGACCTTCTGCAATTGCCAGTGCACACCGGTCGTCCGGTCGTCATAAACCTGGATCCGGTACATGCCTAGGTTGCGGGCCCCCGTGTCCGGATCTTGCGTCACCACGCATGGCAACGTGATGAAGCGTCCCCCATCGAGCGGCCAGCACTTGAGAATGGGCAAGTCGGCCAGCGTGGGCGGCAACGGATCGGTTCCCTTCCGCCAGTCGGGCGCATCGGGCCAAGCCTCGCTGCGGCTAGTTGGGGCATCAAATCGGTGGATGACCTCCTTGCAGGGGCCGCTCTTCACCGTCTTGGGTTTCGCATGGCGTAAATCCAAGGCCAGCGACAGGAGCCGCAACGCCTCTTTCATAGAAGCCGGCGGGCGGGCCTTCATGAGTCCGCCCAGTTCAGCGGCCACGTCGTCCACCGAAGCGGCATTCATGCTCATGGCCATGCGCTTCCAGGAACCGAGCGTGTTAATGGCCACTGGGAACGGGGAAACAACACCCCGGACCGTGGGCTTCTCGAAGAGCAACGCCTTGCCACCGCCCGGTTTCTTCATCTCACGGTCGGCGATCTCGGTGATCTCCAACTCCGTGGCGACGGGATGCGAAATGCGAATCAACTCACCCGCTTTTTCGAGCAACTCCACCCAGTCCCGGAACGATTCAAACGCCATGCTGGCCCAACGGTACGGCCCGCGGGCAATCCCGCAACGCAGGGATCTTCAGAATCGAGCGCTCAAGCCAGGAGCGAGGGCACCGGCTTGGCGCCGGTCACTTCCGCATCGGTAAGACTCGCTTCGCGTCCCTCGTGGGGAACATGCAGACGGGTGTGATCTAGCCCCAATTGGCCCAACAGCGTGGCATGGAAGTCGTGGACACTCACCACATCCTGAACCGCCTTGTAGCCAAACTCATCGGTCGCCCCGTGGACATGCCCAGCCTTGAAACCGCCACCCGCAACCCACAGAGAAAACGCATGCCGATTGTGATCGCGACCGTCTTTGCCCTGGGAGATCGGCAGACGCCCAAATTCGCCGGTCCAGAGCACGATGGTGTCGTCGAGCAACCCACGGGCCTTGAGGTCCTGGACCAATGCGGCACTGGGTTGGTCGGTCATGGCACAGAGGCCCTTGAGCCGCTCAGCGTTTTTGTCGTGGGTGTCCCAAGGCTGGCCGCTCAAGAACAACTGCACGAACCGCACGCCCCGCTCGACCAGACGCCGGGCGATGAGGCACCGCCGCCCGTATTCAGCGGTCACCGGGTTGTCGAGGCCGTAGAGCCGTCGCGTGGCTGCCGATTCCCCCGACAAGTCCATCACCTCGGGCACGGCGGTTTGCATGCGGGCGGCGGTCTCGAATTGGGCCAACCGTGCCTGCCATTCCGAATTGGCCGGATCGCGCTCGGACTGATGCCGGTTCAGACGAGTGATGAAGTCCAATTGATGACGCCGCGCCTCGGCGGAAATGCCGGCCGGGGTTTGCAAATGAAACACCGGAGTTTTGCCACTGCGGAAGGGAGTTCCCTGATACAACGCCGGAAGGAATCCGGAGGACCAATTCCGCTCACCATCGACCGGGAGGCCTCCGGGATCGGACAGCACCACATACGCGGGCAAATTCTCATTCTCCGAACCCAGACCATACAGCACCCAGGAACCCA
Source organism: uncultured Verrucomicrobiota bacterium (assembly GCA_903939515.1). Classification (GTDB taxonomy): domain Bacteria; phylum Verrucomicrobiota; class Verrucomicrobiia; order Limisphaerales; family UBA9464; genus SXXZ01. The sequence continues at coordinate 14,205 of CAJAHH010000083.1, forward strand.
TCGAGGGCAACCCTGCCAGAAATCGCCCCGTGTGCATGATGCGCAACGCCGATTCGTGGTCCACCGAACCCGTGGTCATGGAGCGAATTAAGGTGATGTCGTCGGCGATGGATCCGGTATGCGGCAGCAATTCTGAAAGCTGCATGCCGCACTGGCCCTGAGGGCGAAATTGATAGGGAGCCCCCAACACATTGCCCGCCTGCTTGTCGAAGTGAACCTCCAGATCCCCGCCCGGATAGGGTTGCCCACTCCAACGATTCAACGCGGGTTTGTAGTCGAAGAGATCCATCTGACTGGGGCCCCCGTGCTGAAAGAGACTAATGACCGCCCTCGCCTTGGGACGTCGGTGCGCGGGCGCAACGGCTCCGGCTGCCAGAAGTGGGTCCCGCGACAACAACTGTTGAAGCGCGAGGAATCCCAGGCTTCCGGCCGAACGCCCCAGAAAACCACGCCGCGACAGAAAATCCATGGAGGGGTTCATCGGAGGTAGAGGCAATCGTTGAGGGTGAAGAGCGATTGGGCGAAATCCCGCCAAGCCCGCTGGTTGGAATCGGGATGGGCCGTATAAAGAGATAGCTGATGGCGCAGAAACTCTTCCGACGCCGAGCGCTCGGAGGCATCGGGCTCACGACCGCAAACCAACAGGAAGGCTCGCTGAATGCGCGCCCTCTCTGAAACCCCGCACTCCCGATCGAGCCGGAGCACCAAATCCCGAGCCCGCTGCAGCGTGAACTCCGAATTGAGCAAGCTCAGGGATTGCAGCGGCATGGTGGTTCGAGCCCGACGAGTGCAATTGAACACCAGCGACGGCGCATCGAAGTTGACCAACCAGGTGGGCACCTGCGTTCGGCGGTGTTGGAGATACACCGAACGGGCCCGTGCTCCCGGTGCGGACTCGTCCGCCAAAACCTCTCCGTCGCCGTTGCGCGGTGTGGGAACATACGGACCACTGGATTTCGGATCCAAAACCCCACTAGCTGCGATGATCAGGTCGCGAATTCCTTCGGCATCCAGTCGGTGGACGGGAAACCGCCACAACCCCCGATTGGCCGGGTCGACGGACATCGCCTCCGCACGCGGCGCACTGGATTGCTGGAATGTCCGGGAACACAAGATTTGCCGGTGGAGATGCTTCAAGCTCCAGCCTGAATTCACGAACTCGGCCGCCAACCATTCTAACAACTCCGGATGGGTCGGAGGGGCTCCGCTCAAGCCGAGATTTTCTGAAGTCTCCACCAATCCGACACCCCAGCACTGCTGCCAAATCCGGTTGACGGTGACGCGCGCCAGCAAGGCCGCTTGCGGAGTGCCGGGTGTCGTCAACCAGTGCGCCCAAGCCAAGCGTCGGCCGGTGGTCCGCCCGTGAGGGACAGGCAACGCCGCTGGGAGTTTCTGCCCGCGATCCAGAAACCCCGGAAAGGCCGGCTCGACCGGCTCACCCGGGGTCTTGGGGTTGCCACGTTTGAGCAAGGGCACCGGGCGTGGCTCTAGATGCACGTCGCTGACCCACGCAATGCGTCCCGGTTTGGGTAATCGTTGAGCCTTGAGGAAAGCCAACCGACGGTCCCGCTCCTGGACTTGAGTTTTCAGTGCCCCTTCGTAGGCCAACCAGCGCTCGTGTTCTGGGGTTCCCACACGCGGAGAAGTGTTGATGCGCACCTGATCGACCTGAAAGCCGCGGCCACAACACAACTCGAAACCAAACCCGCCCGGCGGCAGGTCCGAGGCTGATAAGGTTAGCGGCGTTCCATCGGCCATCCCATCCACCCAGTGCTGGAGCGAGAATCGGTCTTTCTCCAGACGAGTGATGCGGACCCCATAATTGTGCCCGGCCCGATAACCTTGACCACCGATGCTGCCAATAGACTTGGAGTCCGCACCGGGGTAATCGAGGTGCACGGTGCTGGCTCCGGTGGGATGACCGTCGATCAGCAAGTTGCCGCCGGACTGGGTTCCGCGATCGGCGAAATCGTGCGTCGCCAGCACGTAACCGATGCGATCGGAATCCTGGGCCTGTCCATCGGTCTTCAATGCGACGAGATCAAAAGTGACCTGGATCCAATCCCCCACCAACGGCGGTTGCCACGAGAACCGCTGGCGAGTGGACAACCAGCGGTCCCCGGACCCGCCGCCTTCGATGAGTTGAAGAACTCCCTCCTTCACCCGAGCGGCCGGGCCCACCGAACCACCGATAGAAACAGGCGGTGAACCGGCAGGTTGGTCCTCTCCGGGAACGGTGTTGGACCAACGGTCACCGAGAGATCCCGGGTCCTCGAACGAGTCTTCCCACAGAGGTTTGAGCGGGGGCTGATGCTCGGCCTTCCAGCCCGACAATCCTGCACGGGCTTGGGCTTCGCCGTTTTCCCAGCGACGCTCGGCCGCCAACCAGGCCTCGTGTTCACCGCTCAGCGGTGCCTCGATGACCCGGTCGTTGGGCTTCACCCAATCCTCGATGGGAAAGGCGGGATAGAAGAACGCCTGCAAGGCATAATAGTCCTTCTGGGTGATGGGCTCGAACTTGTGGTCGTGGCACTTGGCGCACTGAACGGTCAGTCCCAGCAAGCTCGACCCGATGATTTGCTGGCAGGCTTCCAACGCATAATAACGGTCCACACGGACCTCGTCCGGATTGCCGTCCGATTCACCCGTGCCGTCCTGACCGTTGCGCAGGAAATGGGTCGCCTCCAGCAACTCCCGAATCTCCGGAGTCACTGGATCCCCGGGTTTCCATCCCGCCAATTCATCGCCCGCCAATTGCTCCCGTATCCAGCGGTCAAAGGGTTTGTCCTGGTTGATCGACCGGATCACGTAGTCGCGGTAACGGAAGGCCAACGGACGATCCGAGTCGGCGTTAAAGTACCCGTTGGAATCGGCATAACCCACCGCATCCAGCCAGTGCTGGGCCCAGCGCTCTCCATAGGCCGGGGAGGCCAGCAACCGCTCCAACCAAATCTCCGTGGCCTCGGGTCTATGGTCGGCGACAAAGGCCTGGAGATCTTCCGGAGTCGGGGGCAATCCGGTGAGCACCAATGACATCCGACGCAGACGGGTCGCCGCATCGGCCTGCGGGCTTGGGGACAATCCATGAGCTCGCAAGCGCTGTGCAACAAACCGGTCCAAGGGGCCCACCTCGGATCCAGGAGACGCCAGATCCGACCCTCGACCTGGCACCGATGCCGACAAGGGTTGGAAGGCCCAATGCGTCTGGGCTCGAGTAAAGAGAGACCCCGAAGCGGCCGGCTCTGCTGCCTCGATCATTGCCAGCATCGCGAGAGCCACAGCCAATCGAGAGATCTGTCGAAGAATGGGAATCAGCCCCGTCCTCAAGCAGGCTCTCCCACTTCCATGGAGCCCAGAGGTCTGGCGCGGTGGCATTAATTCTGTCATGGGGAACAACGCCTTCAGTCTTTCCTGAATTCCATCAGGGAACAACCGCAGAGCCAGCGATCGAGCAACTCCCTACTCGCAACGCTGGGATCGTCAAAAGATCTGTCCAGCTCGTCAGCCCATTCTCACGGTGTTTCCGATGACGGTTTGGAGCCAGCAGCACGGCGAGGGTTCACCTTCTGCAGGAAGGCTTTCAATTCCTCGCGACTCACCTCGCCATTCCCATTCGCATCGGCCGCCTTGAACTGGTCCGGTGACGGTGATTCGTCGAGGGTGATCCGGCCATCGTGGTTTCGATCCAGCGCATCAAAGGCCTTGGATCCTCCGCGACGCCCCGCTGGAGGACGCGGATCCACCGGCGTTCCGGGAGCCACCTCGGGCAGGTAGTATTCGATGTAACCGAGCATCATCTCCTCATCGGTCTGCTCACCCCACTGCACTCGGCGGGTCGGATCGGGATTGGCCGGATTGCCGGCGCTGTTGTCGTAGCGAGCGATGCCCTTGAGGACACTGCCGGCCGGCAAGTCGATGTGCTCGGACAAGCGGTAGAGCAACTGCCAGTTGAAATCATAACGCGGAACATCCAGAAGGGTCTTAGGCGCGCTCCCAGGCAGTTCGAGTTCATACCGGTAAGCCTTCCCGCGGACATGCATGTGGGGCATGAAGGACATCAATCGCGCGGACTGCGGCACCGGAAGTTTCCCCTCGACCACGAAGTCGGGGTCGCCGGGCGGAATGTCGATGGCACCAGCGATGGCGCTGACACGCACCTCATGCTTCGGTGGCGTCTTGGAGAACTTCAGTCCCAGAGCGCTCTGGTCGCGGGTGGCCTTGCCCTTGGGAGTATAATGCAGTTGGAAGTGCAGCGTGGAACCGGCTGGGATGAATTTGGCCCATCCCTCCGGATACGAAACCGCCTGATAACCCGGCGCATAGGCGGCGAGGTAGCTGCTCGTACCGTCGATACGGCGGTTCTTCTGAGGTTTCCCGTCGTTCCCCGGCGGCAACACATAAACCAAGACATGGTGGACGACATCCCGTGCCGTAGGGCGAATTTCCCACCCCTGAACCCATCGATCGCTGTCAAATCCCGTGGGCACCTCGATGTTGATGTACGACATGACACCCGATGCAGCCACGTCCACCGGTTCCGGAAGCCGAATGATGGTATCCGGCTCACCCAACTGCCATTCGGAGGGATAGGTTTGCGGTTTGGGAGCGTGGGAGGCTTTCCCTTCAGGCCGACCACGCTCCATCCACGCCAACAAATCCGCCTTGTCGGCGGCCGGGAGGCTGCGGTCGTTTAGCCAGGGGCTGGGACCGTGAGTCGGCGACGCCGCAAACCACGGAGGCATGACCCCTTGAGTCACTTGCTTGCGAACCATGCCGGCATGCGCAGCCACCTCGGCGGGAGTGGTCAACGCGAACGGAGCGATACCCCCCTCTCGGTGACACGGCACGCAGGACTGCTGCAGGATCCGGGAAATCCGGTTGTGGTAAGTCACCGGCTCAGAAACAGCCACGGGCGCAGCCGATTCAAGAGCGCAACCCGGAACGCTGGTGCAGGCCGTTTCGACTCCGTTGCCGGCGAGAACCGACTTGAGTGCAGACACCAGATACCGTTGGTTCGGCGCCGCCTTGGAATAACCCAAGCCATACTGATCATCCACAGCCCCTCGGAATAGAACCGTACGAGCGGCATCCAAGACGAAGACCTCCGCGGTCGATCGGATGCCCAGTGCTTTCGCGATGTCTCCCCGCTCGTCGCGAACGTAAGGACCTTGGACTCCCTGGTCCCGGATCCATTGCCGCACGGAGGCCTTGGAATCGGTTGACACCGGATTAATCCAAATGAACCGCACCCCCCGGCTGGCATACTCCTTCTCGAGGGCAACCAATGTCGGACCATAGCGCCCGGAAACCGGACAACTGGTGCTGGTCACGGCGATCACCACCGCACGGGCATCTCGGGTGAGCTTGGAGAGCGACGACCGCGACCCAGATTCCGGGCGAATATCCAGATCAGGAACCCATCGACCCACGCCCCATTCCAAGCCCAATGCCGGCACCGGTGCTTCTTGGAGCGCAGGCGCGGCCACCATCCATGGGGCACCACCCCAGGCGCTGAGCAGCCAACCGCCAACCCAAGCGACCCTAATTGCAGAGCGAACAGAACCCATCATCGAGATGACACTACCTCGAACTTCAAACCGGGACAAACGCCAGAGGTGTGACATTGATGGGCTCCGCTCCGAGAAACCGCTCGAAAAACCATCTCTGGGTTCGCCACCGCAAGGGGAGCCGGTAGCCTGAGGGCATTCCCGATGAGTTCCTTCCGCCGATTTCTGCTTTTACTGGGTCTTTCCCTGCTCAGCCTGCTGACGACCCGGGGTCTGGCCGACGCCGAAGTGGTTCCTCCGACGCTCGAGGCAATCTTTCCAGAATCCGGCTTTGTTTTCAGCCTCTCCCAAGTCGAAGTGCATTTCAGCGAAGCGGTTCAGGGAGTCGATGCTGGAGACCTTCGAGTCAACGGCCTTGCGGCGACCGCCATGAGACCGGTGAGCGCCGATGTTTACGTGTTCACGCTCCCAGAGCTCCCCCTCGGCACCGCGTCGCTCACCTGGGCCAGTGACGCCGATATTCGAGATTTGGCGGACATCCCCAACCGTTTTGCCGGAACCAAGCCCATCGAGTATCAACTACTGCCGCCGCCGCGACCCGGGGGAGTCATTCTGTCGGAGGTGGTCCCAGACAACCAAAAGACCCTTCGAGACGAAGAGGGCGATTACGAAGACTGGATTGAACTCCAGAACATCACCGATCAGGACATCCAACTGGCGGGATGGCACCTGACCGATGACCCCACGAACCCACGGCCCTGGACCTTCCCCGACATCACGCTTCCGGCCCGGGGGTTCCTGGTGGTGTTCGCCTCCGGCAAAGACCGAGCCAGCGTCACCAACCGCCTCCATACCGATTTCAAACTCAAGAGCGAGGGTGAGTATCTCGCTCTGAGCGCACCCGACGGTGTCACCGTCGATGCCTTCGCCCCCAAATATCCGGCCACTCCGGCCAACGTCGCCTATGGACGCGCCAACGGTGACACCTCGCAAAGCGGATTCCTGGCGATACCGACACCCGGTGCTCCCAATTCCATCTCCGGAGTCGGCTTTGCTCCGGCGGTTCTGTTTTCTCAAAACGGCGGGCTCATTCCGGATCCCAAATTGAATCTAACCCTCCGACTGTCCCTGTCGGAAACGGCTCCCAATGCGCTGATCCGCTACTCGCTGGATGGCCGGATCCCCACCCTCACCAACGGGTTCACCTACACCCAAGCCTTGGTGCTGATGACGAACAACGCGCTCATGCTGCGGGCGCGCGCTTTCCGGACCAATCACCTACCAGGCCCCGTCCACACCGAATACTACACGCCTCTGTTTGTATCGTCGGCTGGCCCGCTCCAGGGAACCAACGCCTGGGGAGATTTGCTCCAGAACGTCTCGAACCCCAACATTCAGCAATTCCGCTCCGATCTGCCGCTCTTGGTCATCAGTACCTTTGGGAAGTCCCCCAATGAGAGTGCCAACACGGTGGTGGCCTTGTCGTTGTTCGAGCCGAAGAACGGGGTGGCGCGCGTCACCGGAAAACCCGACTTCACCGCGCGGGGCGGCATTAAGATCCGTGGCTCGAGCAGTGCCGGATTGGCCAAGAAGCAGTACGCGGTGCAATGGACTGATGACTACAATCAGGATCTCGAACTGCCGGCGCTGGGAATGCCCGCAGAATCGGAATGGGTGCTGTATGCTCCGAACAATTTCGAGCCGGTTTGCATTCATAATCCATTCATACACCAACTGGCGCGCGACATCGGCGAGTACTCACCTCGGACTCGGTTCGTGGAGGTGTTCATCAATAAGCTGGGGCCTCTGACCACCAATCAGTACGAGGGACTTTATGTGCTCACCGAGAAGATCGGCGTGGGCGGCAAACGGATCCCGGGCCCCAAACTGCAACCCGAAGACAAAACGCTTCCGGACATCACCGGCCCCTACGTCATGAAGATCGACCGCCTCGATCCCGGTGACACCGGGGTGACCATGGGCGGCATGAGCGTGGCCATGATTAACCCCAAGGAAAAAGATCTGAAGCTGGTTCAACGGGCCGCCCAAAAAAAGTACCTGACCGACTACGTCAATGGCATGAGTCGGGGTTTCCTCGCAGCCAACCGACGCAACCCCACCAACAGCTACGAGAACTACATCGAGATGGGGCGGGCCATCGACTACCACATCCTGGAAATGCTCTCAGGCAATGTCGACACGATGGTCTTGAGCGCCTACTTCCACAAACCCCGGAACCAGAAGCTCATCTTTGGACCACACTGGGATTTCGACCGGGCCCTGGGATCGACCGACGGACGAGACTCCAACCCGCGAAGCTGGACTTGCGGCCCCGTCTTCGCTGGCTGGTATGGGCAACTCTTCCAAGACACCGAGGCGTGGCAGCGGTGGGTGGATCGGTTCCAACAACTGCGTACCCAACAACTGTCGGTGCGCTACACCGGAATGCTCATGGACCGCCTGGCCAATCAAATTCGCCTGGCGGAGCGCCGCGACTATCAGCGCTGGAAGATCCCTCGCCGCGGCGGCAGCTATCAGGCCGAACTCGACTCCATGAAACGCTGGGTGTCCAACCGCCTCGACTTTGTGGATCGGCAACTCGCGCAACCGCCCGTGTCCTCGCTGGATTCAGGCATCGTCCCGTTGGGCACCACGTTCACCTTGTCCTTGGGTCCCAACGCCAGCGCCAGCGCGGCCATTTGGTACACTCTCGATGGCACCGACCCCCGAGCGGTCGGAACCTCCAACCGTTCGGCCAGCGCCCTCTTGTACACAGGGCCAATCACGATCACCGGCCCGGTCCGCCTGAGGGCTCGCACTCTGGACACGCTCCGCCGTCAAACCAGTGGCCCCCCGATCAGCACGCCCTGGTCTGGACCGGTCGCTCGAACCTTCCTGTTGTCCGCTCCGCCCCTGACCCTCAGCGAGATCCATTTTCACCCATCAGACCAACGGGGCAACCGGTCCTTCGATCCCGACCAGAGTGAATTCATCGAACTCAAAAACACCTCGGGTGCACCGCTCGACCTGACGAGGTTTCGAATTGAGGGCGATATATCGTTCACCTTCAACGCGACCAACGGCACACGGATCCTCGCGCCGAACGCGCGTGTGGTGCTGGCGTCAGACAATTCCACCTTCCGCTCCCGCTACGGACCCATGGCCGAACATCTGGGGAAATATTCCGGGCAACTGTCCGACGGCGGAGGGCGCTTGAAGCTCGTTGATCCACAGGGCAACCCCGTGTTTGATTTTGAACTCACCGATCAATGGGTTCCCCCGGCTGATGGAGACGGCTACAGCATGGTACTGCGATCCGAAGCCCTTCAGGCGTTCCAGATCGACACCCCATCGGCCTGGGTGGCCAGTGCCCAAGCCGACGGATCGCCCGGCCAACCCGACCTGGCCTCCGACGTCGGACCCGGTACGGACTCGGATGGCGATGGTCTGGCGGACCTCTGGGAACTGAACTTCTTTGGATCTCTCCAACTGCGCGGTGATGCGGACCCCGACGGCGATGGCGCCAGCAATCGTGAGGAATTTCTGGCAGGAACCCTGCCTAGCGATGCCTCAGATCACCCCAGCCTGATTGCCTGGCCCTCCCCCTTCGATGGAAACCCTATCTTGCGTTTCTCAAGGCATGGAGCCCGCTCCTACCGCCTCCAATTTCATGAAGCGCTCACCACCGATTCCGCCCAAAATTGGCGCGATTTAATGGAATTTCCATCGGATGTAAACCCGTCGAGGGTTCAAGACTTCCGAGATCTAACGACCACCAACGCGACCCGCATTTACCGGGTTGTCACTCCGTAAAACTCTACGCCTAAAATGCAGAGTAAACTGCGGAATCCGAAAACACCTCTTGCCAAGTCCCCCGAATCTGAGGCACTTTCATCCCGTCAACGCGAGTGTAGCTCAGTCTGGTAGAGCGTCACCTTGCCAAGGTGAATGTCGAGGGTTCGAATCCCTTCACTCGCTCCAGCTTTCCAGAAAAAAAGACCGGCCTAAACCGCCGGTCTTTTTTATTTCTCTCTTACCCCCCTCTCAAGAGGCCTCCTCTCTCTCGAAAGCACCTCCGAGGTAAGGCGATTTCTTCGAAAGCGCCACGTCTGCAGACATGGATCACCGTAGAGCAGGCCCACCGCGGACACGGACCGCTCGGAGATCGGTCCCTACCTAGGAAGTCTTCGGGCTACATCCGGGTGGCCGAAAAATCCACCTCACCCAAAAACCTCCGAGGTGGGGCGATTTCTTCGAAAGCGCCACGTCTGCAGACATGGATCACCGTAGAGCAGGCCCACCGCAGACACGGACCGCTCGGAGATCGGTCCTTACCTAGGAGGTCCTCGGGCTACATCCGGGTGGCCAAAAAATCCACCTCACCCAAACACCTCCGAGGTGGGGCGATTTCTCCGAAAATGCCACGTCTGCAGACATGGAACACCG
>CAJAHH010000084.1 GCA_903939515.1 uncultured Verrucomicrobiota bacterium
AACCGGTTCGGCTCAGTCAAATTTCCTCCACCCGGTCTTGGTGATGACTTTCTGATTTTCACCTAATCGTCGCCTTCTGCCTCACAATGGACAGGCTCCTCACAAGGGACAGGCTCCTCACAAGGGACAGGCTCCTCACAAGGGACAGGCTCCTCACAAGCAATGGGCCAACCGGTGAGGGCGGCAAAATAGGTGTCTGACAAAAATCGGTAAGATTCTCGTTTCAGGATGAAAGGAATCCGAGCGATGACGCGAATCCTTGGATAGCTGCCATGAGTGCCTCAACTCCCAGAATGCTATCTCTATCCAAGGCTTTCACCTTGCTCGAACTACTGGTGGTTCTGAGTGTGATCGGAATCCTTACGTTACTGCTGCTGCCAGCCTTGGCTCGTACTCGGGATACCGCACGCACCAGCTCTTGCCTCTCCCACCTTAAGCAATGGGGCATCGCCACCCATTTATATGAGATGGATTCTGGCGGTTGGTTGCCCCCCGATGGAGCTCCCAATGGCATCTCCACCCACAATGCTTGGTACGCCAACTTGCCCCCGATGATAGGAGTCCCTAGCTACCACGACGAGGGACCTTGGCGGACCAATGCGCTCGCGCCACTAGGCAACCGACTCTGGTTTTGTCCGTCCAACCCGCGACGTAGCAACGGTCATCTGCTCTTCCACTTTGCCCTGAACCGCCTCATCAACGGCAGCGGACGGGAATCCCGGAGAGTGCGCCTGGAGTCCCTCCCGGCTCCGTCCCGAACCGTCTGGCTCTTCGATAACGGCCAGCGAGCAGCAGTGGCCGGGCCCGGCAACCTCCACCGCAAACTCCATCGGGGTGCGGCCAACATTCTTTTCCTCGATGGCGGTGTTCGCCGAATCCAGCCAACTGGGGAGAGGGCGCTGGCGACTCAAGATCAACCCCTTTGGAACCCTAGATGAAACTGCTTCGTCAAAGATCCAGCTTCCGAAGCCTCGCCTCGGTTCCAAAGATTCCACCATCGACCCGCGCAGCAAACTTCCGTTGGGCTCTAGACCGAGAATTCAATGGCCCCCCGCTCCAGAAGTCCCGAAAGTACCTACCCATGGAAGTCACACCGACCGCATTCGGCACCTGGAATGGGGGCCGGTTCATGAACTACGGACAGGCTCTTGACGATGCCCAATGGATCGCACTGGTGCGCCATGCCTGGGACCGAGGCATCCGAACTTTCCTGACTGCCGATGTGTATGGTTCGGGTCAGGCAGATAGCCTCCTAGGACAGGCGTTGTCCGGGGTGCCGCGCGAGAGTTACTGCCTCGTGGGTTGTATCGGACATGATTTTTACTCGGCTCGGCGCGATGGTGCGAAGGGCTTCCCGCGCTTCACCCAATCCGGGCTGCGGGTGCCGGCCGACTACGCTTCGTATCTGCGGATGGCTACCGAGAAATCACTGGAGCGGTGCCGAGCCGATCAGTTCGACCTGGTCCTCCTCCACAATCCCGACCACAGCGGCTACACGAGCGACCGAGTCTGGAACGGAATGCAGACCTTGCGTGAGGCCGGTCTGACACGTTCCCTCGGAATAGCGCCGGGCCCGGCCAATGGATTCACGCTGGACCTAATCCAGTGTTTCGAACGCTTCGGACCTCTCATCGACTGGGCGATGATCATTCTTGGCCCACTGGAGCCATGGCCCGGTAAACTCGTCCTGCCTGCGGCTCATCGCCATCACGTCCAACTCATCACGCGTGTGGTGGATTACGGCGGCATCTTCCATGACGATGTCCGTTCCGGACACCGCTTCGGCCCGTCCGACCACCGATCGTTTCGACCTGCTGGTTGGGTCGAGGCCGCCGTTGAAAAACTCGAATCCTTGCGACCCATCGCTCAACGCCATGGCATCACTCCGTTGCAGTTGGCCTGCACCTGGAACCTACACCAGCCGTCCGTGCAGAGTGTGATTCCGACCCTCATCCAAGAGCTGGGGGAAGGAGCCCGACCGATTGCTTCCAAGGTCGATGAACTGGCCGCTTTGAAGGCGATCCGACTCACACCGGACGAGTTGTCCGAGATTGCCCTGATCGGCGACAATACCGGCTGCATGGCACTGAAAGGTTCCAGTCGCCGCCATGTGGGCTCAGCACTGCCCGATCAATGGGAGCTGGACAGCGAACTTGAATCCCTGGCCGCGCGCTGGCAGATCGATCCGGACATCGACCTCGCTCTGACCCATTCCCATTAATTTCAAACTGAACCATTTCTCTAACCTCATTCCAACCGACTCCCCTATGGCCGAAAAACTCCCCGAAAAGAAAACCCCAACCACCGAAACCAAACTCGCCGAGACTAAACCCGCCGAGATCAAAGCCACCGCCGTTGCCGAGGTGCCCAAGATCTCCGCAGCCAAACAGCGGGAACTCGATTCCGCCATTGCCTCCATCACCAAGGCTTACGGCGAGGGGGCGATCATGCGCCTCGGATCTCAGGTCTCCCGACCCATCGAGGTCATCCCCACCGGGGCACTCGCTATCGATCTTGCGCTGGGTGTGGGCGGCGTGCCCCGTGGCCGTGTGGTGGAGATCTATGGTCCAGAATCCTCCGGAAAAACGACTCTGATGCTGCACCTGATTGCCAACGCCCAGAAGGCCGGTGGTGTCGCTGCTTTCATCGATGCTGAGCACGCTCTGGACCCTTCCTACGCCAAGAAACTTGGAGTGAATGTCGATGAACTTCTGGTCTCCCAACCCGACTCCGGCGAAGAGGCGCTGACCATCTGCGAGACGCTGGCCCGTTCTGGAGCCATCGACATCATCGTCATCGATTCGGTGGCCGCGCTGGTGCCCAAGGCCGAACTCGAAGGCGAGATGGGCATGGCCACCATGGGCATGCAAGCGCGCCTCATGAGCCAGGCGTTGCGCAAGCTCACTGCCATCCTCAGCAAGGCCAAGACTACCTGCCTTTTCACCAACCAATTGCGCGAGAAGGTGGGCGTGATGTTCGGCAGCCCCGAGACCACCCCAGGCGGTAAAGCCCTGAAGTTCTACGCTAGCGTCCGCATCGACATCCGACGCAAAGAGGCGATCAAAGACGGCTCAGGCGCAACGATCGGCAACCATGTGAAGGTGAAGATCGTGAAGAACAAGGTCGCCCCCCCGTTTGCCGAGGCAGAGTTCGATATTCTCTTTAATCACGGCATCGACAAGGAGGGCTCGCTGCTCGATGTGGCTCTCAGCGTCGGTACCGTGGATAAGAAGGGTGCATGGATTCAGTTCCAGGGTGAACTCATCGGTCAGGGCAAGGATGCCGCCCGCAGGACGCTGGCTGAGAAGCCCGAATTGGCGAAGAAAATCCAAGAGGCGACCCTCGCTAAGCGCCTCGCCGAACTCACGGCCGCTACCGCTTCCAACGGTCCTGCGGCCCCTGCTGCAGGTCGATGAGTCCGAGTTCACCAAAACCCAGAAAGACTGAGAGCCTGACAGCAGAGCCAACCCGACGACCATTGGTTGCTCACTGAAGGCGCTGGGTTCGACCCAAGGCCCGCCCGAATACTTCGGGCGGGCTTGCACTGTCAGTGACGGTGTGAAAACTCATGAAATCTGCAGGTTTAAAAACCCCTGAGCCCAGAAACTCAACGGATCATCGATCCGGCCTGAGCTTGTCGGTTGCTCGAAACGAATTCTGATTAACTCTGGTGGTCCCCGGACGCATTCGGCCTCCTCTTGAAGAATGAAGAAGCGCGGGCGCTCACCTCGGAAGAAAACCGATCCGAGGATCCGGCAAAACCGCGGGTTTCAAACCGGCAACTTTCCGTGAATTACGGAACGTTGCTGAGCTTGCACTCCTTCGAAGGTTTAAAGAGGGCTTAAGAGCCCTGAGGGGCAGGTGTCGCGAGGGAGGCCTTGAGTTTCTGGAGGGCTAAGAAAGCCGCGTTGCTCTCCGCAGCCTTTTTACTTCGACCCACACCTCGAGCCAACTCCACGCCGCCGTGCAAGACGGCGCACCGGAAGATCCGGTCATGATCGGGCCCCTCGGTATCGAGCAATTCGTAACTAGGGGCTTCGGGTGAACTGGCCTGCAATTTCTCCTGTAGGTCACCCTTGGGATTGTCGAGGTTGGGCAATTCGACCATCTCGGTTCCTCCCGCCCGGATCAGGTCCATGAGCCTCTGGCGAGCGGCTTCGAATCCGGCATCCACATACACCGCTCCAATGATCGCCTCGAAGGCATCGGCCAAGGTCGAGCTGCGGGATCGCCCACCGCTGGAATCTTCGCCGCGGCTGAGGATGACGTGCTTTCCTAGCTCGAGACGCCGAGCCTGCCCGGCCAGCGATGTTCGATTGACCAACTGCGCCCGCGCCTGCGTGAGAGCCCCCTCACCCAGTCCAGGAAACCGTTGATATAACTCCGAAGTGATCGCCAACTGGATCACCGCATCCCCCAAAAACTCCAACCGCTGATTGTGGTTCTGCCCTCCACCCTCCTCATGCGCCACGGACGGATGAGTCAACGCCAGGGACAAAAGTGATGGATCGCGAAAACGGTACCCCAGTGCGACTTGGAGATTTTCGAGAGCGGACATGGGAATCGTTGGATGGACTGCAGGCGAAACCTCTGAGGTGCTGGCGGCCAGGATCAGACCGGAGCCAATGACGGAATCTCGCTCGGCGCATTGAAGGGTTCTTCAGTGGGCTCTGCAGGCAAGGATGCTAGAGCCAGAACTTCGTCCGGCAGCCCGTGCTCCAAAAGATGGGCCACATCGCTCTGTACGGCCGCCAATTGGTTCAATTGGAGATCGGGGTCTACAATGGTGAACAAATCGCCCGACTTCGGATGTTCATACACAAAGATCCGCCGACCATTGTCCCGCGACTGACCCTTGACCCGCAGGATGCGCTTACGCTCCAGCATCACCGCCAAGATGTAGGCAACGGCCGAATGCCGCTCCTCGCGCCGTTCAAGAAGCTTCCTCAGCAGCGACTCGGCGTCATCCTTGCGGATAGCATCCGGAGGCACCGGAGGCGGGGCCTCATACACACCCTTCCAATGGGAGACCAAGTTGACCTTGGCGAGCAGTTCCGCAGCAGACTCCTTGAAGGCATCCACGCAGAGGTCCATCCGTTCAAAGCCCGCTTTCGTATCAAGAAGCAGGGTGTGATAGGTCTCACCATCATGGAACTGCCGCCCGGATAGCCTGCAGGCGTGGGCCCGCGACTGGATATGCCATTCAATCATCGAATCAAGTGCCCAAGTATCGGGGGTCCCCTCTACGGTGCAACAGGCTTTTGCACCCGGTACCCAAACCCCAAACCAGACTCTTTCCGAGGCTGGCTCTATCCGGAGAAAATAACCTCAAACGATCGGTGGGCACCCAGATCTCTAAAATAGCACCCGCTGCCCACCGCCAGCCACGGAGGACTCTCAAAGGCGTGCGACCAACAATTGCTCCTGAAAGACCATTTCCTTGGGAAGGTGGGTGTAGAGCTTCATGAACAACTCGTCCGTCGACAGCAAATCCCGGCGCCATTCCTCAGGGTCCATGCGCTGCAACTGAGCAAATCGCTCCCGGCTGAATCCCTCGAGGCCTTCCGTGTCAAAATCTTCATAGCGCGGAACCCATCCCAGCGCGGTCTCGGCCGCTCCGGTTGTGCCGGCGCATCGATCCAAGATCCACTTCAGAACGCGCATATTCTCTCCGAATCCCGGCCAAAGGAATTGCCCCGCCTCATCCTTGCGAAACCAGTTCACGTGAAAAATTCGGGGCGGCTCGGTCAGCTTCTTGCGCATGTCTAGCCAATGCCGGAAGTACCGCCCCATGTTGTAGCCGCAGAACGGCAGCATGGCCATCGGGTCGCGACGCACCTGACCGACGGTGCCGGCCGCCGCCGCGGTCATCTCACTACCCATCGTCGCGCCCAGGAAGACCCCGTGGCTCCAGTTGAACGCCTCGAAAACCAGAGGCACGACGTTCGCACGACGCCCTCCGAAAATGATGGCGGAAATCGGCACTCCCTGCGGATCGAGCGCCTCGGGAGCCATGGCCGGGTTGTTGGTGGCCGGCGCAGTGAATCGTGAATTGGGGTGGGCTGCTTTCTCTTTGGAGGCCGGTGTCCAAAGATGACCCTTCCAGTCCAGACACTCGGCCGGAGGCGGGTCATCGTGCCCTTCCCACCACACCGTGCCGTCCGGCTTGAGCGCCACGTTGGTGTAGATCGTGTCCCGTGCAATGGTCACCATCGCATTCGGATTGGTCTTGGCATTGGTGCCCGGCGCCACCCCGAAGTAGCCCGCCTCAGGATTGATAGCCCACAGGCGCCCGTCCGGACCCGGCCGCATCCAGGCAATGTCATCGCCCACGGTCCCTATCTTCCAACCCTGAAACCGCTCCGGCGGAATCATCATCGCGAAGTTGGTCTTGCCGCAGGCGCTCGGGAAGGCTGCTGCGACGTAGCGCCGTTCCCCCTCGGGAGACTCCACTGACAGGATAAGCATGTGCTCCGCCAACCACCCCTGCCGCCGCCCCAGGTAAGACCCAATGCGCAAGGCTAAGCATTTTTTGCCCAGCAACACATTGCCCCCATAGCCCGAGCCCACCGAGATGATCTCATTGGTCTCGGGAAAGTGGCAGATGAAACGCCGATCGGGATGGCCATCGAGGAGACAATGAAGCCCCCGATTGAAGTGATTCGACTGCCCGAGATGATCCACGGCGATGCGGCCCATCCGAGTCATGATCCTCATGTTGAGCACCACGTAGAGGGAGTCGGTCAACTCGATACCGACCTGAGCCAATGGGGATCCTGGCGGACCCATCAGGTAGGGCACCACATAGAGCGTGCGACCCTTCATACCGCCGCGCGCCAATCCCAAGAGCTTCTTACGCATGGACGCGGGCTCGGCCCAGTTGTTGGTGGGCCCAGCATCCTCGGCCAACTCGGTGCAAATGAAGGTGCAATGCTCCACCCGTGCCACATCGTTGGAGTTGGACCGGTGATAGTAGCAACCCGGCAACTTGTCCTGATTGAGGGGAACCAACACTCCCTGGCGCACCGCCTCGGCATAGAGGTAATCCTTTTCAGCCTCAGACCCGTCACACCAGAACACCGAGTCGGGCTGCGTGAGAGCCACTGTGGCGGTTACCCATTCCTGCAAGGCAGGATGGGCGATGGGTTGGGTGCCGTGGGGCGGCGTTGGGGTGCTACTCACTAGTCCCAGCCTACGCCGGTCCTTGCTCGAGGCACTCCGAATCTTGTCGCCCGAAGGGCTCATCTTGGCCGCCCCTGCCTCGATCACGCAGCGGCGACTAGCGCCGCGAGAAAAGCGTCGGTGAAGCACCTCCAAGGAACACCGGCAGTCTTCGCTCGATCCCATTACAACGTAGCACTGGAAGGATCGATCACCTGAGCGCAACGGGACGTCAGAAGTCAGACGGAAGACCCAATTCGGCATCGCCAAAAATCGCATCTGCGAAGCCCAAGACCCCGGTAAATAATAGTATTAGCAGAATCACCACGGCCGATCGGCAAACGCTCAGAAACGGTCGGCAAAACTCATCGGTCGCAAGAGACTGTTGATCTGCCCCCTCATTGTGGAGAGGAACTTTCCGACCCTGAAATCGGGTGTATCTTTTGACCCGCCCACCTCACCACTCTAAATCATCCATGAACTGTGGATGAACCCAAAAACACCATGCCCCTGCACGAAATCCGATTTCTCGAAGGCCCCCGTTCCCGGTGGGACAATCTCAAGTTCGTCGTCGATATCGCCTGGGAATTTATTCGGGGCTTCCGGGCGCTGCACTTCTCAGGGTCGTGCGTCGCCGTGTTTGGCTCGGCGCGATTCACCGAGGCCAGCCCCTATTATGGATTGACGCGACAACTGTCCGCTGAGATCGCCAAACTGGGCTTCACCATCATGACCGGAGGCGGGCCCGGGCTGATGGAAGCCGCCAATCGAGGGGCTCGCGATGTGGGAGGTCGCTCGGTAGGTTGCAATATCGTGCTGCCGATGGAGCAAGAGCCCAACCCCTACTTGGATAAATGGGTCAATATCCGCTACTTCTTCGTCCGGAAGACGCTGCTCATTAAATACTCGTACGCCTTCGTCATCGTCCCCGGAGGATTTGGTACGCTCGATGAGCTCTTCGAGGCCGTGACCCTCATCCAGACCGGAAAAATTAAAGACTTTCCGGTCATCATCTTTGGCCGCGAGTTTCATCAGGAACTCGTGGCGCACCTCGAGAAAATGCGTCAGCTCAAGACCATCTCAGAAACCGACCTCCAACTGTTCTTGGTGACCGATTCCATCGATGAAGCCGTGGAGTTGCTTCGCAAGACCATCAAGAAGTTCGGGCTCACACAGGCTAAACGCACACCGAGTCGACTCTTGGGTGAGCGCTGGTAGTCGTTGGACGGATCGGCCCGGTCGGCTGCCTCGAGCAGGCGCCCATGAGGTACAAAAGCCGCCTCTACCTCGCCGTGTCCATGAGGTCCATAGGCACGGGCTCTACTGCGAAGGAACGCCGCGGACCCTGGCGCACAACGAAAAGAGGGGCCGAAGCGAACTTCGACCCCTCCGTGACTGAATCCGCGTACGATTACTTGCGGATGCGCGCGAACTGGGCGGCCTGATCGGCCGGCACCGTCAGCGGGCTGGTGGCACCCGCG
Organism: uncultured Verrucomicrobiota bacterium; assembly: GCA_903939515.1. Classification (GTDB taxonomy): domain Bacteria; phylum Verrucomicrobiota; class Verrucomicrobiia; order Limisphaerales; family UBA9464; genus SXXZ01. Next base: position 8,643 of record CAJAHH010000084.1, read on the forward strand.
ACATCGGTCCAAGGACCGCTGAGCGAGGGAGCCGACTGGAGAACGCCAGCACCGGTCCAAGTGATGGTGACCGTACCGCCAGCATTGGCCTTGATGCCAGTGAAGCGAGGAGCATCACCGCTGCCGCCCGAAGCCGTACCCAGCAGGGCGATTTCAGCGACCTGCATCGAGTTAGCCGCCTTGGGAGCATTCACGATGGTCGGGAAGACCACCTTGTAGCTGGTGTAGGACTTGGTGTTGGAGAACGCCAGCGTCGTGGTGTTGAACCGCGTCGGGTTGGCAGCCAACGATCCCGAGGCGACGGCCTCGAAGTCGGTGCCGTTGTTGGATCCGAGGATCTGCCAAGTGGCCGGATCACGATCAGGAGCGTCGTTCGCGGTCGTGATGGTGATCGCGGAGATGACCGAGGCGCCCGCCTTCGGAGTCACCGTGAAGCCGGTGTTCACCTTGTCGAAGTTCAGGTACTTCGTGGTGCTGAGACCGTCGATAACCTTCGGAGCAGCCTCGCCGCCCGGATGGTTGCTGGAGCTCGGAACGATGGTGTCGTCCTTGCTGAGCACGTTGCCCGGGAGGGCCGGGGTGAACAGCAAGAAGTCGAAGTCACCGTTCGAGGAGTTGTAACGCACCGTCTGCTGACCAGTGAGCTTGACCGAGGCCAGGCTACCGTCGGCATTGCGCATGGCCACGAGGGCGTTGTTGCCCCAACCGCCGGTGGAGGGCGACTCGAAGCTGCCGACGACCGTCGCGTTGCCGCTGGCGACCGTGGCGAACTGACCCTTCATGCGGGTGGCGCTGTCGACACCGTCACCGTGGGAGAGACCCGCGTAGACGTTGTAGTCGCCCGCCGGGAAGGTGCGGGTGTACTGGTACCACTGGCCGTCGCCGATCCAACCCATCTTGAAGTTGACATCGAGTTCACCCACGCCGCGGTCGCGGTCGCCGGTGCGGTCCATCGGAACCTGAGGATCTTCACCGATACGGTAGATGGGCGAAGCGCCTTCATTGCCGCGGGTGTAGTCCTTGTTGTTGCCAGCAGACTGGCCCGCGAGGGCGCCGCCGCGGTAGGGCATCACGCTGGTCGCGGCCGGGGCCACGCCGTTGTTGTCGAAGTCTTCAGCCTCGATCGCGAAGACCGGGGTGCGGATGTTGGCCACACCGAAGGTCCACGACACAGTGCGGTCGATGATCGTGAGGTCGACCTTGTGGGTCGAACCACCCGCCCAGCCAGCGGCCGGAGCGGCGACAGTGACGGTGGCGATACCGTCCACCGTGGTCACGGTCGCGGTTGCAGCAGCGCCGTCCACCTTAACGGAGACGTTGGCGGTGCTGAGGGCCGGGCCGGTGCCCTGGGACACCTTGGCGACGATGGCAGCATCAGTACCAGCACGGTACGGAGCGGCGCTCGAAGCGCGACCGGTCTGGGCCGGAGCGTAAGACTTCACGAACGGAACACCCTTGCTGCTCAGCGGATACTGATAAGCCTTGATGCCGCCGTCGGCGTTGATGAGGTTGCCGCTCAGGACGTCACCGGTGACGGGGTCGAACTGACGGGCGCTGAACTCAACGTTCGCGCCACCGCCGCCCTCGTACCAAACGAGGCGAGCCGGATACAGACCGTCCTTCTCCACATTGAAGAAGAAGGTGGTGCCAGAGCCAACGCCGCCGCCATTGCCGCGGCCGCCGGAGAACTCGCCGACCACCACCGGGAAGGTGAAGGCCTCACCCGGGTTGCCGATGTCCAGACGGAAACCGTCGTCACTGTTCACGTTGAAGGCGTAGAAGCCAGCCTTCAGGTCGAGGACCGTGAGGACCTCTTGAGTGAAGTTGTCGGTGCTGCCGGTGGTGCCCGGGATGCCCGGGACGCCCGGATCATCAGGGAAGTAACCGCTGGAGGCGGCGTCCTGGTTGTAGTTGATGACACCGGTCTCAACGTAGTAGCCATTGGCGCCAAAGAGGGCGAGGTCGGCCACATTCTTGGTGCCGATCAGGCCGGCGATGTGGGTCAGACCCCGGTAGGTGTCGTTGCCCATGCTCTCACCATTCTCCGACTGGATGGTCTTCACGAGGAAGCCCTTGTTGGCGGTGTTCACCGCAGAGGCCGGCAGAGCGAGGCTGCCCGCGACGCTGGCGGCGTTGACAGTGCTGAAGGAGTTGGTCGCATCATACTTCTGCGCACCCGCGGTGAAGCGGACGATCACCGTGTGCTTGCCCGCAGCGAAGTTCGCGGCCGGCTTGTAGGTGAAGGTGGTCACGCCAGCGGCAGAAGCCTTGGTCGGGGTAACCTTCACATCGTCCACGAGGAGGGCGAAGGAGGCCTGGTCGACCGCAGTGCTGCCGTCAGCCACTGACACCACAACCGGAGCGGTCGGGATGTAGTCGCCGCCGGAACCACGGAACGGGTGGATGAAGGACACGGCCGCCGGGGTGGCGCCGCTAGCGGCACGGAACGCCTTCACGGCATCCGCAGCAGCGTCATTGATGAGGTAGCGAGCTGAGGGGCTCGGGGCCACGCGCTGAGCGGACCACTCGAGGTTGGCCCCGCCGCCGCCTTCGAACCACACCGTGCGGAACGGATAGGCACCGGCCACCGCGACGAACACCGTCGCATTGATGTCGCTGGCGCCCTTGCCGTAGTCGGCCTCGCTCACGACGAGCGAGTTGAGCACTTCCTTGTTGTTGCCACCGACGGTGGTGCGGAAGCCGTCATCGCTGTTGAAGGTCAGCGTGTAAACGCCGGCCGTCGGGAACTGCAAGTAGGTGGTGATTTCCGCAGCAATGTTGTCGGTGTACAGGTCGCCGTTCGACTGGAACTCGGTGGCGCTGGGCACACCCGGGATCGCGTTGTCGGCGATCTGGCGTTCCACGGCACCGGCGGAGGAGGAGAAGGCACCATTCTGACCCGGGGTCGCATCCGAACCGGAGGTCGGCTGGCTGTAGTTGATGACACCGGTCTCGGCATAGACGCCGCCGGTGAAACCAGTCAGGTCGGCCACGTTGTCACCACGGAGACCGAGGAGTTGCTGCTCGGCGCGGGCGATGGTGTTGGGCTGATCACGACGGGCGGTCTGATGGGTGCGCACGTTGAAACCCTTCTTCGAGGTGTCCACGCTGCTGACAGCGAGGCTCGGCGGGATGGTCACGTAGGAACCCACCACGAACTCGCGGGTGGCGCTCACGGTGCGGCCCAGGGTGTCCTTGACGCTGATTTCGACCTTGTTGGTTGAGCCAGAGGCCAAGGGAGCGGCGGCGTCACCGTAGGCGATGCTGGAGGTGATGCCATCCTTGGCGACAGACACCTTCGAGGAGATGTCGGTGCCATTGAGCTTGACGGACAAGCCCGTGGTGACAGCGATCGCCGTTCCGGAATCCACCGTGCTGATGGAGAAGCCGATCGGGCTGCCGGTCGCACCACCGATGATGACATCATTGGCCGGGACGGTCTCTAGGCGGATGTTGTCAACATGGTGCACTTCCCAAGCGCCACCGGTGCGGCCGCCGAAAACGAGGCGACCCGGGGCCGGAGAGAAGGAGCTGGACAGACCACCGGCCGGGGTCAATTCGACACCCTTCCAGAAAATCTTGACCTTGCCTTCTTCAGTCAACACGGCTTTGAACTTCTCCCACTTCAGGTTCTTCACCCACAGACCCCAGCTCGGGTCATCGAAAGTCACCTGACCCACGTTGGCGTCATTGCCCGCCGTACCGTCGGCATTGAGATCGTCGGTGGTGTTCAGGGCACCGGTTTGCATCGAGGACGCATAGTTGGAATCAGTGGTCGCGAGGTTCCGGAACGGAGCCTCGTCGTAGGTACCACCGGGCCAGACGTTGCCGGGGCGCAGGGGCACCGGGAGCTGGGTGAGCAACTCACCTTCAACACGGATGCTAATACCCACGACGTCGCGGATGCCGCCCGGATGGTCACCGGACTGCCAGGTGTCAAAACCGATGCCCAGACCGGTCAAGGAACCTTCTTCGGGGAGATCGTTCTCACCAGCGGTACCAGCGAACGGCGAGCCATTGGAGGCCAAGGGATCGCTAGCACGAACGTAGTTCAGCGAGAAACCGTCGGCGGGCTGTGCAGTACCGCCACCAATGCGCAAATCGCACTCGAAGGTGAAGGCCTTGACGACGAGACCCTTGTCGAGGTCGTCGAACACCACAGTAGCGCGCTGGCCGCTCTTGGCGTCGGTAATGGAGAGGTAACCATCGGTGGCGCCGCCGGTTGCACCGCCACTGGAACGATACTCCGCCGCGGCCGCGCCCACTTCTTTGAAGGGGAGCTCCGTTGCGGTGTTGAAGTTAACCACGTTGGTGGCGGCATACGCCGAGCTACAGACCAGCCCGGCTGCCGTCATCCAGCGCAGCAGATTTTTGTGTTTTTGACTCATAGGACTCGTGTTTTCCCGACGACACTCAGCGGCAGACAAGTGTTCCGAAACTTTCACAAGTTCGGGACATTTGCCGACGACAAAGCACTGTCGAGTTTGGGTGACACATGATCGATACACTTCGATTAAAAAGCCGGCAACCGCTTTTTTTCAGTCAACAGCACGGCCGCAAGTAAAAACTCCTCCCACCTTGGTTTAAAATTTCCCGCAAAGTTTGGTCTTTTTGAAAGGTGGGAGGATCTCCCGACGAAGAGGAGGGAAGACTATGATGTTAAACCCCTCTTCCTCCCTCAGACTTGCCGCCAAAATTCAGATCATCGGACTGCTCAGTTTGGCTCAGAGTCTGTCCGGGCAAATCCTCATATCCCATTGGGATTTTAATTCTGGATCGCTGAACCCGCAGTCCGGGCTGGGAGAGGCTCGGTTGGTCGGAGGAACCGCTGCAACCTTTGCAGCCGGTTATGAGGGCGAACCCGCCGGAGCGTGGAATATTAAGAGTTTTCCAGCCCAGGGAACCCTCCCAGGAACCGCAGGGGTTCAATTCAGCCTGTCCACCGCCGGGTATTCTTCTGTCGGGCTCTCGTTCCAAATTCGACACAGCAACACCTCAGCCAACTCCGAACGCGTACTCTGGTCCATCGATGGCCAACAGTTCACCGAGGCTACTCGCTTCAACCTCGCCCCGGCCAGCACAGGGACCGGTGAAACCTGGTATCAACGGTCGGTGGATTTGCCCTTGGCGGCGGCCAATCAGGCCAACTTGTCGGTACGCATCGTCTCCGATTTCGATCTGGGGACCGAGAGTCGTTATTTGGCTTCCCGACTGAGTTCCAGCTATTCCACCAGCGGCACTTGGCGCTTCGATAACGTTAACTTCTCTGCGGTCCCAGAACCTGAGGAGTACGCAGCACTGAGTGCGCTGACGTTGGTAGGATTTGGGTTGTGGCGGCGGCGGTTTGCAGCAAACCGAGGCCCCTTGGCTACCACAGAAACGAGTGAGTTTCGGTAACAGGATGCTTGTTATCTAACAATTCGGCTTTCCAGGCAGCCACAGTTCCCAACCGAGCCAACTGTTTGGAGTCGAGGATCACCCGAGACCATCGACGTCCGAGAAACCCCCGTTTTACTTCCATCTCCACTGTTTCAAGAGATCCCGACTCGGTGCCCCGCAGTTCCATCCGAAGGCGCAACGGACCGGAAAATGGACCAGAAACCTTCCAAAGCACCTCAAACTGCATCCCAGCCCGCTTTTCGGGATGATTTCGAAGCAACTCCTGATAGGCATCCCGCTCGTACAAGCTGGGAGAAAGGGTGTGACGGCCTTGAAAATCGACAAAATGCGGCAGCACCTTGATCACCTTACCCTCGGCACCCAACAGCACGCCGGCTGATAGCCCCAATGCAAACAACAGCAGTTTCATTCAGAAAGGACCACGTTGAGGGAAAGAAAGGACCGCCGGACGCGGCGTAAAGCTAGGCGCAGATCGGAGCGCCGAGGACGCATCTGAGGCAGGTGCGGTGAAGAGCGACCGCGCCGAATTCTCAAAACTGCGGGCTCCACCCGCGTTGCCAAAGGATCCAAACCCGCCATCGCTGGCCGCGGGCGACGCTCCTCCACCCGATTTCGAGAAGATCCCTGCATCGGGTGTGGAGATAGGAGAACCCGGCGCAACGGTCGGATCAAAACGGCGACCGGGATCGCCATCAATGCCACCGGCCGGAGCCACGGGATTACCCAGCGGGTTGGCCGCCGCCGGATTGGAAAAACCCGAACCCGTACCTGTACCAGGGCCTGTCGAGCCAGCGAAGCCATCTGCCCCAGATCCACCGAACCCAGCCCCAGACCGGGCAGACGGAGAATTGAACGAAAAAGTCCCACCCGAAGAAGAATCAGACTTTGATCCGCTGAACCACGTCCGGTGATCGGCTTCAGGCGAGAGAATATCTGAGATGGATCGGGACGGCGCCGAATCGGTCAACGTCCCGTCGCGCCGGAGCGATTCTGAATTGGCATTCCTGACCGAACTCCCCACCGAGCGATCGGCATCGTCCGCAAGCTTGGACGCCTTACGCGGTTTGGACGGTTCGTCGGACCCACCATCCTCGAAGTCGGTCTTCTGGGACGCATCGTTGCGGGAACGGCGGGAACGGCCGCGTTCCCGGCTGAAATTGGGAACTTCATCGGTCTCGGCCTGTTTACCCGACTCGATTTGATCGGACTTTTCAACCTCCCGGGGCTTCACCGAGCCCGGTTCGGCCAACCAGTTCTTCTTGCGATCGTATTCATCCATCAGGCGCTGCTGCGCCTTGGGATCCAGATTGGGAATAGCCGTAGATGGAGTGGGCAAGGACACATCAATGGCACCCCCCAGCGAATTGCCGGCACGAAACACGTCGAACTGACGGTTGCGCAGAAGCTTGTTCATGGTGCCCACACGCTCAGCCTCAGACTGAAGTCGGTATCCGGCACCTTCTTCAGGCCGTAAGGCTCCGGAGGTTTGCGCCTTGTCGCCCGCTAGGATCGGCAACACTGCCAACCCTACGACGCCGAGCATGATGGATACTCTGCAGCGGTTCATGAACAATAGATAAGGCCGAAACCGGGGATGCGTCAAAGGCCTTTGCTGGTCTATCCCTGGGCGACCGCGGAACCTATCGCCGAACCGGATCCCCCTCCGGATCGGGCGCTCAGATACGCCTCGCGAAACTGGGAAGCCCGTACGCGAAACCAATCCCAATTGGCGGCGGCCACCTGACGGGAGTCGAACAAGGGGCTTCCGACCCCAAAGGCATCGGCTCCGGCGTGGCAAAAGGAGGCCAGTGTCTCGACGGTGACCCCACCGGTGGGCATCAGCGGAATTTCCGGGAATGGAGCCTTCACGGCCCGGAGGTGATTCGGGCCCAACTGGTCTGCCGGGAACACCTTCACCATCGTAGCCCCAAGGCTCCAGGCGGTGAAGATTTCGGTGGGAGTCATCGCTCCTGGCAAAATGGGAACACCCAAATCAACACAGGCGCGAATAACCTCCGGCAACACCACGGGGGTAACGATGAAACTCGCCCCCGCGTCCAGAGCCAGCTTGAGACCCTCCATCGAAGTGACCGTCCCGGCACCCACATTGCCGCGGTCACCCAACAAATCTCGGGTGAGGCGGATGAGGTCGGCCGCCCCGGGACTGTTCAAGGTAACCTCTAGATTAACCAGACCCCCGGCCATCACCGCAGGAACCAACTGCTCGACTTGAGCTCGGGGAATGAAACGAAGGATGCCAACAATGGGCATCGAACGGAACAACGTGTCATTGAAGGGCTTGCTCATTGAAAACGCGGAAGACTCTTTTTTGGAGGCGGGTCACTGGCCGGGGGCTAATCGGCGCCAGACCCGACGCTGCCCCATTTCGGCCAACCCGTCGACTTCGATGGCATTCCAGCGCGGGCTCAAACCGCATTCGGTAGCGGCCATCGTGTAGGCCTCTCGCAACGCCTCTCCCGCTGCCAGAATGATGGGCGACTCCCCTGCCTCAAGAGAACGCAACTCCGACCCGATTAATAATCCGCTGAGGAAGGAGCGGTTGGAGGCCCCGGAGCAACCTCTGAGTACCTGGCGGGTCCTCACCTGAAACAAGTTCGCGGCAAGCCCGGCCCGAGCCGACGCCGCCACACCTTCCCTGAAGGCGTCCCAGTGCATCGCTCCCTCTGGCTCGCCGCTCGCTGCAAGATCCATGGAATGCCGAAGCATGCTTTGCGTGCGCAGCATCTCGAAAAGTTCCCCGGTCATGAAGGTCGTGATCGCAGTGAGAACGCCCGATTCGAGATGGAGGTGTTTTGAATGAGTTCCCGGCAACACCAGCGTGGCCCGAAGCGGTAAGACGTCGCAGACCTGTTCGGCCCAACCCAGGGCCTGGGTTTCTTCACCGCGCATCATGTCGTTCTCCCCGCGAACCCCTGAAATCAAATACACACCTGGCTCAACCCACTGACCCACTACGCTCGAACCCTCCAGAGAGAACGGCAGGGGGGCATACGGCAACTCGCGCCAGCCAATGCTCGAACTGGCCATTCCTGAAACCATCACCGGCAGCCCCACCGGTGCACCTAAGCGCAACAGTGCAGTCTGAAGCGCCTCGCGAAACACCAAAGCCCGATCTCCGCCACGAGCCGCCAAACGCGCGGCACCCTCTTCAGAAGCAACCTCTCGAAGCCCCTCCGGGCCATGCCACCGGAGGCGCAGTCGTGAAGTTCCCCAATCACAGGCGATAAAATTCATTGTGCTGACTTCCATCGGCTCCATTCCAGACCCGGGCGATCGACCCGAAAGCTCACCAAGCGTTTCTCGTGAGCCTCGGTCACATAAACGGTGCAACCGTCGACCCCCCCGAAGCAGAGATTGCTCGGATTGGGCCCAAGCACGTCGATCTCCCGAAGAATCTCAGCGGTGGGGGAGAGTTTCACAACAGTACCCTTCCCGTGGCGGGTCGCATAAAGGTTGCCATCAACATCACACCGCATGCCGTCGAAGCCATGATCCGGAAACTCCTTAAAAAGACGTCGATGTTCCAGCGAACCGTCGCTACGGATATCAAAGACCCAGATGCGCCGCTGAATGCTTTCGTTGACGTACAACCGCTTTCCGTCCGGGCTGACTTCGATGCCATTGGTTGTGCCCATTCCTTCGGCCTCCCGGTGGGCCTTGCCATCCGTATCAATTCGCCACAACTGACCGGTGCCGTCCTTCCAGTTCGGATCGCTGGCATACAAGGTTCCGTTGGCGGCGATGGCTAGATCGTTGGGCTGATTCATCCGACCCTCGTGAACCACTTGCACCACTTCCCGAGTGACTGGGTCGATCCGATGAATCTTGTGAGCGGTATAATCGGCGACATACATCCGACCGGAACGATCGAAGCGGATGCCATTGCCGGCACTTCCCTCGGGCAAGGCGACGAAGCGTTCGGCGCGTCCGTCTGGGGTCACCCGTGCGATGTTTCTCGGATCGCCAAATCCGACACAGAACACAAAACCCTTGCGGTCACAGGCCGGGCCTTCGATGCCGCGGGTGAAGCCTTCCGAAGAGAAGGGTTTGGCTAACCACAGCGTCTCGGCAGAGGTCGATAAGGCCCACTGCAAGGCAATCACTCCGATCGCATAAAAACCACGGGAAATCATGGGGTCACGATGGCTGGAAGTTTTCCAAAATACCAGCCACCGCGCAGGAAAATGGACCGCTGCGGAAGTCATGCCCCCGGTCCCCCCAGCTGGCAGGCATGCCCCAAGAAACCGGCCCCCGCCGGAACGATTCAGTTGGGAGGAAAGGGATGGCGTGGCGGATTCTTTCGCAAGACGAGGCGAGAGCGAGGCGCGGGCCAATGGAAGGCCCGTAACGAGTGAACAACGAAGCTCTTGCGGAAGAAGACGCAGCCAGCACGACCGATCCAATTGAATCGTTCCGGCTAAGAAAAAGGGGGATGGATTGCTCCACCCCCCTTTCCTGCGAACTAAACCCTTCTTCAGCGCTTAATGGCGCGGAGGAATTGGGCGGAATCGGTACCTAGAGGCACTGTGATCGGAGTGTTTACTCCCGACTGCAACACCCACGGACCGTTGAGGCTCGGAGCGACCTCGAGGACGAATCCGGCCGGCAGCGGTTGCGGATTGGAGGTGATCGTGAGCTGACCATTAACCAAGGCCACCGAGATGCGCGGAGCCGTAGTGACCGGACCGCCCACCGGCGGGGTCGGATCATCCTTCGGAGCCGGGTGCGAGATGACGGTATAGAAGTTCACTTCCTTGGGGGAATTGGCTCCTTGATCCGGCTTGTTCTGCAAGTTGATCTCACCCTTAGCAGCCACGAGGATTTGCTGGGTTGTCATGGCGACACTCATGCCGACCGAGCGGATACCACCCACCGGCGAGGTGTTGACGAAGGGCAGGAAGCTCGGCGTGAGCGGCTTGACTGTCTTGGTGGCCGCCTCGAATTCAAACACACGGGCAGCCACCTGCTGGGCTTCATAACCGTCGGGCTTGGAAACCCAGGCAACCGTGAAACGACCCAGACCGTCAGCAGCAACCACCGCGCGATCGGCATCGGCTCGGAAACCGCCCTCGCTCACATCGGCCAAGGCCGCGAGCGTGCGAGTGGTTCCGTCCCAAATGGCCACGCGGATGGCCGTAGAGGCCACAACCCGACCCACGAGGAATACCCACGGTTGGTTGATGTGGCCACCCAGGCGGGTGCCATCTCCGCGACCCGCGTCGAAGTTCTCACCCGAGATGGCCTGTGCCACCGGTTCGCCCTGAAGTGCGCCGGCATTGTTGTAGAAGTAGAATTTGCCCGCGACACGCACGGCAAAACCACCCTTGAAGGCGGCCACGTTGCCCCACAGATCGCCGTCGGCAACCTTGAAGGATTCCTTAACCACCTTGCCATCGGCCGAGAAAATGGTCGCGGTGGCGCAATTGCCGTCGGTACGCAATTGGTTGGAACGGTCTTCGACCACGGACACGAAGTTACCGTCACTGAGACACACCACATCGCCACCGAAGCGGGAGATTTGGTTGCCCGGAGCCGTGCCAGATGCGCGGCGGCCATTGGCTGAATCCTGTGCCTTGCTCAGAGCGGTTTGTGCGAGCGTGGTCGGATCGAGCTTGAAGGTCTGCACCGTGCCATAGCGACCATCACCCAGGCGATCGAAGCCACCGGTGAAGCGATTGTCGCTGTTGAACCCTTCCACCACATGCGGGGAGGCCTCGATACCCGTAATGAAGTTCACGGCACCCGGACGAGCATCACCCGCAACACGGCCCGGATTACCATTTTGCCGAGAAGCATTGATTGCCCCCTTGAACGGAACACCCGCGTCGTTGAAGGACGCTTCACCCAACTTCATGGCACCGCCGTTGGCTGGCTGCATCGCCACCACATAACGCTGCTCAGTAGTGCTGCCATCGGCAAAGGTATTGCCCTCGATGAGGAACGTGGAGGTGCCCACCACGGAAGCAAACGGCTCCCAGTTGCCCAGCGCATCGGCCGCCGGAACGATCATCGCAGTGTCGGAGACGATACGCTTGAGACCGGCCGACTCGATGCTGCCCGGGCGCACCGGAATGACGAATTGGCGCAGCGCCACAACGCGCTTATCGGCCTCACCGCTATTACGACTCTCCCAAACCACGGCAATGGAATCATTGCGGAAGGCCACACGCGCATTCTTAGATTCCAAGGTCTCCGGAGCCGGAAGCTCCTTCTCGCTGACATAGAATGTCTTGCCCAAGGCCTTGCCCGTGGCGTCAAACACACGGCCTAGGATGATCCGGCCATTGCCGACCGCACCGGCCGTGTCGTCGAAAACCACCGCAACGCGTCCGAGCGAATCCATGCCCACATCGCAGCGTCCCGGAGCCAAGAGCTCCATGTCATCGGCCACCGTCTTGCTCCAACGCAGCGTGCCATTGGCATTGAGGACCGTGAGCCAAACGTGGTTTTTACCGGCCTCATCCTTACCAATGGCCACCGAAGCGTAGGCATCATTGCCGTTGCCGTGGAAACCCACGCCGTCACCGCGTCCGCCATTGCCGGCGATCGGATTGCCCGAGACCGCAGCGAGATCGATGTTGGTTGAAACTGCCGTACCCGCATTGTCAAACAACCGGACGCGACCTGCGCCGTTGTCCGAAAAGCGCACCGCGAATCCGGTCTTGGTGACACCGGACCCATGCCACATTTCAGCCTTGGTGGCGGTGGCGCTGGCCAACTGGGTGGCCTTGATCTCCTTACCGGTCTTGTCCACCACGCGAACGGTCACGTGATTGGCCGCGGCCTCGCCCTTGTACAGGGTGACCAAATCATCGCCCTGACGGCTTTCACCAATCACGACCACATTGCCTGTAGAGAGAAACTCCCAATCGCCGATGCGAATATTCCCAGTGCGGGCGCCGTATTCGACAGGGACACCATTCACGATCCCCACTGGAATGCCCGCGTCGGTCAACAACTGCACTGAGGGCCAATCGCCGCCATCCTGATAGCCCGCGAACTCCACCACCTCGAGGCCGAGGTCGAAGGACGTCGAGCCCATGCCCAAACCATCACCGAAGAGGTTGGACTTAATCTTGGGTCCCCAACCCGTGCGGCCAGAGATCGCGCTCCCGTCCTTGCGGAAGTAGGAAAGGAAACGCGAGGTGAGCGTTTGTCCAACAAAAGCGGGATCCACCGAAGTGATGGTCGTCTCCGCAGTAACCGGCTTGCTGTCGCGGTCAAACAAAGTCCAAACCGCTTCCAAATCGGCCAGATCGGAACCGTCATCCTCCCAACCGACCATCACGTTACCATTCCGGCCAATGGCCACACCGAGGCTCTCAGTGCTGCCATTGTTGATAATGTCGGAGGTGTTGACATACACAGTCTCGCCCACGGGGCTGACACCGTTGTCCTCTGGCTTAGTTGGAAGCGCTTGGCCGTAGACCTGACTCGCCAGTAGCGCAGCAGTCAGGAATGGCAGTGATTTGGAGGGTTTCATTAGCAGATGACGTAGTGCGTTGATGACACCCCTGGCACGAGACCAGCACCCAGCAGAGCCTTAGAGCGAGTGCGCCAAAGGGGGATGGGTTGTCTGGAGACCTCCGGGGGAATTAGAACGATTGCTACGCCCGCCTCGGATTGCCCGCAACTGTTTTCAGGATTTTTCCAAAAAAAGCATCAAAACCCAATAAATCATGCAGTTTTAGCCTGGGTTAAAGCAACCCAGGCCAGACTCCGACCATCTAGATCTAGGCCTCGGAGACGCAATCCACTGCTCCAACACCGGGACTTACTTGGCAGTCGACCGACCCACCCGCTTCATGATCTCCACGTAGAAGACCGGCGTCAGGAAGAGCCCGAAGACCGTGACTCCAATCATGCCTGAGAATACCGCAACCCCCATGGCCTGCCGCATCTCAGCGCCCGCTCCGGAGGAAATCACCAAGGGATAAACCCCCGCGATGAAGGCGATGGACGTCATCAAGATCGGGCGCAGGCGCAGCTTGCACGCCTCGAGCGCAGCCGAGACGGGGTCTTGTCCCTCACGCTGTTTCTCCCGGGCGAACTCCACGATGAGGATGGCGTTCTTGCAGGCCAACCCGACCAGGACGATCAGGCCAATCTGGGTGAAGATGTTGTTGTCGGAACCCTTGAGCAAGACGCCCACCATGGCACTGAGCAAGGTCATGGGCACAATGAGGAGGATGACCAACGGCAAACTGAGGCTTTCGTACTGGGCCGCCAGAACCAGAAAAACCAGCAAGATGCACAGCGGGAAGATGTACATGGCGGTGTTGCCGGCGATGCGCTGCTGGTAGGTCAACTCGGTCCACTCATAGGCCATGCCCGGCGGCAGGGTCTGCTTCACCAAACCCTCGATAAAGGCCTCAGCCTGGCCCGAGCTGTAGCCCGGGGCCGGCGCGCCATTGATTTCTGCAGCCGGATAGCCGTTGTAGCGCATCACGCGGTCGGGACCAAAAGCCTCCCGCACCGTCACCAAGGTGCCCATCGGCACCATCTGACCGCGCTCGTTGCGGACCTTGAGACGACGGATGTCGTCGGCCCCATCGCGGAACTTCGAATCGGCCTGGGCCACCACCTGATAAGTGCGACCGAACTGGTTGAAGTCATTCACGTAGAGCGAGCCCAGGTAAACTTGCAAGGTCTCGTACAAACTGCTCAGCGAAACCCCCAGCGACTTGGCCTTCACGCGGTCCACGTCGAGGTCGATCTGAGGCACATTGATTTGATACGTCGAATAGACCCCTTGCAGCACATTGGTGGCGTAGGCCGCACCAATGGTTCCCCACGTCGCACCATAGAGCGCCTCGGGGCCGAGGTTGGCCCGGTCCTCGATGTACATCTTGAAGCCGCCGCCCGTGCTCAAGCCATTCACCGCTGGGGCGTTGATGACGATCATTCGCGCCTCCTGGATCTCGCCAAAAGCCTGGTACAGTTTGCCGATAATGGCGTTGGCCGAAAGGTCCGGGCTCCGACGCTTTTCGAAGTCATCGAGCGTGATGAAGGCGATGCCCGAGTTGGGACTAGCCGTGAACCCATTGGGCGAAAGACCCGGGAACGCCACCGAGGCCGCCACGCCGGGCACCTTCATGGCCAAATCACTCATGCGTCGGATGACCGCGTCGGTGCGGTCCAAAGAAGCAGCATCCGGCAATTGGGCGACACAAATGAGGAACTGCTTGTCTTGCGACGGGATGAACCCGGCCGGAACCGCCTGGAAGATCCGCCCCGTCAGAAAGATCAACCCCACATACACCGCCAAGGCCACAACACTCACCCGGATCACCCGCGCCACGGCCTTGGAATACTGACCCGATGCCCAATCAAAGAATCGATTGAAGGGCCTGAAGAACCACCCCAGCAGGCGATCCAGAACCCGGGTGAGCCCATCCTTCGGTGCATGGTGATCACGGAGCAGCAGGGCCGAAAGGGCCGGCGACAGCGTCAGGGAATTGAAGGCCGAAATCACCGTCGAGATGGCGATGGTGATGGCGAATTGCTTGTAGAACATCCCACTCAATCCGCTGATGAAGGCCGTGGGAATGAACACGGCACACAAGACCAGGGCTGTCGCGACAATCGGCCCGGTCACCTCATCCATGGCGCGCCGGGTGGCGTCCACCGGAGACAACCCCAGGGCGATGTTCCGCTCCACATTCTCCACCACCACGATGGCGTCATCGACCACGATGCCGATGGCCAGCACCAGACCGAACAAGGAGAGCGCATTAATTGAGAACCCCAACGCCGACATCACGGCGAAGGTGCCGATCAGCGAGACAGGCACGGCGGCCAGCGGGATGATTGAGGCCCGCCAGGTTTGAAGGAAAATGAGCACTACCAGAACGACCAGGAGGATGGCCTCAAAGAGCGTATGAATGACGGCATCAATGGACTTCTTGACGAAAACCGTGGGGTCATAGGCCACCGCGTAATCGAGGCCGCGCGGAAAGTTCTTCTTCAGCAATTCCATCGTGGAGCGAACTTCTTGCGAGAGCCGTAAGGCGTTGGAGCCGGGTTGCTGGAAGATGGGAATGGCCACTGCGGATCGGTTGTTGAGCAACGAGCGGAGGGCGAATTCACCGGCACCCAATTCGACGCGCGCGACGTCCTTGAGCAGCAGCGTTTCACCATGAGCCCCGCGCTTCACCACGATGTTGCCGAACTCCTCCACCGAGACCAATCGGCCTCGGGTGTTGATTTGAAGCTCAAAGGCCACCGGGCTCTGGACCGGCTGTTGCCCCACCGCACCGGCGGCCACCTGCATGTTCTGTTCGCGGATGGCGTTGACCACGTCGCCCGGAGCCATGCTCCGCGCCGCCAGTCGCTCCGGGTCCAGCCACACCCGCATGGCATAGTCGCCCGAGCCGAATAACTGCACCTGTCCGACCCCGTCGATGCGGGCTAGCACATCCTTCACCTGAAGCGTGGCATAGTTGCGCACGAAGATGTCGTCGTAGGTGGCATCTGGGGAATACAAGTGGACCACCATCGTCAGGTCCGGCGTCGACTTGATGGTGAGCACCCCCAGTCGACGGACTTCTTCGGGCAATTTAGGCAGCGCCTGCGCCACCCGGTTTTGGACCAACTGCTGGGCTTGGTCGATATCGGTACCCAGCTTGAAGGTCACCGTGAGGGTCATGACGCCATCGCTGGTGGCCTGAGAGAAGGTGTAGAGCGAATTCTCCACGCCATTGAGCTGCTGCTCCAGCGGCACCGACACCGTCTCGGAAATGGTCTTCGGATTGGCTCCGGGATACACCGCGCGAACAACGACTTGCGGCGGGACCACCTCGGGGTACTCGCTGATGGGCAGCCGGTACATCGAGATGAGCCCCACCAGGAAGATCACCACCGAAAGCACTCCGGCAAAGATCGGACGCTGGATAAAGAAGTGGGAAAATTTCATGGGACCCGGTTCAGAACCTGGAGGGAGCTGGGATTGGATCGGCTCGAGCGATTAATGGGCCGAACCCGCTTTGGGCGTCGACGGTGCTGCAGCCGGGGCCTCCTGCGGCTGGACGGGTTGCCCAGCGAAGAGCACCCGAAGTGTGCCGTTGACGATCACCCGCTCGCCCTCCTTGAGCCCGGAGAGAATGATCCGCTTGCCGTGGACCAGTGGCCCCGGCACCACGAAGCGCTTCTCCACCGTGTTCGACGACGAAACCGTGTAGGCGAACTTCAAGTTCTGCTCGGTGCCGATCACCGAATCCGGCACTACCAACGCCGTGCCCGCAGGCCCGACAGGAATGCTAATCCGGGCAAACAATCCGGGCACCAACCGTTCGTCGGGATTGGGCAACAGCACACGGAAGAGGAGACTGCCCGTGTCCCGATCCAGACGGTTATCCAACGATTCGACCACTCCCTCATGAGGAAAGCCTTCTTCATCGGCCAATCCCAAACCCACTCGAATGCGCCCCTGCTCATCCATCGGGAGTTTTTTCTCGGCGCGGAATCGGTTGAGTCGCAAGAGGACCGCTTCATCGAGATCGGCGTAGGCGTGGACCGGGTCGACGGAAACCACCGTCGCCAGCAAGGAGTTCATGCCATCCACTCCAGAAACATTGTTGCCCAAGGTCATCAGCGCCCGGCCCACCCGACCGTCGATGGGCGATCGGATCTGGGTGTAGTCTAGGTTGAGTTTAGCCATCTCGAGATGGGCCGTCGCAGCCGCTAAGGCGGCCTTGGATTCGCCCATCCGGGCATCCCTTTGATCAGCACCTTCCACCGAAATGGCCTGAGTCTTCAGCAGTTGCTCGGCTCGAACCGACTCCCGCCCCGCCGAGGCCAGCCGGACCTTCGCCGAATCCACCTCTGCCTCGGCCCGCTGGACTGCCGCAACGAAGGGTCTTGGGTCGATGACGAAGAGCACCTGTCCCTTGCGGACCGCCTGTCCGGCCTGGAAACGCACCTCCGTGAGGTAGCCCGAAACGCGAGGACGGATCTCAACCGATTCCACGGCTTCAATGCGACCGCTGAGGGTCTCCGTCGGCGTGAACGGGATAGACTCCGGCGGGGCGACCGTCACCACCGCTGGCGCTGCGGCCGAAGCGGCGGGCGATGGAGATTCGGACCGAGAACACCCGGTGATGAGTTGAGTCACGAAGCACAGTGCAACCCAAGGGCCAATGGAGGAACGCAGGAACGGAATCATGGAAACTCAATCAATCGAAGCAATGGCAGAGCCGGAACAGTCGTCACCGAACGCCTTCCGACGGGCGCCGAACGGTGCCTGGGTTGACGCCCAAGTCAAACCCCTGCCAAAACACCTTTTAAAAACCATCCGGCATCCATCTTGTCAGTGGGCAGCGACGGATTCCCCGGCGAGAGTATCGCACCACTCAAATCATCTCATCTGGGTTTCGCCGAATCGAGCCACGCCTTGAGTTCGGCCGGGTGATCGGTTTGAACCCCATCGACCCCCAGGCCCAAAAACTTCTCCCAATAACCCGGCCGCTCATCGGGGCGCTGAATATCGGGCCACACTCGAATACCCAAATTTCGGCACCAATCCACGAACTCCCGGGACGGCGCCAGATCCACCACCTCAGGGCGATATTGGGAAACAAAATGCCGTAGCGCTTCCTCATCACGCAGCGCCTCCGCCGGCGGACTCAGGATCATTCGGACACCGGGCAACGCCTTGCGCCACCGCACCGCACCACCCGGATGGTCATACACCCAGACCTTCGAATCCATCCCCGCTTGTTTCAAGATGCGCACCACATCGGCCGGATCCCCCGCCTTGAAATCCAAGTAAACCTGGATCCGACCTCGGCACGCCTCCAGCGCTTCCTGAAGGCGCGGAATACGAGAAGCGGCCACATTCGTCAGCGCCTTGCCCGCAACTCGGAGAGCCGACAACTCCGCCCAAGACTTCTCAGAAACCCGACCCTTGCCATCGGTCATCCGGTCGACCGTGGCATCGTGCATGAGCAAGTACTGCCCATCACTGGAACGACGCACATCCATCTCGACCAAGTCCGCGCCCGCTTGGATCGCGCCTTCAATGGCCTCGAGGGTATTCTCGTGATTCCGCACATGCTCCCCCCGATGGGCCACCACCATCCAGCGCAGAGCCCCAGGCAACGAATTGACCGGCCGATCTGCCGCACAGACAACCGCAGCCAACAAAAACCCAAGAATCCCGCATCCAAATATCCCACCCCGTTTCATTGATAAACACCCTGACTCACTCCCACTTCCAAGCCCAGCCAGAACCCACCCGCCCCATCCTCCGCACCCACCAGCAAAGCCCTCACAACCGACACCCATTGATCCGCCGGATCGCCGCAATGAGACTGGGCCTGCTGAACACGAAGCGGAGCGGGACCGGGCCGGAGCGAGCATTGGAACGTCGACACCCTGATATCCCCATCGCGCGGCCGCGCGAAAGCCGAGCCTGTCCCCACGTTCCCTGCGAGCGCAGGACCGATCCCGCGAAGCCTACGCCCAGCAACGCACCAAAAAACCACCCCCCTTCGCAGCCCACTTCTCATTACTAGAAATAATTGAGAGTGACCCCTTTTGTGTAAATAGGTGGGACCGACCCCGAGAGCTGTCACCGACCCTCAGTTGACGGGACGCTTTCCTATTCCAAGATGCACCCGTAGCCTGTTCCTCATCACCATGAAGCCCGGTTTAGCCCATTGTCTTGGTTGGCTGTTGGCCTTTGCGGCCATGGCTGCGGGCACAGCAGGCGAGCCCGAGACTCGGTACCTCCAAGAGGTCAAACCACTGCTAACCCGGCACTGCGTCAGTTGCCACGGAGCCGAACACCCCAAAGCCCACCTCCGCCTAGATACCGCCGCCGGTGCTCGGAAAGGGGGCGAATCGGGACCCTCAATCGCCCCTGGAAAACCCACCGAAAGCCTGCTGATACAAGTCCTAGACGGAACCCATCCGCAGATCGAACGGATGCCCTACCACAGGCCTCCACTTCAAACCCACGAAATCGAGACCCTCCGACGTTGGATTGCCGACGGATCGGCCGCTCCAGCCCACGAAGTCTCAGGCGTCTTCGTCCACTGGTCCTTCATTCGTCCCCAACGCCCCCCAACGCCCCGAACCGCCGCCACACACCATCCGATCGACGCCTTCATCCGCGACACCTTGCAACGCCTCCGCGTTCGACCCTCGGCCCCGGCCGACTCCGCCACCTGGTTGCGCCGGGTCCATCTCGATCTCATCGGCCTGCCCCCCGAACCCGAGGTCGCCGCCCGGTTTGTCACCACCGACAGCCCAACCGAACGCGACCGCATCCTCGAACACCTGCTCGCCTCACCGCATCACGGAGAACGCTGGGGCCGCTGGTGGCTCGACGTCGCCCGATATGCCGACTCTAACGGATACAGCGTCGATGCCCCTCGATCCATTTGGCCCTACCGCGATGGCGTCGTCGCTGCTTTCAACGCCGATCAACCCTTCGATCAATTCCTCATCGAGCAACTCGCCGGAGACCTCTTGCCCCAGGCCACCGTGGCTCAGCGCGCAGCCACCGGCTTCCACCGCAACACCCAGATTAACCAAGAAGGCGGTATCGATCCGGAACAATTCCGCATCGAATCGATCTTCGACCGCGTCGCCACCACCGGATCGGCCTTGCTCGGCCTGAGCGTCGGCTGCGCCCAGTGTCATGACCACAAGTTCGACCCCATTTCCCACCGCGACTACTACGGCCTGTTTGCTTTTTTCAACGATCAGGACGAACCCACCCTCGAAATCGAAGGACTCCCCTCAGGCATCAACGAACCCAAAGCAAAGTCTCCGGGATGGGCCACCACGTTGGTCTTGAGCGAACGCACCCAACCGCGCAAAACCCAACGCTTCGTCCAGGGAGATTTTACACGCCCTGCTGAACCAGTGCTGCCCGCGACACCGAAGATCCTGCCGCCCCTGCCTCCGAAGAATGGCCGGTACCAGCGCCTCGACCTCGCCCGATGGCTCGTGTCACCCAATCATCCCCTCACCGCCCGCGTGCTCGTTAATCGAGTGTGGCAGCAATACTTCGGGCGCGGCCTCGTGGAGACGGAGAACGACTTCGGTACCCAAGGCACCCCGCCCACCCATCCAGAACTGCTCGACTGGCTGGCTGTTGAGTTCCAGGAATCCGGCTGGAGCCTCAAGCACTTGCACCGATGTATCGTGAAGTCGGAGACCTACGGGCAGTCATCCATCGCACGGCCTGACCTGCGCGAAATCGACCCCCTCAACCGGTGGCTGGCGCGGCAAAACCGCCTCCGCCTCGACGCCGAAATCATCCGCGACGTGGCGCTGGCCGCCTCCGGTCAGCTCGATCGCTCTCTGGGTGGCCCCCCGGTGCAACCCCCGCAACCCGCCGGACTCGGCGCCTTCACACAAAGCAACCGCGACTGGATGGCGAGCGGCGGCGGACAGCGAGTCCGACGCGCGCTCTACACCCGGATCCAGCGCGCCACGCTGCATCCCGCACTGGCCGTCTTCGACGCACCGGACACCTTCACCACGTGCACCCGCCGACTGCGGAGCAACACCCCGTTGCAGGCGCTGACGTTGCTCAATGACACCCAGTTCCACGAACTGGCCCTGCACATCGCCCGTCAAATGGTTTCCACACGGGGAACGGATGCCGATCGAATTGCCGGCGGGTTCCTCCGATGCACCGCACGGCACCCAGCGCCCGCGGAATCACAGCGACTGCTGCGCCTGCTCCGCGAAGAGCGGTCGGCCGGCGGATCTAACGGAGCCCCACCTGAGGGCGGATGGCTCGCCGTGGCCCGCGTGTTGCTCAACCTCGACGAAACCATCACCCGGGAGTGACCCAACCCGCCGCCGCCATGGAAAACCACCCCCTCCCTCAATCGCTGCAAGACCTGACCCGAAGGCACTTCTTCGGACGGTGCGCCATGGGCTTGGGCAACCTGGCACTGGCCTCGATGCTGGCCGAAGGGCAAACCGGCCCAACTTCAGGCCCAACTTCAGGCCCAACTTCTGCGCCGGCCACAGCGGAATCGCTCAAGACCCCGGCCACGCATCACCCGGCCCGCGCCAAGAGTATCATTTACTTGTTCATGGCCGGCGGCCCCAGCCAGCTCGAACTCTTCGACGCCAAACCGCGGCTCAACCAACTTAGCGGTCAACCCATTCCCGACTCCTTCCTCGAGGGCAAGCGCTTCGCCTTCATGGACTCGTCCTTCAAGAACAAGTCCACCCTCCTGGGCTCCAAGCGCACCTTCCGCCAGTACGGACAATCCGGAGCTAGCGTCAGTGATTTGCTGCCGCACACCGCAGGCATCGTCGACGACATCGCCCTGGTAAAGACCTGCGCCACCAACCTCTTCAACCACGCCCCGGCCAAGCTCTTCATGAACACCGGCAGCGGGCAGTTCGGCCGGCCGAGCATGGGATCGTGGGTGACCTACGGAATCGGCAGCGAATCGCGCGACCTTCCTGGATTTGTCGTGCTTCAAAGCGGGCCGCGCGGGCCGCGAGGTGGGGCCGTCAATTGGTCCAGCGGATTCTTACCCACCAGCCACCAAGGGGTTCCGCTGCGAGGCTCGGGCGATCCGATTTTAAACTTGGGCCGACCCGAAGGCATTAGCGCCGAATCGCAGCGCCGAACCCTCGACGCTCTGAGCGACTTGAATTTGCGCCGAGCCTCTGAAACCGGCGACCCGGAGATCGCCACCCGCATTGCCAGCTACGAGATGGCCTATCGGATGCAATCCAGCGCGCCCGAACTGACCAACCTTCAGGGCGAGACCGATGCCACACTGGCGCTGTATGGCTGCACCCGCGACACCCCCAGTTTCGCCCGCAACTGCCTGTTGGCCCGCCGACTCGTTGAACGCGGCGTGCGCTTCGTCCAATTGTACCACACCAACTGGGATTCCCACGGCGGCCCCGGCGAAACCCTCGAGACCGACCTCGCGAAGGTGGCCCATCAAGTGGACCAAGGCTGCGCGGCCTTGATTAAGGACCTAAAATCCCGCGGCCTGCTCGAGGATGTGCTGGTCGTTTGGGGCGGCGAATTCGGTCGTACCCCCATGGGCGAGACACGCGAGAAGACCGGACGCAACCACCACATCGACGCCTTCACCATGTGGTTTGCCGGCGCGGGCATCCGGGCCGGGCAAGTTCTGGGCGAGACCGATGAACTGGGTTTCAACCCCGTGGTCGACCGCGCCCATGTGCATGACATTCACGCTACTCTGCTCCACCTGCTCGGATTGGATCACCAACGCCTGACGTTTCGATTCCAAGGCCGCGACTTCCGGCTCACCGACATCCATGGACAGCTGCTGCACAAGCTTTTGGCGTGAGCCGGAGTTTGAATTTCCCTCGGCTCCTGGATCGACTATTCCCAACCCAGACACTGCATGAATCCCCTGCGTCAATTGCTGCCCTTCTTGGTCGCCGCCGCACCTCTGGCTGCCGCCATTGAAGAACTGCGTCCCAAGAGCGACTTAACCCCTCTGCCCTACCAACAGACCCCGCACCCGATGCCCAACTACCTGGCGGGTCAGCGCTGGGGCATCGAAGGCGAAAAAATCACTCGAATGCAGGAACCCTTGGCGCCCGCCAAATCCGCCGAGCGGATCGTTCTGCGTTCGGGTTTCCAAGCAGAACTATGGGCGGCCGAGCCCCTCCTCCTGAAACCCATCAGCATGGCGTTTGACGGACGCGGACGGCTGTGGATTGCCGAGACGGTCGATTATCCGAATGAATTGCAGAAACCCGGCGAAGGACGCGACCGGATCAAAATCTGCGAAGACACCGACGGCGATGGCAAGGCCGACAAGTTCACCATCTTCGCCGACAAGCTCTCCATCCCGACAGGCCTCTGCCACGCCAACGGTGGACTCATCGTCATCGAGGGCGGGCAGACGCTCTTCTTGCGCGACACCAACGGCGACGATCAGGCCGACGAACGCACGGTGCTCTTCAAGGGGTGGAACATGGGCGACACCCATGCCACGGCGAGCAACATCCGCTACGGGCACGACAACTGGGTCTGGGGCGTGGTCGGCTACAGCGGGTTCGACGGCGAGGTGGGCGGCAAGCGCGTCAAATTTGGTATGGGTGTTTTCCGCTTCAGGCCCGACGGATCGGCCCTTGAGTTCGTCCGCTCCAGCAACAACAACACCTGGGGGCTGGGCTTGTCCGAAGAAGGCTACGTGTTTGGCTCTACGGCCAATGGCAATGCCGCGTGGTACATGCCCATCGCCAACCGCTACTATGAGGCGGTCAACGGATGGTCGGCGGCCCGCATGGAATCCATCGCCGACAATCAGCTTTACCACCCCATCGCCCAGAACGTCCGCCAAGTAGACTGGCACGGCAAATACACCG
Source organism: uncultured Verrucomicrobiota bacterium (assembly GCA_903939515.1). Taxonomy (GTDB): domain Bacteria; phylum Verrucomicrobiota; class Verrucomicrobiia; order Limisphaerales; family UBA9464; genus SXXZ01. The sequence goes on from CAJAHH010000084.1 coordinate 32,403, forward strand.
CGGGCGCCGGCTCAGCCCTGTATACCGCCCGCAGCTTCCCCAAGGATTACTGGAATCAGGTCTCCTTTGTCACCGAACCGACGGGCCACCTCATCGGGCAATTCCGTTTTCAGGGATCCGGGGCCGACTTCAAGGCGATCAACGAGAAGAACTTCCTGGCCAGCGACGACGAATGGTTCTCGCCCATCATGGCCGAGGTGGGCCCAGACGGTGCTCTGTGGGTGCTCGATTGGTACAACTTTATCATCCAGCACAACCCCGTGCCCAACGGGTTCAAGAACGGCAAGGGCAACGCCTATGAGACTCCGTTGCGGGACAAGACCCACGGGCGAATTTATCGGATCACCCACCGCGACGGCCAGACCGCTCCGAAGGTCGATTTGTCGGGCCAGGACAGTGCCCGTTGGCTGCAGGCCCTGGGATCGCCTGTCATGGAGGTCCGCCTCCAGGCCCAACGCCGGTTGGTCGAAACGCACGACCGCTCCCTCGTGCCGGAATTGGTACGGATGACCTCGAACACCACCGTCGATGAGTTGAACCTGAACCCGCGGGTGCTCCACGCGCTCTGGACCTTGCACGGGGTGGGCGCATCGGACGCCGCCCCGCTGTCTGTCCTGAGCCACGCCTCACCGGCCGTGCGTCGGGCCGCGGTCATGACACTGCCTGCCGACGGATGGACCGCCGCAGACTGGAAACAACTGGTTGTCTCGGAAACCAATGCCCAAGTCCGTCTGGCAGCACTCCTGACGATCGCCGACCGAGGCAACACCGCCTCGATCTTTCCATTGATCGAAGCCTTCCAGAACCCACAGAACACCACCGACCCTTGGCTCAAGGACGCCCTCACTGCAGCAGGAACTCAGCACCATCAAGCCTTCCTGACCTCATCCCTCTCGGTGGCCCCAACGACCCCCGGTGCGCTGGAGGTGCTGCGCACCGTCGCTCGCCATCACGCGGCCACTGAACCCAATGCCCTGAGATTGGCCATGGCTGCCGCCGGCGCCCCACCCGCGATCTCCGCCGCCATCCTAGAAGGATTGACCGCCGGATGGCCCGCCCAACGCATCCCCTCACTCACGCCCAGTACCATCGCCCAAATTCAGGCCGCCGTGGCCAAGGCCCCCGACGCAGGCAAGGTGGCTTTGGTGCAACTCACCACGCAGTGGGGACGGAGCGACCTTCTCGCCCCCCAAATTCCCGCGATCTCCGAACGGCTGGTCCAGGCTCTTTCACAAGGCACCGCCACGGATTCCGACCGGATCGAGGCCGCTCGTCGCCTGATTGCCATCAACGACTCAAAAGCCTCGGTCACGGCGATCCTGGGCCAGATTCATGTGCTCAGCACCCCAGGCCTGGCCAACGGGTTTATCGGAACGCTGGCTGCTTCGCGGATTCCGGAAACCTCCCCGGCGGTCTTGGCTCATTGGACAGAGCTTTCACCCACCATGCGCCGTAACGCCACCGCCCTGCTGCTGCGGCGCAAGGAATGGGCCCTGGGACTCTTGGGCGCGGTGGAAGCCGGCACCTTGCTGGCTGGCGACCTCAGCCGAGATCATTGGAGCCAACTCAGCGGCCATTCCGACGCATCGGTCTCGGCCAAGGCTCGATCCCTGCAGAAGACCGGTTCACCGAAGTCCTCAGCAGCCATGGAGGCGTTGATCACCCAACTCCAGCCGGTGGCCCTCAAAGCGGGCAAAGCGGACCATGGCCGGGAGGTTTTTGAGAAAAACTGTATCGCTTGCCATGTGCTCGATGGCAAGGGCGGCCGCATCGGACCGGAATTAACCGGAATCGGGGTCCGACCGAAGACAGAGATCCTCACCGAGATTCTCGATCCGAACCGCTCGGTCGAGGCCAACTACAAGCTGTGGACACTCACCCAGAAGGACGGCGAAAGCCTATCCGGGCGACTGGACGCCGAAACAGCCACCTCGGTGGAGATCCTCGACACCACCGGAACCAAACACGTCATCCAGCGCAGCGCCATCGCCAAGCTCGAATCATCCGGCCAGTCCATCATGCCCGGTGGCTTTGAACAGTTGCCGACTCAAGACCTGACCGATTTGCTGGAATATCTGGCCACGGCTGGAGCCAAACATTGAGCCTTCCCGCGAACGCTCATTGGACGGGTAAACAGGCCCTGAAAACAGGCCCTTAAAACAAAAACGTCTGCCCCTTAAAACAACAACGGCTCCCGGAAAACGGGAGCCGTTGTTCGTTACCCTAGGATTAAAACAACCTAGGGCGTGCCTGCAAAAGCAGGCGGTTACTTGGCTGCGACGTCGGCCTTCTTCCAGGTACGACGCGGGGCCTTGGTTACCATGCCGGCCTTCAAAGCCTTCACGGAGACTCGCATGTAGCGAACCTCTCCACTGGGCAAGAGCGCCTTCACGCGCTGCAAGTTCGGGTAGAACTTGCGCTTAGTGATCGCGGTGACGTGGGTACCAATACCACCTTTTTTCTTGGCCTTACCCGAGCGCCAGATGTGATTGCCTTTCACCGGGCGGCGACCCGTCAGCGGACAAATGCGTGCCATAATCGAAGGATTCTTAAATTAAAGGAACGGATGACCTACCAGCCCGAGGAGCCTTGGTGCAAGCAGCATTTTCAGATACGTGAGCGCTGAGCGAATAGCTTCATGCCTTCTTGAGCCCATAAACAGGTGGCTCAGAGCGTATTCAACGCCCTCTGAACCCGAACAATTTTTTGTTGGATCGGTCCGGCGGAGCGGGCCTGAGCGGTAATGATTCGTCGGGAGGAAATTGATGCCGTGGCGAATCTTCTGAAAGCGCCAACGTCTGCGGTGCCGGACCGCTCGGAGATCGGTCCCTACCTCGGAAGTCTTCGGGCTACATCCAGGGGTTTTACCATAAACTCAGCCTTGCCTGGGCACCTCCGAGGTAAGGCGATTTCTCCGAAAGCGTCACGTCCACAGACATGGCCCACCGCAGAGCCGGACTGCCGCAGGGCCGGACCGCTCGGAGATCGGTCCCTACCTCGGAAGTCTTCGGGCTACATCCAGGGGTTTTACCATAAACTCAGCCTTGCCTGGGCACCTCCGAGGTAAGGCGATTTCTCCGAAAGCGCCACGTCCACAGACATGGACCACCGCAGAGCCGGACCGCCGCAGGGCCGGACCGCTCGGAGATCGGTCCCTACCTCGGAAGTCTTCGGACTACATTCACGGTCGTAACACAGGGTCGTACCACAGCCTGAGCCAACACGACCGATCCCACTCAAAATCGTTCCGGCTTAGAATGGCCTGGGGGGAGGCAACTTGAAAGCGACAGCAGCGGGCCCAAGAGCTATAATATTACCATGCGTGAGACCCTGCGGTGGATTGAAGTCCTGGCGCTGTTTCTGGCGATAGTTCTGTCTCCAGGCCTCCGGGGCGATACGCCGTCCTCGACGACGCGCCTGCCGGAGTTGATCCAAGTGCTTCGAACCCACCTCGACCTAGGCTCGGCGGAGTTCGAGGCCCAAGCCTCTCAAGCGTTGATCGAACGATTCGGTGCCCGGCCGGTGCAGGAAGTCTCGAGCACTGGATCCACAAACAATCCAGCCCCGGAGCTAATCGCCCGGCGGGAGCGGCTCGACGGAGGCATTTTGTACCTCCGCATGGGCCGGGTAGACTTGGGATTGCCCACGGCACTCCGGGTCGCATTGAACGACAAGACGTGGTCCACCAACGCCTCCGGTCTGGTCCTAGACCTCCGGTTTGCTTCAGGCGACTCCCTGCCGGCTGCCGGCGAGACCGCCAGCCTCTTTTCCGACCGAACCGAGGCTATCCTCCACTGGGGTAGCAATTCGATTGCAGGCTCAGGCGCCCAGCGCCTCTGGAGCCTCCCTATGGCCGTCTTGGTCAACAACCGAACCCAAGGGGCTGCCGAAGCGTTGGCCGCCGTGTTAAGGCAAGAGACCGGAAGCCCTCTGGTCGGACAACCCACCGCCGGACGGCATGGAGTCTTCCGTGAGGTCGGCCTTGGAGACGGTACCCGCCTTCAGGTACCCGCAGGGCGCATCCGACTGGGCGATGGATCAACTTTGGCTGCGGGGCCTATCCCGCCGGACATTCGGATCCCGGTCCCGGAAAACACCGAACGTGGATTCATCAAAAACCCCATCGCGGCCCTCAAACCCAACGGAACCAATGGCATTAGCGGTGCCATGGGCTCTGCCCCCCTTCCACGACGCAAAGTCACTGAAGCCGATCTGGTTCGCGCGCAACGGAGCGAACCGAACGAGTCGACGAACCAGACCCATACAGTGGAAAAGGCCGCGGTGCCCGTCCGGTTGGCCGATCCTGTCTTGGCCCGAGCGGCGGACCTTGTTCGCGGGTTGAGCGCCTTCCAGAAGGCTCGTTGAAACAGGCTTCCGGCTTACGGGAACAAGGCCCGACTCGGACCGGCTCTTTTAGGGCCGGGCTGGCAAGAATTTCCAGCGCCGGGCCTTCAACTCGAACCGGGGCAGAGATCCAGCAGAGACGGGGATCACAGAAATCCTCAATGACAACGCCTCATGAAGGCGGTCGGCCAGATCGCGACACACCAACTCCGAGGCCTCGGCTTCGATAGACACCGCCGCCAAGTCGCCCGTCTGGTCCACCGTCACCCGGTACTCGCCCACCGAATCCAAGGATCGTACGACTACATCCACAGCCGAGGGATAGAGATTCACACCGCGGACGACCACCATGTCGTCCACCCGCCCCAAAATTCCACCCTCGAACGTCCACCGCCCCCGCCATTGTCGCGGGCAGACCCAATCTCCAGTCCGGTAGCGGATGAGGGGCGAACCCACCCGCTTCAAGGTCGTCAGCACCAACTCACCGCGCGTCCCCTCGGACACGGGAAGCAATGTCTGAGGATCCACGATCTCCGCAAAAAACTGGGAATCGAGCAGCACCAGGCTTCCCGGTAGTTCGGCCGATTCATAAGTCACCGGACCCGTCTCGGTCATCCCGTGATGATCGAACACTTGGGCACCCGGCCAGGCGGCTTCGATACGCGAACGGACAGTCGCCTGACTCCCCCCTGGCTCGCCGGCCACAATGATTCGCCGCACCCGACACGGACTCAAATCGATCCCCTCGGCGCGGGCCGTCTCGGCCAAGTGCAGCGCGTAAGTCGGCGTGCAGCACATCACGGTGAAGCCTTGTTCCATCAGCACTCTCAAGCGGAGCAAAGAACTCATCCCGCCCCCCGATACTGAGAGCACACCCAGGCGCTGGGCCGCCTCAAAGGCCAACCAAAAGCCCAGAAACGGGCCAAAACTAAACGGGAAGAACGCCCGGTCGCTCGAACCCACACCGGCCTGCCTCAACACCTCCACCCAACCGTCGGTCATGGCCGACCAACTCTCCGGGGTGTCCAACCACCGCATGGGAGCTCCGTGGGTCCCGCTGGTTTGGTGGCAGCGCGTGTAGGCGGCCACCGGGAAGGTGAGGTTGGACCCGTAGGGCCGAAAGGCGGCCTGATCAGCCACCAGTTCGGCCTTAGTCGTTAGCGGAAAGCGCGTTTGAAAATCTTCCAACGACGAGGGCAAGGCCGAACACCCCACCGATGCATACTTGCGCCCATAAAACGGATTGGTGGGCACAACTGCCCCCAGTAGGGATCGAATCGCATCCAACGGGGGCATTCCTGCAAAGGACGCCCCAGTGGACGAGTGTCCGGTATCGCTCACATGCTTGGGTTCTCAGCCACGACGAGGCGCTGAATGGACCAGCTCAATGAGCGTTGGTAGATCCGCCCGCGGAAATGGCGGGAGCCACAACACCGGCTGCCGGCTTGGCCGGACCCCCTGTGTTCGACGGCGCGTACTTGGCCACCATGAACGCACCGGTCGCCGCCAGGACGCAGCCCAGAAGGAACGGCAGCGGAAGGGTCTTAATGCCTCCCTGCGGCGGATGCAGCAGCATGGCGACCAGCGTATTGATGACCGGAGCCCCACCGAAGACGATGGGCATCACGGCCGCGGCTGCGGCTCCCTTGTAAATGGGCGCAGCGGCCCCCAGCGCGAGCACCAAGGTGAATGCACCCAAGGCACCGGTGACACCCGCAATCAGACTCCATTGAATACCCATCGGAGTGAGACTCCAATCCGAACCACGAACCTTCAGCAAGACCGCCGAGGCGACGCCAATAATCGCATAGGCGATGCAGACAAACAGGAAGGCCTTCAGACCCGCATGCGGGGTTTCGGACCCCATCGGCATGTAGCCGCGACCCTTGTGCAGGATCACTCCGTACACACCCCAAGAGAGCACCGTCAGGAGGGCGAAAATTAGCCACGTATTACCAGGACCAGCCGCCGCAGGAGCAGGATTCATTATCCGCACAGGTTACGCGCAGTCGCTGCAAACGGCAACAAGTCCGGCAGCGGACAGGTGACACGGAGGGGTGTCTCACCGCACCCTCTCCCACCGATGCAAGAATTGATCTCCAAGGCAGCGGCCTTGTTGGAAGCCCTGCCCTACATCCAACGCTTCTCCGGACAGACTTTTGTGGTGAAGTACGGTGGCAGTTTCATGGACTCGCCCGATCCGTCCATTCGCAACGGCGTCGCCCGAGACATCGTATTTTTGGAAGCGGTAGAGATTAACCCAGTGGTCGTCCACGGCGGAGGCAAGGCCATCACCCGAGCCATGGAAGCCGCAGGCTTGAAGGCCCACTTCATCCAGGGACAACGCGTCACCGACGCGGCGACCGTCGAAGTGGTGGACCAAGTCTTGTCTCGGGAAATCAACCCCGAGGTGGTGAAGACCCTTCAGTCACTGGGTGGTGTGGCCCGAGGGTTTGCCGGGACCGACATCTTCACCTGCAAGAAACTCTGGCTTCAAGATGCCGCCGGGAACCCGGTGGATATAGGCTTCGTCGGAGAAGTCACTGCCGTAAACACTGAGCCCTTGATGGACTGCATCCGACAGGGAATCACCCCAGTCATTAGTCCGACGGCCCGCGGCGAAGACGGGCATGTCTACAACTGCAACGCCGACGTCGCCGCCGCCATGGCCGCCATCGCCCTCAAAGCATGCCGGTTAGTCTTCATGTCGGATGTCCCGGGCTTGATGCGCGACCCGAAGGATCCCGCCACCGTCATCCCGCACCTGTCGATCTCCGAAGTTCCCGCCCTCAAGGCCGCCGGCGTGGTGGATAAAGGCATGATCCCCAAGGTAGACAGCGCGGTTTCGGCGCTAAAATCCGGCATCGAAAAAGTCTCCTTCGTAGACGGCCGCGTGCCGCATTCTGTCTTGCTAGAGATCTTCACCGACGCCGGCGTGGGCACCGAAGTGGTGCTGCTGTAATTGGGCGATTTCTCAAGCACTGCACGGAGCGAGAATCGCATCGCTCATGCCGTGGATGATTTTTTTATCCGCCGGATTGAGCGTCGCTAAGATGCCTCCGAGTTTCGGACGGGCCTGATCCCCATCACCAGACACGAAGTAATACGGGCACAAGCGGGCACGGACTGGCTGACGAGTGATCTCCCCCGTATCGAGGTCCAAAGCCTCGGCCTCCAGCAGTCGCGGTTTGTGGTACTGCTGCAACAAGTAGGGCGACCCGGGCCAAGCCCCGAGAGCCCGATCTACCGCCGAACCCCATTCACCGGCGCTCAAATCGGACCCCAGATAAACGCCCCGAGAACCCCAGGCCTGCGGACTGAACCCAGAGATCTTTAACACCAGCGCCCGATCTCGCTGGGATAGCCCCTTCAGCTGAGACCACTCGGTGATTTCTAACCCAGGATAAGCGCCATGGGGCGGCAGCGGCGTCGGATCCAGCAACCAACTGCGCGGCACAATCTTCAGCAACCGGAGGTAGAACCCCTCCCCCAATTCCTGCCGCCAGAACTCCCTCAGGTTTCGATTCCACAACAGGGCAAAGAGCAGCTTCTCCTCGAAAATGGGCCTCGGCGGCGGCGTCAGCCGGATGCGCTTTTCCAAAGCCTTCTGAATCAACGCGCCCGATCCCTGCACCTGAGGCAAATCGAACAACTCGAAGAAGCGGTACACCGCCTCACCATCGGCCGGTGCATCAAAATCTCCTCCGTGCACCTGGAAACGGCCCGATCCCAACTGTGCAGCCAGCCAAGCCATTTCCGGGCGATAAGACGCAGCCTCCTCAGACACCACAATATGAACCTTCGAGGCCTCCCCAAAAATGGACGCGAATCCATCCTGCATGCCAGAGCCTCCCCCAATGACCGCATCACCCAGAGCCGCGTAAGTTTGGTTCAGCCACTGAGTCAGACCGATCCCCCCGGGCACCGAATCCAACTCGGAGATAATGAACCCCTCCTCGGTGAGCAGCAGGTCTGGACGAATCACCCGAGGCAGTTCATTGCGCAACGCGGCCGCCCGTTGGATCGCCACCAATTCCGGCGGCTTTCCCTGATCTAGCACCTCCGCAACCCAAGCCGGCGCGCGCCCCTCGACACTCCGCCGGTACAACTGGTTCACGGCCTTATAGAACTGGTGAAACACCCGCCCTAGCGACTCGATCTCCGCAGCCAACGATTCGCCCAAGGCCAGCGGCCGCGCCGCCGATTTCCAGCTCATCCCCCCAAAGAGCCCTCCCTCCGGCATGGCTTGGCGCAGCGACTGAGCCCGATCAACAGCGGTCATGTGCCCTCACCCTACGAACCCACACCGTCTCCCTCAACCTCATCTGCTCTCAGAATGGCAGCCCAGCCAAGACCACTACGCAGCCGACCACCACGCCCAACCCACCAACGCTCCCGGTAAGGCTTCGATCTCCGAACGGAGCGCACGGGCCCCGGCGCTTTCGGAGAAATCGCCCTACCCCCTGAGCTGCCGCCTGACTCAAACAACCGGCACCGTCGCCCTAGCGACACAATTGCCCCCGGGCGGCAGCGGGACACGGCCGAAGCGAGCCTTGGAGGCGAACAAACCACCCCCTCGCGCACAGCGCGAAAGCCCCATCCTTTCAGAAGCCTCCTCAGCCCGCGCAGGCCGAGTCCCGCGGAGCCCCACCGTGCAGCAAGCCACACGAGCCCCGGCGC
>CAJAHH010000085.1 GCA_903939515.1 uncultured Verrucomicrobiota bacterium
CGCCGAACAGTTTGAGTGGATGAAGGTAGCAGTGGCTAATCAACGGCGAGTCTGGGACCTGCTGCAGGAAATGCAGCGGGCCACCATGGAGTACATGCTGGAAAACCTACCCCACCCGCCTCGCAGAAAGCGGCTCACCAAAAAACGCCTAGGCCTTAACTAACTGCCATTCGGGACCGACCCCGTAGGGTTACTTCAGGTGGGTCTTGAACCAATCGGCGAATTGGACGAGGTCTTTTTCCATGCCGGGCCAGCCGTGGTCCTTGCCCGGCAGGCGGACCAACTTGTAGATGGCTCCGGTATCTCGGGCTTTTTTCTCGAAGATCTCCGCCTGGTAGATGGGTACCAGTCCGTCGGCTTCGCCGTGGATCACCAGCGTGGGGGCCATGCTCTTGGTGACAAAGTGGATCGGGGAGATGGGGCGGCCGTATTCGAGGCGGCTTTCCAAGGTGTCGGAAGGGCTGCCGAAGGCTCCGTAGAATTGTCGTCCCACCTTGCCGACGCCGACCTGGGTGTCGCCCGGGGCTCCCCAGTTTTCAAAGTCGGTGGGCGGGAAGAAGCAGGCCACGGCTTGCACACGACTGCTCTCTCGGTCGACCGGATCTTTGGCCTTCGGGTCGCCGTCGTGACCTTGGGTTCCCAGGGTGAGCGACAAATGGCCTCCGGCACTGGAACCGGTGACACCGAGACGGTCGGGCCGCACGGAATAGTCGGCTGCATGATGGCGGATCCAGCGAACCGCTCGATGCATGTCTTCCGCGATCTCAAGGACGGTGAATCGAGGTTGGGAACCATGGACGACGGCGAAGACGGTGTAGCCCTCGTCGAGCAGGGCTTTGCAGTAGGGAGGGTTGATGCCGTTATGGTCAGAATAAAATCCCCCGCTAATGACCCAGATGACGCCAATGCCATTGGTCTTGGCCGGTTGTAGTACATCCAGAGTGAGCGCTGTACCGAACTTGCGGCCATAAATCACCTCGGTGCGGCGAAGACCGGTCAGTCCATCGGCCCAAGCGGAGAATCCGATCAGGCTGCAGAGACACTGCAGGAGGAGAAGACGTCGTGGTATCATAGGAAGAAGACGGTTGTCGGCTGGACAAGGTCATCCTGCAAGTCAAACCGACTGCCAGACCGGACGTTCCAACGAATCGCTACGGCAGTTGCCTAGTGGTGTTGATGTGGGGCGCAGTTAGGCTTGGTCGATTTGAGCCGGTGGGCTGCGTCGGCAATCTATCTCTGTGGGCTGGGCCGAGCGACTGGGGTAAAAACTGCGTCGAGGCTGAATCGCGTCTCGGGGACCTGCTCTGCGACACGGCGCATTGCGCCAGAACTCCCTGTTACCCGAACGTACGTGCTACCCACTGAAAGTAATGAGCAACCGTCCTACGCCGCGGCGTGAACGGTGAAATAGGGGGAATAGGGGAAAATTCTGGTTCCTCCCTTGGATTATGGAGCGTTGTGTCCGGCGCCGCTATTGGTCGAATTACCGCCGCCACCGTGTCGCCGTTCGTTGCCGCGTCGTTCCATCTTCTTGCGGTGTTCTTCGAGCAACTGCTTCTGATCTTCATCGAGCAGTGGCAAGACCTGCTGGTGCATGCGCTCGAAGGAACCCTTCATCCGACGTTCTGTTTCCTGATGGATGCCCGAGACGTCGGTTTCAGCGGCCTTTAGAATGGGCTCGATTTTGGTAACTTGCTCCGGGCTCAGGTGAAAATCAGTGGTCCAACGTTTAAGGATTCGCGCCGACATCGCGCCAGACTCACGCGGAGGCCGCGGAGCCGGCTTGGCCGGAAAGGCTCGAGCACCGAAGACGCCCGCGACCGCGCCGGCGACAAACGTGGCGCCTAGGTAACCAATGATCGCAGTGCGGCTTAGGGGACTCATTGCAGGGCAAGGTACGTTTCCGGCTCGGGCACCACGAAGGCTTCGTCGATCAGGCTGTTGGTCGGATCGCTCACCGATAGCAGAATGGCGCACAGCGCGGCGCATCCGGCGAAGGCGACGCCCCACCGCAGCACGGCGAGCAAGTTGATGCCTTCGGCCTCGGAACGGGCCCGTCGCATCGCGGCCAAGACTCGATGTTCGAGCACAGGTTCCAGCGCAGGGGCTGCCGCAGCAGGTGGATAAGCCGTCGCGGCGGACTTCAGCAAGCGATCCAACGGATGGGTCTTCATGGGTGAATTTCCTCCATCAATTCTGAAAGGTGTTTCTTCATTTTGGCCCGAGCGCGGAAGGCTCTTACTTTTACCAGAGGTCCGCTCCAACCGGTGATGTGTCGAACCTCTTCGACCGATTTCTGCTCTAGGTGGAGTAGGGTAATGACCAAACGGTCTTCCGGGTTGAGCCGTGCTAGCATCTTTTCGACGAGTTCCCGCGAAGCCAGCCCGTCTTCGGGTGACAAATCGTTATCGGTGGACGCGAGGTTTTGCACCACCTGTTCTTCGTCTTCGCTGAGATCGGACATCCGCCACTCGGGCCGGATCTTTTCGTGGGCGATCTGGTTGAGGCAGGTGTTGACCGCCACACGGGACACCCAGTGCTCGAAGGGCACAGCTCCTCGGTATTGGTCGATTCGGGTGAACACCTTGACGTACACGGCTTGAATGAGGTCTTCCTCGCTAGTTCTTCGGGGCAGGTGTGACCTCACGATTTTGACGATCAACCCATGCAAATGTTGCATGAGGACGCGGGCTGCATCCTCATCGCCCGCCCGCACGCGTTCGACGCAGGCGGTCACATCCAACACCGGTTCGTCCATGCTCAAATCGGAGAACACCCCTCACTGTTTCAAGCGACCGCTCTCGATCGGCAAGGTTACAAGATTCCCTCGACCCATCAACAGCACACGCGCTTTTGAGCCTTTATTCCCGAGGGACAGGCTGGTTTTCTGGCTTCTGTGAAGACTGTCGCCCTCCAGACCCTTGTTACTCAGTGCCAGGCTTGGATGACTCCGGAGCGCTACCGGGACTATGACCGGGCGCGCAATGGCCTGCAGGTCGAAAGCCGGGGTTCGGTGCGCAAGATCGCCGCCGCGGTCGATTGCTCGCTGGCCACCGTGCGATTGGCGGCCGCATCGGGCGCGAATTTGATGGTGGTTCACCACGGGTTGTTCTGGTCAGAAACCCGGCCATGGACAGGGCCTCGAATGGCATTGATCCGAGCCTTGCTCGAGGCCGACATGGCCGTTTATTCCATGCACCTGCCGCTCGATGCCCATAAAACCCTCGGAAACGCGGCTCAATTGGCCCGCTTGGTCGGGTTGCGACGCCTGAAGCCGTTTTTCCGGCATGAAGGGGAATTCGTCGGTTGGCAGGGTGAGACGACGTTGAGCCGCGAGGCATTGGGGCGTCGTCTGGGCGAAATTCTGGGACGTGATCCGATCTTGCTGGCCGGGGGTGGTTCCGAGTGCCGCAAAGTAGGCATTTGTACCGGCGGCGCCGGGGCCGAACTCCAGCAAGCGGCCGCTGAGGGGGTGGATACCTTTATCACCGGCGAAGGCCCGCACTGGACGCATGCCTTGGCAGAAGAGTCTGCTATTAATGTCTTTTACGGAGGGCACTATGCGACGGAGACCTTTGGTGTGCGGGCCTTGGCGGAGAAGTTGGCCAGCCAGTTCGGGTTGCCCTGGGAATTCATCGATCACCCCAGCGGTTTGTGAGCGAAGCTGATTTGGGCGAGGGCTCAAATTGGAACGCCGATCTCGCTCGGTCGGTTTCGAAAGCCTTTCACGCTGGATTAGGAGGGACTTCTTGAGGGACGAATCGGGTAGGAGGCGGGAATGTTCCCAATCTCAAAGTCCTACCACATCACTAAACGTACGGTTCCTTATTCAGCGTATCCTGAATACCGAGGCATGCGATTCAGAGTTAGCCAGCGGATTTACTCCATTAGTAAAATGAGAACCAGTTTTCGAAAGTAGGCGGAGGGCAGCGCTGGGTTCATGAGCGATTCACCGGTGTTCCAGCGTCATTAAATGAAATAAATCAGTCTGTTTTTGATTCACTCACAGGGCGCTTAAACATGTAATTTTTATAAAATTTGCGAACAACACGGCCTATTTTTAATTGTCAAATAATTACTGGTAGATTTGGAGAGCCCAGAGTAGCGGAGGCAACTGCGGTCTGTTGAAATCTATTCTCCTAGCCCTACCTTACATACCTAGACACGCTTTGCAGAATAAAAGTGGCGCGGACATCAAGGGTTCAGGTCGACAGAGATCAGCTCATCCGCCTTTGAATGGGGATCACGATACTGAAGGGTCATTTTCCCAGATTTCTCCTGATGCAGAATCCCTTTTTTGAATCCCAATCGTTGGTTTCTAATATATAAGGTGCATTCACCGTCAATAATAATTTCACCACCACGTAATAGCCGGAGTCGTTCTGCTGTAATTATTGTTCTAGAATTACTTAAACACTTTACTTCGAAGCCGTTTACATCAATTGGTAATCGTCGTTTAGAAAAGTATTCCGAAACTTGAAAGATTATGTTTCCCAGGTCCCGAAGGCTGCGAATCTCCAAAGAAAGTGATTTAATCTGGATCTTCTTTCGGTTGGCTATTCGCAGGAATCCAATTGGATCTGGTACTGCAACAATATCCGCGGCGGCAATTCGAGCCCTCAACTCACCATCAATTGTATCACGAAGACTCATTCCGAATCCATGAAAGCTTCCGAGTTCACCATGGGTTACGGTCGGAAAAAAGAGGGAGAAAAGTATTAAACACCTTAAAAAAAGTTTCAAAATATCTCCTTTCAGAGTTTTTTTAAGACAAAGCCCGCTGGTAGCATTTTTTGATTAAAAATCTTAGAGAGTAGTTAATTATGCTGCACGGTAATTGTCGCTTAATAGTTCTTGTTTTTTTGTTTTTTGCACGCGGAATTTTGGGTTCCTCGCTACTTTCAGTGGGTTAGTAGCACGGTAGGGTAAGTTTCCCGGCAACGAAGTAGAGCATGCTGGTCATGTACTCCACCGTCCGGTACCCGCGCGCCCTGCGCTTCACGGCTGAG
>CAJAHH010000086.1 GCA_903939515.1 uncultured Verrucomicrobiota bacterium
CGACTCCACTACCTTCCAGCTCTTCCCAAGCCCAAGCAACTGTCCAAAGGTCTGTTCCGGTGTCATCGATCGCCATCATCCGCCACCCGTCAAGCCCCCCCCTTCCCACTGGAAATAGCGAGGAACCAAAATAGTTGCACTGATGTGATCGATTTAGCATTCCCAATGCCAATCAATCAACTTTCAAGAGATAACCTAACCTGCTGCAACCTTTGCGCTACAACCAACGGCTTCCCTAAAAAGTCAGACACTTCATCTCAGGGCTGGAGTCAGGGTTTCTCCACTAACAGCGGATCGCCATCACCGCGTCGGTATTGGAAAGGAACACTCTCCACCACCGCTTGGATTAGGGCCGAAAATCGCAGGTTCTTCTTCCTGAGTTGGGTGTCCATGGCAACCAGCGCGGGACGATCGTAATATTCCAAACCACGTCCCAGGGCATAGGTCAGCATCTTCTCGCTGACACAGCGAACGAAGTCTGCCTGCCGGGAGTCTGAGAGCACTCGGCTCAACTCCACATGATCAGCAAATCGTTCACCGGAAACCAGTTCACCCCGAGTGTCGACCACCTCATCACCGTCTTTTTCCCGGAACCGACCAACGGCGTCAAAGTGCTCAAAGGCGAACCCCAGAGGGTCCATCTTGGCGTGACAGGACGCACACATGGCATTGTCGCGATGGGCGTCCATCCGCTGCCTCAGGGTACCGTGGGTCTCCTTGGATTCGAGCGCAGGGACCCCCGGGGGCGGCGGCGGGGGCGGTGATGCGAGAATGTTCTCAAGGATCCATTTACCGCGTTTGACCGGAGAGGTTCGGTTAGGGTTTGAGGTGAGTGTCAGAACGCTGGCATGGGTCAGCACACCGCTTCGCCCGGTTCCCTTGAGAGAAACACGGACAAAGTCGGGGCCGTGAACTCCGGAAATCCCGTAATGCCGAGCCAGCGGCTCGTTGACGAAGGTGTAGTCGGCCGTAAGGAATTCCGTGATGGGGCGATCCTTCTGCAGCACATGCTCAAAGAGCGACTCGGTCTCTCGGCGGAAAGCGGCTCGCAGGGGCGCATCGAAGCCAGGAAAGAGTTTTTCATCTGGAGAAACGATGTCGAGGGTGCGCAGCTGCATCCACTGTCCGGCGAAGTTGTCGACCAAGGCCCGTGACTTGGGATCGGCGAGCATTCGTTTCACCTGCCCCGCCAAATTGCGACGCAACCGACCCTGGCCCGCCAAACGGAACAACTCGTCATCGGGCATGGTGCTCCAGAGAAAATAAGACAACCGCGAGGCCAGGGCATACTCGGAAACCCGGTGAGATTCATGGGGGTTATCGGGATTGCTTTGAATCTCCCCGCGAAAGAGAAAATGCGGCGAGATCAAGACGGCCATCAGTGCCTGCTTCACGGCTGCCTCGAAACCATCGCCCGACTCACGAGCCTGACCAAAAAGGCGCATTAATCCGTCCAACTCAGCCGGTGTCGCCGATCGCCGGTAGGCCCGATCCGTGACCCGTTGAAGGATATCCCGGGCTACCTGATTGGTCGTCTGAGGTCCCGGGGCCTTGAAGAAAACCTTACGGTGCAAGGCATGCAACGGCGGCACGGCCTCTGAGAAGGGCCCTGTCACTTCGATGAATTCCACCTGCAGGTTGCGATCTTCAGTTTTCTTTTCAGTGTAGGTCTTCCCCTGACCATTGGTCTTCAGCACCTCGGTCTGGCGATAAAAGTCGTTGAGGAAGGCTGCCGACAGCCGGTGATTACCGGGCTTCAAAGCCAGCCGATGCTCGTGCAACTTGGGGTTCCCGCGGCCTCGGCGGACCTCAATAGTCTCGAGATCATGCCCGTCGGCCCGCAAAGCCATCTGCACCTTTTCATCCCCCGCCTGATCTCCGTAGGCTTGGACCTTGAACACGTAGTCGCCCGGCACCGGGGCTTCGTACTCCACGAACATCTCACCTTGGGCGGAAAGCGTCGCCAAGGCGCCACCACCAACGTGTCCCTGGATTTGCGCCGGAGCAAACCGTCGAGCCTTCGGGGTCAGGGGGCCGGTGACAATCGACCGATCCAAAATCGCCTCAGCTGCGTTGAGGTACTTCTCGAGCAGGATTGGTGGCATGGACAGCACGTCCCCAATGTTGTCAAAACCATACCCCACATCATCTTGAGGAAAGTCGTCGGCCGGTTGAAAATCGACCCCGAACAGGTCACGAACCGTGTTGTTGTATTCCACCCGATTCAATCTCCGCAGAGTCACACGTCCGGGATCCGGACGGGAGGGATCGATCGGAAAGAGTGTTCGCTCAATCCAACCGACCAGATGGGTTCGAACCTCCGTATTGGGCTGGGTCTTCTTCTTCTTGGGAGGCATTTCTCCGGAACGCACCGTCTGGATGACACGTTCCCAAGTTCCCCGATCGCGCAAGACCGCCATCAGATTCGTGTGTGCGTCAAAATTCACACCGCCCTTGGCCTCACTGTCTCCGTGGCAATCCCAGCAGTATTCTCGAAGAACCGGCAAGACGGTCTCGTTGAGTTGGACTTCAGCCACCTTGCGATCCACTCGGGGACTTGGAGAGGCCGGTGGCTTGGCCGCACCGAGTCCCACTGAAAGGACCACGGCAAGCAACAGCAGGATGGAGAAACGCTTCGGCATGCTTCAAAGCCGACGGCACGCGGCCTATCGGTATTGAAACAAAGTCCGCACGAACCTCGCAGGCGTCAACCACCCGAACAAAAAACCTGAAAACCGAAACTGCCAGCAACATCACTGCCGGGCCTACGAATTCTCAAGTAGCCCCAGCTCGCCACCCCGTCAGCGCTCAGAGGATCGGGCGACTAATAAGAAACACCGGAGCCAAGGATTGCCGCCAAAGTTTACTTAGTGCTGGGTGGCCCTTCGAGGATGCCATGGCCACAGAGATCGACCTAAACGAGTTCTCCGCAAACGCCGTCCCGCTTCGATCGCTTCCTCCCCTCCTCCGCAACGCGCGGCCAATTTGTAATCTTGAATGGCTGACTCCGTCTGGCCCAGCAACTCCCGAGCGAGGGCCCGATCCATGAGCAGCGAAGAATCCTTCACCTCGCGCGGCATTCGCAGCTCGATCTCTTCAAGGGCACTCTGGAGATCCCGGTCGGCTTCAGTCTGCCGACTCAACCCCTTGAGCGCCCGGGCTCGACGAATCTTCCACGTCCCTTGAAGGCGCGAGGACGTCAATTCTGGCTCGATCGCATCCAGTGCTTGCTGCCACTGAGCGTCATCGAGCAACGCCTCAATCCGCTCTGCCACCAGAAGGCCCGCCCCGGTTCGCCGGATTCCTTCTTCGAGGCCGAGGATTCGTTCATGAGGCCGGTGGAGACGCTGCTGCCAAGCACTGCGCTCCAGGTACGCCGAAATGAGCTGCGGATTCCACCTCAGGGCCTCGGAACAATCGTCCAAGGCTTCCAGCTTGGAGCCCTGCGCCGCTCGACAGTGACTGCGGATCATCAGAATTGCCGCCCGCTCTCCAGTGGTCAATCCCGGCACCTGAAGCGCCCGCCGAACCCTCAGCAGGGCCTCAGACACCCGTCGCCGCTGGAGTTCAATTTGGGCCAATTCGAGAAGCACCAGTGAATCGCCCGGTGCAAGCCGAACCGCCCGCTGGAGGTCTCGGGCAGCCTCCTTCAGTTTCCCCAGAACCCGGTATTCAATGGCCCGCTCCAAAAGGACGTCTGCACTGTCCCCTTCTCGGATCAACCGCTCCGACAGAGCCTCGATTTGGTGCTCAGGGCTGTTATGGGCGCAGGCGACTCCCAGGCAAAGAAACGCGCACAGGAGGCTCCAGCCAATTCGAGCGCCTCTCGACACCATCAATCCTCCATCCACAGCGCGGGATTCAGACCAAAGTCGATGGAACCTTCGCTGTGGGCATGGCATTCAATGCCCAAGACGTTGACGCCATCCACCAAGAAACGCGCAATCGAGCCGAGCGGCACGTACACGGCGCCCGAATCCTCGCGTTGTTTGACACCCTGCGCATTGCGCCCGGAACTGCGTCCCACATTCACACGCGCCACTTCCTGGCCATTGAGATGTACGATGATGCCGTCCGCGTAATCGACCCAGAGGCCCAGCTCCGTGACCCTATCGGCTTGAGACACGGTAAATTCACGGCGCACATACAATGAAGGTCGCCCCTCTTTGGAAGCCCGCTCCCCTCCGAAGAGGCGCCCCCGACCCGAGTCAAAGGGAGCCTTGGCACGCAACCAAGACGCGTCATCGAATCCAGGGCGAGACCACGAGGATCCCTGAGGGTGAGCCCCGGACAACGCCTTCCATTCGGCCCCCGCAGGGATCAGCACCTGATAGTCGAGCGGCGGCGGATAGGGCGACTTGGAGGATTTGTCGGGGGCCTTGTATTCTGGCGGCTGCCAAGGCAACGACAACCGACGAACCAACGGAGCCCCTCGCTTGACCAGACTGAACCGATCGCGCTCGACTCCCTCCCGATTAATCATCCTTCCCACCAGAGTATCCCCTTCCACATCCACCAAAAGCGATCCGTGCTCGACCAGGGTGCGACGCATCACCGGTGAGGTTCCTACCCGGCCCAGGCTGGCACCAGAATGTCCGGCCACCACCTGAACGGCACCCTCATGAGGGCGCAATCCAGCCCCCTTCCGATACGCACCATCGCCTCGCGGATCTCCATCGCCATCGTCCAAAATAAAATTCTCGGCCACGGTGGCATTAGTGGAATACGCGCCATCCATGAGCATCGATCGCTCATAAATATGGGAATGCCCGGTGAGCACAAGGTCCACGCCACCCGATTCCAGGATGGGAAGGAGGTGATGACGCACCTCAATCAGGTCGGCCTCTTTGTCGCTGTCGTGACTCCCCTTCGTGTAGGGAGGATGATGCCAGAAAGCGATCAACCACTCCGCCTTGGCTTTTTCTAAATCCGCCTTGAGCCACTTGGCCATAGCGCCGCTGGGTTTGCGGTCCAGATCGTGGGAATCGAGGCAAATGAAGTGAATGTTGCCGTGATCAAAAGAATAGTAAGCTTCAGTCCCGGAGGCCAACCCGCCAGATTCCGCCCGAGTCGGCACCCAATAAGCATCGTAATAAGGCCCGATACCCGTGCTTCCCTTGGACGTATGTCCCTCGTGATTCCCCATGGCGGGCCAGCAAACCGAATTGCGAAGGGTGGTTTGATACGACTCAAAGAAACGGCTTTGGAATTCGACATCACGGCCAGTTCCGTAGGCCATGTCGCCCACATGGATCCAGAAATCCAATGGCCGCCCATCTTGTTTCACCCACGCCTGCATACCCTCATGGACCGCTAGCTGGGCTTCCCTCCCGGTGCCGCTGTCGCCCAAGACCCAAAAGCGGTAAGGACGCACTGTTCCTGGCTGGGGTTGGGTCTGAAACCGCTGCTCGGGCGATTCTGCGGTGAGTCGCTCCGAACCATTGAAGACTCCATAGTAATAAACCGTGTCCGGGGAGAGACCCTCGATCGCGGCTTCGTACTGAAAGGTTCCAATAGGAGCGCTGTGAAGCTTGGGCAGGGAGAGATTCTCTGGAGTCCGCAAGCTCAGCCACTGAGGGATCATTGGTTGTCCATTGGTCCCGAGACTGGCCCGGGTGACAATGGCTGCGAGGGGAACCGTCTGGTCGAGCCGATCCGGCTGAGTACCCCAACGAACCACCGGCTGGATGGGACCTTCGGTGCGCCATAGCACGTGGATTTGCGTCGGACTGCTTCCCTGAAGATAGGGTAACCGAGTGAACGGCCGGTGCGGATTTTCAGCCAAGGCAGACACCGAGACGCCCAGCAACCCTAGCCACTGTATCCACTGGCCGAGACCGTAACGCTTCTGTTGGGAGGACAGTGATTGCAGGGTCACTCCTCTGGCAGGGTGAATCGTCAGCGAGGAACGGACCGTACTGAGGATTGCATCCAGTGAACCACGCAGCCCTTGCGGAGGAAGACGCCGCCAGTAAGACCAATCCAATTGAAGCGCTCTGGCGAAGTGAGCTGCTTGGAATTTCAAAACCGTCGCTCGATCCTGCTGAGCGATTGGGAGGGTAAAGTTCTTCTTCATGATTCCATTCCATCCAAGAGAATTCACAACGGGACTCACGGCTGAACCCCCAAACGCGCCTCGAGGGTTTCCAAGCGGGCCTCCCAAGTTTTCCAGGCCACTTCCCAATCGCTGCCACTCAGTCGAATCCGAGCATCAGGCAAGATTCCTTGGAGGCTCTTGAACTCTTCGACCGCGGCGGCTTTCTCATGGCGTTGAACCAGAAATTCAATCCACAGAATGCGATTTTCGGGATGGTCCGGAGCCAACTGAACGGCCCGGGCCAAATGGAATCGAGCCTTGCTGCGACTCCCGACTCCCAGCGGTGCAGACGGACACTCCTCATACAGCATCCCCAGAGAACGGTCTGCACCGGCGTGGTCAAAACCAGGATCCAAAAGCTGACACGCCTGCCACTGGGTTTCCATCTCCCGGACCAACCCCAGAGCTCGAAGCGGTTGTGTCTGGGCGAGGATTCCCAAGTTCAAACCGAGATAGTAGTGGCAGGCCGCATCTGCCGGGGATTCCTTCAAAGCCAGGCGACAGGCTTCGGCCCCCTCCTTGGCCAAGGCACTGCGAACCGGTCGCGATGTGAGTCCCTCAGCCCGATCGAAACAGGCCCGCGCCAACGGCCACGCCAAGGCCGGTTGCCCGGGTGACTTCAAATACTCACTGCGCGCCTGTTCGTAGACTCGACTGAGCCGCTGTTGCTGACTCTCACCCAACAGTCCGAGGCTCCCCAGAAAACCCAGGAGGACCCAGCAGGCCAGCGGGTGTTGGAATCGGCTCCAGCCCCAAGTATGCGGCAACGCTCTCGTCATGATGCCACCAACCTGCCCTGCGGGGTGCCCCCCCAGCAAGTCACGTTCGTGAATCTGTTTGCCCTACCCTCTCAGCCAACTCCGCACCCAATTCCAAAGCCTGCACACAACCCCACTGCAGACGGAGGACTCACGCTCACTCGGTACGCCAACCTCACTCTTCAACCAGGCGGAAAAACCCCGTGGCGCGGGCCGGATCCAGAGATACCGGGATCCGAACAGTCCCGGCGGGGGTCACCTCGGTCTTCAGGCCTGAGTCCAGCCACTGAGCCGAGGGAGACTCCAATCGATCGGAGGTCCGCACGCGCAGCCGACGATCACGAGCGGACACCGCCTGACCGCCGGAATCCAAGGCCTGCAGTTCGATGCGCCACTCCGAACCGGACAGCGTCTGGCCCACCACCCGACCGCCGAGCACTCGACGACGCTGTCCAATGGTCAACTGACTCGGCGCGTACTGAACTCGCTGAACGGGCTGGGCATCGACCGTGGCAATGAGCGAATCGACCGGCTTTGCCCCGAATCGCAATTCGGTGGTTCCGCCGAGAGCCCGGACGCGGAATCCCACTTCAACGAGGGTCGATAGACCGACCGGAGCCGACTGACCGGCGGGTTTCCATAACACCGCCCCGATGCGGCCTAGCGCGGCGCTCGATCGGTTCTCGATGTATGAGGTTCCGGTCGGCGTCTTGAGACCTGTGAACTCGAGAGCCTGGGCGTCGAATTCAACATTGAAGGCGAAGGCGTTTTCGTTTCCAACCCCGTCCAGCATCACGGGCACCCACGCTTCCTGACCTGTCACTAGGTCACTCCAACCAAATCCGATGGATCGAATCGGATCTGCCAGGATCGCCCTCGTCAACGACTTGGCGAGAGTGGGTTGCTGACTGCGGTTGAGTGAATAACCCGATCCGCCGATCAGAGGATCTTCAGCCGGCTGAAGCGGATCTAGTTTCGCCACAAAACGGGCCACCTGAACGAGGTCGGCCAAGTTGATCAACCAATCCCCGGAGCTGGCCTTGGGTGCACAGTCCATACGGCGTCCAACCACCGAATTTGTGTCGGCAATCGAAGAGGCCAACACAGAGGCGATTGCTGTGATGTCGAGAACATCCACCGATCCGGTGCCATTCACATCCCCCTCCATGGAGTCGGCCAGCACTGCCACCTGCCCTCCCTCCGAAACCATTGAAGCAAGAGTGGCATTGGTGAAGGCGACGCGGAACGAGAGATCCTTGTCGGCCGTAACCAACTGCGAATCCTTAAGGATACGCACGGGCACCTCCAGCGGCGGTACCACCACCACGCCCGAAGCACCCAGATTTCGGATGATGTCGATGGCCCCAAACGTCTGGGCTTGAAATGCAAGGCGCGCAATCGCATTGGTGCCTCGTGGAAAGCCCACCGTGGGATCATTCCGGGAGATCAGTACCTGGAGCTTAAACCGATTACTGCCTCCGCCTCCGTTAGCCGGCGCTGTCACCACCGAACCCGCGCGCCGATAGCTCATTGAGGCGATGGGAGAGATCAATGGATCCAACGTCAGAGTGACGGTCGCGTCCTCCGTCAACAGATAGGGGGTCTGAGCCTCCAACGTGAAGGACACCGCCGATTCGTCCCCGAAGCCCAACAAGAAAATAGGAATCTCAACAGGCCCTCCCGGCGCGGCCAAAGTTTCGGCCGGCAGGCGCAGCACACGATCCACTCGGAACCGGATCGTCTTGGAAACACCGCCAACCCCACCGACGGAATTGGTGGCGGTAACCCGGTAGATTCCTGCGTTGGTGGCCAGGGCGCTCACCAGCAGCCGCGGTGAATTAGTGGCCGACGAGATGCTTTGGTACTTTGCCGGCACCGAACCGGAAGCGGGCTCACTTTGCCGCTCCCAGCGGAAGACTGGAGCCGGGAACCCCTCCACGGTGAGGTACGCGGAGAGATCCACCGTGGAATAGGCAGCAGCGGTGAGCGTCATGTCCACTCCGGCCGATAGTCCCGAAACCCAGGTGCCACCACCCTCCACGGGCGTGGGCTCTGTGCTCGGAAGGGAAATTTCAGCGACCGATGTCACCGAGACCTGGAACAAGGACACCTGCTCGGTACCCGTGAGCTCCGTGCCACCGGCGGAGGCCAACTGAACGGCCCGAATCCGATAACTCCCACTGAGTGCTGAACTTAGACTTGCTGTCCCCACCGAGAACGACGCCCGACCGCCGCTACTGGAAACATCCAGTTCGTAGGTCCCACCGATGCCCCACGCTGCGGGCAATGCCGGGACCACTACCGGGAATGCGGCACTCGCATCCGTCCATCCCAACACAGCGTCCCACCGCTGCAACTGGACTCGCCCGTACAGCGCCCCAGTGAGTTGAATGTCCATTGATGCAGAGGAACCTGCCGGTCCAGCCAGATTGGTGCGGGAAAGCGCGACTGTAATAGGGAGTACCGGAGTGAAGCCCGTCGATACGCTGGTGCCCCGACTGCGATCACCAGACAGGCTGGAGCCCGTCAGAGGGTTGCTCAACCGAACCGAGTAAGTTCCAATCTGGGAAAAACTGAAATTGGTTAGGCTCAACGTCGAGTTGGTGCCACGTGCTATCTTCACCCCGTCCTTCAGCCAGTTGTAAACCACACTTGGCCCGTGGCTGGAAATTACCGACAGCACGACATTGGTGGAACCGGCTGGAACCGGCCCTAAGTACACAGGAACCGCTGCATTTTCAGAAATGGCGGAGGAGACGCTGGGGGCCTGCAGTTCGGGATAAATTTCTACGGCAACACGGTTAGTGATGGATTTTCCCAAGGAGTTGGACAGCACAACCAAGTATCCCCCGCTCTGGGACACTGTCAGCGGTCGGGAACTCACGGCGACCGCAGATCCTTGGATAGTTGCCGAAGCGTTGGTGATGGGGATGTCCACCGAAAGCACCGCCTCGCCGCTGAGAGCAGAATACACCATGACCCGAGGAACCGGATCGCCCTTCGCCCGCACGCGAAAAGCCAGCAGGCTACTGGCATTGTCAACCCCTAGGAAAACTCCGGCCGCAGACTGGCCCAGTGGCGTGACCCCGGGAGGAACTTCCGCCGTCCAAGCCACTGGCTCGACCACCACCTCGGCCGGGATGTCCGCCAACCGCACCGTGGCAGACTTCAGGTCACTTCCAAATGCGTTAAACACCTCAAGGTCGATTCGAAACGCCCCAGGTTCCGAGTTGGGCACCACAACTGTCAGTTGAGAATTGGTGGCTCCAGGGATTGGGGATCCATTGCGGCGCCAGCGAAACTGCACCGGAGGCGCTCCATTCTGAAGACTCGCCCGCACACTGAGGGTGCGACCTCGATCGGTGTAGTCGCTGTTTGGATTGAAATCGCGCCCACCCTCGATTGAGTTCTCCCGAAAAACCAACGGTTCCAAAAGCGGTTTCTCACGAGAAACGAGCACCAGGTTGTGCTGCCCACCGGCCGCTATATCCACGACATTGGCCAAGCCTGAGGGAACCGAGGTTTGCCCCGACCCATTGTAACCCCAAGCCACCACCGTTCCGTCGTCACGCAGGGCCAATGAGTGGGCCCGACCCGCAGCAATCCGGGTCACGCGGTTGAGACCGACGGGAACCGTGGTACGGCCGTCCGCCGAATTGCCCCAGGCCACCACCGTTCCGTCCGAACGCAGGGCCACGAGGTGCAAAGCACCCGCACGCAGCGACACCACATTGGTCACAGAAGGCGGCACGTTGACGACTCCCGTGGCGTCCGATCCCCAGACGATGACTTGCCCCGTGGCCAGGAGCGCTGCGCTGAAAAACTCACCCGCCGCCACCTCCACGGCCCCTGCCACTCCCGATGGGATGAATCGTTCCCCGAAAAGATTTTCCCCACCAAATGCTGAGACCGATCCGTCCGCCCTCAGCGCCACCACATGGGTGGGGCCGACCACCACCGAGACAAATCCACCGGACGCATCGGTATCGGTGGCCGGCAGATCGGCGGTGATCCGGTCGCCAAAAAACGCCAGATCGCCAGGGAATTGATCCTTGAATCGCCCCGAAGCCACTGGGGAAGGTGCATTCGTCGGCTTACGGAGAACGGCGCCGAAAAGATGCCCGAAGCCGACCCGGTTCACGCCGATACGACCGGAGGCATCCAGCAGGGCCGTTTTCCAAGAAGTCTGGTCGGTGTGATCGAGGGCTCCCGTGCCGTAACTAATGATCCCATTGCTATTTCCAGTCAGCAATGTGGGCCCTCTCAAAATCAGTCGGCTCCCGACATAATTAGTACCATCCACCAGAATCCCGGAGCGAAGCGTCAATCCACTGACCAACTCCCCGGACGTCACCGCCTCGACATCGCTGGCCACGATCCCTGCTGGCAGTTCGGGAGGGCGATTGAGCCCCAGCAGGTTCTCACCCCAAGCCACCAAGGACCGGTTGCGAGTTTGGGCCTCCATTGCGAAGGCCCCCAGCATCAGGCAGACAAACAGCCCAATCCTCCGAATTAATTCACTCCGATAGGATCGCATGTGCCGATCCTATCGGAGGATTCACCTCAGACTTAAATCAAGCGCCCGCGTAAACGGTTCCCGCTCCATCGAATAATCCAGTCGAGAGGAAGGGAATGGAGGTGCCGATTCCTTCGTACACGAATGCGAAACCGAGGAGTGGTCCGTGCTGAAACGCGCAACGAACCAACAACAACGCTCTTGCGGATGAGAATCCATCGGCCGACGGAGTCGTTCCTGGTCAGCAGTACACCAACACAAACGGTGTGAGCGGTGTAACGCGATTGATGGAAATGATCCGGTTGATGTCCGAATCCTTGAGTTCACGACCCTTGGGCAACAGCAAATGTCCGCCGGCGTTGAACAAATCACGCCCCAAGACCATGCCGGCCTTCAGTTCAATCAAGAGCAACTCCCGCTCACCCCGCGGGATCTGAGTCATTGGTAAGGCCTTGGCCAAGAGGCGGACGGCCATCGGATCAAATTGCTTGTCCGAAAGACTCTCCAACTCGTTGAGAATTTGAGTCGTAGATCCGTTGCGATGGCAGAAATGAATCACCGGGGCGAGGACCCGAGCCAACTGGGGAATGGTCTCACCTTTGAGCCCATCGGGATATCCCGTGCCGTCGAAGGCTTCGTGATGGTGACGAACAATCTCCGCTGCGCTCGCCAACGCGGGAAAACTCTTGAGCACACCCTCGGCGATCTCGGGGTGGTGGCGAATTAACGCCAACTCCTCGTCGGTGCATTTGGCCGTGTCCCGCAACCAGCGTCGCACAATGCTGCGATCCACGCTGAGCATACCGATATCGAACAAGGCGGCCGCCCACAGCAGACGGGGCAATTCGGTGGGCGGAAGCTCCATCAATTCGCCAATGGTCCGGCAGATAGCGACTGCACGGAGGCTGGCGTTGCCCAAATTGGGATGGAACACGCTCAGCATCTGAATGGACATCTCGATGGCCATGTCCACGGAAGCTCCTCCCGTCACCGGTCCAGACGCCGTCTCGCCCGGTAGCGATGCGGTCCCTCCCCCGTCCGGTGTGCCTCCGCCTCTCACGGCATCACTCAATTGCTGATTGAGCACCAAATTCCGAGCGCGCAGGGCGTCGATCTCGGACCGCTGGGCCGAACTTGCCAAGGCATTGTCCACCGCCATGGCAACCTCGTCTCGCATCCACGGCTTGGTCAGATAACGGAAAATCAGTCCCGACCGACGAGCCTCCATCACGCCGTTCATGTCGCGCCCGGAAGTGAGCAAGATACGGTTCATTCCAGGCCGCGCTTTGGCCAATTCCTGGAGCAATTTCGTACTGTCGTTTCCGGCGATCTGGTCATCGACGATCACCAACGGGAAACTCTGCTGCTGCGCGTCGGCCAGCCCCTCGCCGGCTGAGGCATGGAGACTCACCGAATGGGAGAGACTTTGGAGTTGGTCGCGGAGAATCGACCCAATCAAAGGGTCCTCGGCGATCAGAAGGATTCGGAATGTCGAAGTTTCACTCATAATAGGAAAGGTGTTAAATAGCAGTTCAACTTAGCGGGACTCCTGATCGAGATTAATGTTCTCGTCAAAAAAGGTTCCACCCTCAGCGACGGTGGTGACCGCCTTGAGCAGCGTTTCAATAGGGCTCGTCTTGGATATATATCCCGCGATCCCTAAGTTAAGGCATTTAATGAGGAGATCGTTTTGAGCGAAGGCCGAGAGCAAGACGATACGGGTCTTGGGACTCAACTCTAGAATAGGGCTAATCAATTCAGCGCCAAGGCAGTCCTCGAGCCGCATGTCCAAGAACAGAAGGTCATACTGCTCAAACACCAAGGTGGGTTCCAACTCTGACCAGTGGCTGTAGCAAGCCACCTGAGTGCCCGGAATGGCCGAGGCAACAGCCCCGGCAATGGCTTCGGCGAGTTGGGGATGGTCATCCAGGAAGGCAATTTTCATGAGTTTAGAAATCTTTAAAATGGTTCAGCTCAGGACAGGCAACGACTTCACAGGAATCTTTAGTTCGATGAACATTCCCTTCAAATCCTGTCGCTCGATGCGAATTTGACCACGAGAACGGCGGGCGAAGGCACTCATGCTCTGGAGACCGAACCCTGCCGAATAATTCGCGGGATCAAATCCGCACCCGTCGTCTATAACCCGCAAAAACAAGGACGGCGGCGATGAAATGCATTCAACCCTCATGCTAATGTTACGGGCACGCCCATGTCGGATGGCATTGCCCAGCAACTCTTCTGCGAAGCGGCAAGTACGGAAGAGAACTTCCGGATGCAGGCTCAGCTCATCCGTGTTTAACGTCGTCAACTGGCATCGAACATTGAATTGCTTCTCCATGTGGCTACAAATGCTTTGGAGCTGCACCGACATCTCATCAAAAGACTGCAGCCTCTCAGTGCCCTCGACCAGCAGTCGCCGCAGTTCTCTACGCAAGTAATCCAGTTGCTGAAGAATCGTGTCACGGGTCCGCTTGAAACCCTCCACATCATCGATACGGCTGGTGGCCACTTGGACTCCCAAGAGGGTGAGATTTTGGATAATGTGATCGTGCAACTCCTGTTGCACTAGGGTCCGATGAAGATTCAATCGGGCAATCGTGCCTTGCGCCTCAGCCAATTCCCTCATCTGACTCCGACTCGCAGAAAACACCGTCCACATCACGACCATCAGAAAGCTCGTGATGAGAATTTGAACAATATAATAGGGCATGGCCACCATCAGTGCCCGGACCGCACTGGCCTTAACGAATGACTTCTTTAAAATTATATTCAGTTGAAATTCCCGGTTGGGAAAATCTAGTAAACGCAAATAGCAGATCTTCCCGGTTCCAAAAGATTCATCGTTGATCAGGTCGCTCTCCAAATTGTCCAACTCCAGCAGTCGTAGCCCTTCAAGATTGCTTAGGGCATCAGATGGGTCCTTAGCGCGCACTTCCATCAATTGTTTTCTGGCAACCCTCTTTAACTCCCCCACCCGCTCCATATTAATAGTGGGTTCAGAGGACGCTTTATTGGATAGATAAATATTAACCATGTTGAGGCTCGCAGGCCGACCCGTATGGAGGATCAAACGCTTCAGATTAATGACCGCGAACAACACCCTAGAGGGGTTGACGGATTCACCTTCCAAACGACGCGGCCCTGCAGTTGCGAACACAAAGTAGGCCCGACTGGCATCATCGGCGGGCGGACCATTCCAGAAGATCTTTGATACGTGCCTGGAACCCGTTTGCACAGTTTCCAAAAGCGTCTCTTGAAACGCCGGGTCCTTGAAAATCGTCGCGAATACCAAGTCATCCATCGTAAGCGCCAAGGCGGCGGGATCTACTCGGGCAACTCCTTCGTCAAAATTGGCCAATCCGACGGCCACGATTCCGGGGTACCGATCCATTTCACGGATCAACTGCAGGGTGGATTTTCGTAGTTCCACCGTCGACGCGAGACCCACCAACTCAAAGAGACGGGGCACTCGGCTGAAATGATTCTCCATCACCTGCCGCCGATCATCGAAGATCCGAGTTAGTTGAATACGGTCCGCCTTGCGGGCCCGCTGGAAAGCCGGCCAGAAAATCAACACCGCGAAGACCAACATTCCCACGGTCAACTTGGCGTAGTTGTACCAGAATACTCTCCGGCGCACCGAACCATGGGCAATCCTGCCAATGTCGCTCAGAAGTGTATTAACGTGCTGCATGCTTTTGAATCGGTGGCTTTGAACCGTCTACCCGTCACACGTTCCGTCCCGGAACGAAAACAGGTAGGTCTACAGACCCTCCCGTTGCGGCAAGCGCTTCTGAAGGGCTGGCACCGTGATCCTTAAAATTCGAGCCGCAGCCATCAAATCCTGCTTACAGTGGTCGAGAACTCGCTGAATGTGATCAGCCTCCACCTCGGCCAGCGATCGGAGGAAACTCGGAGCGGATCCCTCCAATCCGCTGCGCTCAGCACCAGAGCCGTTGGCTTGCGAAAATCGACCCGACGTCGGACCCGAACGCTGAGGCGGCGCCAAAGGCAATTCACCGAGCGTAGAAACCGACTTCGCCTCGCTCCCGTTCATCCGAGCCGGAGGCGACAACCTTCGGACCGGAGGCTTTTCTGAAAACTGGCTACGAAAGGCGCTCAAACTGCCTAGATCGACGGGGCCATCACCACTGGCGACAACCCCCCGTTCGATCATGTTCTGCAGCTCTCGGATGTTCCCCGGCCAAGAATGCTGCTTGAGCCATTCCATCGCCTCCTTCGTAAAGCCCAAGATCGGTTTGCTGTGCTTGCGACAGAACTCCTCGAGGAAATACTCGGCAAGAATTGGAACATCGGACAACCGGTCTCGAAGCGGTGGCATGTAGACCGGGACCACATTCAAGCGGAAGAAAAGATCCTCCCGAAACTCCCCCCGTTCGACCGACTCCTCCAAATTGCGATTGGTAGTAGCAACAATCCGAACATCGACCGACAGCGTTTCATTGCCGCCGACCCGCTCATACTCACGCTCTTGGATCACCCGCAATAGCTTGGATTGGACAGCCAAGGACACCTCGCTCACTTCGTCCAGAAGCAGCGTACCACCATTGGCCATGCCGAACCGTCCTTCACGACGAATAATGGCACCTGTGAAGGCGCCGCGCTCGTGACCAAAGAGTTCGCTCTCCACCAGAGATTCTGGAAGAGCCGCGCAATTGAGCTTCACGAATGGACCGGCCGACCGAGGACTTTGCTGGTGCAGGGCCCGAGCCACCAATTCTTTGCCTGTGCCGCTTTCGCCTTGGATGAGCACCGTCGTCTGAGTGGGAGCGATCCGACGGATATACTCCCTCAGGTATTGCGTTGCGGGCGATCGCCCCAAAATTTGAACACCTGTCTGGACACCGTTCACCGAGGCTCGAGTGGAGGCGCGCGGGGTTATGGCTGGGGCCGACAGCGCGGCCGGAGCCCCATGGAAAACGGTCGGTGCAGCGAGGAACTTGCGGGCCCGGTCGAAGAAGTCCCGTAGATCTCTCTCGGCAAAGGGACGGACCACGATCTCATGGGCCCCAGCTCGGCGGTGCTGCTGACTCGATTCGCTGTTCTCCTTGTCTAGGATGCTAACGATGTAGGGAGTCTCCATCCGGGCGGCCAACTCGCGGATCAACGTGGTCGACAAACCATCTGGAAGGGTTTCACCGACGAGCAGCAATTGGAATCGATCGGCCTCCAAGTACTCCCAGGCAGCCGCTAGGGAATCGGCTTCAGCCACGGCCACTCCTCTGGGCCGTAGGACACGGCCCACGGTCTGACGGATCAAGTCGGAGCGATCCACCACCAGAACCCGTTCAATCAACTTCATGGCCCAATACCCCCGGCTCTGAGTCCGTAGGTGGACCGAATCCGCTGCGGGCTCCGACTTGCGCTGCTGGGGACGAGATCGCCGGGTATCATTTGGTGACGGAGCATCCACTGTTCATTCTGCCGATCGAGCCGCACCGAACGCTGGATCAAATCGAGGGTGGCCTGCAGAGCCGGACGCAGTCGATCCGGAAAAGGAACCGGTGAGGCCGCCTTGACGGCTGATTGAGTTCTGGCCAGTTCTCGGAGCAAATCACGGCGGCGGCGGGTGATCTCCACCATCGGCGGTTTGACTCCGGATTCCAGAGCGCGCCCTTCCTCCTCGGACAGGTCAGCCAGTTGGAGGCATACCTGATGATAGGCAGCCAACGAGGTCTCAAAGGCAGCAGACATGGTTGGTTTCAAGGCTGAGCTCCAGGGATCCGAGGGGCCGGGTCCTTCCGAGAGGCAGTCCTCAACACCGAGATCCGCAGCGTAGCCATGTTCCGCAAGATTTGAAATGGAACAGCGTTGGCGTTGGTGTTGGAACCGCCGGACTGGTTGGCCGGTGCATCCACGATTTGCTGGTAGGTCTTGATCGCTTCTTCAACTTGGCCCAAACGCTCTTCGCACAAACCCACTTGGTACTGGAAGGACTGCCGGGTTTGACCCTCTGCGTTGGACTTCGCCAATGCGCGGTAAAGGGACACCGAAGAAAGGTAGTCGCCCTCCAAGTAGAACTGGTTGGCCAACTCGTTTCCGACGCGGAGTTTCCATGGCATCCACCGCGTTAACCGATCGGGGGCCGCCAACTCTACGGCCTCTAGCAAAAGCTGGAACTGCTCCAAAGCCGCGTCACGTTTCTTCTGCTGTTTCAGAGAGTGGGCCAAAAAATATCGAGCCTCGGGAATGTAATCGGAGTCAGGAAAATCTTCGAGAAACCCCATGGCCTGCCGCTCCAAGACACCGTCAGCCGCCGATTCTCGCAGCGAGCGCAATTGCTTGATCCGAACGGTCTCGACCTCGAGTTCTTCCGATTTGGTTTGAAGCATACGCCCGTAGAGCTCAGCCGCTTCGGCATGACGCCCGAGATCGGAACAGGTGTCAGCGATAGCCGATTGCGCCATCATTACCAGACGCCGCGAATAGGCGATGTTCCGACCTTCAATCCTCGGTACCGACCGCAACACGAGGTAAAATTTCTCAATCGCCTCATCCTTCAAGTCGAGCCTTCGCAGCAAGTACCCTTGTCGCAACAAGACCTCTGGAACCGCCGGGTCTCGGGAATAGCGCTCGACGTATTCAGCCAACAGTTGCAGAGCCCGTTCCAGATGCCCGCCAGCCTGGTCCTTTTCAGCCGCCAACTCGCGTTGATGGGCCAACTCCAGAAGAGTGAGTTTCCGGGTGTCCTCCTTGATACGTTCCGAGGCATCAGAATTGAGTACCGCTTCGACCGTTCGACTAAACTCCTCTAAATAGTTGGTCCGTGGCCCCATCCCCCGCAGTTTTTGAAAGCGCGCTTCCGCTGCCTTATTTTGATCCAACAAGTAGTTCGTGTTGGTCTTAAACTGCAAATTTTCGGTAGGCAAGGCGCCCAACCGGGGATCCAACCCATACTCCACGGCTACCGCTGCTGCCTTCGGAGGCTCCACTTCTCCCACTGGAGTCTGGGAGTCCGCTAAGGCCACCACTGCGAAGATCGCAGCAGTCAGAAATCGTTTAACGCAATTCATAAGTAGCCCTTCCTGTGCTCCGCACCGGGGACTCCCCGGAAGACACCCGCAACGGCAGAACGATATTCACAGGCACTCCTGAAGTGCCTGCCATTCCCGCTGCACCATTAGTCAAATTGAGTTGGGTGAAAAAATACCGGAGCAATTGCCGCGATTTTTCCGGGTCGTCACCAACGCCGGCCGGAACAGGATCTACAGGAGCCGACACGGGGGAGGCCATCTGAAGATTGAACGATTCACTGGTATCCGCGCGAACGGTGAAATTGGTCCGATGCATGGCGGAGGTTGTCTTCAATTCAGATAGAAACTCCGCCGTGAATTGAGGCTCAGGAATGTAGGTCTGAGGCAGCGGTGCCAATGGCGGGACGGGCGGTTTTGGAGGAGTCTCCACTCGGATCTTTCCAAGATCTCGCTCCACTCGACTCAGATATCCTGCGGGTTCAGCACCCTCCACACTCAGATCTAGAAGCACGGCGACGGCTGCGAGTGCGATAGGAAAAGTGAGGACTTTCATGAAAGAGGCCATTGGCTGGGGGGGAGTCGGAGTCTTCATTGGGTGCTTGAAGAGAGGCTAGTTTCGTCATCGCGCGAGGCTGCATCGGCCGGAGCATCGTGCTGAGAGACCACCGCTCGAGTGACCATGTAATCCTCTTCCGAGAGAGGCTTGCGCCAGTCATCAACATCAAAATCATCCACCGATTGAACCCATTCCTGAAGTTGGATTAGGCGCATTTGGCGAGCCATCCGGTCACAATCGGGCATTCCCAAAAGCGTGTAGTGCTCCTTCCAGTGCTTGAACAATGGGCTCGCCGGATTGGTGGTGATCAGAAACACCCCTTTGTCGGAAGTGAGCCTCAAGGCCGTGTCCATGGGGTGACGATGCCAAAACCGGCAGACGTTGGCCGTGGCTAAGGCAGTGCCGCCATGCCAGATGGACGGTGAGCGAGCCGACAAAGCCGACCGAAGTACCGATGAAACCAAGTCATTCACCGACCAGCCATCTGTGTGGCATTGTTGAGCAACCAGCCGTCGAAGCTCGGTGCCCAGACGAATCTTGAGCTCTTCGCCCTCGAGCGAAGCCGGACGCCGCACTGCTTTACCTTTTCGGGGTTTCCGCTCGGAAGCGGCCTCCGAGTCCTCCGCCGTGGGAACACTAGGTTCGGCAGTCGTGGTTTCCCCAGATGTTTCCTGCTCCGAAGTGGATACCTCATCCAACAGCCCGCGCACGCGGGTCCGCTCCCGGTCAATAACCTCGGTGCGCAAGGCCCGAAGCTGTTCCAAGGGGTTAATCTCTTCGGAGGGCGACGCCATGATCAGGAAACTGGGGTCCGTTCGATCCCTTTGAGTGCCGTCGGATGACCGGGTTGAATGGCCAGAACCGTTTGGAAAATCGAACGGGCTTCATTGAACTTTCCACTCTGCAAACTGGCCAAACCCAACCGAATGAGGTCGTCGGGAAGCCAACTATTGCTGCGCAGCGAGGCTGCATAGCTCGTGCACGCCTGCTCTGGCGAGGATTCCAACTGCAAGTCCCCCTTCAAACGCCATCCGGCTCCATGTTCCGGATGCTCGACCACAACCTGCTCCAGCACGGCCAACGCCTCGGATTCCCTCTGGCTATCGCGATAAGCCATCGCCAGTCGCACTTGGGTATCGGGCAATCCGGGAGCCAAACGGACGGCATGAGACAAGTCACGCGTGCCACCCAGAGCATCGCCACTCAGGTACCGAAGGGAACCGATCGAATCCCAGATCTCCGACCACTCTGGGCGCAGTGCGGCCAATGCCTCCAAACGACCCAAAGCCTCCCGAATCTGCCCATTGGCCTGGAGTTCTCCTGCTCGGTCTAGCTCAGAACGGACATGCGAATCCACCTGAGCCATGGCCGCTGCCCGTTGCTGCTCTCGGGCCACTGACAAGTTCTGCTTCAGTTGAGCATTTTCGGGCTGCATCACTGCAGCCGCTTCCAAGCTGGTTACCGCATCATCCCAACGGCCCAGATGGAACGCACAAATACCCCGGGAAAGCAGCAAACTGAAGTCGCCCGGATTCCGGTCGAGCAAGCGCTGGATTAACCAACGACCTTCCTCATACCGTCCCTCTCTTAAAGAAAAATCAGCCTCCAAGCGACGCGCTTCATCAAAGCCCGGATCCAATGCAAAAACTCCATCCAGTGCACTGACCGCACCCCGCTTGTCCCCGGATTCGAAGAGAACCAACGCCAACCAAGTCCCGATCGAAGGGTCCCAGGGATTGGATCGGAAGAGTTCCTCTAGATGCGGACGAGCCATCTTGGTCCACCGCTGTTCCAATAGGACAGACACCAGAGAACGCCTCAGTGAATCGTCCCTCGGACGAATACGAAGCACTTCAGTCCAGGCCCAACAGGCCAGACTTGGATGGCCGGATTTATAATCCGCATCCGCCTCAGCGAGCAGTGCTGACACATCATCAACTCCTCCGCGGCGGCCCATGCGTTGGCGGGCGACACCGAGATTTTCACGCGCCACTTCCCCGCCTCCGTGCGCCACTTGGACCCGCGCAAACGTCTCTGCCGCCATGTTCCATTGCCCACCTTGCGCCAGACAAACCCCCAGAGCGGTCAGCACATCAGCATCGGCGCAGCCCGCGTCCACCAAGCGCACGTAAAACTGTCCAGCCTCGGCGTAAAGTTGGTTATCAAAGGCCACCCGTGCCCGCCAGCGCAGTGCATCGGGTTGCTGGGGATCGATCGCTAACACCTTCTCGGTCTCCGACTGAAATTCATCCAGCCGCCCCATCTTCAGGCTGGCGATCGCCGAAAGTATTCGCCCCTCCAGATATTCTGGCTGTTGATCCAGTAACTGCTGAAACCGCTGTTTGGCTTCCCAGTGCTTTCCCTCATCCATGAGAAGGCTTCCCAGAGTTCGCAGCACGAACAAGGAGTTGGGCTCCACGGTCAACGCCTGCTCCAGATCTTGGATTGCGCCTAAACGATCCCCAGAAGCCGCCTTAGCCTCAGCTTGGTCCACCCAGCGCTTGGACTGAGCCCCCGTAGGTTCGGTGGCACCCGGCGGCACAGCGCCCGAGTCTTCAGCCAGCATCTGGCGACCCATTTCCTGAGGATTGGTAATCATTGTTAAAGTAAGAGC
The DNA here is from genome assembly GCA_903939515.1 of uncultured Verrucomicrobiota bacterium. Lineage (GTDB taxonomy): Bacteria > Verrucomicrobiota > Verrucomicrobiia > Limisphaerales > UBA9464 > SXXZ01. Next base: position 21,540 of record CAJAHH010000086.1, read on the forward strand.
ACCAATTTTAGACGGATCTAAATTCTGCCCCGGCAAAACGCAGCACCTTATATGCCAGTCACCAGCATATTGATGGCACACCGAGTGCTGCGATAGCTCGGGATGAACATCGCGCTCCATCAAGCAGCAGCGGCCATGACGGCCAACATGCAGTGGCATGATTTGGTGGCGCAAAACCTTTCTGGGCAATCCTCTCCGGGATATCGCGCTCAGGTGGGTGGCTTTGAAGAGTTCCGCATCCCCGGTTCACCCAATCCCTCGCCCTCCAATTCTCAAGTGGGCAGCGCCTATCCCATGTTGCGGGCTGGGCTGAATCGAAACCAAGGAGCTCTTCAACCCACAGGCTCCATGACCGATCTAGGCTTGGAGGGACCTGGGTTCTTCGCGGTTCAGGCTCCTGGCGGCGGGCGCGCCTTCACTCGAGATGGTCAGTTCCATGTCGACCGACAAGGAGCCCTCATGACGAAGGAAGGTTATCCGGTCCTCGGAGACACCGGCCCCGTTCGCGTCGATACTCAAGCCGGAGCGGTGTCGTTTGGGCCCCGCGGTGAAATTTCCCAAGGCGGAGTCGTTCGAGGACAAGTTCAACTGGTTGAAGTGGCGGACCCCTCCCAACTCCAGCATCTCAGCGGGAGCTACTACCGTCTTCCCGCGAATTTGAAAACAACTCCGGCAACCGGAACCACCGTGCAAACGGGATTCTTGGAGGGAGCCAACACCTCTTCTGTCCAGGAAATGGGCAACATGCTCTTGGCTATGCGTCATTTCGAAGCCAACCAGCGCGCCCTCCAGGTGGCCGATGAGCGGATGGGCCGATCTATCCAGGAACTCGGAACGCCGCCCCAATAGCCCCTGATTTCACCGTAACTGACTTTCTGAAACTCCCATGATCCGAGCCCTCTACAGTTCCGCTTCCGGTCTGCAAGCACAGCAGAACAACCTGGATGTGATCGCCAACAACTTGGCGAACGTGAACACCACCGGTTTCAAGAAGAGCAAGATCGAGTTCCAAGACCTTCTCTACCAGGCCACCCGTATGGCTGGCTCGGAGCAAGGTGCGGGCAACGCGCTGCCGGCCGGTGTCGAAGTCGGACACGGGACACGAACCGTAGCCACGGCCCGGGTCTTCACAAATGGCGAAATGAGCCAGACCGGTGAGAAATTGGACTTAGCAATCATGGGTGATGGTTTCTTCGAGGTCTCATTGCCCGACGGAACCCGCGGCTACACCCGCGATGGTGGTTTCAAGACCTCCTCAGCGGGCACCGTCGTCACCAGTGACGGCTACAACGTGACCGGCTTCCCAGCCATCCCGGCCGGAACCACTGGAGTCACCATCGCCAACAATGGTCAGGTGTCCATCGCAACGGCCGGTGGAACGCAAACCAGCCGATTGCAGCTTACCCGCTTTCCTAACCCCTCGGGCCTGACCGCCATCGGCCGGAACGTCTACCGCGAAAGCGTTGCCTCCGGCGCTCCCGAGACCGGGCAACCGGGCGAAAATGGGTTCGGCGAGGTGAACCAGGGAAGCCTCGAGCTTTCGAACGTCAAAGTGGTCGAGGAAATGGTGAACATGATCATCGCCCAGCGGGCCTACGAGGTGAACACCAAGGCCATCTCCGCCGCGGACGAGATGATGCAGCAGAGCAACAACCTCAAGCGTTGATGCCCATCACCATGCAACGAACCCTCCTCCTAATTAGCTGCCTGCTGAGCGCTGTGTCATTGGCCTTGGCGGCCGATAACGCCGCTATCAGTACTCAGCATCCAATGAGTGGGGAAGAACTGACAGGACTGCTGGAGAACTCCTTGCGAAACCTTTGGAAGATCCAAGATGGCACGCTGACTGTCGAATTTGAGCGAAACCTCCCCCCGATTTCCCTACCTCCCGGAGAGCCGTCCTTGCGATGGACGACACAAATCCAGCAGCCGAACCGTCGCATTTACCCCCAATTTGAAATCCGGGTCGATGGTCAGGTGGCCGCATCCCTGGCAATTCCCATCCGGGTCAAATGGATCCGGGAAGTCTGGGTGACCGATAGCCCCATACTCAGCCAGGCTGTTCTTTCGGCCGACTCTCTCCAAAAGCAGTCTCTCGATGTTTTGAGCCTCCCCGGATCGGCATGGTCTGGTGATCCGATTGCTGATGATTGGATGACGTCTTCCCCAATTCCGGCCGGAGGAGTTCTTATGGAACGGTCCCTGCGCCGCCGACCCGCGATCCGTCGAGGTGATACCATCTCCGCTCGCCTCGAAGATGGGGCTCTTTCGGTCGAATTTCAGGCCATTGCCCTCGAGGATGGCTTCAAAGGTGGGACGATGAAGCTTCGAAGCGCCCTAAAACCGGTAGAACTCAAAGGAAAGGTCATCAATGAAACGATTGTTGTTGTTGTTCGTTAGTCTCCTGTTCTGCACCGGTGGGCTGCCGGCTGATTCTCTGTGGACGGAAACCTCGATCTCGCCCTTGGCCGATCGGAGGGCGTTGGCTGTGGGTGACTTGCTTTCGGTCATCGTTCAGGAAAACAACTCAGCCACCAAGAACCAGACCAAGAAGACACAGAAGGAATCGAGCATTGATGCGAGCGTCAGCCAATTCCTCTTCAAGCCCGAGAACATGAAGTTCATGACCAAGGGCGGAATGTTTCCTGGCATGAACGCCTCCTCCAAAACCGACTTTAACGGAGGCGGGCAGGTTCAAAATTCCGATTCCATTAATTCGCGGTTCACCGTCCGCGTGGTGGACGCTCTGCCCAATGGCAACCTGCTGATCGAGGGACGTCGCTCCACCTCCTTCTCAGGAGAGGGTCAAACCATAGTGCTACGCGGCACGGTTCGGCGGGTCGATGTGACTTCGGAAAATACGATCCTCAGCCACCAATTGGCCGATCTCACCCTGCGCTTCGACGGATCTGGTTCGGTCAACGACAGCCAAAAGCGCGGTTGGTTCGGCAAGGTGTGGGACAAGGTCAACCCGATGTGATCGATGACTAACCCCAACCACTCCATTTTGAAAAACTTGATCCGACTCGGCACTCCTTGGGCCGTGGCTCTGTGGATGGCCATCATTCCAGTGTCCGCCCAACCTAACGGGGGTGTCCGCATTCGGGACATCGCATTCCTCCATGGAGCCCGAGGCAACCAACTCATGGGCTACGGTCTCGTTTCCGGTATCAACGGCGACGGCGACAAGAACCCCAACTACACCCAGCAGGCCATCGCCAACTTGATGCAGCGCTTCGGCTTGGTCGTTCCTCCTCCCCGAGTGACCTCGAAGAATGTGGCCGCCGTCATTGTCACCGCTGAAATCCCGCCCTTCTCGAAGTCAGGCTCGAAAATTGATGTTCTGATCAGCGCGATGGGTGATGCAAAGACCCTTCAAGGCGGCGTTCTATTACAAACCCCTCTCATTGGCTCCGACGGCAAGGTCTATGCCGTGGCTCAAGGGGCCATCAGCATTGGCGGATTTTCAGCAAGCGGTGGCGGCAGCTCGGTCACCAAGAACCACCCCACTAGCGGACAGATTATCGGAGGCGGCATGGTTGAGAAAATGATCCCGGTAACACTGCTCCAGGAAAACACCATGCAACTGGTTCTCAACGATCCTGATTTCACCATGGCCGCTCGGACGGCTGAGGCCATCAATCGGAAGTTCCCAGACTCATCACGCGCCGTGGATGGCGGAACTCTGATGATTGAGTTGCCCGACCAATATCAGTCGCTGCCCATCGAATTCATCGCTCAAGTGCAGGCTCTGGAAGTCACGATGGACGTCCCGGCCCGCGTCATACTGAATGAGCGGACCGGAACCATTGTCGCCACCTCTCGGGTACGCGTGTCGAGTTGCGCCATTGCGCACGGCAGTTTGATCGTCTCCATCGCCCAGTCCGGCACGGTTTCCCAACCGAACCCACTGGCCCCCAACGGACAAACCGTCGTTGTTCCAAACACCGACGTGAATGTGACCGAAGCCAAAGGAGGACTCATTCCCTTCGCGGAGATGCCCACCGTAGAAAAGGTGGCCGCAGCCCTCAATTCAATCGGTGCTAGTCCGCGCGACATCGTTGCCATTTTCCAGTCGCTCAAGCAGGCGGGAGCACTTCAGGCAGAACTTCAGGTTCGATAAGTTTTTCAAGACTATGACCACCACCCTCTTGAGCAATGTAGACCCGAATGCATTGTCGCGACTTGCCAAGACGGGAACCCCACAACACCGAGCCGAGCAAGTCGTCGGACAATTTGAGGGGATGTTGGTCCGAGAAATCCTTAAATCAGCCAAACCACCCAGCATTCTGCCCGCCAAGAGTGGCGAGGCCAAATTGATCGGCGAGGTCTATGGCGACATGGCTCACGACATGGTGGCCAACCAGATTAGCCAATCCGGGCAGTTGGGTATGAAAGTAGCCCTTTCCCGACAGTTGGCTCTCCAAATCGGGACTGAACCGCACCCTGAAAAGGCACTTCAACTTCCGCAGCCGTGATCCTCGACCCACAGGATTGGCAAGATTCACTCGCCGCGGAGACTTCGTGCGCGGAGCGGTTACTCAGCATCACTGATCAGCAGCAGACACTCCTGATACACAGGAAGTTTGTTGAACTCACCAGTAACTTAGCCGCTCAGCAACAGGCCGTTGAGCAATTATTTGTGCTAACGCGACGCCGCACGGATTCCCAACAGCAACTCGCGCAACAACACCAAATTGCTCCGCCGGGCCGACGCTTGGAAATTTATACGCATTTACCGGCGTTCAAGGTCGAGGAAATCGAGCGACTGGTCGTGCATTTGCAGTCCGTGATGGATTCCTGTCAGAGGGCCTTCCGCCAAAACCAACTCCTTTTAGGCCGTTCCATCGAGTTGGCCCAACAGGTGCTGCAACGGTCTGGTGTGGTTTCGACCGGCCGCACATACGGAGCCCGGGGCAAAGAGCGAGCCTTCGCTAGTGCAAACCCAGTCTCTCGATGGCAAGCGGTCGTATGAGCCAGAATCATGGGCGGACTCCTCAACACTCTCGAAATTGCGTCATCCTCGCTCTTGGCCTCACGGGCCGGGATCGAGACGGCGGGCGTCAACATTTCGAATGTCAACAACCCCGGCTACGCACGCCAGCGGGTCATCGTCGAACCGCGGCGTGATCCCACGGGAGCCGGCGCCGGGGTCGAGGTTGTCGGTGTCAAATCCTTGCGTGATTCCATTCTGGATGAGCAGCTGATCCGAGAGTCGAGCAACAAGGCTTACCTCGAGAATTTTCAACGCACCCTGCAAATTGGACAGGTGCTGTTAGGGCAGCAAATCGACCGACAAAGCGCGACACCCGAGGCGGACAGTGCCGCCCGAAATCTCGGCGGTCAGATGGCCCTCGCCAGCGGTTTCTCAGAATTCTACAACGCCCTCCAGACGGTCTCCGTGTCACCGACTTCGATACCGGATCGTCAGGTACTCCTCCTCAAGGCCGGTCAGCTGACTGACAAGTTCAATTCGGTCGAGGCCCGCTTCACAAGCCTCAGGTCGGACCTGAACACGGACTTGAACAATCGGATCGAGCAGGCCAACCAACTGATTGATCTCACCTCGCGTGCCGCCATGGATAACACCGCGGTCAGCAGCAACGGTGGAGGCATTGCTAAGGATACTTTGCAGATGCGTTTGGAGGAGCTAGGCGCCTACTCCTCCATAAAAACCCAATTTGACGACCAAGATCGGATCACACTATCCATTGATGGCGTAGAGGTCATCAAAGACAACTTAGTCGTAGGCGAGATTGAAGGAGCCCTAGATGCCGATGGTGGCGTGCAGGTTTCCGTACGAAACTCCGATTCGGACAGCACCGCCAAACTCACCGGCCAAGGATCCATTCAAGGGCTAGTCGAGGCCCGGGACACCGTCCTTCAGGATCTGCGCCAGGACATCAACCTCATGGCCGCCAAACTGATTGAGGGCATAAACTCCGTGCACAAGCCCGGAGTCAGTCTGGATGGTTCTACCGGTTTAGAATTCTTCACGGGAACCGATGCATCGAACATCGCTGTCAACGCTGCTCTGATCGCCGATCTGAACAAAATTCAACTCAGTGCCGACACCGATGAAGGCGACAACACTGTCGCGGGCAATCTTCTGAAGTGGCTCGAGGCTCCTCAGGAGGGTCTCGGAAAAATGACTTTAGCCCAGCATTACAACGAAGCGGTGGCCAGCTACGGTCAGGAATTGGCCAACATAAACAACCGCTTGGCCGACCAAGAAGTCATTAGTCATACGCTGACTCAAATGCGGGCAGGAATCTCAGGTGTATCGCTCGACGAAGAAATGTCTTCCCTGATCCAGTACCAACGGGCCTATCAGGCGTCCGCCAAGCTCATCTCAACGGTCAACGAACTGTTCCAAACCATCCTTTCGATGTAGGTTTTGTATGGAAGGAACACCTCAACTGTTTTGGTTACTAACCTCTCTCGGTGGCGGTGTTGGTTTTCTGGGTGTCGGGATCGCCGTGCGGTCGCTAATGGTTCACGGCTTCTTCTCCACAAGAGCGACAACACCGAAGCCCGATCCCAAGGAGTCCCCGTCCCTCCCCCTGCCCCCATCCCCGGAACAGAGCCGACTGGAAGGGCGGAACCAAATCCTAGAAAGCAGCCATTGGGTTCTCCAGCAAGAGTTGTTGGATTTGCGTGGGAAAATGTCCGAACAAGGCGCTCAGGTGGCCCGCGAAACCGCATTGCGCATGCACCTCGAGGTAGCGCTGGGCAAAGCCCATGAAGAGTGCGACCAGTTGCGGATTCAGTTAGATTCAGCCAAGCAGACCCACACCGAATTAAATCTTCAGAAGGCACTGCTGGAAGCTGAGAATTCCGACCTACGAGTCCATCTGGACAAGGCCACGCACGTCCCGCTTCCTCCGCCTGCTCCCGCTCCACCTGCACCGCGACCGGCTACTGCTCAGTCCGAAAGAACTCCTGAGGCAGCCATCCACCCTCCTCGCGCCTCCGCATTGCTCATGGTGGGTTCACCCGGTGTGCTTTCTGCCATGGAAGGGTTCCCCGCCGCAGAACCAACGGTGGTTCCGGTCCGCAACAAGACTTGGAGCATCGAATTGCAGAACTTCCGCCGCAGGACCGCCGAAAAACCCATTAAGCGCGGTAAAACCTCCCCCAATTCTAAGTCCCGATCAAAGTCCTGAGGCCGGGCTTTGACATCGGAGGCTGACCACTCGCAGTCTCCGATAATGTCGTTCGCATTCCGCTTCTTGGGCACAGGCACCTCGCAGGGGGTTCCCATCATCGGAAAGGAGTATCCTGAGGCCTTTCTGGCCAACCCTCGGAATCATCGACTGCGCTCCTCGATTTACATCGAGACGCCGTCTGTTCGATTGGTCATCGACACCACTCCGGATTTCCGGACCCAGATGCTCCGTGAAAAACTCGGCTATCTGGATGCCGTCCTCATCACGCATGCCCATGCCGACCACATCATGGGAATGGATGACTGCCGCCGCGTCTGCGATCTCCGTAAAGGCCCGCTGCCGGTCTATGCCACGGAGGAGACCTTCCGATCGCTCCGCCGGGTGTACGATTACGCCTTCGGCGACCATCCTATCCCCTTCAGTTATTTCCACCCGCAGCCCAAGGTCATAGAAGGCCCCTTCGAGATCGGGGACTTGCGTGTGACCCCTTTTCAACTACCCCACGGTCGCATGACCACAACGGGCATGGTCTTCGAACAAGGAGGCGTCAAGCGACTGGCCTATTTCAGCGACTGTAAGGAGGTAATTCCCCCTGCGTTGGCCTTCGCCCAGGGTATCCAGGTGGCAGTTCTCGACGCGCTACGGCCCGAACCTCACCCCACCCACATGTGTCTGGATGAGGCTCTCACCACAGCCCGACGCATCGGGGCTGACATCACCTACCTGACCCACCTAACCCATCACTACGACCACGATCGGGACCAGTCGGAATTACCTCCGGGTGTCTCGTTGGCCTGGGATGGACTGAGGGTTCGGCTCGACTGAGCATCATGGAATCCTCCCCAGCGCCTTCAAAAAGGTTACCCGAAGATCAGGTCCGTGCCGCACCGATGACATGGACCTACCGTATTGCTTGGTGGCTCTCACGCCTCGCCTCCCGGGGTATCTATCGCACCCAAGTCAAACACGTGGAGCATATCCCACTGGTGGGTCCGGTGATTTTGGCCTCCAACCATGCGAGTTTAGCGGACCCCCCGCTCATCGGCGGCTCGGTTCCGCGGGCCGTCAATTTTCTGGCCCGAGACACCCTCTTCCAGATTCCCATCCTCGGCTGGTACATCCGCAAATTGAACGCAGTTCCGGTCAACCGTGATGGCGGTGGAGGTGCGGGGTTGAAAGCAATCTTGGACCGACTCCACAATGGGGCCGCCATCCTCCTGTTTCCTGAAGGAACCCGAACCCACGATGGTCGTTTGAAGCCTGCGCGGTCGGGCATCGGCCTTACAGTCATCAAATCAGGCGCCCCGGTTGTCCCCATCCGCTTGCACGGCACCTTCGAGGCTTGGGGGCGCCACCAACGGTTTCCCGGTCGAGGACGCTTCCAAGTGGTGGTGGGTAAACCTCTTTACTTCGAATCTTTGCGGGCCGAGGCCAAAACCTGCGACAAGGATCGGCTCAAGGCGATTTACCAAGAGATTGCCGACACCATTATGGAACGCATTGCTGAACTCTGATCCAGCAATAGAGGTTGATCATTCACCGAAGACTTCACCGAAGGCTGAGCGATATCTATCGGTCCTGAGCGCGTAGAAGACCCAACCACAGGTATCACCAAACCACGGCTCGGCTGCCCCATGCATGGCACCCGAGCCGTTCACTCGTTCAGCCCTTCACCTGATCCAAGGCCCAATTGACCTCAGCGTCCGGCACGCGTTGACCCCAGACCGCCTTACCGATTCGCTCGGCCAAGACAAAGTGGATCTCACCGGCACTCACCTTCTTGTCGAGGCGCATCGCTGAAAACAGCTTGTCGCGCTTGTCCCCCGACAGCTTGATCGACGTGGGCAACCCGAGGCGCTCGAACAAATTCTGAATGCGCAGAACATCGGCCGTCGGTAGCCCCGTCCGACGGGCTGATAAATGAGCCGCAGCCACCTGACCGATGCTAATGGCCTCACCGTGTAGGAATTTGCCGTAGCCGGAGGAGTTCTCGATCGCGTGGCCAATGGTGTGCCCGAAATTCAGGGCTGCCCGCAAGCCTGTCTCGGTTTCGTCTTGCGACACGATCTCCGCCTTAATGGTGCAGCATCGGGCGATGATGGCAGACAATATCGGAGGCTGCTTTTCGAGAAGCCCTTCCAACTGTTTCTCCAACCGCTGAAACAAGGGGGCATCATAAATCACGCCGTACTTCACGATTTCAGCGATGCCGGAGCGCAATTCCCGATCGGGAAGCGTGGACAAGGTGTCCAAGTCACAAAGGACCAGGCGCGGCTGATGAAAGGCCCCCACCAGATTTTTGCCGGCCTTGAGGTTCACCCCAACTTTGCCACCAACGGAACTGTCAACTTGTGACAAAAGCGTTGTGGGCACTTGCACAAAAGCGATGCCGCGCAAATAGGTCGCCGCTACAAAACCCGCCAAATCACCTACGACTCCGCCGCCAAGGGCCACCAGAAAACTCTTCCGCTCAATCCGATGCGCGGCCAATTGATCGTAGCACTTCTGAACCGTGGACAGGGTCTTGGACGACTCACCCGCCTCGATCGTGATGAGAGTTGGCGTGAAGCCGGCCACCTTGAGGGATTTGATGGCCGCCTCTCCGTAGTGCTTGCTCGCGTTGGTGTCGGTAATCACCGCGCACCTCGTCCCAATCTTGAGACGACGGCAACGCTCACCCAGCGTCGCAATGAGGCGGGTCCCGACTTGAATCTCATAGGAACGGTTCCCCAGCGGAACCTGAACAGTTGGCATGGACGGTGATGGTGAACCTATCCGGGCCCCGAAGGCAAGGCGGTCGGCACTGCATTCGATGCGCGCACTCATTCCGAGGTAATAGAACCTGATCCACGAGGTTCCACGCAGCCTCGACCAATGGTTCGGGAAATCGCCCCGATGGGCGCCACGTCACCTGAATTTCCCTTGGGTCGTTCCACAGCCTGCATGATGCTGGCAGACACATGTCTCGTTGGCTGTCCTCGTCGGGTGCCGCCGGTGCCGCAACGCTGCTCAGTCGGATTCTCGGGTTTGTTCGGGAATCTGCCTATGCTGCCTTCATGGGTACTGGGCCGGTGGCTGACGCCTTCTTCCTGGCCTTCCAGATCCCCAATCTCTTCCGCAGACTTCTGGGAGAAGGAGCCCTGTCCTCGGCATTCATCCCAGTCTTCAAAGAGACCGAGCGCAAGGAGGGCGTCGCCGCGGCTTGGCAAGTGGGGTTGGCTTGCACTTGGGCCGTGTTCTTGGCCTGCACAGCCATCTGCGCTGTGCTCTTGATCGGAGTCACGGTGCTCATCCAGTTCTCCAACATCGACATCCATACCGAGCTGATGTTTCGGCTGATGCGATGGATGCTGCCCTATCTGCCCTTGGTCTGCGTGGCCGCTGGTTTCATAGGCATGCTCAACGCCCGCAACCACTTCTTCCTGCCGGCCCTCGGGGCCACCATGTTGAATGTGGTAATGCTGGCGTCTATTTGGTGGCTGGCCCCTCGCTTCGGGGCCGAATTGCACCAGCAGGTCTTCGCTCTAGCCATCGGGGTAGTGGTGGCCGGGATTGCCCAGGCAGCCTTCCAGGTACCTTCACTGGTCGCGGAAGGATTCCAATTTCGATGGCTGAGCCCGTGGAAAAACCCAGCCGTCCGCGAAGTGGCCCGGCGAATGGGCCCCTCGGTGATCGGCGTCGCTGCGTTCCAGATCAATACTGTGCTGTGCCAAAGTTTTGCCTACACGCACGGCAGAGAGATCGTCTCGTCCTACAATTACGCCGTGCGCCTCATGGAATTGCCCCAGGGAGTCGTGGGTATTTCGCTTGCGACGGTGCTGCTCACCGAACTCAGCACGCTGGCGGTAGATAAGAAATTCCCTGAATTCCGCAGCACCCTGACCGAGGGACTGCAGCAACTCATCTTCCTCACCCTGTTGCCGCTAGTGCTCCTCTTGACCCTCTCCGAGCCCATCGTGCGACTGCTCTTCGAACGAGGCCAGTTCCAAGCCGCATCCACCCAGCAGGTGACGCTCATGATGCTGTGCCTGAGTCCGAGCCTCCTGGCGTTTTCCCTGAACAATGTGTTGGCCCGGGCTTTCTATGCCCTCGGAGACACCAAAACTCCGATGCGCATTAGCCTGGCGGCCATCGCGGCTAATTTCATCGCCGCCTTCGTCTCCATCAGCCTCATGCCAAAGGCGGGGCTGGCCATCGCCAACTCAACCAGTGCAACGATGCAATGCTTCCTTCTCTTCTACGCTCTCAAGCGGAAGCAGCCAAAGTTTGATCTGAGAGCCCTGTTCGCACCAGTGCTGCGGATGAGCCTTGCCGGACTGGTGGCCGCCGTCATAGCCCTGGCATCCTTTTGGGTTTGGAACCGCTGGATCGGACAGGCAGGGCTCTCGGCCCGGGTGGGTGCCACGTTCGTCCCTATTGCACTGGCCTCACTGGGATATTTTTTGACCGCGACACTCTTGAGAATTCGGGAGGCCTCCGACGTCCTGGAAATTCTCCGTCGTCGAAGGAAGCGAACCGATGCAGCGCCGGAACCGACGCAAACTTCCGGTTGATCCCGCCCCAGAACGAGAGGTAAGTTTTAAGCAGACTCACCCGTGACATCCCATCCTGTCCCCGCCCGAATCCCAAGCCATGAATGGCCGAAGGAGCGAGGACGCCGGGAGTCCTTTCAACAGTTCAACGACATGAGCCAAATTATTCCTGCAGCCAGCGCTTCGGTCCTAACCCGGCGCGGTTTCCTCTCCACCTCCAGCTCTGCCCTCGGCGGAGCCATGATCGGCAGCCTGGCCATCGAGCGCCTGGCGTTCGGTGCCGCCAGCGACGAGATCAAGATCGCCCTCGTCGGTTGCGGCGGCCGTGGTTCCGGCGCAGCCAACCAGGCCCTCAATGTCCCGGGCGTCAAGCTCGTGGCCATGGCCGACGCCTTCCAGGACCGACTCACCGGTGCCCTCAACAGCCTGAAGTCCTCCCAGGGCGCTAAGGTAGACGTGCCGGCTGACCGGCAGTTCGTCGGTCTCGATGGTTACAAGAAGGCCATCGCGCTGGCCGACGTGGTCGTTCTGGCAACGCCCCCGGGATTTCGCCCTCAGCATTTCGAGGAGGCTGTCCGCCAAGGTAAAAACGTGTTCATGGAGAAACCCGTGGCCGTCGATGGTCCCGGAGTCCGCCGCGTTCTCGCCGCAGCCGAGGAAGCCAAGAAAAAGAACCTGAAGGTCGGCGTCGGCCTGCAGCGTCATCACCAACCTGGCTACTTGGAGACCATGAAGCGCCTGCACGATGGCGCTCTCGGCGACATCTACCTGGTCCGTGCCTACTGGAACGACGGTGGCGTTTGGGTTAACCCGCGCAAGGAAGGGCAAACCGAGCTCGAGTTCCAAATGCGCAATTGGTACTACTTCAACTGGCTGTGCGGCGATCACATCACCGAGCAGCACATCCACAACTTGGACGTCGCCAATTGGGTGAAGAACGCCTACCCGGTGAAGGCTCATGGCATGGGAGGTCGCCAAGTCCGCACCCAGAAAGAATACGGCGAAATCTTCGACCACCACGCCCTCGAGTACACCTATGCCGATGGCACCACGCTCCTGAGCCAATGCCGTCATATCCGCGGCGCCGACAGCAATGTTTCAGAGCAGTGTGTCGGCTCCAAGGGCTCCTGCAATGTCAGCGGGCACACCATCACCCCCTCCGGTGGCGGCAATGCGTGGCGGTACCGGGGCGAGAAGCAGGTCGATCCGTACCAGCAGGAACATGACGACCTCTTCGCCGCGATCCGCAAGAACACCGAGTACAACGAGGCCTTCAACGGTGCGAAGTCATCGCTGACCTCGATCATGGGTCGGATGTCCACTTACACGGGCAAGACCATCACTTGGGAGCAGGCTCTTAATTCCAACGTAATTCTCGCCCCGAACGACTTCGAGAACCTTCGCTGGGACTCCGAGTGCAAGTCTAAGGCTGACGCCAACGGGTTCTATCCGGTGGCCGTGCCGGGTGACGCAAAGTGGTTCAAGATGTTGGTCTGATCCGGAATAAAATCCGAAGTCTTGAGAAGCCTCTCGGAGGCGCAAAAATTTAACAGCCCTTCGGAGCCACCGCGCCCGAGGGGCTGTTTTATTTGGCGGACCTTGCGCCAATACAGACCCAACCGATTACAGAAGGATACCGGAAAGACCTTCGGCAAGGCGGCCCCCCGACGAAGTATCCTGCGGCGGAATGATGGACGAAACCACCGATGAGCAAATGGTCTAGAAACCCAACGGGAAACCAGACAGGTAACCGGACAAATCGTCCGCCAATCAGTCCGTCTAAATGGCCATCTAAATGGCCGTCTTAATTTTCGGCTTGCGACCCCGCTTGCGGCCTGGGGTCGGAATGTCCGAAACACTATCCTTCAGACCCAACCGGGCCAGCTTGTTGTAAATGGTCTTCTCGGTGACATCCAAAATCCGAGCGGCTGCAGCCTTGTTGCCACGACACAGATCAAGAGTCTGCTGGACGGCCAACTTCTCGACGGCCTCCATGGACATTCCTCCCACATAAGGCACCGCGAGACCACCCTGATGAATTTGCGTTGGGTCACTCTGATGGAGGAGGCGAGGCGGCAAATCCGCGACACGAATTTCACCGCCCACGGAACTCGAGTAGGCCCAATCCAGCACAGACTCCAACTCACGGATGTTACCGGGCCACGAATAATTTCCGAGAATACCTGAAGCGGCATTGGAAATCTGGGGAATCCCCCCAGAACGGACCATCGAAAGGCGCTGGAGGAAAATTCCGGAGAGTAGAGGCAAATCGACGATACGCTCCCGAAGCGAGGGTATTTCAACCGTTAGTGCATTGAGCCGATAGAAGAGGTCCTCACGAAATTCATTGGCTTCCACTTTGGCCCGCAAATCGGTACGACTGGTGGCAATCACGCGGACATTCACCGGCACCGAAGTGCCTGTGTCTCGACGGTGAATCCAACGGTTCTGCAGGAGTTCCAAAATCAATGCCTGCTGAGCCAGAGGTGTTTCCCCCACATCCAACAACATCAGGGTCCCGCCTTCGGCCATTTGGACTCGCCCGGTCCGGCGGGTTTCTTGAAAACTATCCGAACTAGACCCGGATGATTTACCAAACAACTCTTCCTCCAGAAGGCCTCCCGGTATCGAGGCACAATGGACCGGGATCAACGGACCGCGGGAACGAGCACTGACGTGGTGCAGCATGCGGGCAAAGAGACGTTTGCCGCTGCCCTCGGGCCCTGTGATCAACACATCAGCCTGTGTAGCCCCAAGTGCTGAAGCTGTTTCGCGCAAGATACGGGCCGAGGACGATTGACCAATCCATTGAGTGTCGCGGAGCCCAGGGAACTGACTGACGGGCTGACTGAGGGACTGCCCGGTTCGCACCGCAGCAGAAACAGTGGCCACGAATGCACCCACATCCAGAGGCTTTGTCACGTAGTCAAAAGCGCCGGACCGAATCGCCGTCAACCCATCGGTAGCATCGCCGCGCCCCGCCATGGCTATGACCGGAACTTGCGAGAGATGTTCACGAAAGTGCTTTAGTACGGACAGACCACTGGTGCCGGGAATCATCAGATCGACCACCGCGCAAACTGGCGGATTTTGACTCTGGGCGATCGCAGCCTCACCGGTCTCAGCAAACTCCGCCTCGAAGTCGGCTTTTTTGAGATGATAGGCTACAATCCTCTGGATGGAATCATCCGCCTCGACCAACAAGACCCGATTATTACCCTTCGCAATACTCACGTTTCCAATTGGCCTCCTGCGTGGTTAATGGTCAACCGAAAAAAACCCATCACCACACTATTTTATTATTTTAATAATCATTTCAGAATAATAGCCATCTTTCCCACCAACTATCTCCTGTTTGGCAAAGAATTCAGGGCTTAGGTGTTCCGGTCTGATCGATTCTAGACAGACTCTATGACCACCTTCAGAGACCACCAAGCGGATGTAGAAAACTACGCCGTCGGCTTGCTCTCCGATGGCCATCCGAAGAGCGCAAAAAACACGGGCTATCCCTTCGACGGATCTTAGTGTTTCAGGCTGTGGCTCCTCATGAGGCGGATTGACGATCCCGGTCCTCCGCCTAACGTCGGTGCAATGACGCGTTCCAGTTTCTATGGGCTTGCAGTGCTCACAGCCATCTACTCCTCACCTGTGTCCGCCGCCGATTGGCCCCGCTTCCGCGGCACCGAGGGAACCGGCCTCTCCGCAGAGAGTGGGTGGCTGGGCAATTGGCCAGGAGGTCAGCCCCGCCCTCTGTGGAAAGCCTCTGTCGGAGCTGGATTCTCATCCATGAGCCTCGTCGAAGGCAGACTCTTCACCTTGGGACACAATGGCCTGAAAGACGGTGGCATCGACAGTGTCGTAGCGCTGGAAGCCAGCAGCGGCAAAGAGCTTTGGCGCCACAGCTATCCTGAGAAACTCGCGGATCACTATTACGAGGGGGGCACTTCCGGAACGCCCACCGTCGATAGCGGCCGGGTCTACACGCTTTCAAAAGCAGGCACGGCTCTCTGCCTCGAGGCGTCGTCAGGCAACGTTATCTGGTCCCGGAATCTCGTATCGGAACTCGGCTTGAAGATCCCCGAGTGGGGATTTGCTGGGGCACCGCACATCACCGGAGATCGGGTCGTGTACAATGCCGGCGATGCCGGATTGGCCCTGGATAAGGCAACCGGCAAGGAGGCTTGGACAAGCGGCAAGGGCTCGGCAGGTTATGGGACTCCAGTTCCCTTTTCTTTGGAGGGGAAGCCGGCTTTGGCCGTTTTTGGCCTTCGCCATGTGATCGTGGTGGATCCGGTGAGCGGTCATGAATTCTGGCGTCACCCTTGGAAAACTCGCTACGACGTCAACGCCGCAGACCCGGTGGTGATCGGCGACACCATGATCCTCACCTCTGGCTATGGAACCGGAGCCTGCGGCCTCCGATTCACCGGATCTGGAGCCAAGGAACTCTGGAAGAATCAGGCCCTGCGATCGCACATGCAGGCACCCATCGGAATCCGAGGCCACATCTATGGTATTGATGGCGATGGCGGAGATGCCAATGCGCGACTCAAGTGCCTCGAGGCCTCGACCGGCAAGGTTGTCTGGGAATCCCCGAAGGCTGAAACAGGCGTGCTGACCGCCGCCGACGACAAGCTGATCTGGGTCACGGGCAAAGGCGAATTGATCATCGTTAAGGCCGATCCCACGGGATACCACGAGATCGTCCGTGCCCAGGTTGCACGAGGCAAAGTCTGGTCGACACCCGTGCTGCTCAACGGACGCTTGTACATCCGAAACTGGAAAGGCGAGCTCCTCTGCCTCGATGTGAAGGGCACCGGGGGAGTCTCCTAGTCAATGGCTAGCCCTCCCCTGGTTTCCAAATTGGATTTCCAATACCGGAATGGGGGACTTCATTTTCCCCAACTGGGACTTTGGATGGATCCCCATCATCCGGTCCGGACGGGCGAGTGGGTTGTGGTTAGCCATGCCCACTCAGACCACACAGCGCGCCATTCCGCGGTCATCCTCACCGAGCCCACGCGCCGGCTGATGCGATCACGAATTTCCGGAACCCGAGCGGAGCGGGTGCTCGAATTCAACGAGTGTCTCCATCATTCCGATCTGGAGTCATCGAAGGCCCAGACGCCGTTCCGCCTCAGCTTGCATCCGGCCGGGCATGTCTTGGGCAGTGCCATGGCCCGACTGGAGGTCGATGGGGATTCCCTGCTCTACACCGGGGATTTTAAACTCCGGGAGGGCCGGAGCTCCGAACGCTGCGAGCCGGTGCATGCTCGCACCTTGGTCATGGAAACCACCTATGGACGACCCCGGTACATCTTCCCGCCGACGGAGGAGGTGCTGGCTTCCATGCTCCAATTCTGCTGGACCTCGCTCGATGCCGGAATCACCCCGGTGCTGGTGGCTTACTCTCTGGGCAAGGCACAAGAGATCCTAGCCTCCCTTCTCAAAGCCAACCTACCCATCCAACTGCACGCCAGCTCAGCCAAACTGACAGAAATCTATGCAGACCTAGGATACCAGTTCCCCCGCTGGACGCTGCTGAATCCTGAGACTGCCCGTGGCCACGTGATCATCACGCCGACTGTTCGACCGCTGCTCTCAGCCCAACCCGGTATTGGGCCGCTCCGAATCGCATCGCTCAGTGGTTGGGCATTGGACCGCCGTTGGCCGACGACGGACGAAAACCAACCAAGGTTCGCCCTCAGCGATCATGCCGACTTCCCAGACCTCGTGAAATTTGTCAAAGAAGTACGACCCCAGCGGGTATTTACGCTCCACGGCTTCGCTGCCGATTTCGCCCGACACTTACGTCGCCAAGGGATGGAAGCCTACGCGCTCAGCGAAGACGACCAACTAGAACTCTCTCTCTAATCGTCCCCGGGATGGATCGCCCATTCGCTTTAGAGACGGAGGTTCCGATTCAGAGATCCAGCATCGAACGATATCTCCGTGCCCAACCCGAGTACGGGATCAGTTGCCTACGGCACCCGACTTCACCTGAAGTTCATACTCCGGCGACATGGTGCTGTTGATTTTGTTGTCCAGTACCCCGGGATAGGTGAACTGGAATTTATACCGGTACCGCAGAACGGAACGATCTGTCGGCAGCGGCAGCAAGGCCTCAAAGCGGTTCTCCGTGTTAGGAACCGGCTGCATGGGATACAAGTTTAACCCCATCATGACCCACGCCTTCACGTTCTCGGGTTGCACCCCACGACGATGCGTTCGAAATGTGGTTTCGAACAAGTAGTTGGCCTCGGGTGACGGGGCGGCCGAGCGCGAGGTCAGATTGGTGTTTTGGGAACTGGCGCAACCCAGACCCAGCGCAGCCAGAAGGCCCCAAACAACAGGCGATGCAAACTTCATCGGTGCGGTAAATGGCACACCATCGCGAGCATTGGCAAGGGATGAGTCAAGGAGTCGGTCAGAAGCACCCCTGGTTTCAATGGGTTTTACTCTCGCAGAGCACGCTCTCCGAGGGGCGGCTTTTAAAAAAACACATCTGAGAATTCGAGGATTTACCGCGGCTCTTGTCGGCCCAATTCCTCAGCCAAAAGGCCCACCTTACGATCCATTCCCCAACGGTAGCCGCTCAATTCTCCGGATTCTCGAATGACACGGTGGCACGGAATCAGAAGAGCCACCCGATTGGCTCCGCAGGCGGCTCCCACCGCCCGAGCTGCTCCCGGAGCACCGATGGCCATGGCCAATCGCCCGTAAGAAGTCAGTGAGCCACGGGGAACCTCAAGGAGCGCCCGCCAAACCGCGAGCTGGAAGGGAGTTCCACTCACCGACACTGAAACCCTCCTGACCGGATTTTTTATACCCTCGGCCCAATGGCCCACCCAATGGTCCACCCATTCTTGGGCACCCGCGTCGTTGCTGGGTATTCGGTGATCTAGCCACGGTCCACGGCGAGGATCCGACAAAGGCTCTTCAAATTCCCACTGAAACACCGAACCCCGACTCCAGACCAAACAACTCATTCCCCAAGGGGTCAGAGCCCGACCGCGACAACAGTCTTGAGGCAGGACCTCAGGGAGCCCTGTGAGCCCTTCCACTGCATCGGAACCCGAATCGCAGTCCGAAATCGTCGGGATCACCAACCGTTGCCTCAGTCTTTGGGTCTCCCACCCCGGCAAACAGGGGGAACTACCTCCCACCCCGTCCCGTCTTGGGATCATTGAGCGGACTTCGGGGCCTTCGCCTTCGGTAATTTCTTCAGGTAGGTGGCCGAGTCCTTCTTAAAATCTTTCAGACAGCTCTTGCAGCAGAGTTTGATGGTCTGACCTTCATGGATAAACTCGTAGGCTTCCATACCGGATCCTTCAAACTTCTCGTCGGTCACCAAGCACTTGTCTAACGGGTAGGCCTTGGCTTTGGGTTTGTCTTCAGCGCGAAGGCTAACCATGGAGCAGGCGGCGATAATCAGGGCAAGAATAGCAGTGGTTTTCATGTTTTCTGTGCAGCACTTGAATAAATGCTGGGAATAGCTTCGACCGGAAGCGCCTTGTAGGCAAGCCGCCAAGGGTGCTGCCCTTGGATCGTCATAACGACCCAACTCCCCCGTCTGCCACCTGTGGTCTTGGACGCCGAGGATTTCGAGGTTAGTATCAGGATCCGCAGTCGATGTGCATCGTTCCGCCATCCTACTTCCGGTGCGCCTCTGTTCCTCAGGGAAAGAGGTTCCACGCCTTCACCCTCATCGAACTGCTGGTGGTCATCGGCATTATTGCCCTCTTGGCGGCCATGCTGCTGCCGGCGCTGGGCAAGGCCCGCTATCGCGCTTCACAGGTCAACGAAATGTCCGGGTCGCGTCAGTTGCTCATTGCTTGGAGACTCTACGCCGAAGACAACTCCGACTCAGTCCTTCCCGGCTACCGCTATGGTCTGAACGCGACCGACTTTCAGGGACACCCGGTCAATCATCCCATCAACGCTCGATACCCGTGGCGGATCGCCCCCTATCTGGGGAAAAGTTTTGACGTAATGTACCTGAATGAAAACAGGCGCACGTTAGAAACCTTCCGCCGCATGGAGGACCCGGACCTCGGAGTCTACGCCGCTTCGGTGTTTCCCTCTCAGGGTATTAATTCCGTCTTCGTCGGCGGTGATGACGTCGAACTGCCGCCCACAGAACGAGCCTTTGAACGGTTCGGGCGATTTTGTGTTCTCAAGACCGCCGAGGTAACCCGGCCCTCAGAGCTCTTGGTTTTCACCTCCGCCCGCGGTCCCTTCGAAGGCCGGATCGTGCCTGGCTATTACGTCGTGAAACCGCCCTACCTCAATGCGCGCCGCTGGGCCGTCGATTGGAATTCGGACGACGGGCCCGAGGCCTGGGGCTACGTGCACCCGCGCTACAACTTAAAATCGGTGACTGGGATGGTGGACGGACATGTTGAAAACCTAGATCGCCGCCGTATTCAGGACATGCGCCATTGGGCCAATCCGGCAGACCGAGCCGATTGGACCCTTCGTGCGCTCCAAGGCCCGTGATCCCAAGCCCCCAAGCCTTCCCAGTGCCCAATCCATCGCACGCACGACTCCGATGATCTTCGGGCGTGATTCAAGCACCCCAACCCCGATACCTTTTCTCAATCGATGAGTATTCTCGACACCATTGTCGCGCAGAAGCGTGTAGAGGTTGCCTTGCTGGCTCCGGGACCGGTGGCTGCCTCGCAGCTTCGACAGGCCATCCAGCAGCGTGGCTCGGGGATCCGGGACTTCACGGCAGCTCTGGCCACTCCACGTCAGGGAGACATCGCTTTGATCGCAGAGGTTAAAAAGGCCTCGCCGAGCCTGGGAGTGATTTGCCCGAATTTTGATCCGGTTCGGATCGCTAAAGAATATGAGGCAGCTGGAGCAAGCTGCCTGTCAGTACTCACCGACGAGCAGTTCTTCCAAGGATCGCTCGAGTATCTCAAGGCCATCCGAGCTGCTGTCCAACTGCCGCTGCTTCGCAAGGACTTCATTATCGATGAGCGGCAAATTCTCGAGGCCATTGAATGGGGAGCCGATGCGATCCTGCTCATTGTTTCCATCCTCTCGGATGATCAGTTGTCGCACTTCCACAGTCTGGCCGATGCAGCAGGACTGACAGCCCTGGTTGAAGTTCATGACGAGACAGAACTCGAGCGGGCGCTGCGCTGCGGAGCCCGACTCGTAGGGGTCAACAATCGGGATCTCAAGACCTTCCAAGTGAATCTCGCGACCACCGAAACTCTGGCCAAGAAACTCTTCGCCGCCTCCGACTCCACTCGACGTCTTCTCGTGGGAGAAAGTGGGATTCACCAACGGGCGGATGTTGAGCGCCTCCGGAATGCCGGTTGCCATGCCATCCTCGTCGGGGAGTCGCTCATGAAGAGCGGCGACATTTCGGCAAAAGTCGCCGAACTCATCGGCGCCTGAACGCCTCAGTCAACCCTTTCAGAGATGGCCGGAAGGCCCTCAACGCAGAAAGGCTCCAACTCCCTCCGCAAAGGGAACCGATGGAATCTGGAAATCGCGCTCAGCCGCCTCGGGGTTCCCGATGTTGTCCTCCTCCAGCATAAGAATCTGATCCCGACTCAAGGGAGCCGGACGCCGCAGGACCCGCGGAAAGACCCATTCCAAGACTGCAGTCGGGTACCAAGCCAGCGCCCGAGGTATTCTCCCAATAATACGGCGGCGGCGGGTGATCTGCAAAAGGGTCTGCAAAATCTGGGGCAAATTAAGACGATCGAAACCACAAAGGTCGTAGGTCTGGTGGACGGCGGCTTTTGAATCGAGCGCACGCGCAAACGCCCGGGCCACGCAATCGACCGACACCGGTTGCAACAAAGACGTTCCCCGACCGATCACCGGCAACACCGGCGACCAACGACTCATCCCGGCGAATAAGTTCACGAATCCATCACCGGGCCCGTAGATCAACGACGGCCTAAATACCGTCCAGTCCAAACCAGAACTCCTCACAGCCTCCTCGGCAGCCCACTTGGTTTGGTGGTACCGAGAAGCAGCCTCAGGCCGGGTCCCCAAAGCGCTCATGTGGACTATGCGTCGCACCCCAGAATTCAGTGCTGCTTCAAGAACCCGGCGCGTTCCCTCCCAGTGGACCCGCTCAAAGGTCTGGTCACCGATCTCACCGATAATGCCAACGAGGTGAATGACGGCATCACACCCCTGCATGCCCTGGCGGAGATCGTTCGGACACAGCACCGAACCCCTCACCCACTCCATTCCGTTATTCTGAGCCGCCAAAGGCTGTGAGCGGCTTCCGCGAGCCATGCGCCGCACCGAATGCCCCTCGCGAACCACCGCCTCGCAAACGGCACGTCCAACAAATCCGGTCGCACCCGTAATCAACACCCTCATGTGTCTCTAGACTTACCCGCAGTTGCCGTGGCGTCCAATCGGGACCCCAGCTTTCCGGTGTTCACGATGCAATTAGACTGTCCTCATCGAGTCGAACAGGCCGTCCCAACGCCGTTTAAAGGGCAATCTCCAGAGCGTCGCCCACAGAATCGACCGAACCTCCGCTCGTGAGATCTTGACGCGCTGGCGAGCATCCAGCACGCCCGGCTCCCGCAGCCGCCGGAGCGTCTGCACACCAATTAAAATCGGCCATGCACAGGCCAGTCGGACGCGAACCTGATCGGAGGGAATGCTTCGGACGTAATTCCACCCGGCCGCCAAATGTTCCTCAGCCTGATGCAACCACTGGTCATACACCGGACGAAGACGCTCCTCGAGCGCCTGATCCAATAGATCGGCCGGCGAAAGCCCCTCCCGGGCCAACTCATCGCAAGGCAGATAACACCGGCCGGCCTGAAGATCTTTGGGCAGATCCCGCAAAATATTAATCAACTGCAGGCCCTTACCAAAGCGGATGCCATCGGCTTGAAATGCGGCATCATCCAGTGCAGCCGTAGGGAAAAGTTGGTTGCGGCAAATGCGGGTCCAGAATTCGCCCACGCAACCCGCCACTCGATAAGTGTAGTCGTCCAGCGCTTCGGCGTTGGACAGCGACACAACGCCCTCTCCCGGCCGAATTCCGCCGAAGCGGTCCAGGTCCAGAATTTGCCCTCCCACAATTGTCTCTAAGACCGTCCGGATGCAGTCCTTCTGCCAAATCTGAGAATGGTCCAGAATCGCCAAGGCCTCCGGAATGCGCTCCAACAGCGTGCGCTCAGCGGCGGTGATTTCCGGGCTGTTAATATCGAAGTCTACCCATTGCGGTGGCGGTGCTTGACCATCGAGGATCCGGTCTCGCAGCGATTCTAGAGCCCTTCGACGAACCGCCACCGGCACCGATGAGGCGTCAGCCAAAGTATCGGTGGCACGGGCCAACAAATACGCCAGGCCGATCGGTGCGCGCACCCGTGATGGAAGGACCCTCAAGGTCAGGTAGAACGAGCGGGACACATCCCTCAAGAGGGACGTCAACAAAACTGAGGAACCAGCGGCTCCGGACATCGTCGGCAAAGGCAAACAGACTTCATCAAGATTGACCAGTCATGGACTTGGCCCAATTTTTCTTGAGGGCGGCATCATTAACACCGCCGCAATCAGTCATCGGAATCAATTCGCCTCCCTTTTAGGACACCCCGAGAACCGAGGTCTCAGCGACGTTCCGGAATCCACGGAAATCTGTCGGTTTGAAACCCACGGTTTTGACGGGTTCTTGGGGAGGGCGTTTTCTTCCGGAATGAGCACCAGCATTTTTCTCTTCTTCGAATGGAGGCCATATGCGTTCAAGGCCCACCCGTCCTGATCAGGATTCGCTTCGACAACCAACCATCCAAAGCCGGATCGATGATCCGTTGAGTATCCGGAGAAGGTCGGTTTCATCGGTTTTCATACCGTCGTAGACACCGAGGCAGAACTTCCATCCTCCGCTCAGTGGTTCCGGGCTTGAAAACACGGCTGCGATCATCTCAGCGTGCTGTCATGGCCAACCTGAATCCTCAACCCGGACGAACACCGGGTTCGGAAGACGAGGTAATCACTCAGGCGCTGCGCCGTTCATTGGCCGTCCTCATCCTTCTGTGTGTGGTGGCGGCAACGGCTGTCTGGTGGCTACAGCGCCGCCCCGCCGCTCCAACGGCGGCGCTCCTCCCCATTCAAAGTCCGGTGGCCCACGATTCCGGCCGAGGACCGCGACCTCCGTCCATTCGGTTCACGGACATTACCCACGAGGCTGGCATCCGCTTTACCCACAGCAACGGAGCACAGGGCAGCAAGCTCTTGCCCGAAACGCTTGGAGGCGGCGTGGCGTGTTTTGATCTAGATGGGGATGGCGATGCAGACCTCCTCTTCGTCAATGGAACGGAGTGGCCGGATGCATCGCCCAAAAACCAACACTCAACCACTGCGGCCTTGTATCGGAACGACACCGCGCCCGGTGAGCCGATTCGCTTCACCGACATCACCGCTGGATCCGGCGTGGATGTCCCATTTTACGGCATGGGAGTGGCCTGCGGAGATTTGGATGGCGATTCCCGCACCGACGTGTTGCTGACCGGACTCGGGGGGGTGCGCCTGTTCCGGAATTTGGGACAGGGACATTTTGCAGATATCACGGCCCAGAGCGGCTTGCCCGCTTCGTCTTCTGGATGGTCCACGGCGGCTGCCTGGTTTGACCTCGATCGGGATGGCGACTTGGACCTCTTCGTCGGGCACTATGTTGAGTGGTCGCCCCAAATGGATCGGGAGGTGAACAACCAACTTGTGGGTGTCGGCCGCGCCTATGGGCGTCCCTGGCTCTTTCCCGGCACTTTCCCAGCCCTCTACCGGAATGACGGTCCTACCACTCCGGGTGCCCTCCCCCATTTCACTGAAGTCTCAGCCCGAAGCGGTCTCCGCATCCAAAATCCGGCCACAGGGCTGCCCATGGCCAAAACCCTCGCAGTGGCTCCGATCGATCTGAATGACGACGGTTGGATGGACCTCGTGGTGGCCAATGACACCGTCCAGAACTTCGTCTTCACCAACAGGCACGATGGAACCTTCCAAGAGGTGGGGGCCCAGAGCGGCGTGGCCTTCGACTCCTACGGGCAAACTCGCGGGGCCATGGGCATCGACGCAGCACGTTTTCGTCCTGACCGCGCGCTGGGCATCGCCATCGGCAATTTCGCCAATGAAATGAATGCCCTCTATGTGGCCCAACCGACGAAAGATACCTTGGTCTTCGCTGACGAGGCCATTACGGAAGGTCTCGGGCCGGCGAGCCGATTGCTCCTCAAGTTTGGTCTCTTCTTTTTCGACTATGACCTGGATGGACGGCTCGATGTCCTGACCACCAATGGACACATCGAAGATGACATCGAGAAGGTGCAAGCCAATGTCCACTACCGGCAACCGGCCCAACTCTTCTGGAACGGCGGAGGCAATCAAACGTTCATCAGCGCCACGGCTGCCGAAGCAGGTGAAGACCTCTTCCAACCCATCGTAGGTCGCGGATCGGCCTATGCAGATTTTGATCGGGACGGAGACCTCGACGTAGTCATGACCCAAATCCATGGGTCCCCGCTGCTGCTCCGCAATGACCAAGCCCTGGGGAACCATTGGGTCCGACTGCAAGTAATCGGGCCAGAAGGCAATCCTGAAGCCATCGGAGCCTGGATCCACCTACGCACCGAGGATGGACGCCGCATTTCGCGTCAAGTCATGCCCACCAAGAGCTACCTCTCGCAGAGCGAACTCCCCATCAATATTGGCTTGGGACGCAGCAAGATTTCCGAGGCACGGATCTGTTGGCCGGATGGCCATGAGGCTTCCTTCATGGCACAACCCGAGCAAACGACTCTCCTGCGAAGGAATTAAATCGGTTCCTCGCTCTTTCCAGTGAGTCAGTAGGTTGGCCGGGTGATTTTTTCTTCAACGCCCTTCGAGGATACTTCTCGGAGGCCAAGGCCAGCATCCAACCGAAGATCCAGTTGCTCAGAAACCCAGAGCCAGAGTTCCTGGATCAGCCTGTCCATCGCACGAAAAACGGCGCGGAGTTCTCCGCGCCGTTTTGTCTAAATCGAAATAAATCGATCGGATCAGGCTGATTTGGACTTTTCCGAAGCCGATTTCTTGTCGGCCGGCTCGTCAGCCGACTTATTGCGATAGTGCGAGGAGTAGTACTGGTTCTGGTAGTAGTGGTAGCTGTAGTAGTACGAGTCCTTGCCCTCGAAGTCGATGTCGTTGAGCACCAAGCCCACCAAGTGGATGCCTGAATCTTGGATCCGCTGCACGGACCGCAACGCATGCTCGCGACGGATCTTATTGAACTTGGTGACGAACACCATGCCATCGGCCATGGCACCTACGATGAGCGGGTCGGAGACGGCCGATACCGGCGGGCAGTCCAGAATCACCCGATCGTAGCGCCGCGAAGCCTCTTCGAGGAAACGCACCATACGATTAGATCCGATCAACTCGGACGGGTTGGGCGGTACCGCTCCGCAGCAAATGACGTCGAGGTTGGGAACCTCGGTGGTGTGGACAAATTCACTGAAGTTGTCGGTGCGTCCCGAAAGGTAAGCGGAAAGACCCACGGGGCTCTGCAACTGGAAAGCCTTGTGAACCGACGGACGGCGGAGATCTGCGTCGACCAAGAGCGTCTTGAGACCCGTCTGCGAGGTGACGATCGCGAAGTTGGAAGCCACCAACGATTTCCCCTCGGAAGGGATCGTACTGGTGAAGGCCATGACCCGGAGCTTATCAGCATTCTTGGCCAGCGAAATGGCCGCACGTAGGGTCCGGAAACCCTCGGCCGGGCTGGAGGTCGGATGCAGGTGGGACTGAAGGTCGCGCTCCACGATGCTAATCGACTTGATGTTGGGAATGTAACCCAAGAACGGCAGGTGCAGGATATTCTCCACGTCTTCCTGGCTCTTAATCGAATCGTCGAGGAAGTTGAAGAACAGAGCCAAGCCCAGGGCCACGGCGAGTCCGCCGACGACACTGCCCACAAAGATCAGGGGTTTATTGGGGCTCACTGGCTTGAGCGGCGCGAAGGCTGGATCCTGAACCTTCATGTTTTGCAGGAGATCTTTGGCTCCAATATCGAAGTCCTTCGCCTTGGTCAGGATGGTCTGGTAGAAGCCCTCGACCCGCTTGAGCTGCTGCTCCATAATATCGTAGCTAATCTTCGCCTCATCTAGGGCGAACACTCGCTCCACCGACTCCATGTATTTCCGCAGGGCCTCGACCTCCCGACTCTTCTCCAACTCGGCCATCTGGAAAATACCCTGAAGGGCTCGCTCAGATTCATCGCGCAGCTTCTGAGTATCGGCCTGCAACTGGGTTGCCGGCTGGATGACCCTGGGGTGCCGCTCACGGTATTTAGTCCGGAGACCGGCCAGCTTGGAGCTGTTCTCGTTGACCTGTTTGCGCAAATACGCCACCTGCTCGTCCTTGGCCAGAGGAGCAAAGTCGGTGATGTCTTTTCCAGCGGCCACCCACTCCTGGGCCTGCTGGGCAATTTGTTTTGCAACGTCGGCCGTTGAACGCAAGGTTTCGTAAGCGATCTTCAGGTCGCGCATCGTGGCAGCATCGATGTTTTGCGCATCTTTCAAGGAAACCATTCCCTTGTCCTTGCGGTACTTCTGGAGCTTGCCCTGGAGGGCCTCTAACTCGACCTCCTTGCCTGTGGCTTCCTGTTCCAGGATTTTGAGCCCCTGAAGCGCCTTGCTCTTCTTGTCGTCCAAGTTCTGCTGCAAGAAGACTTGGAGGATCGTATCCGCGATTCGTTGGGCCTGTTCACCCTTAGGATGCGTCACTTGAACCTCCACCAACCGGCTCAGACGGATCGGAACAATTTTAATGTCCTTGGTTACGGCCGTGACCTTGTCGACCGACTTGGTGTAGCGCTCATCGTCCGTTTCGAGCTTGAGCTTGTTCATCACCGCAAGGATCAGGCTGCGACTTTCGAGATTCCGGTACTGCGTCGTCAGGTAGTTTTGATCCGAATTGCCCACAGCTAGGCTGTTCAGGTTCAGCACGCCTTGGTTCTCCGGATCGATTTGAAGCCGGGCGATGGCTCGAAACATCGGTGTCGCCTGAAACGCGTACAGCACGCCAGCGATAATACACACCGACCACGTCGCCACGATGAGCCAACGGCGCTCAAGAATGACATGCCAATACTGCCTTAGATTGATGGACGGATCTGCTCCGCTCATCGAATTCCCCTGCTGGGATTGAAATTGCTCCTCCATGGTAAATTAAATAAACAAATTAAAGGATGCTCTCCCGAACCTCTAGCGTGTCATCGGGCTCGATCATCACCCGCTCACCTTTGGCGTAGGCCTTGTCCAACTGCTTCTTAGAATAGGTGGTCACCTGCCCTTTGCGCCGGAGGATAATTGTTCCTTTGTCGGCCCGCGGGCTGAATCCCCCACCCAGCGCGATGGCATCCATGATGTCGATCGGGCGCTCAGCAGGGATCTCTTTGCGCCCCTGTAGGATGAAGCTGCCCGTGATGTTGATGTAGTGCTTCACGTACTCGGAAACTTCCACCGAAATGGCCGGCTTGATGATGTAGTCTTTGTCCAGCATCGTGTAGAGCACCTGGCGCACCTCAGCCACCGACTTGTTGGTCACGATCACCGGATCGAGGAGCCAGTAGGTGATCTTCCCATCCGTAGGCACCCGGAGGTTCTGCTTCATGTCCAATTCTTCAGCGACATTGATCACCAGCATATCTCCGGGGACAATTCGACGGACCGAATCTTGGGCCAAGGCCATTCCCCCAGTCAAAAGACAGGCCAAACACAGGTTAAAACGCCATTTCATAATCAATAACCAATCTGCACTCCCACCATCACTCGGTGGGCATCGTAAGTGGGTAAAAACACATCCTTCAACCCGGCATCTGCGAAATCGATGGAATAGTTGTCGTAAGAGTAGTTGAGGCCAAACCGCAGCCAATGCCGCGGCATATAAGAAATACCACCGGAGAGCGACATCATGGAGTCGTCTCGCTTGTAGTCGACGGTGCGCATACTCAGCGACCTCAAGGTGGTGCCGGCAATCGGCTCGTAGGCGGCCCCGAATCCCGTCAGGCTATCAAAGGTGCCGCCTTGGTACGACACGCCCGCCGTGGCCAACCAAGTGCCGGTGGTACCCAGCGCCTGTTGGACATTGAATGTCGTCGTAGCGTAGGTGACGCCTTGGCGCGCAATCTGGGCAGCGTTGTCAGTGCGCCGTATGAAGGCCAACGAGAACTTGGTTGTCTCGCGGAACGCATAGCTCACCGAGATGTTGGCGGCCGGGATAGAAAAAGACGCCCCCGGGATGTCGGGAAATTCGCGGATTTCGTAACCGCCGCCAATCGAGCCCTCCAACCGCTCCGTGAACTGGCCTCGAACTCCGACGAAGCCGCCATACACATGCGAGGTAGGAATGAAGCCCAGCTCAGGGGTTCCTCGAATGAAATCTGTCAGCCCGTAGCCGCCCTCGACGAATACAGAAAGCCGGTCTGTCGGCTTGTAGCTGGCCCCCAAATTGCCGCGCCAACCATCGTTGCCGTACAAATTTACCCCCTCGTAGTTCAGGTAATTCCGAGACCCGCTGACATAGACATCGGTCTTTTCAGAGCTGTCGTACGTGACACGGCCCGAGGTAGTGTGAGTCCAGCGATCGACCAAGGTATTACCCAGGTTCACCCAACCTCCCATGAACGAAGAAACAAACTCGGTCGAATGGGCGCCCTCCATCCGCAGGCGGCTTTGATTGTCGTACTTGCCAGCCAACTGGATGCGGTGCATCGGCGCCGGAGCGACCCCTAAATCAAAGTATCGGGTGTTGTCGCTTTGATACTGTAAATTGAGGTAATTCTCATCCTCCGAACCCACCTGAAAACTCACACCCGGTGAGACCGTGCCGATCAAGTCGGCCACACGCGGGTTCAACGTGAACCGTTTGGTCTGGGTGGGGTTCCGCAGATCCACGTACTCAATGGACCCAATGTCGGAGGCTGAAAAAATATTGTTGTTGTACATCATGTTGATGTCCAACTGAGGCCGTATGCGCACCCCTTTGACCTCGTAGCTCATCCACTGGTCGATCTGGTAGGCTTCGATCCCCAAGGCAGCGCCCAACAAATTTCCCGACGGCAACAGCGCCAGCACCACGGCAGCACGGAGCAACGCTTCCGGTTTGGGAGTTTTTCTTGGATGCATGCCTCAATTCGTACCGGTGGTCGATGCTGTCAAGAGCCGGAGAAAGAACGTAGGCACCGCCTAGGCTGAGCCCCCCCAGATGTCCTGACATCCTTTCGAACGCCGACTCATCGCTGATTTACAAAAGTCACCGAATCTCGGCAGGGTGTAAAACCCATAATTCCCTAACGAGCATTCCCCAAAAAGCCCGACGATTTTTTGTAACGATCACACCAGATTGCTTGGGGTCTTCCGCACCTGAACCAAGACTAAAATCCATGTCCCTTTCGCACGCTCAACCGCCACCGGGACGGTCCAGGTGATCCCCGGGAGTCAACTCATCGAACCCCTCAAAATCTCCAGGACGAAGCTCTCGGCTAATTCGATGCCCCTCTTCGAACCACTGGCCCAGATCCAAGAGTCGGCAGCGTTCAGAACAAAACGGACCGCTAGGACTCTCTAACCACGGTCCGCGACGGCGGCACTGTGGACAGGCAACTTCTGGCAATGGCTTCGACGGCTTCATCGGTTCAACCAGCGGAGCCCCCAACTCAGCACAAGACTGATCACCAAGCAAGTCACCACCGGAAAGTGGAAGGCAAACCCAGGACGTTCGATGACGATGTCACCCGGCAAACCACCTCTGAAGGGTCGCCACCGGCAAAGGATCGCTCCCACTGCCAACAGGGTTCCACCAATGATCATTAACTGCTTCCCGAGTAGGGGATTCACAACGTGGAAAGAGTGATACAGGGACCACTGCTCGTCCAACACCGAGTCTCGAGACCCACGAGCTCTTCAGCCGGCAATTCTAGGCGGCACACTCATTGCGATTGTTGGTTTTCTTGAAAATTCCGTGTCGCCCGGCCCCGCACTTGCTAGCTTTTGAGAT
Source organism: uncultured Verrucomicrobiota bacterium (assembly GCA_903939515.1). Classification (GTDB taxonomy): domain Bacteria; phylum Verrucomicrobiota; class Verrucomicrobiia; order Limisphaerales; family UBA9464; genus SXXZ01. Next base: position 52,267 of record CAJAHH010000086.1, read on the forward strand.
CCAAAATTCATGAGCTACGACACAGATTTGCTGCGCGGAATCCTCAAAGCCGCAGTTGAAGGCGGGGCCTCGGACATTCACATCAAGGTGGGCTCCCCAGTGGTGTTCCGCATTAGCCGGCAACTCATCACCATCGATGCGCCGACTCCGACCGAGGAGTGGATGGGTAAAATCCTTGCCACTATGGTTCCCCCCCATGCCCGCCGCCGCATGGACGACGACCGTGAGGTGGACTTCAGCTATTACGAACCAGGAGTGGGACGCTTCCGCACCAACGTCTTCCAACAACGGGGTACATTTGCTCTGGCCATGCGCTATGTGAAGACCCAGGTGCCCAGCTTCGATGAACTAGGTCTTATGCCTATCATCAAGTCGATTGCAGGAGCCCCGCGAGGCATCGTTCTCGTGGCGGGCACCACCGGGTCCGGCAAGTCAACGACGCTGGCGGCGATGATTGAGCACATCAACGCCAACTTCAAAAAGCACATCATCACCCTCGAAGACCCCATCGAGTTCGTCTTTGAGGACAACCAATCCGTCGTCGAACAGCGAGAAATCGGTTTGGATACCGGCAGCTTTCAGGCCGGCTTGAAGCACGTGCTTCGCCAGGATCCGGACATCATCATGGTCGGCGAAATGCGCGATGCCATCTCCTTCCAGGCAGCCATTAGTGCAGCCGACACCGGCCACCTTGTAGTTTCTACTCTCCACACCCAGAACGCCTCCCAGTCGATTGGCCGAATCCTCGACTTCTTCAAGCCAGAAGAACGTGAACAAATTCGGCGGCAATTGGCGGCCACGCTGCGTGCGGTCGTCTGCCAACGCATGGTGAGCACCGTCAATGGGGGCGTTACCCCATCCCTGGAGATTCTCATTAACACGCCCACCGTCCGAAAAATGCTCGAAGAGAACCGACTAGAGAAACTCGGAGCAGCCATCGAGACTGGGCGCGAAGACGGCATGCAGAGCTTCAACCAGGCGCTGTACGACCTCGTCAAGGCTGGCAAGATTAGCGAGAAGGAAGCCCTTGGAAAGGCCACCAACCCGCAGGCCCTAGAGATGATGTTCAAGGGCATCTTCCTCGACGAAGGTCGACGGATCCTCTCCTAACACGCCGTCCCTCTGCACGCCCCGCCCGGCCCGAGATCTCGAGCCCGCGGGGCGTTTCTCTGTCGATCCCTCACAGCATTGCGCATGGAAGGTGAAACCCCTTCAATCATCCCTCAAGCAACCTGTGCTTTTTTCACTTAAAGAAGCGGGCTTCCCGAACGTAAACCTGAACCCGCGTGGACCAGCGCTGGACTCGCCCGAAGTGAAACCCCAAACTCCAATCATGAATCCCCTCAAGATCTGTCTCCTCGCCATGACCACGGTTGCGCTTCCGATGTGGGCCGGTGATGCCAAGTCGCTCTTTGATGGAAAGACTCTCAAGGGCTGGGAAGGCGACCTGAAAGTCTGGTCGGTTCAAGAGGGAGCCATCACGGCCGGCCGCATAGACCAGCGCGCCCAACGTAATGAGTTCCTCGCCAGCACCCGCAGTTACACCAACTTCGTTCTACGCCTGCAGTTCAAGATCGAGGGGACCGAAGGATTCGTGAACTCCGGAGTCCAGATCCGCAGCGAACGCATCCCGAACCACCACGAGATGGCTGGATACCAGGCCGACATTGGAGAGGGTTGGTATGGCGCGCTGTATGACGAATCCCGACGCAACACTATCCTCGCCAAACCCGATCCGGAAACCGTGAAGAAGGCCGTCAAACCGGGGCAATGGAACCAGTACGAAATTCGCGCCACAGGCAATCGAGTGACCCTGAAAATCAACGGTGTCCAAACCGTGGACTACACAGAAAAAGATCCCAAGGTCGTGCCCCATGGCAAACTAGCAGTGCAAATCCACGGAGACGGAAAGACCCGAGTCCAATTCAAGGACCTCTCCATCGAAGAGTTACCCTAAACCTCAGTAGTCAGGCATACCAACGAACAAGGCCGCAGGAATCCCTGCGGCCCTCGTGTTAGTGACTCAATTGATGGAGCAAATTGACTCGATCAATCAATCGATCAATCGATCAATCCATCAATCGATCGATCAATCCTCGTTCGGTTCCAGGGGCGGACGCACACCGTACTTCTTCTTCAGCACTTCTACTTGCGCCAAGGTCTTCATACCTCCGGTGCAGGTGGGATCTGACAACGACGCGGCCGCCGCACAGACACCCGTGAGCAACGACTTCTGGAGATCCCAACCCTCGTGGAGGCCCAACAGCACTCCGGCAGCAAATGCATCCCCGGCTCCCGCTGAACCGGCAATGGCCTTGACCGGAACCTTGAGCGACGGCTGCCAGTGGTCCTTGCCGTCACGAGTGCGGGCGAAACAGCCCTCCGGAAAGTGGATCACTACCAGTTCCTTGACGCCAAACTGGAGAATGGCTCCCGCCGCATGGCGCAGTGAAACCGTGTCCAGAACACCTTCCTTGCGAATGCGGAAACCCGTCACCATTCCGGCCTCATACTCATTGATAATCGCGTAGTCGCAGTGCTTGAGCGCTGGCGTCACCACGGTCTTGAAGCGGTCACCTGTTTCACTGACCACGTCGATGCTGGTCTTCATGCCGGCCGCTTGGGCGGCCGCCAACAGCTTGGCTGCGGCCGTGGTGCCGTCTTTCGAAACGACATCCATCTTGTCGAGCAGCAGCAGGTAGCCCAAATGAAAGATACGAGCCTTGATCTTCGAGAAATCGAGATCCTTACCGTCCCACAGCGCATTGGCTCCGCGGTAGTGAAAGAAGGTGCGCTTACCGTTCGATTGAACGGTGAAGACATCGGTGTAACTTGTTTCAGCCTCTACGGTGGACTTCAGGTACCGGGTATCAATCTTGTGCTTGGCACAGTCTTCTTGAATGGAGGCTCCCATGGCATCTTTGCCCACGAGACCAGCACCCAGAAGCGGAAACTCCACCCCTAGCTTGGCTAGATCCAGAAGTACATTGTAGGGGGAGCCTCCAGTACCTTGGTGTTGGCTTTTGATGTTGGCCAGTTGTTCGAGCCCGGGATAGGCATCGACAATCTTGACCCGGTCGATGATCCAGTTGCCACCAGCAAGAATACCGGAGCGCTTGGAGACGGAGTTGCTCTTCATCGGAAATGGAGACGGCTAAACAAAAACAGAAAGGACGATTGGACTGCCCAACCTTACACGGATGCAGTCGCCGTTGTCTCTAAGGATTTCTGGGAGACCGAAGCAACGAAGCAACGGGCCTCCGCCAAACGCTCCGGGCTTGAGACCCTGAAGGCTCAGAGATCGCCACGAGGTTCAGAAAACCTTCACCTCACGGGAACGCCTCTTGTGTCAACGGCTGAGACCTCGTTAAGGTCTTGTTAATTCCCTCCTGCCCTATGCGTCTGCCCCTAACATTCTGGATGGCTGCCCTGTGCGTGGGGGTATCCTTGCCCTGCCCTGCCCTGCACTCCGCCGAACGTGGCTCCGACAAACCGATCCCAGCCCTTCCTTCGGTGCCGGCCATCCGTTCGCTGAAACTAGAACCCAACCGGCTCACGCTGCTCGATGGGCGAGATTCACGGAAGGTACTAGTGCTAGGGGAATGTGCCGACGGTTCCTGGATCGATCTCAGCGCGGTGGCCCGTTTGAAGCCCGAGTCGGCCGCCCTTGAAGTGGATAGCGATGGCTATTTGTTCTCCCGCCAGGCTGGAAAATCGGCCGTCATGATCACCGCTGCCGGCAAGAGCATTCGCTTGGAGGTCGAGGTCCTCAGCATCGCTTCCCCCGAAGTGGGTTTCGTTCGGGACATCGAGCCCATCCTGAGCCGCACCGGCTGCAACTCCGGACCCTGCCATGGTTCGGCCAAGGGGAAAAACGGCTTCAAACTGGCGCTGCGCGGCTACGATCCGGAATACGATTACCAAGCACTGATCAACGACTTGAGCGGACGACGCTTCAACCGTGTCCATGTCGATGAATCACTCATGCTGCAGAAACCCTTGGCAGATATTCCCCACGAGGGGCGTCAGGCGCTGGTGCCCGGTTCGCGCTACCACAAGACCCTGCGTCAATGGATCTCCGAAGGGGCCCACTTCCAGCAGGTCTCCTCCAATCGGCCTACCCGCATCCAAATTCTTCCGGAGAAGGTCGAGCTCGATCTACCCGGTCGTCGCCATCAATTCCTGGTGGTCGCCACTTATCCCGATGGTTCCACCCGCGATGTGACCCGTGAGGCCGTCCTGAGTAGCAACAATGAGGAAGTGGCCCTCGTCCAAGGCAGCACAGTAATTCCGCTGCGCCGAGGCGAGATGGCCGTGCTAGTTCGCTATGAAGGACTCTACGATGCGCGCGAGGTCACCGTCATGGGAGACCGCACCGGGTTCCGGTTCGCCGCGATGCCGGAGTACAACTTCGTCGACCGGGCGGTGAACGCGAAACTGGAGCGCCTGAAGATGAACCCCAGCGAACTGTGCAACGACGCTGAGTTTATTCGCCGGGTCTTTTTGGACATCACCGGCCAACCCCCGACCTCCGAAACGGTAAGGGCCTTTCTGAGCGACCCCACCGATTCCCCGAAGAAGCGGGAGAAGTTGGTAGATAGCCTCATCGGATCCAACGCGTACTCGGAATTCTGGGCCAACAAGTTTGCCGACCTGCTCCAGTGCAACTCCGAAAACCTCGGTAAAAAAGGTGTTTGGGTATTCCGAAGCTGGATCCGTGACCAGTTTGCGACGAACCGCCCCTTCGATCAATTTGCCCGTGAACTGGTACTCGCCAAGGGCAGCACCTTTGAAAACCCAGCCGGGAATTACCTCAGAGCTCTGCGCGATTCCGGCAAGATGACCGAGGATATCTCACAAACGTTTCTCGGGGTGCGTTTCAACTGCAACAAGTGCCATGATCACCCCTTCGAGCGCTGGACCCAGAACCAGTACTACGAATTCGGCGCATTCTTCGCCCAAGTAGCCTTCAAGCGTGGAACCCTCGGCCGCGACCACCTCATCCGCACGGGTGAGTCGTACGCCTATGAACAGGTCTCCGAGGAGGTCGTCTACCACAACGACCAGGGGGGCGAGATCAAGCACCCAAAGGATGACGCGGTAGTAGCCCCCAAAGTGCCCTATGGCGAAAACCGATCCATCGCCCCGGGGGAAGACCGCCGGGAGGCGTTTGCTGCTTGGCTCACCTCCAAGGACAATCCGTACTTCGCCAAATCGACGGTGAACCGATTTTGGAGCTACTTCTTTGGACGCGGGATTATCGACCCGGTGGATGACATCCGCGCGGGAAATCCTGCGAGCAATCCCGCCCTACTGGATGCCCTCACGACCCGTTTTGTGGCCGACGGGCACGATGTCCGAAAACTCATCCGCTATTTGGTCCTGTCGCGGACTTACCAACTGAGCATTGTGCCCAATCGTTGGAACGAAGACGACTTGGTCAACTTCTCGCATTCCTTGCCCCGTCGACTGAGCGCCGAGCAAATGCTGGACTCCATCGCCATGGCCACGGGCCGGCCTTTGCAATTCTCCAACCTTCCCGACGGTTTGCGCGCCGCACAGTTGCCGGATGGTATGGTGGCCGGAAACGATTTCCTCACGCTCTTCGGACGCCCCAAGCGCCAGAGTGCTTGCGAATGTGAGCGCAGCAGCAATGTGACACTCTCCCACGCCTTGAACTTGATCAACGGCAAGACCTTGGGCGATTGCGTGAACCACGCTGACAACCGTTTTGCGAGACTCGTCGCTGAACAATCCGACGACCTAAAGGTCATCGAAGAAATTTATCTCAGCTGCCTCTGCCGACTTCCGACTTCCAAAGAATTGAACTCCATCCGCCTCGGCGCAGGAACCCAACGCCTGGAAGGGGCCCAAGATTTGGCGTGGGCGCTTATTAACAGCCCGGCCTTCCTGTTCAATCGCTGACCCTGAGAGAAAACCACACACCCATCCCCACATGATCTCTATCCCTGGTCTCTCTGGCGCCACCTGCGACGGTTACAGCCGCCGAGAATTTATGCGCCTCGGCGGTGCCGGCCTGCTCGGTCTGAGCCTGGCCGATATACTGCGCCTCCAAGCCGAACAACCCAAGACCACCGGCCCCGCGCCCGGCCAACCCAAGAACGGCTGGGGATCGGCCAAACAGGTCTTGATGATTTACCTGCAGGGAGGTCCGAGCCATATCGACATCTGGGATCCGAAGCCGGACGCCCCGTCCAATGTCCGCGGCGACTTCAAGCCGATCCGAACCAAAGTGCCCGGCATCCAGCTCAGCGAAGTCATGCCGAAGTTGGCCCAGCAAATCGACCGCGCCACACTGATCCGCTCGATGAGCTACACGCCGGCTGGGCTCTTCAATCACACGGCGGCTATTTACCAAATCATGACCGGCTACACGCCGGACCGCGTCTCGCCCTCGGGTCAGTTAGAACCCCCGGCCCCCAATGACTTCCCGCACATGGGCTCTCAGATTTCCCGGCTCAAGCCGCTGGACATCCCGATGCTGCCCTTTGTGATGCTGCCGCGACCGCTTCAGGAATCGAATGTCATCGGCAAGGGCGGTACGGCCGGTTTCCTGGGAGCCGCCTACGATCCGTACTACTTCTATCAGGATCCGGCCAAGATCATCAACCTGGACGACCTCACGCTGCGCAAAGAAATTAGCAAGGAACGCCTCGACCGCCGCTCCACCCTCCTGAAGGCGGTCAACGATGCTATGCCGGAGATGGAGAAGGCCGTCGAAAAGTATGCCTTAGATCGTTATTATCAGAAGGCCTTCGACCTCGTGAGCAGCGGTCGCGCCCGGGATGCCTTCGACCTGTCTAAAGAAAAGGACAGCCTGCGTGACAAGTACGGCCGTCACACCTTCGGACAAGGTCTGCTCCTGGCCCGCCGCCTTCTCGAATCTGGGACCCGCTTCGTGCAAATGAACTGGCCCGCTGTGGCCAATGGCGATCCCACCGTCGACGCCTGGGACACCCATGCCGCCAACTTCGGCCCATTGCGCAACCTGCACTGCCCCAAACTCGACTCCGGCCTCAGCGCCCTGCTGGAAGACCTCGACGAGCGGGGTCTGCTAAAAGAAACCCTGGTGGTGGCCCTGGGCGAGTTCGGGCGGAGCCCACGCCTCGGCGTCAGCACCAGTGGTAACACGAATTCCCCGGACGGCCGTGATCACTGGCCTTATTGCTACACAGCGCTCATCGCAGGTGCCGGCATCCGCCGTGGAGCCTTGTACGGCAAATCAGATGCCACCGGATCCTCGCCCATCGAGACCCCGGTCCACCCCACCCAGATCGTGGCCACCGTGTACCACGCGCTGGGCATTGACCCTCACACGATGGTCATGAATCACTTGAACCAACCGCGTGAACTAGTCCAAGCCGAACCCGTGAGCGCCCTTTTCGGCTGAGCCCGCCCCTCCGCCACAAAGCCCATTTCCCCAACGACCCAGACCGCACCCTCGGAAGCCCTGCTGTTTTTTCATGAGATTCACCCTCACCTTGGTGTCAGCGCTGCTCGCGCTCCCGAGCCTCTTTGCACAATCGGCACCCAAGTTGGATTCCTCATCGGTGACTTGGATCCAACGGGGATCCACTCAACATATTACCCTCAAGGGAGATGCTCTGAGCGGAATCTCCAAGGTGCTGGTCACCGGATCCGGGATGAGCGCGACGCCGGTCGCTCCCACGGCACCGGCTGTAAGCCTCGAAGGAGGGGCCGGTAGCCTCACGAGCGCCCCCATCAATTCTGCCCAATCGATCACACTCCAATGCGTGGTCTCTTCGGAGGCGGCCCTCGGATCGCGTGAGCTGCGGGTCGCTAGCCCGAACGGCGTCTCGAACCCTCTGGTGTTCCAACTGAGCGATCTCGTCGAATTGGCCGATCCCACAACCAACACCAACCGGTCCAATGCCCTCATTATTCCATTACCCGCGGCCGTCTCCGGAGTCATCAGCGCCAACACCGAATCCGACTTCTTCCGATTCAAGGCCCGTGCCGGAAAAACCCTCATCTTCGATCTTCAAGCCAACCGCAGCGGATCTCCCCTAGACGCAAACCTCATACTACGTAGCGCTGACGGGAAAGAGCTACAGCGCAGCGAAGACGCCCACGGGCTAGACCCATTTCTCGAGTTCACGCCCGCAGCCGATGGGGAGTTCCTACTCGAACTCCATGACTTGCGTTTCCAGGGAGGTGGCGACTACCGCTACCGACTGGTCGCCGGAAATATTCCCTACCTGGAATCCTTCTTTCCATTCGGCGGCAAACGAGGTGGCTCGGTCGCTTTGCAATGGGCAGGCAAAAATCTCGATGGCGTTGAGACACTGCCTGTCCAAATTGCACCCAATGCGCCCTTAGGGCTTCAGGAGGTGCGCGCTCGAACGCCCCACGGATTTTCTAATCCCGCCAGTTTTGAGGTGGGCGATCTGGACGAATCTGCGGAGGCCGAACCCAACAACGCCCCGGATCAGGCCCAGAGTCTGACCTGGCCCCGAGTGGTCAATGGCCGTATCGGCGCTGAGAAAGATGTGGATGTCTTCCGCTTCAAAGCCGTCGCCAACCAAAAGTGGGTAATCGAGGTGAAGGCCCGTTCTCTGGGCTCACGACTCGACGCACTCCTAACCCTCTCGGACACGAACGGAGCTGTCCTCCAACGCAATGACGACGCCTCGGGCCCAGATGCACGCATCGAGTTCGAAGCCAAAAAGGACGTCGAATACCGAGTCACCCTTCGGGATTTAACCCATCGGGGTGGAGATCGCTTCGGCTATCGGATGAGCTTCCAGGCCCCGGATGTAGCAGCAGATTTCAACGTCCGTACGACCGGCGGCCGATTCCGTGTCGCCCGCGGAGGCTCGGTAGCCGTTCGCTGCGAGGTGGACCGCCGCAATGGGTTCGACGGATTGATCCGCATCGAGCCCGAAGGCTTGCCACCAGGCGTCTGGGCTCCCCCGCTCATTCTTGGCCCGAGCACATCCATCGGTTGGTGGGTGATCTCGGCCAATGCAGACGCGCCCCTGGGGTACACTCCTCTCAAGGCCTCTGCCAGCGGAGACCACTCGGGCAAGGCGGTTGTTCACGCGGTTCAGTTCTCTGAGTCGGCGTGGCTGACAGTTCTGCCAGCAGTGCCCTTCGACCTGAGTGTCGCGCCCAACAGTTTATTGGCTGAACAAAATACCAATACGGTTTTGGAAGTCCGGATCAACCGCAGGGATCATTTCGAGGGCGAAATCCGGATTCTGGCCGAGCAATTGCCTGGGATCACAATCCCTGCCGTCACACTGGCGCCCGGACAGACACGCACCCAAGTCCCGCTGCAAGTCGCACAAAATGCCGAGACCGGACTACGCTCTGTCATGATCCGCGCCGAGGCTACGGTGCAGGGTCAAAGCGTTTCCACCCACTCGACGGCACCGGTGTCTTTGACAGTCCAGCCCATCCCCCTGTTCCTCACGGCCATGTTGCCAGGATCCCCCTTCTTCCGCACCGACCCGGTCCGATTGTCAGCCGTCGCCTTGCCGGACGGCACCCAGTCCGAAGCCAATCAGACCCAGTTCGTGGTCAAGGTGGAGCGACGTGGATTGACCGGTGAAATCCAATTGCACCTAGAAAATCTACCCAAGGGCGTGGAGGCTCAAGTGCCGACCATCCTCACCAACAAGACTGAGGCGACCATTCAATTGAAAGTTTCCCAGAAGGCTGAGACGGGCAAGGAACACTCGTTCCGGGTCGTAGCTAGTGCCTCCCATCAAGATCGTGTCTGGCGTCAGAAAACCCAACCGATCCTCCTCACTCTCACCGCCCAAGAACCCGAGGCGCCTAAGCCGCCCACCAAAACCGCCGACAGACCTGCCACCGAAAAAGCCCAGCCATGAACTCCTTCCTGCTTTCCACCTTGGGGCCTTCCGTCCGGCGCAGTTCTCTGATCCTAGGACTCTTGGTCTCAAATTCTTTAGTTGTCGCCGCAGAAACATCGGTCTCGTGGTGGCGCGATGTAACGCCGGTCTTCAAACGCTCCTGCAACGGATGCCACAACCCCAACAAACTCAAGGGCGAGGTGGACACCTCCACGTTTGCGGGCCTGATGAAGCACGGGAAGCACGGGGCGAACCTCGTAGTCGGTGATCCCGCTAAATCACTACTCATCACATCAATCGCAGGCAAGGAACCGGAAATGCCTAAGGAGGGAGACGCCCTGTCTGCGCAGGAGGTAGCCCTCATTACCCGCTGGATTCAAGAAGGAGCCAAGGATGACACCCCGGCTGACGCCTATTCGACACGCCTGAAGGAACCACCCACGTACACCCAACCCCCGGTCATTAGCACGCTGGACGTGTCCCCGGATGGCGCTCGATTGGCAGTGGCCGGTTACCATGAGGTCTTGCTCATCGACACAGCCTCTTGGGAACTGGCAAGCCGCCTCGTGGGTGAATCCCCGCGCATCGAGTCGGTAGCCTTTTCGCCAGACGGCAAATCGCTGGCCGTCAGCGGCGGAGCCCCGGCCCGATTCGGTGAAATTCAGATATGGAATGTTCCCGAGGCACGTCAAATCCAAGGTTTTCGAAGGACACCCGACTCTCTCTTCGGCATTTCCTGGTCCCCCGACGCCACCCGCGTGGCCACCGGTGGTGCCGATAAGAGCGTCCGGGTGACGCGCATCTCCGACGGCCAAGAACTCATGAAGTTCGAGAACCACGGCGACTGGGTATTCCGCACCGCATGGGTCGCCGACGGAACCCGACTCCTGAGTGCCAGTCGGGACCGGGCCATGAAGCTCATCGACGCCTCGAGCGGGCAGTTCATCGACGACGTCAACAAACTCCTCGAGCCCATCGACTGCATGGCTCGGCATCCCCGTGAAGATTGGGCAGCCTATGGTGGAGCCCAGGGCGGTCTCCGCGTTTACAAAGCCAAGGAGAACCAGGACCGGACTTCCGGAAACAACGATGTAAACTTGGTGCGCGAGTTCGAGCGCCAACCCAGCCCGGTGCAATCCGTGGCCTTCAGTCCCGATGGCTCTCTCTTGGCCGCCGGCAACACCGGTTCCGAAGTGCGGATCTACGAGACGGCCACTGGCAAGAGACGCAGCACACTGTCGGGACATGCAGGAGCGGTTTTTGCTCTCAAATTTTCCCCCGACGGTCAGCGACTCTACTCGGCTGGGTTCGAAGGGATCGTGCGAGTCTTCGATCCTGCCACGGGGAGCCTGAAGGTCATTTTCTTCCCCGTGCCCCTGACTCCGGTCCGACAAACAGCCAAAAACTGAGCGGGGTCGCCAGTGGGCTTAACGCCCCCCTCTGAGTGCCACGAACGGTCTCAGCCGAGATCGAGGGGGGATCGTCCCAGTCGTCGAACGCTCTGCGACGCTGGGGCCCTGCTTGTCGAAGAGTTTATAGCAACCAAGTAGAGTGCAGCGTGACACGGAGACCCCGACACCGTAAGCTGCGGAATCCAGCGGGGAAACTTCCATCCCGCAGATATAGCCAACCTCCGACTCCACCAATCACATGGGCGACCGCTCACCTAAGGACAACAGTAAGAAGACCGGCCAGAAACAGGCCAAGGCCACCAGCGCTGACCAGAAGAAGAAATCCCAAGTCGCCGCCAAGGCTGCTGCCGCTAAGAAGAAGTAAGGTTTCGTCTATTGGGCCCCGTCCGAACGCTTGTCGACGGACGGGCCTCCTGCCACGACACCGAAATTGCAGACCTCTCTTCCAAACCACTACGCGGCACTGGGTCTCCACCGCCGCTGCACCGCCGAGCATATCCGGAACGCTTACCGGCTGCTGGCCAAACAACACCACCCAGACCTCAACGGTGGTTCGGTGGATTCTCTGGAGCGGACCCAGGCGATCAACGCAGCGCATGAGGTCCTCAGTGATCCCGATCAACGGAACGCCTACGATCAGGAACTCACCGCGGCCGAGGTCCACACACAGCCGGTTCGGTCCGCCCGAATTCAGAAAAACCTCGCTCAAGACGTCCACCTGCAGCTCGACGAGTTTTTGCGCGGCACCCGATTAGAGGTCCGGGTGCAAGACCCCGCCAATCCGGATGGGGCTGAGACTTATTCTTTGGAGGTTTCGCCCGGAACTGCACCGGGAGCCCGTTTTCGCATTGCCCGAGAAGGCTATTTCCGCGGAGGCGCGGTGACGGTCCGGGTCAAACCTCGTCCGGATCCCCGATTCAAGGTGCGGGGCTCCGACCTTCGATGCGACCTGCGAATCACCAACGAGCGGGCCACCAAGGGCGGGTCCGAAAACATCCGCGGCCTCAATGGTTCCCTGCGTGTGACGATCACTGCCGGGGTTGGGCGAGGCGAGGAGGTTCGGATTTCCGGCGAAGGCTTGCCCAAGACGCGCGGCGGCCGAGGCGACTTGCTTGTTCGGATCACCTACCGCCCAGAAGTTCGAATCACTCGAACCTCCGGACCCAGCGGGCCAAGATAGCAACCTCGGCCAGAATCTCTTTTCCCTGCTCTACCCTGCGGTGCTCCAGAGTGTGACGATGGCTCAACTGGAGACAACCGATCCAGTCCTCCAGTCGAACTCATCTTCCGGGAAGCCTCCGAACTCGGCGTGGCTTGTACCCCTCACTTCATGGGCGCACCCGGTTCTTGCCGGCCATTGGTCGTCAGTATCTGGAAGTGATGAACCCCAGCGGCTAGCGGATGATCGCTGGTCCAAACAATTTTGCGGTCGTGGTTCACCTCCACCATGGAGACACCCTGATTGGCCGCATGGCTGCCGACCACGGTGTTTCCGTTGGCCAGGCGCTGGGATCCACAGGGGTCTTTGAAAATGCCGCCGACATCGTCGTTGGTGACCTTCCAAGCGATCGTACCCGACGGAGTGAATTCGGCCACCTTGTTGCCATGCGTGAGCGACACGAGCGTGTTGCCGTTGTCCAACCGAATGGCGGTGAACGGCCAGTTCTCGGCCGGACGGCCTCCGAGCTCAGCCAGGTCGGTCCGCAACGTGGCGACGACCTTACCGTCCGGGGTGTACTCCTTGACCGCGAACGCCAACAGATGGGGTACGAGGTAATTGCCGTTCTTCAGTTGTCGGGCCATGCGGGTTTGCATGTGGGCGTTTTCGGTCTCGGGCTGGAGCGGCGTCTCATGAACGATCGCCCCGTGGCCGTCGACTTCAAGCAACCGAGGCCGCTTCCCCAGCTCGGTGACCAGCGTGTTGCCGTTGTACAAACGCTGCACGGTTCCGATCTCGGAATTGTCCGGATTGCGGGTGTACGAGAAGACCACCTGCTTGGCTGGAGTCACCTCTTCCACCCGGTCTGACCAGGCCAATACTGCATTTCCATTGGGCAACACGAATCCGTCTCGAGTCCCGCCTCGGTACTCCCAGCGGGCTGCACCGTCCTCGCCGATGATGGCCGTCTTGCCGCCCATCACGAGGTAAGAGTGTCGTATTGATGAGGCCGCTTTGTCTTCGGCCAGTCCGGTAGAAGCAGATGCCAGGACGAGGATCCAGGCGGCGCAGGAGCGATGGAGTGAGCGATGGGCATTCATGGGAAGTACGTAAGACCCTCCAACCTCCAGCCTCCGGGCCCAAGGTAAAAATAACCGAGACCCAAACACAGTTTAGCCCTGAGAAAGACCTCCCCACCGCACCGCTGCATCCCTAGCCTCCAAGACCATTCTCCCGGATGAAACTGCTCACACTCATTGCCCTCACGACCCTCATCGGAAGCGTGGTCCTAGGCCAAAGCCCTTCGACCGATCCCTCAGTCGGTCTTGAATTTTTCGAGCAGCGTGTGCGGCCAGTGCTGGTGGAGCATTGCCACGAGTGCCACAGCACCTCGGCTAAGAAACTTCAGGGCGGTCTCCGCCTAGACTCGCGCGCGGGTCTTATCGCGGGTGGTGATACCGGCCCGGCCATTATTTCCGGCAAGCCCGAGGCAAGTCTCCTCATCCGGGCTGTAAACCATGCCGATGCGGAGTCGGCAATGCCCCCCAAACGCCCTCAACTCGCCCAGCAGGTCCGACAGGATCTCGAGCGCTGGGTGGCGGCCGGTGCCCCGTGGCCCGCCAGCGAGGCAGCGGACGCTCCGACCAAAGTTCCCTTCGATCTGGAAGCCCGCCGCAAGGCACAAGCCTGGCTCTGGGAGCCCCCCCAACGGCAGGATATCCCAGTGGTTCGCCAAGCCCAGTGGGCCAAGGACCCCGTCGATCATTTCATCCTAAAGCCCCTCGAAGAACGCTGGCTGCGGCCGGCGGAACCCGTCAGCGATGCGGTCTGGCTGCGACGAGCCAGCTTCGCAGTGACCGGACTCCCGCCCCGTCCCGAAGATCAGCAGGCCCTAGATAGCCAGGCCGGTCCGACCGAACGCGAACACGCCGTCGATCAACTGCTCGCCTCCCCCCACTTCGGCGAGCGTTGGGCGCGCCACTGGATGGACTTGATGCGCTATGCGGAGTCCCGCGGCCATGAGTCCGACTACGGCATCGCCAACGCTTGGCAGTACCGCGACTACCTCGTCCGCGCCTTCAACCAAGACGTGCCCTACGACCGGTTTCTGCAGGAACACCTCGCCGGGGATTTGCTCACCCCGCCCCGACTGCGTCCGGGAACCGAACACAATGAATCCGTCTTGGGCACCGGCTGGGCTTTCCTCGGAGAGGAAGTGCATTCGCCAGTAGATATTCGCCAGGACGAATGCGACCGCATCGATAACAAAATCGATGTCTTCACCAAGTCTTTCCTGAGCCTGACGGTGGCCTGTGCTCGATGCCATGACCACAAGTTCGACCCCATCCGCAGCCAAGACTACTACGCGCTGTCTGGGTTTATCTTGGGGTCGAATTATCGCCAGGTGCGCTTTGAGGCCATGGAGAACAATCGGCGGATGGCTCAGCGCCTCCAAGAACTCCGCACCCGGCTTCTACCTCCTTTGGCTCGCCGCGCCGGAACTGTGCTGCGGCCCGCGGCTCAGCGTCTGACGGGCACCCTGATGGCCGCCCTCCAGAAAAAGGAAACACTCCTCCCAGCAGCACGGGCTTGGATCACCGAACTGCAGTCGGCCACCACCAACCAGCAGCACCTGCTGCACCCGCTGGTCCAACCCGAGGCTCGCGGTAACGGGTCCGAGCCCGAGCTCAGCGAACCCACGGGGATGCGGGTCATCGCCGATTTCACGCGGCCCGGCGTCCAACCTTGGAAAGCCGATGGCGAGGCCTTCGGATCAGGCCCCTTGGCCCTCGGAATTCTGGTGCCCGGATCCAGTGAATCGCAGCCCATCGCTCGAATCCTAAACTTTGGCGCGGCCCGCCGAGACGCCTTCTGGAATAGACTCTCCAACGCCCCGGGCAACGAGAACGACTCCGGTCGCATCGGATCCACGGCCCGGGCCGGTCAAATGCTGCGGACCTCCACCGTCACCCTAAAATCCGGCCGACTGCACTACCTGATCCGCGGCAAAGTGCGGGTCTTTGCTTCCGTCGATTCACACCTGATGGCGGAAGGTCCGCTTCACGGGGCCCTGAACCAGACCTTCGACACGGGAGATTCTCTGGAGCCCCGATGGGTAACCCACGCACTCGGCGCTTACTCGGGCCACCGAGCACACATTGAATTCGGGCCCGATGGGTCACGAGACCTCGAGATCCTTCAGGTGGTGGAGTCCGAATTGGTCCCAACCTGGAAACCCACCCTTCTGTTTCCGGGTGCCCATCGGGAGACCTCGACCCAAGCCCTGGTTGAATCATTGCAGAAGCTTGGAATAGAAGCCTGTGACTGGCTCGAAGGCCGGAGCACGAACACACCGGCCCCCGCTACCCTTCGGTGGGCCGAATGGTGGATTCAGCACCCGGAGCTTTCGGACCTGTCGACCGACCTCGAGTATCGAAAACTCGCTCGGCAACTGATGCAGGGGCAGGACGAACTGGCGCGCCAAGTCACCTGGCAATCGCGGACCGCCGTGGCCTGGATGGACGGCACCGGGGTTGATGAACATGTCCTCGTCCGCGGAAAGCCACTCAAGCCAGGCATCTTGGCCCCTCGCAGCCTCCCAGCCGTCTTCCAGGGAGCCAAACCCATCCAACCCACCGATTCCAGCGGTCGGCTAGAGTTGGCTCGTCAGTTGGCCAATCCTTCCAACCCGCTGGTGGCCCGCGTCTGGGTCAACCGGGTCTGGCATCACCTCTTCGGGCGAGGCCTCGTACCCACCGTGGACAACTTCGGTGCTCTAGGAGAACGACCCACCCACCCCGAATTGCTCGACCATTTGGCTTGGCAATTCGTCCATGTCGATCGTTGGTCCACCAAGCAACTCATCCGCCGACTGCTCCTCACCCAGACCTATGGCATGGCCAGCCAAACCGCCGACACTCGAGCGCCTGAACTGGATCCTGCCAACCAGTGGTGGCATCGGATGCCGGTGCGGCGCCTGGAGGCCGAAGCGATCCACGATGCGCTCCTCGTGGTCTCGGGCCGATTCAATCCGACTCTGGGGGGCCCACCCGTGCCGGTCCACCTGACCGAGTTCGTGATCGGACGCGGCCGTCCCGATCAGAGCGGTCCGCTCGATGGCAACGGACGCCGAAGCGTGTACACGGCGTTGCGACGCAATTTCCTGCCGACCACCCTCCAAGCCTTCGACTTCCCTACCCCGTTCAGCACCGTGGGCCGACGCAACATCACCAATGTACCGGCACAATCCTTGGCAGTGATGAATGATCCGTTCTTCCACCAACAAGCGGAAGCCTGGGCCCGTCGGCTCCTCGAAGAGTACCCACAGGCCGACGCGCCCACGCGAATCCGAGCGTTGTTCACCCGCGCCTACAATCGCCTTCCGACACCGACCGAACTGGAGTCCTGTCAAACTACGCTCGTTGAATTGAAGGCACTCCACGCGTCGAACCCGTCAGGTGCAGACATCTGGACCGACCTCTGCCACGCCCTGCTCAACGCCAACGAGTTCATTTACCTGCCTTGAACATGATGCCTCCCCATTCCTCCTCAGGAACTCCCGGGCTGCGAATGACCCGTCGAGAACTCTTGCGCCGCGCTTCCAACGGATTCGGGACCCTGGCCTTGGGGTCCCTGCTTTCCCAGTCCAGCCACTCCCAGTTGGCCGCCGCAGTCCGAGGCACTCAATCGGGCCCGCTTGCTACACCCCATTTTCCAGCCAAGGCCCGCAGTGTTCTTTTCTTGTTCATGGAAGGGGCCGTGTCTCAGGTGGACAGTTTCGATCACAAGCCGTTGCTGGCGAAGTACCATGGCCAAGACGCCCACAAGGCCATGGGACGGATCGAGAAGACTCAGTTCGACAGCATCGGAACCATTCTCAAATCGCCCTGGCAGTTCCGCCAACACGGCCAAAGCGGCCTCTGGATTAGTGACCTCTTCCCGCACATCGCCCGTCAGGCCGACGACCTGTGCGTGCTGCGATCCATGACCTCCAACTTCCCGGAACACACCAGCGCCAACTACTTCCTCCATAGCGGGATCGGCCTTCAGGGACGCCCGAGCATGGGAGCCTGGGTAAACTACGGGTTGGGCTCGCTCAATGACAACCTGCCGGGCTACGTGGTGCTCAATGGCGGTCAGATTCCATCCGGAGGGCTCGACAATTTTGGCAGCGGTTTCCTGCCGGCCACCCATCAGGGTTCCCTAATTCATGCCCAAGGGACTCCACTGGCCAACGTGGTGCCGTCTGAAAAGCAGGCTCAATTGCAACAAACCAAACAGCGCCTCGTTCGTCGGCTCAACGAGCACGCACTCGAACAATCCGGAGGAGTCGATGCGCTGGAATCGGCGATCCACAATTATGAATTGGCAGCCCGCATGCAGGTGACCATCCCTGAGTTAATGGACATCTCCAACGAGACGGCGGCAACCCGGGCGCTGTACGGCCTCGACGCTCCGTACGAACACACCCGCACTTATGCGCGCGAATGCATCTTGGCCCGGCGCATGGTCGAACGAGGCGTGCGCCTCGTCGAACTCACCATCCCGATGGTCGATGGCTACAGCCGCTGGGATGCCCATGGCGGTCTCGTGAAGAACCACGGCGACAACGCGCGCGCCGTCGACCAACCCATTGCCGGATTGCTCATGGACTTGAAACAGCGCGGATTGCTCGACGAAACGCTCGTCGTCTGGGCCGGAGAATTCGGCCGTACCCCCTTTGCCCAAGGCAACGACGGCCGCGACCACAATGAGCACGGCTTCTCGGTATGGCTGGCCGGTGGCGGCGTGCGTGGGGGCATGACCTACGGACAGACCGACGACTGGGGTTACAAGTCCGTGGTAAACCGCCTGGAGATGCATGACTTGCACGCCACCGTTCTGCACCAATTGGGAATCCATCACGAACGGCTGACCTATCGCTTCGGCGGACGCGACATCCGACTCACCGACGTCAAAGGCGAAGTGATCCGGGAAATCCTCGCGTGACCCAATCGCCCGATTTCGTTTTTACTACGACTACTCCAGATCCCGCATCGCACACCCCATCATGAACACCCACAACCCGCTGACACGCCGGAGCTTCCTCCGCAACTCCATCGCCGCGATGGCCACCGTGGCCATTGTCCCTCGACATGTTCTTGGCGGCGCCGGCCATACGCCTCCGAGCGAAATCCTGACCCGCGCCGTCATTGGTACCGGCGGCATGGGCATGGGACATGTCAACACCATCAACACCACCTGCAAATTGCTGGCGGTCTGCGACGTAGACTCCAACCACCTCGCCCAGGCGGTGAAGGCCGGCGGCCCTGATTGCAAAGGTTACAAAGATTTCCGCGAAGTCCTCGCCCGCAAGGACATCGACATCGTCCATGTGCCCACCCCTCCGCACTGGCATGCCATCATCTCCATCGCCGCAGCCAAGGCGGGTAAGGACATTTGGTGCGAGAAGCCGATGACGCGGACCATCGCCGAGGGACGTGCGGTCGTCGCCGCGGTCAAGAAGCACAAGCGCATCTTCCGCCTCAACACCTGGTTCCGCTTCCAGGACAGCTTCTACGGCATGGGCGTGCCGGTAAAAGACATCCGCAAAGCGGTGATGCACGGGATGCTGGGCGACGGTCCGCTGAAGGTTACTCTCAACGCTTCAACCGGCTTCGATTGGAAGTTTTATTGGATCGGCCGCACCGACCTGACACCCCAAGCCGTCCCATCTGAACTCGATTACGACTTCTGGCTCGGGCCTGCCCCGTACAAGCCTTACCACGCGCACCGCGTGCACGGCACCTTTCGCGGCTATTGGGACTACGATGGAGGAGGCCTGGGAGACATGGGTCAGCACTACCTCGACCCCGTGCAGTACATCCTCGGCAAGGACAACGAAAGCCCGGTGGAAATCGAGTCCGACGCCCCGGTGCAAGATACGGATGCGGTAGGCACCTTCCGGACCATCCGGATGAAATACAAAGACGGCACCGAGATTATCTTGGACGGCGAAAACAAGGACAAACAGGCCGCGTTCATCGCTGGTTCCAAGGGCAAAATCTTCAAAGGCATGAAGGCCGACATCCCGAACTTCGAGCAAACCCTCAAGGGACTGAGGGATCCGGAACCCATGGTCACTGACTTCGTCCAGGCCGTGAAGACCCGCTCCAAGTTCGCCCTCAACGAGATCAATGGCCACCGCTCCTGCACCCTGGTGAACCTCGCCAAGATCGCCCTGCAAACGGGCCGACCACTGCGGTATGACTCCAAGAAGGAGACCTTCATCGGCGACAAGGCGGCCAACGCCTACCTCGATCAGCCAATGCGCGGGAATTGGAAGCTCAGCTAATCTAACTCTCCGTAAAACTCCCAATAGCAGGATGCCGGTCGGTCCGGTTTGTTGCCCAAGCGCATCACCCAGGCCGTCTGGCATCCTGTCTTGAGATCCGTGTCCAATTCCTCGGTGACCTCCTTCAGGAACAGAATGTCGGCGACCTGAAACCCTGCCGACTCGGCGACAGCCCGGTCACTGGCCCCTGCGCGTAGGGGTCCGGGCGCAGGGTACTTATTTTAGTGGTCTAGTCGGATATCCAGCGCCAGCAGGACAAAGGGGGCAGTATTAAAAGTCACATGCGCAGCGATGGGCGTCAGGAGATTTCCGGAGTGCTGGTACAGCAGGCTCAGGAGGCATCCGAAGACCGTCAGCGGCACCAGGACACTCCGATTGGCGTGGATCAAACCGAAGGCGAGCGCAGTTCCCCAGAGAGCCAGGCGGGGCCATCCAAGGTCTTGGAAAAACGGAAAGGCCACGCCTCGAAACAGCATCTCTTCGACCCAGGGAGCACCCAGTGCGGCTGTCAGGAAAATCGCCGCACGCCCCCAAGTATCAGCTTCGGTGAGAATCCCGATGGCCGTCTGCGCGGGCAATTCGACCCCCATGGTCTGAAGCCAGGAACCAATGGCCCATTGCAGTCCGTAGGCCGCCGGGAGAAAAGCTAACCCCGCCAGAACACCCATCCCCACCGCGCGCGCACTCCCTCCCACCTGCAATCCAAAGCCTTCGCTCCAGGTGCGGCCTTGATTCCTCATGAAACTCACCATCGCTGCCACCACGATGGCATGGAAACACAACTGACCGAGAACCAAGGCCTTCCACGGTGCCATCAGCGTTGCGCCGGCGGTATTCGGGTGCATCACCAGCGACTGAAGGAGGCCAGACAGCACGAAGCCGATGAGTACCCGAAGGGTCAGTCGGAGGATTTCCTCGGGTTTCCAGTCCCGTCGCTCAATCATGGGGTGACCATGAGGGATCGGCCGGTGCTTGGCGAAACCTCAATCCTTCCAGCCTCGCGGGGGACCTCAGCGAAGCGGGGCCCACTTCTCCACCGTCCTCAAACCAGAGTACCATTTTCCATCGAAATTATCCGATCCATTCGCGCCGCAAGTTCTTCGGAATGGGTGGCCACAACGAGGGTAATTCCGTGCTCGCGATTAAGCTCGAGCAGCAAGCGACCGACCTCCGCCGCTGAGACGCGATCGAGGGCCCCGGTGGGCTCATCGGCCAATATCAAGCGAGGCTGGTTAATCAACGCCCGCACCACAGCCACACGCTGACGCTCCCCGCCGGAGAGGCGACCCGGCAGGTGTTTTTCGCGGTCTGCCAACCCCACTCTTTGGAGCAATTGCGTGGCCCGGAGCAGAATCTCCTCACCCACCTCAGACGCCTGGGCCAGCACCGGAACCAGAATATTCTCCAGCACCGTCAAATGCGGAAGCAAGTGGTGGGACTGAAAGACAAAGCCAATGTTGAGGTTACGGAACTTCGCCAGTTCATCTCCGGCCATCATGGCCAGGTTCTTGCCGTCGATGACGATGGTTCCCTGGTCCGGTTGATCCAACGTTCCCAACAAATTCAGGAGGGTGCTCTTGCCCGATCCACTGGGACCAACAATGGCTACGCTCTCCTGGGCAGCCACGCTGAGGTGGACCTCATCCAAGACCCGGACCTTATGATCCCCCGTCCGGAACGATTTGGAAACCCCTCGAACCTCCACCAAGGCCTTGCTCATGGGGACAGACTACCCAATTCATAGCCGTTGTCAGGCCTCCGGTTCAATCCGCTGAATCCGCGAGGCAAAATGCCGGCCCGATCCAGCCTCCATTGTGAGCAAGTTTCCCTGCAAACGGTTTGACGACACTACCGATAGTGGCTTACCTCGTCTTAGGCCACTGCCGATTGATCGTTACCTCCAAATATGCGCTGTCCCAAATGCGGCGGTCAGGATGACAAGGTCATCGACTCCAGATCCTCCAAGGAAGGGGCCACCATACGGCGTCGGCGCGAATGCTTGGCTTGCGAGAACCGTTTCACCACCTACGAACAAATCGAACACGACCCTTTGATGGTCGTAAAACGCGATGGACGTCGTGAGGTGTTTTCCAAAGAAAAGCTGACCTCCAGCCTCCAGAGGGCCTGCCAGAAACGCTCAGTCTCGGAGGATGACATCGCCAGTGCCGTCGAACGGATCCAAGATGGCTTGGTAGAGGGCTTCGATCGTGAAACTACCTCCCGTGCCATCGGCGAGCGGGTTATGAGGGAGCTGCGAAATCTCGACCCAGTGGCCTACGTTCGCTTCGCTAGCATCTACCGAAACTTCGAGGAGGCCACGGATTTTGTTAGCGAGGTCGAGCGCTTGGGCTCCCTGCCGATCGCAGATAAACGGCAATTGGAATTAATCGCCGAGGCCGAGGCCGCAGCCAAAGGGAAGCGCCCATCATGATCGCCCTCCGCGACGATTTTCTTTTGGTCGCTCAAGAGGGGGGGCACTACATCCCCTGCTCCGTGGAACATCTAACCTTCGAACTGGCCGGGAACGCGGCCAATCAGGTGGATCCCGAGTGGATGAAGCAGGCTGCGGCCGGAGTGCTCCACTACTTTAAGGACGAACTCGGACAGAGCCATGTCACGGTGGCCGAATTCACCACGGCGTTGTCAAAGGTCTTCCAGGGACTGGGAATGACGGCAGAGGTAACGACCATTGCCCCCCCGGTAGCGGAACCCGAGGGTGCGCTGGCTCCGCCTCAAGTGGTCTGGCGCGGAGATCTGCAGGCCATCGCGGTCGAGTCGGGCGAACTGGGCGAATTGGCCTTTCAAAAAGCCTTACTCTCACAGTTGACCATGGCCCTCGAATCCAGCTCTCAGACCGTAGAATTCTCCGGCCTGCGCGGCTGCGTCAAAATGATCACCGGACGCAAACACTGGTGCCCAGAGTGCCGAAAGTGGTCGGCCTGGATCGTGGACATGCTGCGTTCTTGGATGAGCGAAAAAGCCGGGCACCGCCATGTGTCATTGGTAGTCCGCTAAAAACTGTGACCCCCAGGCCATGAACCCCGACCTGATTGCTGCTCCGATAAGCGTCCCTGAATCCGATCCTTTTCTACCCCTAGATCCCCCGGGTTCCGCCGTCGATCTGTCGCGCTGGAAACAGATACCGCTCGGGCTGATGAACGAATACCGGGTTCAATTCGACGTGTTCGAGGGGCCTCTGGATTTGTTGCTGCACTTGGTCAAGAAGCAGGAGGTCGACATTTACCAGGTCAACCTCACTCGAATCGCCTCGGAGTTCGTTGCCTACATCGACCAGATGCGGGAACTAGACCTCGAGATCGCTGGCGAGTTCCTGGTGATGGCGGCCACCCTAATCTACATCAAAAGCCGGGAACTCCTCCCTGCCGACCAAAAACCCGAGGCTCAGATCGGCGAAGAGGACGAAGAGGATCCGCGCTTTGAACTCATCCGTCGGTTGGTTGAGTACAAGAAATTCAAGGACGCCGCCGCCGAGCTTCAGTCGCTAGAAACCCGGATGGATCAGGTCTATGAACATAGATCGCCACCGGTTGTTCTTCCAGAGATCGAACCCCAGCGCCGGGAGCCAGTCTCGATTTTCGACCTAATTCAGGCGGTCAGTGTCATCCTAAAGCGCTTTGGCGAACGCGACGATGTCCGAGAGATTCAGGCCGATCCCTACACCGTCTCGGAGAAAATGGCGGCACTCCGGATGCTGATCCAAGAGAAGGGTCGTTTTCGCTTCAGCGACCTCTTTGCCGAGGCGCGCAGCCGCAGCGAAGTGGTGGTCACCTTCCTGGCCATGCTGGAGCTCACTCGACTACGCCACCTGCAAGTCATCCAAAGCGAAGACTTCGGCGAGATCGAGGTAGAGTTGGCGCCTCCGGAGGCCCCGCCAGTCGAAGCGCCTGAGGGACCGGTGATGGAGGAATCTGAGAACCTGGGAACATCCCCGGCCCAGTCTACGAGGCGACAGGAGTCACCACCAGACGAAGAGCCGACCGAAGACTGATCTACGGCCTGTCAGATCCCTCTCAGCGGTGCTCAAACTGGCCCTCGCCACCGGCCCCTTGCTCAAGGTGTCAGCGACGTTCTGGAACGCACGGAAATTTGCCGGTTTGAAAACCACGGTTTTGCCCTGTTCTTGGAGGGGGGCTTCCGGATTCAGCGGCCGCGTTTCCTACTTCTTCCAATGGCACCCGAATGCGTTCAAGGCCCTATAGACCGAATCGGGATCCGCTTGGGCAACAAACACGAAGAAGGCCGAGGGATGAGGCGTTGAACTTTTGAAGACGGCGGTTTTCAAACTCACCGGTTTCGTCGGTTTTCACGCGGCCGCTGACATCAAGGCTCCCTGAAGTCTACTGCGTGGAGTCCTGAGCAACGGCAAGCCAGACAATCGGTAGTTCGAGCCGCAGAAGGGACCCGGTTCAGCGGAACCGGGTCGATGCGCCGTCTGCGGGTCAACGCGCCGTCTGCATTCGCTCGTATTGCGCCACGGCTGCCTTGGCTCGGACATCGCCCTTCTGGGCCATCGCGTAGACTTCCTGCATTACCGACGCGATATTGTCTTGGAGGGCCATGCGTTGCTCAGGCGACATGACTGGCTGAGCACGTAGCAATTGAAGGCGTGTCACAGCATCTTCCATCTTGCCGGCTTTAAAATCCGCGATGGCTTTCTTGACCTGCTCGGCCGGTGCAGGGCCGGGATCGGCCTCTGCCGCCCCTTCGGCCGGAGCCGCAGGAGCCTTTTCCATGGCCGCAGCCGACTTCTCCAACTCCGCCATGGGATCTTCCTTCTTGCAGGCGGTGGCGACGAGGACGAGCAAGGCCAGTCCGAGCGGGGTGGAACAACGGAGAGTCATCTTAGGAATCGAGAACAGGTTCAGCGTCCGTTGGGAGTGGCCGGATTGCACCAGAGCCGATTCTTGGCAGCCAGATTCCCCTCAGCGTAGAAGAGTTTGGTCTTCAGGTATTCGGTGTGCCCGTCCACGACACCCACGGTAGTTCCGATGGAATGAACGCGGGTAATCCCCTCTGCCGCGCTGCTGGATCCATCATTGAAATCACCAGGATTGGTCTCCAGCGCCTGCCACAGAATGATGGCGTTGGGATCGAACTGCGAAGACTTGTAGGAACCCGGAGAGACACCTCCAAAACCACACACCGCACCGTTCATCAGATAACTGGACATCTTCTGAGCCCGGCTTTTCCACGCAGGCTTATTGGTCCGGTCGGCGGGGCAACGGAACACAGCAGGGCTGCCGATGTAGGCATACAAGAGACCGGTCTCATAGGCCTTGGTCATGTTGGTGCTCCATCGCGGGCTGGTGATGTCCGGCGGTGCCCCCAAGGTGGCATCGTAGAGCCAACCCTTCTTGAGCCACGGAGAATTCCAATTGGGCTCGGGCAGATAGTCAGACGAATCGCCCACGTACATATGGGTGCCAAGGGTAATCTGCCTCACGTTGTTCTGGCACTGAATAGTGATGGCCTTTTCCTTCGCCTTGGCCAAGGCCGGCAACAGCATGCCAGCCAAAATTGCGATAATTGCGATCACAACAAGCAACTCGATGAGAGTGAACGCGGCACGACGGTCCGCCGTGCTGTAAATGGGGGAATTCATGAGGGGTTCATGTGAGTCTTCATCTTCCGACACAGTTATGCAATCGGAAGACCACCTGGGACCGCTGGCATTCGAGCCCGCCGTCTCATCGAGTCAAGGCTTTCCTCGCAAATCTTCAAACACCCCACGACCGATAAGCCCCCAGAATCCACATCTTGGGGCTAGCAAACGAGGAGGCTGACAAGAAGTGACAACCTCCAGGCGCAGCGACCCAATCAGGGATTCCTGAATGGCAACCACCAGGCTCCCGAAACGCCGCGGGCCACCCAAAGACCTCCGGAAGTCGGAATACCGAGGTTGGCTGGATCGAGCCACAAACTGCAGGGTCTTTCGCCCCGAGCCTGGACACGCAGCGGGTTGGCCAGTGTGTCGACGAGGATCAGCGAGCCATCCCCCTCCCCGAGCAACGCGCCATCGAACTCCAAGAAACGGTTCACGGTGAAACCCAATTTCACACGGGGGGCGACTGTCGTCAGGCTTCCACCGGACTCTAAGGCCCAGGTCTCCAGAGCCGTCCCTTGTTCGAAGGCCACCGCGATGCGGCCGTCGGCTAAGACGGCAACCGGGTAGGCTCCCAAGTCTGGAAGTTCACGCTCTACGATGCGTCGGGCCTTGATTCCATCATAGCCCAACGCCTGAAGAGCCACCGAGGAGAGGCCCTTGATGGTGTTCGATTCGACCCGGCAATAGAGCACGGAGCCTCCGTGCGAGACCCCCTTGAGTTCTCCGGGCAGCAGCACCGAATCTCGGAGCACCGGTTCCGATGCATCCGCAGCATCAAGAACGCGCAAGGTGTGTTCGGTTACCCAACCTCCCTGCTGTTCCCACCACGAACTGATTGTAGCCCCGGAAGGCTTAACCGCCGGCACCCACTCATAGCGGGCCAAGGAGGCGAATACCTTACCCCCACTGACGGTGACAGAACTGACCGAGCCACCCTCGCCCAGCAAGTAATCACCGGCGAAGATGGGGGATTCGGGGCGGGTCACATCTACCGCCAGCCAGCGGTTATTCCCACCACCAAACCACCAGCCACGGCCTGGAGCGATCATCATGTCACCTCCAACGAGCATTCCACCCCGCATCCACATCGCAGACATGTAGCCACCCTCCTGAACCCAAACCAGCGACCGAGGGGTCGGCCAATACGCCGTGTACCGCCCCCAGCTTGCCGCAGAGAACTTGGAAGGCGCCGACCGGCCGATAATGTCCAGTCGGTCATTCTGGATCGCAACCACCTGAAGCAACGTCTCACCCGGAATCGTCGTCCAAACCTCATTCGTGGTGCCGGCCTTATCGACCCGGTAGGTGTCCGGCCCCCGGTGCAACAGGTAGAGTCGTCCGTCTTTCAAGTCGGCTCCCACCAGCGGCAGGTTAGTGAGGGTCAATGAACTCAAGGCGGTATCGGGATCCGAAGCCAGACTGAGTCGCAAACGGGGCGCAGTTTGTGCCTGAAGCGACGCATCCCAAGAGCCATTGGAGATTTGGATCATGCGATCGCCCTGAACAAAGAGCTGGTCCACTGACTCGGAAAGTGCCAGCACCGAGCGAACTTCTGGCTGATCCCGATCGGCAATGGCGGCCGAGACCAATTCGCCCCCGGAGAGACTCAGAACATGGTTGTCTAGAAGGACCGCACGACGTGCCGCAGAGTTATGATTGATGGTACCCCGCAGCTTCAGTGAGTCTTTGGTAACATCGAGCAACTGGACGCCTTGGAACCATCCGTTAGTTCCCTGCCGACCGTGCCACGGCAACAAGACAAGCCCCTGCTCGGGGAAAACGCGGAAGGCCTTCTCGTCGGCATTGGCCTCGCTCCAAGACCATCCATCCCCCAAGAAAACCTTGTCGGCCAACTTCGGGGAATCGGGATTGGACACATCGAAGAGAGAAACCGCCGCCCGTCCCAACTCCACGCCCATAGCAATCAGACGGTCGCCCATGGGCTCGATGTAGGTGGACCATCCGGGCACTTCCAATTCGCCGCGGATCTTGGGCACTTTGGGATCAGAAAGATCGATGATCCAGAGCGGGTCTACGCGCCGGAACGTCACCACGTAGGCGCGGGTACCGTCATAGCGAGTCGCAAAAACCGACTCATTGGTCACCAAATTGAGACGGGCCAACCGTTCGGGCTTAGACGCGTTTTGCAGCGAAAAAGTCTCCAAGCTCACCACCGATGGATCCGAAGTACCATTGGAACGCCAACGCGCATCAATCTGAGAAACGATGCTCAGAACTTCGCCATTCAGACCGAACTTAAACTTATCGGTCACCCGACCAACGGTGTTCAACGCGCCGACTTGGCGGATAAGGCCGGTCCGATCGGCTATGTCAAAAATGCTCACCCGATAGCTCGGCGGTAGCGGATCCTTGGGATTGGCCGGATCTAACGCCCCGCCTGTATCAACGGTGGTTGCGAGGAACAGGTAGTGGTCGGTGGCATGGATGGCTTGCGCCATGGCCTTGAACTCCACGCTCGACCGGAGGACGGGCTTAGCGGGATCGGCGAGATCCACAGCGCTCACCCAAGTTAACGACTCGAAGACAGAGGCCCCTTGGGGATCCGAAGCGGACACCGGACGATTCGTCCATCCCTGGCTGGCGACGACTAATACGTTACCCACCAAGCGACTTTCCACCGGATACCCCGGCAGCATCACGTTCACTCCCGCCTGCGGACCTCGGTCGGTTGATTGAACCAAAACGATCTCGGTGGCATCCCAACGACATTCCGGTTGGGTCAGGAGGGCTAACCAATCCCCGGACGCATCGCTGGCGGGCAGCACATAAAGTTGCTCACCTCGAGCCACCACCGGCAAAACACCGCGGATTACCGGACTGGCCGGGCGACTTACGTCAATCACCTGTAAGCCCCGCTGTTGGTTGAAAAAATAGAGAGTGTTACCCGAGAACTTCCAGATATCGGATTCCTGGACGGTCGTAGCTGAAGCGGAATTCCGGTCCGTGACCGCCTGACCTGGCACGAGCGCCTCATTGGCCACAAAATTGCGGGACCCGAACTGCGCGGGCTGAGTCGGACTGATTTGCGCAGCCACCTTTTCACTACCCTGAAAAAATTGAGACGGAACCCCCAGAGAGAGCGCGTCATCGGTGACCACACGCAGCACCTCGCTGCCCTCGGCCGCAGAAACTGTCATAGTTACCTGCGGCAAATCATTGGTCGGGTTGAGAACCGCACGGGGTTTCCATGTCCCGCCACCGAGTCTGGGGCGCGACTCCAGAGTAATCCGCCGAACCCCAGTGGGTACATCGACCGTCACCACAAGGTTGGTCTGAACTGACCGGATGCCAGAAATTCGAGCAGCGGACTTAGGCCCGTTGGACTGCTGCGCCTGGGTTGCCACCATGGCTGCGATGGCGAACATCGCAGCGCAAAGCCATAACGAGAGAGCTTTCATCGGTTTCTTGAATTTAATGGTTAGAAGGTAACAAAAAAATGGAGATGTCTCTATGTTGAATGCAGGGGACAAATTCAGGGACGACTCAATCCGGGAAGAACTGGATTTTGAGCGCCGACCATGGGTCCGGAAGGTTGAAACGAACCGCCGACCGGCTCCAGGGACATGAACATTCCGTCGGCTGAACCGCGTTCGAAGGTGACCACCGACACCGGACTCGACGACGGGGTCAGCACCCCAAGGCTCGATACGGTTCCATCGATCGCTCGAATCCACAGTTGGTACTGACCCGTCGGAGGTGCGGTCGGAACTGCCACGGCATACAACCCGGAATCCGGAGCACTAAAGACGATCGGGCTGATCCCAGCCGAATTGGATCCGGCCACGGCCCTGCTGGCTGAGATCGGATCGGCTACGGCCGAAGTTGTGAGATTGGGGAGCCCCGAGGTCGCGGTTTCAACCGGTGCGGGTTGGGCGGGCACCAGAGCGACTTTGCCCACAGGCTCCACCTCGGAAGGCGCTGGGCTACCGGCAACATTGGGCCATCCGGAGCGGCTCACGCCATCCGAGGCCAAACCAGAACCGGCAGAACTGTTCAACGCCAAGGCCATTCGTTCACCTGCCATCCGAGCCAGTGACTCCGCGAGGTTATTTGTTTGCCCAGGGGAATCCATCAAATTGGATGGGATGCCGGTGGGCAGCTCTTGCTGACCGAGCAAAAAGACATGCAAACGGCTCACGCCAGAAGGAATGATCATTGCTTGGTTCAACGATTGGGTCAGGTCGGCCAACTGGGAGTTCAAGACCCGGATCTTACCCTGCAAAACCGCATTGGCGGCCTCGAGCGGGTGTTCTGAATAGGAATTAATGACCCCAGAGTTGCCCCCGAGAACCGAGCCGTTCGTGGAAGGACGAACCGGCTTAGGAATGGTCGCAACATCCATAGAGACAGTCTCCTGATAAACATCGACTGCTGGCGCGACGGGCACCGATCGGGTCGAGACCCGAAGGCCTGGATGCCCAGCCGCACCCATTACAGGATAGCGCGTCGTCAGCCACCACGAATGAAGGATAGCGCCCAAAGCCAGGCACGCAGCCGCTGCCGACAACCGTTGTACCCAACGTTGAAACGGCCTCGGGAACATCACCACCTGAGCCCCGTCCATTCGGGTTCGCTCCAAAATTTTCGCCCAAATGCGAGCCGGTGCCGGTGGGGCTGTTTCGGCAAAGACTTCGGTCTCAAGACCGGCCTGGAATCTTTGGACCACACCCCGGAGATTTGTATCGCGTCGAAGCTGGGCCTCGAAGAGTTGCAGATCGTCGGCGTCGAGGAGGTCCAGCACATACAGACTGGCTTGCTCCTCGGAGGCGACCATCGCCCGGTGGGTGGAATCATTCATGGCGATTTTGGAGTCGGAGGCGCAGGGAAAGCATCCCGCGCCGGATTCGGGCCTTGATGGTCCCCAGGGGCTCGCCAGTAGCCTGCGCGATTTCCTCTTGGGTGCATCCACGATAGAATGCCATTTCGATGGCCGTGCGCTGAGTCTCGGGCAAAGAACACAGAGCCGAGCCCAAACGACGGGCCTGCTCATCTGCTTCTAGGTGCGCGGAGGCCATATCCGCGCCCGCCCCATCTCCTGAATCGGCAGATTTGAGGCGCTCAAATCCTGAAAGCCGACGAGAACGCTGCCGTAGACGATCCAGCGCTAGGCCACGGGCAATCATCATCATCCAGGTCAGAGGGCCCGATTTGGCCGGATCGTATCCGCCTGCCCGGCGCCAAATGGCGACAAAAGCATCCTGCAAAATCTCCTCAGCATCAGGATCCTCACCCAGAATTCGTTGAAGAAACCGAAAAAGTGGCCCACCCCTCCGCCGATAAAGTTCGGACAACGCACCGGTCTGGCCGTCTGCGATCTGAGCAATCAGGCGAACGTCTTCGCCGGTATCCAGACCATCCGCCAGCCCAGATCGGACCACAGATCCGCCCGGGAAAGGGATCGGAGACCGGGATTCTGGGCGGGGTTGCACGGTGTTGAGGCTCTGTTATTTTCGAGTTATCCGCCGCCAGCTGGAGATTGGATGCACTAATCTTCCAGTTTTAAGAAATCAACCGTCCTGGATAGGACCGCATCCGACGGCGCGCAAGACTGCGGGAATGGCTTCGGGAAGGTCCTCTGCAATCAGCCCTAAACCCAAACACGGCAAAAACAACATGGTGACAGGTTCATTGTTGTTGACTGGTGAGGGTCAGGGGTTAGGTTGGGTTTATGCGAAGGGCGCGAATCAAGGAGGCGGGGGCCGTCTATCACTGCGTTTCTCGGACCGTTGGGGGGCAGTTCTTGCTCGATGACCTCGCTAAACAACGTCTGGTCGATCTGCTCTTCCCTCTAGCTCAGTTCTGTGGCGTGGAAATCATCACCTACTGCATGATGTCTAACCACTTCCACTTGCTCATCCGAATACCGCCCGCTGATACCTGCATTCCAGACTCCGTCCTCCTCCAACGGGCCGAACTCTTCTACGGCAAACAAGGCCTCCTCCCTTCCCTCGCCAGGACCGACCTCCAACGCTCCGGCTCCATTAGCTCTCACATCCGCCTTTCCCTCTCCAGTCGCATGGGCGATGTCTCCGCTTTCATGAAGGAGTTCAAACAACGCTTCAGCCGTTGGTTCAATCGCCACTCCAACCGCTTCGGTACTCTCTGGGCAGAACGCTTCTCCAGCACTCTAGTCGAAGATTGCTCCTCCGCTCTCCAAACGGTCGCTTCTTATATCGACCTCAATCCCGTCCGCGCTGGCTTAGTCTCCGATCCAAAGGACTACCGATTCTGCGGCTATTCAGCCGCTCTGACCGGTAATCCAGTGGTTCGCAATGGGCTGATGAGCTTCCTGTCGGCCAGGTCGTGGGGCGCCGCTGCTGCTCAATACCGCTTGAATCTCTTCACCACCGCCGGGGTCGCTGGCCACAGCGATAAACAGGCCTTGGATAAGACTGCCATCCGCGCCGAATTAGCCCGCGGGGGACGCTTGAGCCTCCCTGAAATCCTCCGCCTCCGGGTCCGTCACCTCACGGCCGGGGTGGCCATCGGCTCAAGGGACTTCGTTAATCAGATCTTCGCACACCATCGCTCCCACTTCGGCCCAAAACGCATCGACGGAGCCCGACCCATCCGCGGCGTCCCTCTGCCTCACCTAAAAACACTCCGCGACCTCCGC
>CAJAHH010000087.1 GCA_903939515.1 uncultured Verrucomicrobiota bacterium
GTTCCTGCGAATAATCGCCTCCCGCGGAGCGATACAGGCCTAGCACCCCGGTCACGGTGGCCATGAGCACGCCCAATCCCAAGTTGATCGCCAAGACTCGACGCAACCCTTCAAAGGGCCGCAACCACGCCACCAATTCCAAGAGAGCAGCAAAGCTGAAGAGACCGATAGGGAGATGAAGCACCACCATGTGGAACGGCCCCAAGAACGCAGCGCCCGGAGGTTGCCCGGCACCAACGACCGCCGCCGCTGCATCGGAGGCGCCCGCATGCAACATGCCTCCCAGGCAGCTCAGCAAAATCAGCGGTATCGCCTTGAGGCGAGGATTCAAAAAGTGCTGCATCAATACACAAGTAGACGCTACTGCACATGCCCTGGCAGGTTTTGCCCTTTCTATTGGGAAATCGGAATTTTGTAAAAGCAGAGCCAGTCGCCGCCTTTGGAACCTAACTCGACCTTGGGTCGTTTGTACCACTCCACGTGACCGTCCTCGAACAAGAAGTTGCCGCCGGTCGGTTCTCCTCTCTGGCCCCTATGGACGGACGTAGGGGTCTTCTCCGTGTACCAAGTTACGGTCCCTTTGTTCATGCGGGGCGACCAACTGCCGAGGCCTTGAAGCCTATCCGTGAGCACCGGCGCGTTGCCGAACTCCCCTCCGATTTTTGTCCGCGTATGCCAGCCGGCGATTCCATTGGCATCATATTCCCAGCTTCCCAGAATGCGGCCCGGCAAATAAAAATATCCGGTCAGAATGGGTGAAAGCTCGGAATTCGGATTATCATTGCGCCAGAGGTCAGCGACGCGATGCCACTTGTCGGTCGGACAGAAAAGAACGTGGTTCATGGATTTTTCTGTCTTGGATTTTTCGGATTTGATCAGATAATCCTGCCAAAATCGGGCCATATTAGTGCCCATCCAACTGAGGTGAATGCCATCGCGGTTATCTGGAAATTTCTCCCCATTATCTCCCGCATACATATTGATGGCTATCCCCCATTGTTTCTGATTGCTCACGCAAAGAGTTTTGTGCGCATTAGCCTTCGCCCGCGACAGCGCCGGCAGCAGCATACCTGCCAAAATGGCTATGATCGCGATCACCACCAACAGTTCGATGAGAGTGAACGCATGACTGCTTCGTCGCGGAGCGGTGACGTTGCACGGTGAAGGAGCGCCGATTGCACAACGTCGAATATACGATGGCCTCATAGGGATGAATTGGATAACGAGCCTTGCCAGTCAAATCAGTTCAGCGGCGCAGCCTGTAGAATTTCTGTGCGCCCACGGCCTGTGTCGAATAAGGAGATTTGGCACCTGGCACTGCGATCCATTGTCCAGTAATCGTGGTGGTTTCCTCGAGACTCTCCGCTCCCGGCCAAGTGACCACTACTTTACCATCGTTTGTGAGAGTCACGCTAGTGATCTTGGGGGGAGGTGGGCCGCCTACGCCCGTCGCTACCTCAAAATGCGATTTCACCCTTCCAGCACTTAACGGATAGTCGTAGAGTGCCACTTCATCTAGTATTCCCGTGAAGGCCGGTTCACGATCATCCTTTCCGATGTAAATTTTGTTTCCGGTCTTGGTCGCCGTGCCGACCGTTGGGAATGTCCCGGCGCTGGGGACGTATTCAACAGGTGCGCCGTCAATGTAGAGGACTGCCTCGCCCGTAGCCTGGTCCCACGTGACCACCACATGGTGCTTCCTGCCATCAGCATATTTCTCAACGGAATCGAGGGCGTAGAAGCGTGTATCTGTCTGAAAATGCGGGCGGATTGCCCCATCGGGTTTCATGTATACCATCATATTGAAGTTGAGCCCGCCTTCGCCGTCGCCGACCAAATTACGGAAGCCGCCGGGGGGCTCGGATGCCGAAAAGATAAACTCGACGCTATTTCCCCGCTCCCCAATCTTCTCAAATCCCGGCACGAGAACCCGGCCACCACTCCCTTGGATTGCCGCATTCTGGTCATCCACCAATAGCGATGGCGAGCCCCAGACCAGATCCCCGTCCGCTTCTCCATTCCGCCCGTTCCCGGAGCTATCCACCGCTGTTGGTCCTTTGTCGCCGAGCCGCCAGTAGGCAATCGGCTTATCTTCAAGCACGAGATCCTCATAAAATATCGCTTGAGACACGGTGATTGGGATCTTCGAATTGGCGACAATGACATTGCCGAACAAGTCCTTCACGTTGTTTACCGTGAGCGTATAGCTGGCGGTATCGGCCAACGTGGACGTGGCGAGGGAAACGGAATTCCCACCAGAGAATGTTGTTCCCGTGATCGTCACACCATTATCGATAAGATAATTGGCAAGAGCGCTGACAGTCTCCGCCTCAATCGCCTCCGAAAATGACACTCGGACTTTCTTGGGATCTCCCAAGGAACGAGTGGCGGAAATTAACGCGGGTGCGATTTTATCGTCGATCACGCGAAGGGTCGCTTCATCGCTGGTTACACTCCCACCGGGATTGGATACGATGACTCTGAATTTCGCGCCGTCGTCGGTTAGTTCGGCGCTCCGCAGCGTGTAGTTTGTCCCGTAAGCTCCCGGAATATCCGTTCTGTTCTTTTGCCATTGATACAAAATTGTCTGCCCCGTGGCCACAACATCAAACGTGGCTTTCGTCTTCTCGCCAACGGTCGCGTCCGTCGGCTGTCGTGTGAGAGTCGGAGGGGCAACGATAGGCACCACTCCGCCGATTGCATAACGGCCGCTCAAGTAAGCACCGACGGCTTCGCGGTCCGCTTGCGACAAGACGCGATCATAGACCAGGATTTCGGCAATTTGAATGTTGCCCCGACGATTGTCGGCTCCTTCGACTTCGCTGCCAATGTATATGTCGTTTGCTTGGTCCAGCGCCGCTTCGGGCATTGCGGTTCGGAAAATTTTGTCCACGCCCCCATTCGCATAGAACGCGGTGTAGCCGGCGGTCCGGTTCTCCTCGACTTGCCAGGCTTGGAAAGTGTCCAGGGACAAGGCCGAGGTCGAAAGCGCCGCTGGCCCATCGTGTCCCTTGCTGCCATCGGCGTAGTGGCTAGCGACCAGACCGCCCGCGTTGAATGAAACCGCCCAACCTTTGTCCGAGCCGGCGTTCCACGGCCGGGAACCAATGATCTGAGGGAAATCACCACGGGAAGTGCCGGCTCTCTTGGCCACGAAGAAAACGGTCCAGTCACCCGATTGGGGCTGAAGGGCGGGACTATTAGGAATGCTCATGAAATCATCTATTCCGTCGAAGTGCACCGCTGGCAGGCCATTCACCGCGCTCGCTGCGAAGGCCGGCTCGAAGTCGGAGTTGAGTCCCTGCGTCGCTTGCTGCCCATTCGGACTTTGGTCCCTCCAAGCAGCGACAGTAGTGCCGGATGCGCCTTTGGTGACACCCGCATCCGCTTTCAGCCACAATTGGAGGCCCTTGGCCACCGGTTGCGCTGGGGCCGGACTGGAACTCGTCACTTTGATGGTGACGGTCGCCGTTGTGCTATCACCGCGATTGTCCGTTGCAATCACCGTTAGAATTACATCGCCTGCCGTCCGCAGGCTCACTGGGACGCTCAAGGCGTTGTTTGTCCCGGACGCCAGGACCTGGGTGCCGCGCAGAATTTGCAGTTGTTTCACCGTGCCGTCGGTATCCGCCGCGGTGGCCTCGATGATCAAATCTGCCGGTGCGGCAAAGGAGTCATTCTTAGCAGGCCGGGTGAAACTTACGGTGGGCGGCACATTTGGTGGCGCTGCCGAAACCCCGACGGGAAGTCCCACTTGGAAGTTATCCATCCATTGCGCCTGGGTGCCGTTGAAGCCGGCCCCACCCGTACCCACTGCGCCGATGGCGAACCCACCGTAGATCCCGCCCGCAAACGTCGCGAGGTCCACCTTCGCCTTGAGCGCGCCGTCCACGTAGATGCCAAGGCTATTGTTCGGCTGGTCAAATTGAACGGCGAATCGATGCCAATTCGTGTCATTCACGCCGGTTTTGACGTTTAATCCATCCGCGTTGGTGACCGCCGTTTCCTTCGACCCATTGTACAATGCGATGCCGGGCTGACCCGCCACTGAATCTTTGCGAAAGAAAACCGTGAGGCTGCCAGCACTTCCAATGGTGTCGCCGGCATTGGCGTAGCTGCCGATATCCAGCCGGTCCAGAGGCA
>CAJAHH010000088.1 GCA_903939515.1 uncultured Verrucomicrobiota bacterium
AAGCGGCCTCCCGTTCGCTCGCTTTTGCCAGCCTGCAGCGCCGTCTCCATCTCGGCCTCAAGCACCTCCTGCAGCAACTTTTGCAGCAGATGCTTCATCGCATCGTCTTCGGTCAGTAGCTTCATCAAATCTTGTTTTGTTAGCTGAATCGGTTCATCGTTTCGCTTCGGGCGGATCATGGTTTTTCCTTTATTGGTGGTTTTAGGTTTCGTCACCCAACCACCTACCATGATTCGCCTTTTTGCTGAACTTTTAAGACACTACCAAAAAGCAGTTATGCGTCTAAATACGTAACAGGGGCGGTTGGTCCCAGACGGTCTCCCAAGGTGGCTCAATTTGGCGAGGTCACGTAACTCAGAGAGACCTGTGGATCGCAAAAAAAGCTCCATCCGACGTCTTTGTGGGTACGTAGATTTCAATGGGTGGCCTATTTTGCCCTACTAATGATTAAGTGGAAGGCTCGGTTGCGCTTGGTCTACCAAATCTCGGTAAATCAAATCTCATGTTGACATAATATCCTTACGTATGGTTGTGTATACATGAAGTTTGTTTAAAGCCTCGCTATTCTTAACCACCCCTAATGAAATCAATGGTCTCCTATGCCGCCGCCAAGTGGCTTCGTCCAATATCGTGTGCAGCTACTTTCGCTGCCGCTGCGTCCGGGTTCGCTCAGCCTACCACTGCTTCGGCTCCTGCAGCCCGGCCGCAAACCGAAGCAATATCCCTGTCGAAGTTTGAAGTAGTTTCAACTCAAGATAGGGGTTACGTTTCGAACAATTCAGCCTCGGGTCTTAAGACCAATGTAGAGCTGATTAAAGTGCCTCAGTCCGTCACTGTAGTTACCCGCGACATGATTGAGGATATTGGGGCCACGAAGAGTTCGGACGTGATGCAATATGCAGGAGCATCGCAGTTCTATCGCGGTGAGTCTTTCCGTCTGCGTGGCGCTCGTGTCCTAAATGCTTATCTGGATGACGCGATTGAGAATGTTCCTTACAGCGACAACGTGAACATCGATTCTTATGAAGTTATCCGCGGCCCCGCCGGCGTTCTGTATGCCAACGCTGGTCTGGGCGGTGTCATTCTCAAGTCATCGAAAAAGCCTCTGCCCTTCTCGCGACAGAAGGTTAATTTCTCCGTAAAGGATTACGGCGAATATCGCGGTGAACTTGATGTGACTGGACCGGCCGGTAATTTAGGTGACGCCAAGGTCGGCTATCGACTAGCCATGGCCTATCAAGGCGGCGATTTCTTTTTGAAAAACGTTACAGATGACCGAGTCGCTATCCATCCGACGCTGCAGTTTGAATTGAAGAATACAACGGTACGTGTCGCTTTGGATTACGTCGATGTCGACAGTATCGCCGGTGGCCAAAATTTTGTGCTGCCGAGCGGCAAGATCTATACCGGTGCCGGCCGGGATGAGGGATATTACCCGAAGGGGATTATGGAAAATCACAATCAGATGCGCCAACGTATCGCAATCCTCCAGCGCCTCTCTGACAATTGGGAGTCCAAGACCTCACTGTCGCACCTCAAGTATGTGCGGCAAGGCGCCAACCTGCTCCCATTCGCCTTGGATCTACAGGCCGAAACCGTCACGCTTTTCGCGCGCCGTAATTATCAACGCCAAGAGAATTGGGTCGTTAACCAAGACTTCGTGGGTAACTATAACATTGGCCCGGTGTCCAATCAGAGTGCCGCAGGTTTCACGCTAACGGACGAATACAACCGTTCGTCTTTCCTGAATGCGAACGGTGCGGTTACGGGGTCTATTACTGCCCCGACGTTTAATGGCATCGGCCGCCAGTCCTTCCCGATTGCGCGCCCTAATATGGATGCCGTCTCAGTGCCTTCTTTTGACTCATATGGTTCCCCGGATGCCGTCGGCAGCTGGACGAACAACCGCCGCTCGACCTATTATTATCAGCATCAGGCCGAGATCATCAAGGACCGCTTGATCTTGGTCGGAGGGGCGAGTAGCGCCACGCTCCAGATCAACGATGTTCCTTCGGTCATCGCTCGCGCCACCGCCGGCGGTACGCGCGTCGTCAACTTCCAGGAGAACCTGCACCGCTACGGCATTGTGGTCAATGTAACCAAGGACATCGCCCTTTATGCCCTCGATTCCACCACATTTGCCCCGCAGGGCAATAGCAACACCCGGGACTACAACGGTGTTTTGCTGCCTGCTCAGTTCGGTACGGGTATGGAGTATGGCCTCAAGACGGCACTTATGGGCGGTAAGATTTCCGCCACCTTGTCATTCTTCGACATGGATCTGACCAACGTCGCGGTGCTCCAATCCGGTCTTAGCCCAGTCACTGGTTTCGCGTTCTTCGTCGCTTCCGGAGTTCAGACTCAGAAAGGCTGGGACGCTACGCTCAGTTATGCGCCGACCGACAACTGGCAGATCATTGCCACGGCTTATGACGGCACGGTCAAGGATCAGAACGGGTTTAAGGTAAACAACACCTACGAAAGTCTCTATAGCTTCTTTACGCGCTATCAGTTTACCGACGGAGCCCTCAAGGGGGTCAGCATCGGTGGCGGCGGCAGCAAGACCGGGGGCAACTATTTCGCCACTCCGGGAAGCTACGTATTCCCTGTGGGTGTGACCCCGGGTCCGATCACGTTGGAATCGGTTTGGAATGCCAACCTCTTTGCCTCGTATCAATACGACAAGCACTGGACCTTC
Source organism: uncultured Verrucomicrobiota bacterium (assembly GCA_903939515.1). GTDB lineage: Bacteria > Verrucomicrobiota > Verrucomicrobiia > Limisphaerales > UBA9464 > SXXZ01. The sequence continues at coordinate 2,699 of CAJAHH010000088.1, forward strand.
CGCGTCAATATTGAGAACGTGCTCGATAAGACGTTCGCCCTCGGCGCGCAGAGCCCGACGTTCGTGGACATGAGCCCGCCCCGGACTTTCCAGGTCTCCACGAGCTACAAGTTCTAGTTTCCCAATTGATTTGTTGTCCTCCACTTCCGGTTCAGCCTGGAAGTGGA
>CAJAHH010000089.1 GCA_903939515.1 uncultured Verrucomicrobiota bacterium
AGCATGCGATCAGTCCATACGGCGTTGGACTCCAGGGTCAATTGATCCCGGAGACTCCCCGGCAGCCTAGGCGTTTCCACCACTGGCAGAGGGTCGTTTGACCCGCCGATGTTCTTCTCACACTTCACCTTCCTACCCCCCTTGGCTCCACGGTCGTTACCCGCTTCAGCGCTACTATTATGGCTCAGACTACCTCCCCCCTCTCCGTCGCACCGGGGAGGATCTCAACACTTAACTGCTCGGCTTTCCCTGCCTTCTCATCCCAACCACCTTCGGAATCCTTTGAGGTTGCTTCGATTTCTCGGACAGAGAGTAAGAGGAATCCTGTACCATGGAATCCATCATCAAAGACTCCCCTACCAAAACGCGCCGTAAGTTCGATAAATCGTTCAAATGCGAGGTCGTTCGCAACTGGTTATCGAGCGGTAAGTCTGCGGCGGTCATTGCCAAAGAATTTGGTCTCAACGAAAGCCTGCTCTTCGCTTGGCGGAAGCTCCTGCCCCCCGCCGAAGCTGGGGGGAAGGCGGCGGCGGGGGGCAGGAGGCCAGCGGTTGAGGATCTTCAATCTCAACTGGATGCTGCTCGTCGCGAGATCCGCCACTTGCATGAGCAGCGGGACATTCTAAAAAAAACGTTGGGCATTCTCTCCGAACCGTCCGGGAACGCTACGAACGGGTTCACGCGATGAGGTCCGACCATTCCATCGCGACGCTTTGCGCCAACCTCGAGGTTTCGCCCAGCGGGTTCTATGACTGGGATCGGCGACGTCAACGTCCAGGGGCCCGTTCTCTGGAGGATCAGGCACTGGTTGAGCAAATCACGGCCATCCACGCCAAAAGCCGCCAAACCTACGGTTCTCCCAGAATCGTCGACGAACTCCGTGACCTTGGGCTTCGACATGGACGCAACCGAATTGCCCGTCTCATGAAGAGCCAGGGCATCTGTGGACGCCAGAAGGGCCGCTACCGGGTCCAGACTACCGACAGCAAACACGATCACCCAATTGCTCCCAATCTCCTGGCAAAAACCCCAAAGACCACTGCGCCCAACCAGATCTGGGTCGCCGATATCACCTACATTCTCACCGACGAGGGTTGGCTCTATCTCGCAGGCGTTCTGGACCTCCACAGCCGCAGAATCGTCGGCTGGGCCATGAGCCAGACAATTGACTCCGCCCTGGTCCTGGCAGCTCTCGCCATGGCCACCCTGCATCGTACGCCTCCACCGGGACTGCTTTTCCACACCGACCGGGGTGTTCAATACGCCGCCGGCAACTTTCGCGCTGCATTGAAGGCGGCCGGTTTAGTCGCCTCCATGAGCCGACGGGGTAACTGCTACGACAACGCTGCAATGGAAAGCTTCTGGAGCACCCTCAAACTGGAATTGGTCTATCGAGGCAAGTTCACCAGCCGATCCCACGCCAGATCCGAAATCTTCGACTACATCGAAATCTTCTATAACCGCCAGCGCCGTCACACATCCCTCCGAGGCCTTTCACCAGCTCAGTTCGAACTCAAAAAAAACTAACCAATACCCCCCTTTTCTCTGTCCGTTTTATCGAAGCAGGCCCACATCATCACGTTGTTGCCATGTAGGTCCATTCCGGCCATCACTTTCCTCATCGGTCTCCTTTCGGTTTAGGTTGTTGTCGTTGTCTTTGATTTCCGACGACGACGCCTTACCGAGAGGGGGCCCTGAGCGCGAGGCACTTAATG
>CAJAHH010000090.1 GCA_903939515.1 uncultured Verrucomicrobiota bacterium
ACTTGCCGACTTGCCGACTTTGGTCGTGGATGACAACTGGGGTGCCGGTCGCGCACTCTGTTCCGGCTACAGCTCAGGCGTTTCCTGTACCTTCGATACCCACGTCGAGGGTTCAGACTCAATCTGCGCCTCCAGAACACGACACGCCTTCCCAAGCTCGAGCAACCATCCAAGCGTTTCCTCCGGTATCATAATTCGGTGGTATTATTAATTAATAAAGCACCCATTCTCTCTTGCAACAACAATAATCAAAAAACAAAACGCTAATTAAAAATCAACATGCATTCTAATAAATTAATAAAAAACAACTGGCTAAAAACCAAAAATAAATCAGCCGCTGCAACTCTAAGCTGCTTTTTATTATTATTTCTCGTTTTGATTTCGGTTCAACCAGTTGCTATGGCTGCTGGTGCTGTTGGTGAAGTTGCCCGTGATGCAGTAATTGCTGTGTCGGCCGGCAAGGTGGTTGAAAGCGGGGCGGCCGCACTCCCAACCCTGCGGAACTACTTCATGTCAGATTGGGGAATCTATGAGGTTTCAACCGATGTTCCATTGGTCGAATGGGAATTCGAACAGCGGACCCCTGATGATTGGGAAAAACAGTCTGGTCCTTATACAATAAATTTTGTAACTGCAAACATGCAAGTTGACATGATTGGTAATCGCATTTACCGAACAGTCACTACATTTAGTCAGTACGATGGCAATGGAAAACTCGTCAGCCAAACGATAAGCAAAGAAAACGACTCGTTTCCGGTGTATTTAGATAACTACGAATATTACTGTCAAGACAGTGCGACCGGATACACAAGAATTGTAATTTCATCAAAACTGCGGGTCGTTGTGAAAACATTGCGTCACTCATCATTAATTGTAAATGTTCTACCAATTCACACTACTAAGGTGGCTTTCAACACAAAAAAGGTGCCTAAGAATTGCTCTGATGGATTAACCACGTTGGCCTACTTCACTCTCCCCGCAAAGGAAAAGATTCAAAGTGTTATGGTCAACTACAGTCCGTCATCACCATTTAGTTTTGCGGATGTAAATCCTACAATTTATCAAGAGAACACCCACGGCCCATTAACTTGTTGGTTTGATTATAGTAAATAGCGCGTTATTTATTATCAATTAGTAAGCGATGCGTTTTATAGATTTTATATTTATAAAACGCAAGCTTGCACTAAATTTGTCCATTCAATCTGGCCATGAGTAAAATCAGTACTCCGCGCAGCGGCCTGTCGAAGGTTTTAGGAGTGATAGTAGTGTTGGTAATTATTATTTTTGCCGTAGTACAGCAAAAACTCAAAAGCCGTCGATCGGCGATGGGTTCATTGGTTATCGATTCTAGCAAAGATGCCAGCAGTGTAGACGAAAATGCTAACAAACTGGGTTTACCCCGCAGCGTCGAGCGGCAATCTGTTCCACCAATTGCTGAAGTGATCCAACCGTCACAAACGCGGATCGACCCGGTTGAATTTATTGAGTTTACTCAACGCAGCGGGAGAGAGGCTTTCGGAGAGATTTTTACCATCCTAACCAAGCACAACCCCTGCAGGACAAATACCGATTTTGCCCTAACCCTAACCGCGCTCACCTACGGGGACCTCTGGGATGCAAACTACTTGTTCATGAGGCATTGGGGATACATTGTAGGTATCGAGATCACTTTTCAACTGCAGGAACTATCCCCGGGAATCCGGGAACCGAATATTTCAGTGAATCGTGATCGAATATTGACAAACATCGAAGACATGGAGTTGGCACGTAGGAATCGTGAATTCGCCATACGACGGATTCGTAATGCCGGAGTGGATTTGAGTGATCAAGAATTGACTAGCATTCTCAAACTGCGCCCCAACCAGAGCTTGATGATTGCTGGTTTTACCCAATTTAATAATATGGAGTGGTATGACACCAATCACATGTTTTCCCGTTCAGAAAGCCGCGACTCAGGTGAACTCAACAAATCTCAAATAATAAAACCCGCGGTGCTTCCCTGGAATTTCATGAGAACACCAGAGGCAATCCAATTGCCGAAACCATGAGTCTTCCTTCTTCTATCCGAGGCTCCGCCTTGTTGCTCATAGCAATTTTGGGATTGATTGCATTCAACCGGCGTAGAATTTCGAATCACTCCGACGCACCGGAGTTGGATCCAAAGCCTGTGCCATCAATCACCAGTTCTGACGAACAATCATCGCCCCTGTCTGGACTCTCGTCTTTGGAAGGAACCATCTCGAAATTCTCCATCCAGCCGATCCCTTTGGAACCCTGGACCGAGGAAACTCTGAACGAGCAGATCAAGGAAACCAACAACGGACCCCTCGAGGCGATCATCTCTATACTCAATGATTACGAAGTGTGTCGAACGAACTCCGTCCTAAGGCTTCGACTCGCTGCCCTGACATACAGTGACCTGAGATCTGCGTTCGAGGTCGCGACCAAAGTCCGAGAAAAGGTCTGGTTGGAAGAGGTCGACCTTCAGGTATCGGCTAAAAAGGCTTGGCAGGAATTGACTCCACTCAACGAGAACCGAAACCTCTCCCGCCACCTTGGCGAACTCCGGACAGCACGCAAATTCCGGGATACAGCGCTGCGACGAATACAAAGAATGGGTATAGATCTGAACGATGGTGAAATCTACGGACTTTTCAGCGTCAAGGCAGAGCAAACAATCAACTTGGATCGGTTTCCAAAGGTGCCCGGACTGGATTAGAATTTGATCTGCTCACCCTCATTTAGAGGGAAACGGCTCCCGCAAAAAGAATTGTTGTTTGCGGATGTCGACGTTCCTCGACGGGATTCAGAATCGCTGCAAAGAAGCCGATTGCTGACTGATAGAACGGGGTCAGGAACGATTCCCGATTTTGATGCCTCCGTTGGAATTCCCTGATCCACGCATGATTTTTTGGTCAGAGCCCTTGGCTGGGCCGTGCGGAAAACCTGCGTATCTAAAAACCCAAACAATTAGTTTGACATCAATTATTAATGGACCTTTAACAATATCTGCAAAATTCACCCCAGACCTCAACCAAGAGATGGCGACAGAATTTGGTTATCGATGGACTAAAATAAAATAGATAATGAGCAAAACAAACACTAGAGTCACAGTGTTCTTGATTGTTGGTATTTTATTAATAATACTATTTCAAAGATCAAACACTATCACGCCTATAAACCCAATCAACGGAGGTTCATCGAAAGACAAACCTATAAACAATATCTCAAAGCCGCTATCCAAGCCTGTCTTTCGTCCACCGACAGATCAAAGTAACAGTATGCTCACCGATGAGCCCACACAGTTGACTCGGTTGCAAATCGTTGAGAAAGTCGGGCAACAATTTCCTCAGTATGTTGAGATCAACAAGATCCTGATGGGGTACGAAGTCTGTCGGACCAATCCCGAATTAGCCCATCGGCTCACATTCGAGACCTACGCGGATCTTGAAAATGCATACACCGTTGCTAATAATGCATTTTTGGCTATCTTGTGGTCCGAGCAAACAGCCCAAAATCGCCAGATTGGTTCAGGATCTGAATTTGAGAATCCCACCAACAATCCTTCAATCCTTCGAGCCGTTGAGCGAATTTCCGAGGCACGGCGACATCGAGCCATGGCTATCGAACGACTTGAACGCTTCGGCGTCTCCCTGACCGGGTCTGATCGATTGGGTCTGCTCACCACAGAACCCAAAGAGTCGATTTGGATCATGAAAGATCTCATCCCGAAGGTGGAGGGCTTGGGTGACTGACTCTTTTAGCGACCAAAAACGGGAACGGGTTGAGGGAACGATTTCCAATTTTTGCTGCCTCCATTGAAATTCTCTCATCCATTACTGAATTTGCGGTGAAAGCTCTTGGCAGGCCCGCTCAGAAGGTTTCCGGACCAGTGCTTTGAGCGTGGCATGCAGGTGTTCTTGAGTCAGGCCCATGCCTCGGCCCCTCCAAACCCTATGCGGACTTGTCGGGGCATCAGTTATCGGCGGCGAACATGAGGCTGAAACAAATTCGGAAATCGTTCCGTGACCCCTTTACCTGACCTCTTTGACGAGGGGACCCATCTTCAGAGTCGAAGGCCACAGCCTTCCTAGCACGTTCTGAGGGTCTTGAAGAACTGTGAGGGCACCGGGCCTGTAGCGCACCGCCTAGCCGACGATTCTCTCTGAACGCCGGGTCCCCTACCCGGCGTTCCCCCGCGTTCACGGATTTTCGTTTTCGGCGAATCCTTGGACTTATCGGCCGATGAACTTCGGTGGGTTCATCGGGAGGACCGTGTAGGGCTCCGACCACGGGTGGCGGGGCTGCGACTGAGACGGTGCCGACGATTCCGCGGGCACAGTGAAGACGAGGAGCTGAGGGGCTTCAGCTTCAGCTGCGGCCTCGCTGACTAGATCATTTCCTGGGAGGTGACTGAGTCCAACCCCCAGCAACACGCCGAGGCTTCCAGATATGAGGCAGGGCAGGGTGTGTTTCATTTTTGGTGAGTTAGCTCCGGGCGGCGGGTGCCGCAAGTGCCATTCGCGATGCCGTCGGTCTGCAAGGTTGGGACGTAAGTTGGCGATCGCTCCGGCCGGCCGACGGCGATTTGCTGGTGACATCCGCTCGGTGTTCTTTCTGACTTTGGCTCATGCGAGTCCAGCCGAAGTCCGGAATGCGCAGGGCGCCTCAGAGCCTCGCCTGGGGACGCGTGGCTGTCCTGTTCGCGGCGTGCGTGCTGATGCTCGGGGCCTGGGCCCAACCCATGATCCCTGGCTTGGCTACGGGAACGCTCGACCCGGAACTACGCGGGCAGGTGCTTATCGAAGAATTGAACTGCGTGGCCTGTCATGCGGGCGAGGGTTCGCTGAAGGCACGATCGAAGCAGGCTCCGCGACTTTCGGAAGTGGGCTCACGGGTAAATCCCGCCTATTTGGAGCGCTACATCGCCGATCCCCACGGCACGCGGAGCGGGACCACCATGCCGGACGTGTTGTCGTCGCTGGGAGCGGAAGAACGCCGCCAAACCGCCCGGGCCATCACTCACTTCCTGCTCTCGCTCCGAAAGAACGAGTTTTCGCTGCAGCCTCCGGATGCAGTGGCGGCCGGTCATGGGCAACGGTTGTTTGTGTCGCGGGGTTGTGCGGCCTGTCACCAACCGCCGGAGAGCAATGGAGTGGGGCCCTTGGCGGGGAGTTCGGTGCCGCTTTTGGCGTTGGAGTCGAAATACAGTTTCCGAAGTTTGTCAGGATTTTTGCGCCAGCCGCACTTGAGCCGTCCTTCGGGCCGGATGCCGGACTTGCGTTTGAGTCCTCAGGATTCGGAGCGTATCGCGCACTACTTGCTGCAACGCACGCGGGTGCCCGGAGCTTTGGCCTACACGTTGTATCGGGGCCAGGTCTGGGAGGGGTTGAACAGCGAGGAAGTCCGGGCTGAACGGGCTGGGCAAGTTCGAGACTTTTCCCTCAAGAGCCTCGGCGAGGTCGGGCACCATACAGCCATTCGCTACGAGGGTTGGATGAAGATCACCACGCGAGGCAAACACCGGTTCTTCCTGACGATGAACGGCGGTTCCCTGACGATCGATGGTCATTCGCTCGTCGTTCAGGAACCCAGCGATGGTCGCGGGGTGAAGGAGTGGAATGTGGAACAGGAATTGGAATCGGGATGGCGATCCATCCAGCTCACGTATTTCCACACCGGGCATAGCCCGAAGTTTTCCTTCGAGATGGAGGGGCCCGGTTTCCCGCGCAATTCCTTGCCGGAATCCCTGCTGTCGGTGTCCCGCGAGCCCATTGCGGCCTTTGAACCGCTCTCGGTGGATCCGGCTCTGGCGACCCAAGGTCGGCAGGAGTTCGCCACACGCGGGTGCGCCCAGTGTCACGATGATCTTCAGGTTCGCTCCGCACCGGGACCGGCGTGGGCCAGTTTGCGGGCGGGGCAGGGGTGCCTGAGCGAGGCGATCGGCCGGTGGCCGCGGTACGACTTGAACCGTGATCAGCGCGCCCACATCACCCAGGCATTGGCGCGGGCCCAAGCACCCGTGTGGACGGACTCCCAGCGAATTCAAAAGACGCTCGTCACCTTCAACTGCATTGCCTGCCATGAACGGTCGGGTGTGGGTGGCGTTGCGGCGGAGCGGGCCGGATTGTTCACGGGGACCGAACCGGGTTTGGGAGATGCGGGCCGTCTGCCGCCAACCTTGAATCATGTGGGGGCCAAGCTCACGCCGGAGGGCTTCCGCGATGTGCTGCTGCACGGCAAACGTGCGCGCCGTTATCTCGATGCCAGCATGCCGCAATACGGTGAGGCGCAGGTGGGACACTTGGTGGAGTTGTTCGCCCGCGTCGACCATTTGGAATCGGCCCGCATTCCTGAGGTTCCTCCAGGCCCGCTCTTCCGGAACGTCGGGCACGAATTGGTGGGCAGTGAGGGGTTCAGTTGCATCGCCTGCCACGAGTTCAACGGACAGAAATCCGGCGAGATGGGGGCGATCGATTTGGCAACCGCTTCTCGCCGGCTTCAGAAAAATTGGTTCCACCTCTATTTGCGGGAACCGGCCCGATTCAATCCGACGGTCATCATGCCCAGTTACTGGCCCGAAGGCCGTTCGGGGCGGACCAATTTGCTGGAGGGCGATGCGGCCCGGCAAATCGAGGCCTTGTGGGTTTATCTGGCCGATGGCGACCGGGCCAAAAAGCCTGTGGGATTGTCCCGGCAGTCCCGAGAACTGCGAGTCGGCGACACGACCGAGTTGTGCCGAGGGCAAGGTCCGGTGGGCTACCGCGGGATCGGCGTCGGGTATCCGGAACGCCTCAATCTGGGATTCGACTCCGGCGAAATGGCGCTGCGGATGCTTTGGAAGGGCGAGTTTGTGAGCATCGATGCGGGACATTTTCATCCGCGGGGCACCGATCCAATTAACTTCCCACCCGGGATTCCCTTCCACCGTCTCGAATCCGCCGAAGCCACCTGGCCTCGCAAGGCGAAGGCTAATCACCTCTTTCCCCAAGACCACGGATACCAGTTCCTCGGCTACCATTTGGATGCCCGTCGGCGTCCGACCTTCCGGTACCGTTATGGGGATATTCTGGTGGAGGACTTTTTCGAAGACGTGCTCGATGCGCAGTCCAAAGCTTATTTCCGGCGGACCCTGACCTTCACAGTCCCATCGGGCTCGACGGCCTCGACGGATTCCCCAGCCGCCCAGCCCTTTGAGTTCCGTGCGGCGGTGGGCCAGCGCATCACGTCGTCCTCGGCGCGAAGTTTCAGTGCCGACTCACTGCGACTGCGCATCACTAGCGATCACTCGGGCAGAGTGCGCGGTGGGGCATCCGACGAAGTGCTCATTCCCCTGAATCCTCCCCCTGGCCGATCCACCCTGACCCTCGAATACCAATGGTAACTCCTTCTTTGGAATCGCTGACGGGTCTTGCTGGAGCAACGAGTTCGTCGTCGGTGCTGGCTTTGATGCGCGGATCGTTGGCGAAGACGTGCCTGCTGGGGGCGATCACCGTGGGGGCGGCTGTGTCTGTCCTTCGGGCCGAGGAAGACCTCGGCGCGATGTGGGGCACCGCGCAGGAAGAAGCTAAATATTATCCCATCGTCGACATCCCCATTCCCTCCGGGGTTCCGTTGCATCCGGGAGGGTTGGAGGTGCTGCCCGACGGACGCCTCGCCGTGGGCACTCGTCGAGGCGATATTTATTTCGTCCGAGGCGCCTTCGATTCGCCGCCGCGGCCCGAATACCACCTCTTCGCCAGCGGGCAGGATGAGGTCTTTTCGCTGTCGTGGAAGGATGGAGCCATGACCGCCACGAGTTGGGCTGATGTGACCCGCATCTCTGACGCTGACGGGGATGGGGTCGCCGACCGGTATGACACCTTGAGCAACAATTGGGGCTATGCCGAGGGGCATGAGTTCGCCTTCGCTTCGAAGCACGACCCCGAGGGGAACATCTGGGTCGCGCTGGGCCTGAGCAGTTCCTACGAATCCCACAACTTGTTTCGCGGGTGGGCCGTGAAGGTCACGCCGGGTGGTAAAATGATTCCGATTTGCAGCGGTTTGCGCAGTCCGGGCGGCGTGGGGAGCAATGCTCAAGGGGTAATGTTTGCCATCGAGAGCCAAGGACCTTGGAATGGCTGCTGTTCGCTCAAGCACCTCAAGCCCGGTGGGTTTCTGGGCCACCCGGCCAGCTACAATTGGTACCCCTTCGCCCCGGGGGTCCCGGCACCCGCGCTGGAGCCGAAGAGCGATTCGCGCATGGGCATCGAGAAGAAACGGGTGCGCGAATTGGTGCCTCCGGTTGTGAAGTTTCCGTACATTAAGATGGGCCGATCCATCTCCGGATTTCGGCTCAACCAAACCCGCGGCAAGTTCGGTCCCTTCGAAAATCAACTGTTCTTGGGAGACTACAGCCTGAGCCTGGTCATGCGGGCCACGACCGAGCAAATCAACGGCGTGTGGCAGGGGGCTTGCTATCCCTTCCGTGAGGGGTTGGCGACCGGGATCATGAACGTGGAGTTTTCTCCGAAGGGTCAGTTGATGGCCGGAGGGTTCACGACGAGTCGGCAATGGCCCGTGCGCGGGACTGCGCCGTTTGCGCTCCAGCGCATTGATTGGAACGGGGTCACGCCCTTCGAAATCCAGGAGATCAACATCCGCAAGGACGGGTTCCGGATCACCTTCACCGAGCCCGTGGATCCTCAGACAGCGGCCGCGGTCGCCTCGTACCGGATTGTTACCTACACCCACGTGTACCACGGCGGGTACGGGAGTCCGGAGGTGGATCACACCACGCCGCGCGTCGTGAAGGCAGTGCCCTCGGCCGATGGGCGTTCGGTGCACCTCACGCTCAACCAGGTGACGGAAGATCACATCCATGATTTCGACTTGTCCGGCCTCCGATCTAAAGAAGGGCGTCGACTGGTCCACAACAAGGCTTACTACACGGTCAATGAAATCCCCACAAATTAGCCGCATGCCCCGCAACTTGTGCTCCGCCATTCATCGATGGGCCGCGCTGGCCGTGTGTTTTATGAGCGTGGTTCAGGCCGCAGACTCCGAGCAATGGCTGAGGTATCCGGGTAAATCAGGCCCCGGAAAAGGCAAGCGGGTGATCTTGATGGCGGCCGATCAGGAGTACCGGAGCGAACAGTCGATGCCCATGCTGGCCAAGATCTTGAGCAAGCATCATGGCTTCGATTGCACGGTGCTCTTCGCGGTGAATGAAAAGGGCGAGGTGGATCCCACGATGCCGGTGTATCCCGAGAAGGGGAAACCCTTCCACGAACACCACATCCCGGGTCTGGAACTGCTGGCGAAGGCCGATCTGGTGCTGTTCTTCCCGCGCCTCCTGACCCTGCCGATGAAGGAGCGCGAACTCATCGTCGACTACATCGATTCTGGTCGACCCATCCTCTCGTTGCGCACCGGAAACCATGGGTTTCACGGGGCATTGCCCTACAAGATTAACGGCAAGAATGTGGACTGGGGTCATGACGTGCTCGGAGGCAGCTTCATGAACCATCACGGCCAGTGGCATGCCGACTCGACCCGGGGGATCGTGGCTCCGGAAATGAAGGATCATCCGATTATGCGCGGGGTGAAGGACATTTGGGGCAACTCCGATGTGTACCGCACTTACAAGGAAGGCGGCCATTTACCCGAAGGATGCACGGCCTTGGTCTGGGGCCAGCCGCTCCTGGGTCGCAAACCCACCGATGCTCCCAATCCTGAGTTGGAGCCGCTGCCGGTGGTTTGGTTCAAGCATTGGCAAACCCGCAATGGCCGTCAGGCGCGCGTGGTTCAATCGACCATGGGCAGCGCCCACGACCTTCAATGCGCCGATTTGCGTCGGTTAATCATCAATGCCATTTACTGGGGCTTGGGCATGGAGTCGGCCATCGACCCCAAACGCAGCGTGGACATCGTGGGCACTTACAAGCCCTTGGAAGCGGGCTTCAACTACGCCGAACTCGGAGTGGTTCCCAAGCCAGTCTCGGCCTATCGATGACGGGTCAGGGCCAGTGGGGTTGCGGATCGATTGGGTCGTGGACCGATTGGGTCGCAACAAGAACGACGCCGCCCGGGTGCAGGCGACGTCGTTGATATTGAGGTTGAGAGCGGAGTTTAAACCCCGCGATTTCCTCACGGCTGACGCACGAAGAAGATCGAAGGTTGCAACCCTTGGACACCGCTGTTGCGGGCCATGATCTCGCTGAGCGTCACGCGATTGAGCATCGCCACGTCCCGGGAATCGAACCCGGCATTCTCGAACCAGAAGCGGTCGCCGTCGCGCAGGCGGCGGAACTGGTCGGTGATGACCGCGTCGGTCGTGATTCCCACGCTGCCGCCCGGGATGGGGTCTTCGGACAGCATGCCAATCCACGCATCCACTTCATCCACCGTGCGGTAGAGCGATTGCAGGGCGGCGGCCAACTCTGGATCCGAGGTGATTTGCCGGAAGGAGCGCACTCGGGGCAGGCCGAAATCACTGCGGACCGTGTTGTAGCTGCCCAGGCCGTGATCTCGCCCGCGTTGGATGTTGAGCGCGGCCAGGTCCAAACCGCCGGCACCCGGAGGCCCGAACAGAAAGTTCCGCAGCGGGTCCACAATCAAGGTGTCCACGGACTCCGCAGAATTGGCCGCCATGTAGCGCAAGATGGGGTTGATGCCGCCGATTGCGGGAATGACCTGAGGATTGAAGAAGGCTTCGGCCAGATCCACGTTGTCTATCTCGACGAAGGCTTCGTTGAGGATGCCGATGTCGGGCCCCACTTGCGAGTGACCGAAGCGGTAGGCAGCCGTGGCGAAGGTGTTGCCGATGCCGGGGTTGATGCGCGGGTTGTATCCCTTGTAGGGCGGCAACCGATGACCGAGCAGGGCCGGGATGAATTCATTCACCGTGATGCTTTGGAACTCGGCGGTGACCCAACGACGGGCCTCCTGGTAGAGGCGTTCGTCATTCCAATCCGGGTGCTGGGTCGCCATGCGGGTGGCTTGGGAATTGTGCTCCCGGAGGAACACGGTGTGCAGCGCGGTGAGACCGGGTTGTTCATTGGCCCGCACGTCCCCGGCCACGATCAATGAGGTCGCAGGCAGTCCCAGCGGGTTGTCGTTGGACTGCGTGCCGTCATTCAGCGGCAGCAGTTCGCCGATGGCGGTGGAACGGCTCTTGAGGCGGCCGCCGGAGAAGGTGCGCAGCCACGAGGACCGATCGGCGGAGCTGCCGTAGATGTGGGAGGCGTCGATGAAGGCGCTAATGCCATTGACTTGCTGCCGGGGTGAACGGACCCCCGTGGTCGGATCCGAGGCCGAGCGCGTCAGGGGAATCACCATCACGCCGGTGGCTCTGGGATCGAACGACTCATCCCCTCGAGGGACGGCGATATCGAAGCGCTCCGTGCTGCCCGACAGGGCCAATCCCAGATCGTGGTCGAGGAACTGTCCGAATTCGTAGATCGCGGTAGAAAGTCCGCGGGAGTCGGCCGTGACTTGGTCACCTTGGGCCGAAAGGACATTGGAAATGACTCGGGCACTCGGGCGTCGCGCCCCGGGCGGCATGGAGAGACCGTCGGCGTAGGCGGCTCCGCTGGTTTCCCGAAGGTACTGGGTGCTCGCGCTTCCCCAGGTGGGGTTGGCGGGATTGTTGCCGCGGCCATCCCAGGATCGGAATTCGGGGGCGGTGGGCTTCTGCGGCGGCGTCATCGGACCGGGTGGCGGGAGATTCCCTGGGCCGGGCGGACGCGGCATTTCCCGAGTGGGCGGCGGTGCCTGTGGTGACGGTGGAGCGGGGCGCTGCTGTTGGGCGTGTAGGCCCAACGGGATAGCGATCGAGAGCAATAGCGCGCCGATCGTGCGGGGCGTGGAGCTGAGTGTATTCATGCGTGGGTTGGTGTGTTGTTGTGAACGGTTCCCGAACCGACTCGTTGCCTTCTGACAACACCTCCAGTCCACACTCCCTCCATCAAGGGTTTGTGAGGAACACTCCTGAGAATTGTTAAGCGGTGGTAAAAACGATTCGCAGGCTCTGGCACCAGTGCTTGGCCTGTCTTTTGAGAAGAGGCGTTGTCAGCTGCTCGAGAACGTGACGACTTCGTCCTGATCAGAAACGCACACCGCGCGATGAAGCCTTGCCGCGTGCCGCGTGATACTGAGGGTGCGAGGACAGCCCCCACCGAGAGCTGGGAGCCGCTGATTACGGAGCCTGACGGACCTCAGTGAAGGTGCCCGGTTGGGGCGCAGGAATGCTCTGGCGTTGGCCGCCGGGCCAGACCACTTCGATTGATTCCACGCCCGTGGTCTCGCCCAGGCCGAAGGTGAGCGGCAGGGCGCTAGAACTGAGGTACCCGCGGTTGGCCGTGACGGTGCGCCACTGGGTTTTACCGCCGGCTTTGAGTTGCACGGTAGCCCCGAGGGCGTCGCGATTGGCCCGCGTACCCACGAGTTTGAGCCGCACCCAGCGGCGGTCGATGGGCCGGTCATTGCGCAGTAGAAGCGGCGCGCCACCGGTTTGGGTGAAGAGCAGGTCTTCGTCGCCGTCGCCATCGAGATCGGCCTGCGCACAGCCACGGCCCACGATCGGCGTGAACAGGGCGTTGCCCGCCTGTTCGGGCCCCACCGGCACGAAGCCCGCAGCACCGGCATTCCAAAACAGTTGGGCCGGCTGACGGTACTTCTGGCTGGCTTGGACCTTGGTGATTTCTTCCTCCAGATGGCCGTTGATGCTCACCAAGTCGAGGCGCCCGTCGAGGTCCCAGTCGAAGAACATCACGCCAAACTTCAGCGGCAGACGGCTGGTGGGACCGACGCCCCAGGAGATGGACTCATCGGTGAAGAGACCCGCTGTGGTGCCGCCGACGTAGAGGGCCGTCATTTCATTGGCGAAGTTACCGATGGCGATGCCCAGCTTGCCGTCGTCGGTGAATCGTGCGGCGTCGATGCCCATGGCCCCACGCGTGTTGCCGTAGCTGTCGAAGGCGATGCCCGTCAGGGCTCCGACCTCCTTGAAGTGGCCGTCGCGCTGGTTCTCGAAGACGAAGTTCTGGACCGTGTCGTTGGCCACGATGAGGTCGGTGAACCCGTCGGTGTTGAAATCCACGGCCACCACGCCGAGCGACTTGGCCGCGGGCACCCCGGTGGACGGATTGGTCACCTGCACGCCGCCCTCCTTGCTAATGTCGGTGAAGCGCCCGCCGCCGTCGTTGCGGTACAAGTGCGGGAAGGATCCCTGGAAATTCATGGGCGGACCGTAAGCTCGGGTTGATCCGTCGATCTTGTAGCCCACCTCGGCGTCGATGGCTCGGGACCAGTTCACGTAGCTGGCCACGAACACGTCGAGGTCGCCGTCGAGGTCGAGGTCGAACCACGTGGCCGCGGTGCTCCACTCGTCCGGACTGCCGCCGACCCCGGCTGTCGCGGTAACATCCTTGAAGTGTCCGCCCCCCTCATTGTGGAAGAGGTGAGCCCCACCCACGGCGGTGATCAACACGTCGGGCTTGCCGTCGTTGTCGTAGTCACCCACCGCAGCGCCCATGCCGTAGAACGGAATTTCGAGGCCGGATCCGGCCGAGATGTCGGTAAAGCGGATGGGGCCGCCAGTTGGCGTGTCGTTGCGGTAGAGGGCACAACCGGGAGAGGCCGGCCCTTGGGTATCCCAAGGCCAGCGGTTGCCATTGACCAGAAGCAGGTCGGCATCGCCGTCGCCATCCGCATCGAAGAAGGCCGCGCCGGCTCCCATGGTTTCGGGCAGGAGCTTCTCGCCGGTGGCTCCCGTAAAATGACGAAACTGGAGCCCTGCCGCCGTGCTCATCTCGGTGAACGGCACCTTGGGCAGGGTAAGCTTTTGAGCAGTTTGAACCGTTTGTGGGGCCGCCAGCGGCGTCACCTGAACCTTGGCCGGCCCCGCGGTCTTGCGCAGGGCGAAGAACGCGCCGACGCCCACGACTCCGATGGTAATCAGGGCGACCAGGGACCAGCGGAGTCCGGTACGGATGGCGCGGTCGTCGGACTCCACCCACTCCTCGGGTTCATTCGGGCGTTGGGGCATAGTGGGATCGTATCAGGGCTGCGGCCGAGTTGTCAGACATTCAGCGAGCGGCGGTGGTCTTGGAGGGGAGGGGGACGTGGGCGGGTTCGGCCGTGGTCAGGGCCCGTGTCGGCGGCGCACCGATGGACAGACTCTGCGGATGTTGCAGGTCGTAAATCACGATCGCCTGGGTGGCGTGGTCGGCTGCGGGATTGTTGCGTCGAGCGTTGGCCACGGCGCGGTCGCGGGCGTTGTCGTCGGGTCGGTAGCGCTCGTGGAGCTTTCGGTGACGTTCGCTGGCGGCGGCGTCGCCGAGTGCCGCATGGATCAGACCCAAGTTGTAATGCGCGGTGAGGTTCTCGGGGTCGATGGTCAGGGTGCGTTCGAAGCGGGTGGCCGCTGCTCGCAGGAACTCTTCCTTTCGAGCCGGATTAGCGCGTTCCATCTTGGCCCGCTCGAAAAGAGTCTGCCCCAATTCGTTGACGACTTCGTAATCGCGGCTGAAGTCGAAGCCGCGCTTTTCCAACTCCGGATAGCGGTCTTCGAGAATGCTCGTGAGCTGCTGGATGGACTCGTCGAGGAACCCGTTCTGTTTGTTCACCAGGCCGTTGAGCCAGGCGATGGTCCAGCGGTTGCCGGGTGGGTCGAAGCGCTTGGCGTCGTTGGCGCGTTGCAGGGCGACGACCGCGTCGTCGAGTCGGCCTTCCTTGAAGAAGACGCGAGCCAGGTTCAGCGGCCCGTCGGCCCGTCCGAGGGCCTCCACTCGGTTGAAGGCGCCAGCCGCCTGGATGAGTTCGCCCTTCTCGCTGCCCTTGTCGCCCTTCAGGAAGAGGCCGATGCCGTAGTCATTCCAGCGCTGCCATTCCGGAATCTTGGAGGGGGCGTTGGTGCTCGCGGTCGCGCGATTGGCCCCGCCCTCGATCTCGAACTCGAGGCGATCGGAGGCCAGCAGGGTGACCGGCAGATCGTTGGTCAGAAGGAAGGGACCGCCGCGGACGTAGTTCGAAGCGTACGTGTAATTAAAGTAGATGGTGTCGAACTTCCGGTAGTTGACCTTCACCTCGACCGTCAGCGGCGAACGCTGCGCTTCGGGCACGGTGAGTTTGTAGTGCAGCACGTGCGCCGCTCCGGGAGGGATCTGGTTGTTGTAGAGCGGGGTGAAGATGTCCTGCGCGTTGCGGCTGTCGATGCGGTTACCGTCCTTGTCGAGCATGTAGACGTTGAGGAAGTGGGACCACGGGTCCACCTCGCCATGACGCCCGGTGGCTCCGGATCGTCCCACCACCTGGCCTTGCCCATCGGTCACCGACACATCGGCCCAGATCTCGTTGGAATCGACCGTGCCTTGAGTGAGCGGATGCCCCAGTTTGAGCGTCCGGACCACCGTCTCGATGAGGTAGGTCTTGCCGGGCTTGAGCCGTGGCAGGGTGGGGCGCAGCGGTGCGACGAGGGGCGAATCAATGGTGCCGCCCTCTTTGACGCCGAAGAGGTCGACGCGAATGCAGTCCTTCAGGAAATCCTGCTGGCGACGAATGGCTTCCTTTTGCTCTGGCCCGGCGGGCAGCACCTTGGCCGGAACGCCGGTGTTGGCTCCCGGGAACGCATGGCTGTGGACGGCGAGGAAGTCATTGGTGCCGTATTTCTTGGCCCCGAAATCCGCCGAGGCCTGCAGCGGCATGTGGCATTCGGCGCAGTTGGCCTTGGCCTTGTCGGGATAATAGAACGACCGGGCATTCACCCCCGACACGCCCGAGAGCAGGTACGAATCGTAGTGGTTCTGGCCGCGCAGGAACTCCTTGTAGTGGTTCACTGCGTAGGGGATGCCCACCTTGTGGCAGGTGGAGCAAAACTCGGCCGTTTTGTGGAAGGGCTTGAGGAAGGTCTCCTTGTGGAACTGCGGCTTGCCCTTCACCAGCTGCTTGTTGACGAAATAGGCCAGCGAGTTGGTGGGCGCGAAGGCGAAGGGGTAGTGGACCGGTTCTTCGATGGTGTAGTTGCCGTTGCCGATGGGACCCTTCTCGGAGCCCTCGAGGTGCGTGATGGAGTGGCAGGTGACGCAGGTGATGCCCGCCTGCGAGGTGGGGTGGTTCACCATGTCAAAATTCGGATCGTCGAAGGCACCTGAGAAAAACGGCACCGGGTCATGGCAGCCGGCGCACCAGCGTGAAGCCTGCACCGATCCGTCGCGAGCTAGGGCCGCGTCACGGGTCTGGCGGATGCTGAACAGGTAGAAGGGGTTGTTGAACGAGCTGAACTTGTGCGCCGAGTGGATGTACGAGTTGAAGACGTCCTTGTGGCACTCCAGGCAGTACTCGTTGTTCATCAGCGCCTTGGCCGGGATGAACTTGCCATTGGCCGTCCGGGCGCTGCTGGGCATGAAGTACTTCTCGCCCGAAGCCGGGGCCTTGGCCGACCAAATGCGCGGGTCGTGCCGGTGGAAGGCCACGAGGATCACCACCGCCGCAGCGACGGCGGCTCCCCAGCTGATTCCCAATTTCCAGCGAATGCGTGGCCCGGCCAACCGGTGCAACAAGTAGAGCCAGATGCACAGAAGCGGCGTGATGATGTGAGCCCAATACGCCACGGACCGACTGCGCTCACTCTTGACCTGAATCCACTCGAGGCCATCGAAGCGCACCAGTACCACGCCCGAGATCAGCACCACCAGACTGATGGCGAAGAGCGCATAGCCGACATACACGGCCTTGCGATTGGGCCGATTCCAGGTGTTGGCGATGTGGACCCAGTTGAAAATCAGGAAGGGCACCACGAAGAGCAGCCCCAGGATGAGGTGGGCCAGGAACTGGATTTGGTAGGCGTAGTTCTGGTAGCTCACCCCGCTGGCCCGGTCTTTCCAGGTCATGAAGGTAACGGTGAGCAAGTACACCGAGTTGGCGCCCAAGAGCGCCAAGAGCACCCAAATGATGTTCAGCACCCAGCGCAGCCGCGGGCCGATGGCGCGGACGTAGCGCTTCGGTGCGGCCGGTGGATTGGTTGTTGGGTCGATTTCTCCCATGAGCGTTCAGGGATAGGGAACTATCAGTGGGGATTTTCCACAACTGGGTGGTGAATTGGACTTGGCCGGGGGTGAATTGCTTCGGGCTGACCGGGTTCGCAACAACCAAGGCCGAGGGCCCCGGGTTTTTCTGGCGAGACCGAGGTTGATGATTGGCCGTTTTTCCCGTCAGCCTTGACCCATGGCCGATGCTCCGGTGACCACTCCCGCCGCCCTGTCCAAGGGGCAAATTTTCCTGAGACGCCTCGGAAGCACGCTCTTCCTGTGGTCCATCGTCTTGGCGGCCATTTTTTCGACCGATCCCTTTGTCCGCAGCTATGTGTTCCTGGGATTGATGATTGTCTTGGCGGGGACGGGCTTAGTGGAGTTCTACGGCATGGTCGAGCGGCGCGGGTTCGTGTGCTTCCGGTTCTGGGGTTTGGCCAACGGGCTCCTCCTCATGGCCTCTACCTTCGTGTACCTGACGGTGTATCAGCCCGGGTCGCGATTCTCGGGCCAGCCCTCGCGCGCGGCCGATTTCGAGTCGGCGGTGCTGGTGCTCTTCGTGCTGGGCTTGTGCTTGCGGGAGTTCGTCTCCAAGAAAAATCAGGGCAACGCCATGACGGCCATTTCCATGACCCTGCTAGGCCTCATGTACGTGCCGTGGCTGCTGAACTTCATCCAAAAGATCAATTTCTTCCCCGGCGTGGATGGGCGCTTCTACGTGCTCTACTTCATCGTGGTGACCAAGTTCAGCGACGTGGGGGCCTACTGCACGGGTTCGCTCATTGGTCGGCACAAGATGATCCCGCGCATCAGCCCCGGGAAAACCTGGGAGGGATTCGCCGGCGCGGTGGTCATTTCGACGGCGTGCTCGCTGGGCCTGGCCGCGTTGTTGGGTGATCGATTGGCGGGGATGACGCCGTTCCACGCCGTGGTATTGGGCGTGATTCTGAGCGTCTCGGCCGTGGTCGGTGACCTCATCGAGTCGCTCTTTAAGCGCGAGGCCGGCGTGAAGGATTCGGGCCAGTTCTTCCCAGGCATTGGCGGCATCCTCGACCTCCTCGACAGCCTCCTCTTCAACGCTCCCCTCATGTACCTCTACCTGAGGCACGTGCTGCGGCATTGAGCGAAAGCGGGCTCAGAGGGAATATTAACCGGGAGAGCCCCATTTGCAGGGTTTACAAACAAGTAGTCGGTTGAGGATGTTTAGGTAATGCCCATCCCTGAGCCGACCAACAAATTCAGAATTTGTGGGGAGAGCCTCCTCCGCTGGGGCGTTTGGTTCTTTTTGGCGACGTTGGTCTGGATCCGGGCGGTGGATGGGGGGCATTCGCCTTGGGAGATGAACGAGGCGCTCGAATTGCTAAAGGTGCGGGTGCTGATGGCTGATTCGCAGTGGTACCGGACGATGTGGGATGATCAGCCCGCAACCTTAATGTGGATGTTGCACGGGTGGTTTGCGGTGACCGGGGCCTCGGTGGAGGCGGCCCGAGTTTTAGTGAAGGCCCTAATG
>CAJAHH010000091.1 GCA_903939515.1 uncultured Verrucomicrobiota bacterium
CTCTGCGGCGGTCCATGTCTGCGGACGTGGCGCTTTCGGAGAAATCGCCTTACCTCGGAGGTGCTCAGGCGAGGCTGAGTTTGTGGTAGAAACCCTTGGATGTAGCCCTACCAGGGAGGTGCCCGGGTGAGGTTGAGTTTGTGGTACGACTCTGGATATCGACCGAAGACCTCCGAGGTAGGGACCGATCTCCGAGCGGTCCGGCACCGCAGACGTGGACGCTTTCAGAGACATCGCCCTACCGAGGGAGGTGGCAGCTGGCCCAGGGGGCCGCGAAGGCCGGTAGCGGCAGCTGGTAGGGACGGTGTCTCACTGTCCGTTCCCTGGGCTGCCAGGCGAGGTGAGGATGGCCCGAGAGACTCGAGCCCTACCGGGGAGGCGCTCGGCCATTCTTTTCCCTCCCATTGCATCGTCGGTGGCCCGAGCCGTTCTTGGGGAGGAGGCCGATTCTCCCGATTGCCGTTGGGGCGGGGTGAGGTCAATGTGAGCGGCGTGAAGCGATTGTGTGCGCTGCTCTTGTGTGTGTGGTGGGTGGGTTGCGGTGCCCAGCCGCCGGCTCCGGCCTCTCCGCGAGCACAGACCTCGTCGAATGCGGCCTCGGCCGCAGCCCGATCGTCTGCTTCAAATTTGGTGGCCGCCAGCGAGTCGGCAGAATCCGAGCCGGTGTTTCACTTGGCCACCGCCCAAGTCCAGTTGCCTCGGGTGAAGTTGTGGATCGGCTCCCGGGAGATCGTCTCAGAAGTGTGCCACACGGTGCCGCAAATCGCCACGGGTCTCATGCACCGCACCGGGATCGGTCCTGAAGAGACCATGCTTTTCATCTTTGCTGGTCCGCGCGAACGCTCCTTTTACATGAAGAATGTGCCCTTCGACATCGATGTGGCCTACATCGACCGTGAGGGAGTCATTCAGGAAATTGTTCGCCTCAAGGCCAACGATGCCCAAGGGGTTCCCTCTAAATCGTCCCGCATCCAGTTTGTGCTGGAGGCCGCTCCAGAATACTTCGCTCTCCATGGCTTTGGTCTAGGCACTCTCATCAGTACCGAGCGGGGGGCTCTCGCGGAGGTTCTGGGTCCGATCGCCCAACTGAACTGAGCTCGGACCCACCCGTTTTAAAACTCATCCATGAGGATCGCCCTCGCTCAGTTAAACACCACCGTCGGGGACATCGCCGGCAACGAGGCGCTTGTCTTGGAGGCCTATCGCCGCGGCGTTGAGGCCCAGGTGGAGTTGGTATTGACTCCCGAATTGTCCCTCACGGGCTATCCGCCCCGGGACCTGCTCCTGAGGGAGTCCTTTATCCGGGCCAATCAAGCGGCCCTCGAACGGTTGGCCGCGGCCGTGGGTGAGGTGGGCTTGATTGTTGGATTTGTCGGTGAGAATCTGGTTCGGCCCGGACGTCCGCTCACGAATGCGGCCGCGCTGCTGCACCGGGGTCGCGTGGTGGCGATCCGAACCAAGACGCTGCTGCCGACTTACGATGTCTTCGACGAAGATCGCTACTTTGAGCCCGCCTCAGAAAATGCGGTGATCCACTGGGAAGGGCGTAAGTTGGGTTTGACCATTTGTGAAGACATTTGGAATGACGCCGAATTTGGAGTCCAGCGACGTTACCGTCCAGATCCTGCCGCAGCATTGGTTGCCTCGGGTGCCCAGATTCTCATCAACCTGAGCGCCTCGCCTTGGCAACTCGGTAAGGAGCAGCGTCGCAGTGCCCTGCTGCGCTCGTTGGCCCGTCGTCATCAGGTTCCGGTCGTGTATTGCAACTTGGTCGGTGGCAACGACGAGCTGGTCTTCGATGGGCGCAGCCTGGCTTTCAATTCCGCGGGCGGATGCCTCGGCGAGGCAGCTCACTTCTCTTCAGATTTTCTGATTGTAGACACGGAGGCGTCGGGGGATCGCCCCTTGGCCCCTTTGGCCGACGAGGCTCTGTTGCACGATGCTTTGGTACTGGGCATGCGCGATTATGTCGGCAAATGCGGTTTCCGCTCGGTGGTCCTGGGGTTGTCGGGAGGCATTGATTCCGCCTTGGTCGCCGCCTTGGCTGTAGACGCACTCGGTGCGGAGAATGTCCGGGGGCTGGCCTTGCCTACCGAGTTTTCCAGCGCCGGAAGCATCGATGATGCGCGATCCTTGGCGGCAAACCTCGGGATCCGTTTCGACGTGGTGCCCATCCAGGGCTCGTTTGAAGCCCTCAAGCGTCAGATGGGGCCTCTCTTCGAAGGTCGCCCGGAAGACACCACTGAAGAGAATCTGCAGGCGCGGCTTCGTGGGGTCACGCTCATGGCCATGTCCAACAAGTTTGGTTCGTTGCTCCTGACCACGGGCAACAAAAGCGAATTGGCCGTTGGCTATTGCACCCTCTACGGAGACATGTGCGGCGGGTTGGCCGTGATTAGTGATTTGCCCAAGACTTGGGTGTATCGGGTGTCTCGATGGATGAACCGAGATCGCGAAATCATTCCCAGTTCGTCGATTACCAAGGCGCCGAGTGCCGAACTCCGACCCAACCAGACGGACCAAGACAGTCTGCCTCCGTATGAGGTTTTAGATGCCATCCTCGAGGCCTATGTGGTGGAGGACCGCCCGGCGGCCGAGATCATCGCTACAGGCTTCAGCGAGGCGGATGTGCGTCGGGTGGTCCGACTCATCGACCTGTCGGAGTACAAGCGGCGGCAGGCCGCTCCGGGCCTCAAGGTGACTTCCCGGGCATTCGGAGTTGGTCGGCGTCAACCTGTGGCCCAGCGTTGGCGCGAGATTTGATCACCGAGCGGGGCGGGATCCTTGGATAAAATATTTGGGCGCAGTAGGAGAGAGCTTTCCTAGTGTGTTTCTGCGTCAGAATACTCTGTTTTGAAACCATTCAGAGCCAACTCTGTGTGAATTAATTACTAAAAATAGCTTTAATTTTGTAATAATTGTACAAAATACAGTAAAAAATCGCTGTTTTTATTGCTAAGGAACTTCACGGCCGGGCGTTATCAGGGTGGAATAAGCCGTAACCGCCATGAATCCGTCCAGCACCTCCAATCAGACCTATGAACGGGTTGAGTGGGTTCGGATGACCATGGAGCGTCATGAGGCGGAGTTAATACGGTACGCGCGATCGTTGGTGGGAGATTTGCCTTCGGCTGAAGACCTGGTCCAAGACGCTTTCTTCAAACTTTGCAAGCAGGAGCCCGAGTCGCTGCAAGGACGTTTGGTGCCGTGGTTGTTCACGGTGGTCCGCAATCAGGCCATGGACCAGCATCGCCGCGAATCCCGCCGGCCTCGCGCCCCAGAGGCGGAGGCGTCCGAGTTGGCTGGTAACGCCCCGACGCCATCCACTTCGGCTCAGGCGCGGGACGATGCCCGCAACTTGATGACCCTGCTCACCACGTTGCCTCCCAATCAGCGGGAGGTGGTTCGCCTCAAGTTCCAAAATCAACTGAGCTACCGGGAGATTTCCCACCTGACCCGTTTGAGCGAGACCAACGTTGGGTTTCTCTTACACACCGCCCTGAAGACCTTGAGGCAGCGCTTTGAGCGTCTCGACGCCGGGCCGAGTGTTTCCCAGACCCGCTCCAACCGTCCCCCGTCATCCCCACAATGAAAACCACCCCATCTCCTGCGGACTGGACGCCCGACTCTCCGGAGTTGACCGCCTTTGCTCTCAAAGATGGACCCTTTGATCCGTTGGTTCCCGGATGGGCCGAGCATCGGGCCGCCGCCGAACAGGTCGTCGCGCGCTCGGCTCCGCTGCGAGCCGAGATTGGCGAGATTCGGCGTGTGGCCGATGACATCGAGACGGACTTGACCCACGAGGCCATCCATCGCCTTAGCGCTGATCGTCGGAAGGCCGTCTTGGCCTATGCCCGCCAGTCTGGGCAGGGTCTTCCTGGCCGATCCTCCGCCGAATCGTCTCCGGACACCGATTCGGGTTGGCACCGTTTCTGGTCCGTGCTCACCCGTCCGGCCATGGGATACAGTCTGGCCGCAGCCACTGCGTTGAGCATTGGTCTGGCTCTCTGGAATGCCTGGCCCTCGGAATCCGTGCCGTCCCCGGCGCTGACCGTTTTTTCTGGGGGGTCGAATGCGCCGGCCGAAGTCTCTCCGTCAATAGTGGCGACGCAGGCGATGCAGGCGACGGCAGATGCTTCTCTCATCGCTCAACTCCGGGAGGATGTATCGCGAGGAGAGTCTCCGCTGGCCTGGGGCAGCCCCGCCCGATCACCTGGATCGTCGACCCCGTCGGAATCTCCTGAATCGCCGGCCTCGGTGGCTGGGTTCAAACGGTTTGGATTGGCTCCATCGGCCGATTCGGCGCAAGCGCCTACCGGTACGGCCACCCCCGTGGTCTTGCTGGCCACCACCCCTGCCGCCGAGTTGGTTCAAAAGTCCCAGCCCCATCCGTCCACCCCGGTCACCCCAACCACTCGGGCCAAGACGTCCGCACCTCGCCCTCGGGCACAGACCACGCGGGAAATTCCATTTCAATCAGCGGCGACCACGCCTCGATCCACCTTCCCGCTAAAGCCGGGCAACACCAGCTATCCCCAGATTCGGAAGGCTCTTCAAGAAGGTCAGCTGCCCTCACCCGATGCAGTGAGGCTCGAGGAGTTATTGAACTATTTTTCTTACGACTACCCCGCGCCCTCCGGATCGGATCCCGTCTCGGCCCATGTCGAAGTGGCCGACGCACCGTGGAGTCCGGATCACCGTCTGGTTAAGATTGGTGTCCAGGCCCGACCGGCCCAGGCGGCGGCGCGCCCTCGGGTCAACATGGTCGTACTGGTCGGGCTCAGTCCCGGCTCTTCTGCTCGTCTGTCTTGGGCTCAACGAAGCTTGCAGGCCCTCATTGAGGCGTTGGACGGGCGAGATTCGTTGGCCCTGCTCATCGATGGGCCTCAGGGACGATTAATTCTCCCGCCGACCGCAGCTGCGGATCGAGAGAGTTTGATCCAAGGAGTGGGCGCCCTGCGGGCCGAAGGTGCTCCGCGTGGGTTGGAGGGCCTGCGCAGGGCGTATGCCCTTGCAGACCAACATCATGTTCCCGGGGGTATTAACCGGGTGGTTTGGATTGTGGATGCAGAATTCTCCGCCGAGGCCGGAACCCGGGAGGCACTGGCAACGCTCATCCGCGAGCAAACCGAATGGGGCGTGTTGTTGAGTGTGATGGGTCTGGGGGTTGAAGTGCCTCCGCAACCGTCCGAGGCTCCCTGGATGCCCACTCCAGGAGGGAGTGCTTATGCCTCCGCGGCAACACCGGCGGAGGCTCTGGCGGTGCTGCGACGTGAGTTGCAGCCCACCCCGACCACGGTGGCCGAAAACGTGACGGTGGACGTGCGTTTTAATCCTGCCCGCGTTGATGAGTGGCGATTGCTCAGCCAGGAGAGCCGGGAATCGGCGGCTACCCCGAGGACCTCGCCGCCCCATTCTGGCGCTCAGATGGAGGCCGGTCGGTCCGTCACCGCCTTGTACGAGATCGTTCCCACTCGGTCGACCGATTCTGCGCGGCCGATTTCTGGCACCGAATCCACGGCTCCGGCGGGCAGTTCAACTGAGTTGCTGAATTTGGAGGTAGGATACCGTTCTTCAGCGAACGGGCAGGCCCAAGGTTCGGCCGAGAACAGGCCTTCGCGGAGCCTTCAAATGGGTGTCGCGGACGTGCACCGGAGTTCCGATGCAGCGACGGCCGACTACAAGTTTGCCGCCGCTGTGGTCGGCTATGGATTAATGCTGCGTGATTCCCCCTACAAGGGTGACCTGACTTGGGAGAAAGTTCAGGCCTTGGCCGAAGAAGGGCAGGGGCCGGACCGCGAGGGATACCGTGCGGAGTTTCTGCAATTGGTGCGCAAAGCCCGGGGGTTGCAAGAAGGGTCCGCGCAGGGCTTTAAGACTAAAGAATAAGAGCCCACTTCACACCCGCCAAACCCCTTCACACTCTCGTTAGTAACCCAGTTTGCTCAGATTCCGTCTTTGAGGGTCTTCAGTTGGTCCTGGACCTTTTGGAAGGCAGGGTCTTTGCGGGCCTCAGCCAGATCAGGGTCTTTGAGCATCCAGCCGAAGTCCCGATATCCGGCTTCTATGGCCCGAAGCAATTCGTTGATGGCGGGTTCTAACTCACCGGCTAAGCAGAGGCTGCAGGCCAGATTAAAGAGCACCTCAGGATCACCCGGACGGAGTGATTTGAGTTGGTGGTCCACCCGCAGGCCATCGTTGATGCGCCCGCGCCGGGTGTAGTCATCCGCCAAAAGTTGGAGAGCTTCGACGTACTCAGGATCTTTTCCGACCAACCCTTCGAGGAAGCCGATCTCCACGTCGAGATCTCGGGTTTCCCGTTTTCCCAGCTTCTGTTGTTTGGCCTGCGACATCAGGCATCAATCTCGAAAGCTACTCCTCATCCGTCAAGCGGCAGTCACGGGAAAGACCGAGGGGTCGGCAATCCCGTCTCGATCTCCGGTTGCCCCTCCGGGAGTCTTGTCGGAATCTCGGTGGGTATGTCCGAGGAATGGTTTGATGTGGTCGATGAGCAAAACCAGGTCATTAGCAAAGCACCGCGGAGCGAGGTGCACCGCCTGAAGCTGCGTCATCGGGCCGTCCATGTGCTGGTCTTCAATCAACGGGGCGAGTTGTTCCTCCAGCAGCGGGCGCTTTGGAAGGATGATTTCCCTGGAGTCTGGGACGCCTCTTCGTCGGGGCATGTCAGCGCCGGTGATGGCATGGACGAGACCGCGCTCCGGGAAGTCGCCGAGGAGCTGGGGGTCGAACTGTCCGAGCCTCCGCGGAGAATCTTCGAACTGGTGGCCACCGCAGACACCGGTTGGGAATTTTGTGGTGTGTATCTCGCCGACCACGAGGGGCCCTTTGTGCTCCAACCCTCGGAGATCCGCGGGGGCGGATGGTTCACGCCAGAAGCGGTCGATGAGTGGGTCTCGCGGCGACCCGAAGACTTTGCCAGCGCCTTCCGGGTGATCTGGCAGCGACTGCAAGCGACGAAGTCTTCGACCTTGACCTAGGTTTCTCTGGGGTCCGATGTAGCATCATCCCACACCACACACCATGAAGTCGAATTCCCGCGGGGTCTTCTGGACCATTCTTGCCTCGTTCTTTGTCTCAGGCCTCGCCGGCCTGCTCTATCAGGTTGTCTGGACGAGGTATCTGGCCCTTTTCCTCGGAAGCACCAGCTACGCTGTGGTCGCGGTTCTCGCCGCTTTCATGGGCGGATTGGCCGCGGGCAACGCCCTGTTGGGCACGCGGGCCGATTCGCTCCGGAGACCGCTTTTCTTCTATGCCTGTCTGGAGGCCGGGATAGGACTCTTTGCTGTGTTTTTCCCGTGGTATTTCGAGGCTGTCCGACAGGGTTTCCTGTCGGTCATTCGCACGTTCCATCCCGAGGGGACTCCGCGGCTGGCCCTGCAGTTCGGCTTTGCCGTGCTGATCATTCTCCTGCCGACCGTGTTGATGGGCGCGACGCTCCCGGTGCTCACCAAGTACGTCACCCGTTCACTTTCGGAGCTCCGTGGCCGGGTGGCGGCGCTCTACTCGATCAACAGTGCGGGCGCGGTCGCCGGCATCCTGCTGGCCGACTGGTGGTGGATTCCTGCACTGGGCCTCGAGGCGGTGGTGCAGTTGGGCGCGACGCTGAGCCTCGGCATCGCCTTGGTCGCGTACGTCTTAAGTTCCCGCAGCGGTGAGGGCCTCGATGAGCCAGTTCAGCCGGTTGCACGTTCCGCGACCGACGAGTCCTTCACGCCTTTGGAGTGCCGGGTGGCGCTGGTGGCCGCCGGCCTGTCCGGCTTCGTGGCGATGCTGTATGAGGTGGCTTGGACCCGCCTCTTGGCCCTGGCGCTCGGGTCCAGCACTCACGCCTACTCGCTGATGCTGGCCACGTTCATCAGCGGCATCGCCGTCGGCAGCGCGCTGGTGTCGGCCTGGCGCCGGCGCTACGACACGCTCGTCGCCTTCGCCGTCGCCGAATGGGCGCTGGCCGGCACGCTGTTGGTCTCGATGTTCTTCTACGACCTCATTCCGTACGCCTTCGCCCATCTTGCCGACGTCATCGCCCGGCGGCCGGCGGCCTATCCGTTGTATGAACTGGTCCAGGCGCTTGTCTGCTTCAGTGTGCTTTTTGTACCCGCCGTATGCCTGGGTATGACACTGCCGTTGGCCAGTCGCGTGGTCACGTCCGACTTCCGGACGACCGGCGGATCGGTGGGTCGGGTGTTCGCCGTCAACACGGTGGGGACGGTGCTAGGGGCTGTTCTGACCGGTTTGGTCTTCCTGCCCGTCCTCGGGTTGGCTTCGACCCTGGCTTTGGGCATCGGCATTAATGGACTCATCGGATGGGTTACTCTGGCCTCCCGGCGCGGTGGCGTCACGAGGGCCCTAGTCCAAGGGTTGGTGGCCACGGCCGTGCTGGTCGCTGCGGTCTCGCTCACGCTCAGCGAACGCTGGGCGCGCGCCTTCGTTCTGGGACTCTGGCGCGACGTTCGACCTCCGGCGAGTATCGCCGAATTCCGCCAGCGTGCTGACATCTACAACCTGGCCTACCACCGTGACGGGGCCGGATCGACGGTTGCGATTCTCGCCGTCACCAATCGGGCGGGTCAGCCAAACATTAGCCTCAAGGTCAACGGCAAGGCTGACGCCAGTTCCGGTGAGGACATGAGCACTCAGATTCTGGCCGGCCAATTGCCGATGTTGCTCCATCCCTTCGCCGAGAGGGTCCTCGTGGTCGGCGCGGGCAGTGGTGTGACGGTCGGATCGATTTTGCAACATGTGCCGGTGAAGTCTGTGGACTTGGTCGAGATTTCCCCGGAAGTGGCCGAGGTGGCCCGTGATCATTTCGCGCCCTTCAACCACGATGCCCTTCGCAATCCCCGGTGTCGCACCCACATCGAGGACGCCAAGACCTTCCTTCAGACCACGCCGGAGTCCTTCGATGTCATCGTCACCGAGCCCTCGAATCCCTGGATGGCGGGTGTCGCGGCGGTGTTCAGTCAGGAGTATTATCAAGACTGTTTGGCGCGCCTAAAGCCCGGGGGGCTTTGTGCTCAGTGGGTCCAGACCTACGAGACCGACGACGAGACCTTCGCCACCGTCGTGGCTACTTTTGGATCTGTGTTCCCGCACCTCAGCCTGTGGCAAACATCCACCAGCGACCTGCTCCTTATCGGGGCCGCCCAACCCTATCGTCCGGACTTGCAGGCCATGGCCCGCCGCCTTGCCCAGCCTGCCGTCGCGGCCGACCTCGGGCGTATCGAGATCACCCGGCCGGTCAACGTGCTCGCATTGCAAATGGTGGCCTTTGGAGACGCCTTTTTCTTGGCCCCGGACGGCACGACGATCCACAGCGATTTTCATCCGGTGCTTGAGTACCGGGCCCAGCGGGCCTTCTTTGCCCGCGGGATGGCCATGGTGCCTTATCGGCTCAACGAGGCCCTGCATCCTCGGCCGCGAACCCTCCTTGGGGAACACTTGGTGAGCACTCCGCTCACGGCCGAAGATTGCAGAGCTTTGGCCCGGCAATTCGCCAAGATCGGCATTCCTCAACTCCCGATCTTCCGCTCCGTTTTGCGTCGTTGGCAGGAACTTCAATCGGGCGATCCAACGGTGGTCCGGTTGCTTTCCACCTACGCCATTCAGAATCCCGCCCCGGACGGCGAGGTGGCCTCACTGGTCAATCACCCGGCTTTTTCCAATGAAGAGCAGCTCCGCGACCTGAACCTCATGCGCCAGTTGGTTGACCTGCTGCTGCTACGTCACCGCACTCAGCGCTCGGCGTTTTATGTGCCTGATTCAGCGCGCCTGGAGGTGTTTTTGGGCGCGTTGGCCGGGTTGGATCCCGAGCGCCAGCGCATCCATCGCATGCGCTTGGCCGAGGTGAGTTGGGATCGAGGCAACGATACTCGGGCTCGGGTTCTTTTCGAAGAAGCACTGAATCCTGACGAATCGCGTTTTGGGCCCATGGACTTTTCCGAAGATACTTCATCTCCCGGTGGCATGATGGCTCGCCTGATCGATGCCGATCTCAGGAAGGGAGATTTAAAGAGTGCCCTCGACAAGGTCCTGCGCTTTGGCCGTATGGGTTACATTCATCCCGAGCGCTTGGGCGGCGATGATACCCTTCAGATGTTGGCTCGCCGGGTCATTGTCACTGCACAACCCACCCAGCAGCGATGACGTGGACCTCACTTTCGCATCGGCCTCAGCGCGGTGCAGGTCGCCTGCGCTCGACATTGGGCGCGACTGGGGTTTTCTTGTGTGCTTGTCCGCGCGGCGGGGCCCGCGGAACCCGATGACCGAGTTCCTGCAACAACTGCTCAATGGAGTGCTCTTGGGGGCCATTTATGCCCTCATCGCCTTGGGGTACACCATGGTGTACGGCGTGCTCCGCTTCATTAATTTTGCCCACAGCGATGTGTTCATGCTGGGCGCGTTCGTTGCCTGGTACTCGGTAGAGAAGCTTGGGTTACCCACCCAGTCCATTGGCGGGGGGTTGGCGGCCTTGCTGTTGTCGATGTCGGTGTGCGCCGTCTTGGGCGTGGTCATTGAAAAGCTCGCCTACAAACCGCTGCGTCAACGCTCTACCCTCACGGTGCTCATCACCGCCATCGGCGTCTCGTTGCTCATCCAGAACGTGGCACAGAATTCTCGGCTCGGTTTTGGCCCAAACCCCAAGGCGTTCCCGGCGCTCTTCCCTTCTCAGCAACTCCACTTCGGTGCCTTGACCGTCTCGACTCACCAGCTGGTGGTGCTGGGGGTCGCTCTCAGTCTCCTGGGGTTGCTTTACTGGATTGTGCATCACACCCGCATCGGCACCGCCATGCGTGCCTTGTCCTTCAACGCCACCGCCGCCTCGTTGGTGGGCATTAACAATGACCGGATCATTTCTTTCACCTTTGGTCTGGGATCGGCCCTCGCCGGCGCGGGCGGAGTTCTTTATGCGATGAATTACCCGAGCATCGATCCCTTGATGGGCACGTTGCCGGGGCTCAAAGCCTTCGTCGCCGCGGTGCTGGGCGGCATCGGAAATCTGCCGGGAGCGGCGCTGGGCGGGTTGCTCATCGGTCTAGTGGAAACCTTCGTGTCGGGCACGCGCCTCTCGACCTTTCGCGATGCCATCGCCTTTGGCATCCTCATTGCCATCCTCCTGTTCCGGCCTGCGGGCCTGCTGGGTAAACTCAAGATAGAGAAGGTTTAACCATGGCGTTTCCTGTTGCCCAACGCTGGTTGCTCGCAGCCCTGATTCTTGCAGGGCTGGCCTCGGCTGTTTCGAGTTCGATCGATCCCTACTTTCTGGACGTGGTGATGGGGGTGGGTGTCAGTGTGGTGTTGGCTTCCAGCCTCAATCTCATCAACGGCTTTACGGGCCAATTCTCGCTGGGACACGCCGGTTTCATGGCCGTGGGTGCGTACACCTCGGCCATGTTGTCCACGGTGGTGGCGCCCCGGTTGGGGTGGAATCCCGTTCTCCTGCAGTGGGTCTTTTTCCCAATGAGCCTCATTGCTGCGGGCCTGCTGGCCGCGGTGGCGGGTCTGGCAGTCGGAGCACCCTCCCTCCGGCTCAAGGGCGACTACTTGGCCATCGTGACGCTGGGTTTTGGTGAGATCATCCGCGTCGTTCTCCAGAACATGGACATGGTGGGCGGCGCCCGAGGGCTGACTGGGGTGCCTGCTTATAGCAATCTGTTTTGGACCTTCGGCACGGCGGCGCTGACCGTGTACACCGTCTGGGCGCTCCTCAACTCGACCCATGGGCGTGGCTTCTTGGCGGTGGCCGACGACGAGGTGGCCGCTGAAGCCATGGGCCTCGATACGACCCGCTATAAGATCACGGCCTTCGGTATCGGGTCCTTCTTTGCCGGCGTGGCCGGTGGTTTGTATGCCCACCTCAAGGGCTATCTCAACCCCGGTGGATTCTCCTTCGACAAGAGCATCGAGATTGTGGTGATGGTGATCCTCGGAGGCATGGGGCGTCATGCCGGTGTGGTCTTTGCGGCGATCTTGTTGACCCTGCTCCCGGAAGGCCTCCGCGAATTGGGCAGTCGCTCGGTGCCCAATCCCTTCGGAGGCGCGCCTTGGTCGCTCGACTGGATCAAGGAAATGCGAATGATCCTCTACTCCCTGATGCTCATTTTGCTGATGTTAATGCGTCCGCAGGGATTGTTCCATCGGAGTGAACGACGGAGGCGCGGCGCATGAGCGCTTCCTTGCTGCAGTTGACCGACGTGACCATTCGCTTCGGCGGTTTGACGGCCGTTTCCTCAGTCACGGCGGATGTTCGGGAAGGGGAGTTGGCCGGACTCATTGGTCCCAATGGAGCCGGCAAGACCACTCTCTTCAACTTGATCACCGGAGTGTATCAGCCCACTGAGGGACGCATTGAGTTTGCGGGTGCGGGCACTGCGGGAGCCAAGCCCTTTCACCTGACCGAGCGCGGGATCGCCCGGACCTTCCAGAATATCCGCCTCTTCCCCAGCTTATCGGTCTCCGACAATGTCCGGGTGGCCTTTCACCGTCACCTGGAGCACCGGACCTGGCAGTCGTGGTTGCGCGGTGGGCGCTTCCACGCCGAGGAGGCCGAATTGCGAGAACGAACCCGTGAGTTGCTGAGCCTCTTTAATCTGGAGCGTGTCCAGGAGGCTCCGGCTAAAAGTCTCTCCTACGGGGACCAGCGGCGCCTGGAAATCGTTCGAGCGCTGGCCACAGGGCCCAGGCTGCTCCTGCTCGATGAACCGGCCGCGGGCATGAACCCGTCCGAGAAGGACGAGTTGATGCGGTTAATCCGGTTTGTGCGGGACCGCTTTCGCTTGGCCGTGCTGCTCGTGGAGCATGACATGAAGGTGGTGATGGGCATTTGCGAGCGCATCCATGTGCTGGAATATGGGCGGAAAATCGCCGAGGGGTCGCCCGAGAAAATTCGCGTCGACCCCAAGGTCGTTGCCGCTTACCTGGGAGACTAGAAAACACCCAACTTTGCCATTCTCGCCGTGCTAGAAGTCCACAATCTGAGTGTTCAATACGGTGCCATCACCGCCCTTCATGGCATCTCGTTAACGGTGCCGGCGGGCGGCATCGTTACCCTCATCGGCGGCAACGGCGCGGGCAAGACCACCACGCTTCGGGCCATTTCCGGCATGGTGAAGCCCACCTCGGGGCGGATCCTCTTTGATGGCCAAGACATCACGGGGTGGGCCCCGCATGAAATTGTTCGTCGCGGTTTGGCCCATTCGCCGGAAGGGCGACTGGTCTTTGCCAACCTGACGGTGATGGAAAACCTTCAGATGGGAGCCTACTTACAGCGAGATTCTCAGTGGATCGCTTCGGAGCTCGAGTATGTTTTCGGCATGTTTCCTCGGCTTCAGGAGCGCCGCGAGCAGCACGCGGGCACCCTTTCCGGCGGAGAGCAGCAAATGTTGGCCATCGGCCGGGCCTTAATGAGCCGTCCGCGATTCCTCATGCTCGACGAGCCCTCCCTGGGCATCGCTCCGCTGTTGGTGAAGGAGATTTTCGCCCGGTTGGTTGAACTGAACCGCGAACGGTTGCTGCCCATCCTGCTGGTTGAGCAAAATGCCCACCTGGCCCTAGAGGTCAGTACCCATGGCTACGTCTTGGAGACAGGGCGAGTTCTCTTGTCCGACCGTTCGTCGGTCCTCCGCGACAGTCCTGAAGTGCGCAGCGCTTATTTGGGCGGCTGATGCCACCACCTCGGGTTAAAGAAGGGGCCCTTCGGCCGCAGTCGGGTGGGTGATGCCTCGTGGTTTCGAGAGGTTCTCTGGATTTAATTTACATTTGTAAATTATTAGTGAAACCCCCGTTACATTTGCGGCGTCTGGCGCGGTGAATGGGAAGGATTCGGAGAACAATTTTACGAGGTGGGCGATATCAACCGTTGCCGATCTGGGTCGTTCTGTGGACCTGTCTCTGGTGGATTGTCACTCCCTTAGGGGCTCTGGATCGGAAGTTTTGGGATGGGGGCAAGGTACCCCGTAATCCGGTTCGAGGCACTTGGTCGTTGGAGGATGCGTTTCCTACTTTAGGACCTCTACCTGGGACTCTCGGTTTTGCCGTCCCACCTGGGGAAACCAACCGGATCATCTTCGTGAACATGGGGGGTGTGGCTTACGAAGTGTCCCTGTCCAACAAACTATCCAGTCGGTTGTTTTTGGACCTCTCGGATCGTGTCTTCTTCGAACAGGAGTCCGGCCTTTTGGGGATGGCCTTCCATCCGAGGTTTCAAACCAATGGGTGGGTCTTCGTCTATTACTCCTCCAAGGAAGGGGCCGGTAGTTTGATTCAGTCCTTCAATCGACTCTCCCGCTTTACCGTCCCACCCGGAGGAGACGGGCGTCCGGATCCGGCCTCCGAGGTGGTCTTGTTTCATCAGGAAGATCCGGGACCCAATCACAACGCCGGGTGCCTCGCCTTTGGCCCAGATGGGTATCTCTTTTTGTCGGTGGGAGATGGCAGCCTGTGGTCCAATCGAGTGGCCCAGCGCTTAGATGCAGGATTCTTCGGCGGGATACTGCGTCTCGATGTGGATCGCAAACCAGGGAACCCTCCGCCGAACCCAGGCTTTGGAGTTAATCCCAACGCCTATTCTGTGCCTGCCGACAATCCGTTTGTCGGAGCCCGTCAGTACGGCGTGGGGGATCAAGTGATCTGGAAAGGCGAAAATCCTCAAGCATTGCGCACCGAGTTTTATGCATTGGGCATGCGAAACCCTTGGCAGTTCAGCTTCGATCCCAAAACCGGTGAGTTGTGGTGCAACGATGTGGGCAATGGCTCCCGCGAAGAGGTCAACCGGATCCGCCCTGGGGCCAACTACGGGTGGCCTTGGTGGGAAGGCACCATTTCTACCACCGACCTGGAAGTTGAAGGCACCGCCTTGCCGGAGTTCGAGTACTCTCACTTTTCCGGCCGCACCGCCATCACCGGAAGTCATTTCTACCGGGGTTCGTTTTACCCGGAACTGGATGGCTCTTATTTATTCGCCGACTTGACCGGAGACATCGCGGTGCTTCGACCCGGCGAACCCGGCGAACCGGAGGTTACTTGGATCGTGAACCAACCGGGAGTGGTGGCTTTCGGTGCGGATCCCCGAGATGGCTCGCTGCTGCTCACTTCTGGTTCAGGGCGTATTTACCGACTAGTCCAACGCCCGGTGGTGGGAGAAGTGTGGCCCGACAAGTTGTCTGAGACGGGGCTCTTTGAGAACTTGCCGTCTCTAACCCCACGGCCTGGTTTAGTGCCTTATGAGATCAACGCGCCTTTCTGGTCCGACCATGCCATTAAGCGGCGATGGTTCGCGCTCCCGGGCGAGGACTCGACCATGACCTTTCGCCGCGAGGGAGCCTGGACCTTCCCGGCGGGCACGGTCTGGGTGAAGCACTTTGATCGCCCTTACCGCCGTCCGAGCACGATGCTCTTTCCGATGGAAACCCGAATTCTAATTCAGACGACCAATGGGGTTTCTGGCGCGAGCTATCGATGGAATGATGAAGGAAACGAGGCAGATCTCGTTCCGGACGAAGGCTCCGATGCGATGTTCTATGCATGGACCCCGACTGAGTTGGTCACCCAGATCTGGCATTTTCCGGGTCGCAATGAGTGCTTGTCGTGTCACACGTCGGTCAATGGCGGGCCCGCAGGTTTCAATACCGCCCAACTCAATCGACGGACCCGTGAGGGGGTGACCCTCCTCTCTCAACTCGATGCCTGGTCGGCTGCCGGCTATTTCTCGGAGCCCTTGGTTCGGACCCACCAGATGCCCGCACTGGTGAGCCCGACGGATGAGACCCAAACCTTGGAGCGCCGTGTTCGGGCTTATTTGGACGCCAACTGCGCCGCGTGCCATCAGCCCGGAGGACTCACCCGCACGCCCTGGGATGCGCGCATCGGAACGGCTCTCGATCAGATGGGGTTAATTGGGGTGCGCTCTTCGGTGTCTAGCATGGGTCTCGGTGAATTTCGCATCGACCCGGGGCATCCCGAGAACTCTTCCCTCTTCCTCCGGATTTCCACATTGGGTGCGTTTCACATGCCGCCCTTGGGCACGTCGGAAATGGATGCTGAAGCTGTAAATTTAATCCGGCGCTGGATCGTCGAGGACTTGCCCCAGCGGCAGGGGTACGATCAGTGGGCGGCCCGGTGGCTACCGCAACCCTGGGAGTCTCTCCGTTCGCAGGCGTTGGATCCGGATGCTGACGAACTCAACAACTTCACCGAATACCTTCTGAGGGAAGGACCGTTGAACCCGCAGCGCCGATGGAAACCGTTGATCGCCCGCGAGGGTTCCCGGTTTGTCCTGCGATTCAATCGCTGGGCCGGCCGGCACTTTGAAGTTCAGTGGGCTTCAGACATGACGCCGGCGGGCCGTTGGAGTCGCTTGGAGGTGGAGGAGAATGATCCTCGAGCGACGTTGTCGGACAGTGAGGCTTCCGTCCCGTTGCCTGATGGGCCGACTCGGTTCTACCGGGTGATCGTCGCGGGTGAGTGAGTTGAGTGGGATCGATTGACCCCCGTCGCCCCTTTGGAGCAAGGTGAGCCTAAGCCTCACAATGACTGCCAGCCGGAATCCTGCCTCCCGATCGACCGCCTTCACGCTCATTGAGCTGCTGGTAGTCATCGCCATCATCGCCATTTTGGCGGGCATGCTCTTGCCGGCACTCGCCCGGGCCCGATCCGCGGCCATTAAGACCCTGTGCAGCAGCAACCAGCGGCAATGGGGTATCGCGGTGATCCTCTATGCCAACGACAACGAAGACCGATTCCCGGACAATACCGACGGGACAGGACTGAGTTGGCTCGGAGCCAATGCTCGCAGCTTTACCGACAAGTACTTGATGAAGAATGTGGCTCCGAGGTCCCGGAATGACCGCAAGGCCGCCAATCATGTGCTCTTCTGTCCGACCGACCAATGGAACCGTCAGGCCGATGCGTGGAGTTATGGCGCGAATGTGAGTCGCCCCGTGTTCATCGGCTACTTTTTCTTACCGGGTCGTGTGAATGGAGCCTGGGATTACAACTCCGATGGATTGGGTGACTGGCACTACCGCAAGAAGCTGGGTGGGGAGTTCTCTGCGGCTCCCATCCTCATCGATCGGCTCCAAGGCCATGGCGCACATTCCACCAACCTGATGAACCCAGGGATCAAGTGGATCCTGCCAGAAAACGGTCGTCCGACTAAAACGGCCAATCACGCCGGCCAGCGCGGGATTCCAGACGGTGGCAATTTTCTCTTCGAAGATGGCCATGTTCAATGGATCCAATCCCGCAATGTGACGCTGGGATCCAGTCAAAGCCAGTGGCAGTGCTTCTACGGCATCCGCCTTCCCTGAAGCGCCTTGAACCATCGAACGATGGAGAGCCAACGGCGGACGGCGACACGAGAGGTCCTCTCAACGCCCTCGGTTACCGATCGTTACCGCACGGGCAACCGGTAGCAGGCGGCCTCGCGGTCATTGCGCACCAGCAGGAGGTCGCCAGCCAGTGCGATGGGGTTCCAGGTTTTGTCGCTGAAGACCTTTAGGCGTGCCAGTTCTCCGGGCCCGTCCGGAGTGGGATGCAGCAGCACTAATTCGCCGTGCTCGGCCATCAGCAGGTACAGTTCGCCTATCAACAGCCCTTGACCGTGGCCGTGCCGACCTTCCTTCCAACGTTGCGAACCGTCCTTCGCGTCCAAACAGGCCAGTATTCCGTCGTCCAAGCCGTAAATGAATCCATCCCGAAACACGGGATTGGAAAACTTGGCCTTCAATCGCTTGGAGGTCCAAATCGATCGGACCTCGAGCGCGCCCGATGGGGCCTTCGAGATCTCCAGCAGTTCCGCCCCGACCCCATAACCGGCACTCAAAAATACGCGGTTGGAGGAAATTCGCACCGGGTTGGCCACCAGAGGGAAATGGACTCCAAAAGGCCGGTTCCAGAGGACTTGGGCCGTCACGGGATCGTGGGAGGTAATCTCTCGATGGTTGAACTGGAGGATTTGGGGTACTCCGGCCAACTCGGTCAGGTAGGGAGAGCTGTATTCAGCGGAGGAGGAACCACCCGAAGCCAGGAGTTGCCCTGAGTCCAGATGCCACATGAGCAAGGAGCGTTCGTCGCGGCCTCCGGCGCTAACGATAACCCTATTGGAAATCACCAGCGGAGAACCCGAAAGCCCCCATTCGGGCATTCCGGCTTTGGAAAATTCGAGAATGTTGGTGCCCCAAAGTCGTTTTCCGGTCGACAAGTCCAGCGCCTGAAGCCAACCCCGGGCCCCGAGGGTGACCACGCGTCCTTGAGAAATCGTGGGTGAACTGCGGGGGCCTTCTCCAGCGATAGGGGTGAAATAACGGGCTGAATTGGCGGTTTTCCACACAACGTTACCGTTAATTATTTGGCGGCAGACCACCATTTCTTCTTCGCCCTCTTGCTCCTGACTCACCGCCAGATCGCCGACCACCGAGAAGCCCGACCACGCGCCACCGACTGGCTTCCTCCACAGCAGTTGAGGTGGATAAAGGGTCCAGTTGGTTTGAAATGAGGGTCCGTCAACGATACCGTTGCGGTTTAATCCCAAGAATTGCGGGTAATCCCCGGGCAAACGGGTGGTGGAGCTGGAGGGAGCGCCTGGAGCTGACGTGGCGTTGGTTGTGTTGAGTCTGCCCGTGGTGGTGAGAGCCGTTGAGGGCTGCGCCCATCGGGTTTCAACGATGGGGATCAGGTCTCCGGTCACCCCACGAATGCGGAGAGTCAGGCGGGCGGTTCCCGCCAGCAGGGCGATTCCAGCAACGCCCGCCAACCGCAATGTCCAACGAGCCCGCGACAAGAACAGCCACCACAGCAGTTCGAGCCCTGCGGCCCCACCCGCGATACCCAGACAAATTAAATTCCGGCGCTGAAAGGGGAACTCGCTCCACGACTGCACCCCACCCATGGCCACGACCATCAGTCCCAAGATCACTCCAGCCGGCCACCAACGAATGTTCACGCGGCCTGGCAAGGGTGTAGACTGCGGAGCTTCGGTCGACATGGGAGGAGTCTCCCCGCCAATCCGGTCTCGGCAAGCCCTTGGTCAAAACGATTCTGATGGATCGATCGCGCTCGATGGGTCTGACAACGCCCGGAGCGGATGAGGACGGAAGAGAGCAGCTTCGAGAACGTCGATCGAAAAAAACAGGCGGGCCAAGGCCATGGGCTGAGTCCGTGAGGCGATTCCCCATTTCCCCCAAGAGTTCGAATCAAGAACCGGTTCGATGCCTCAGCGTAGATGGGTTTTAATATAAAAAATCTGAAACCATATAAAAATGAATCGAACTATTCTTTTGATGGTTTTATCGGATTTTGTAACGGTTCGAGCTGTCCGGGACTTTGAGTATTTGCAGTTGTTCCTTCCCGGGCGTTTGGATGTCATCCAGCCCTGCCAACCGGTTGAGGACCGATGGATTCCCTGTTTCAGCGCAGGGAAGGGGGCAATGCTTTGCCGCTGCGGTCAGAACTCGGCTGGTTGGCCTGCCCAGAGGTTGGGCGCTGTTGTTGGCTTGGGTCGCGGGTTGTTGGTTGACTGCTTTGACGGGCCTCGCGTCGGGTTCTGATGCCCGCAGCACTCGGGTGGCCGTATTGGCGCTTTCTCGTCTTGAGATCGGAGCAAACGGTGAAGTTACCTCCACAGTCGCGAATGCTTTGCCGGTCGGAGCGGTGGTCACCGGAGTGGATTTGTCCCTGGATTACAGTACTTACTGGTCCTCCGCAAACTCAGCCATAGCGGGCAATTACGTCCGCCTCAACGGGGTCGATGTTGCTGCCTTTGGC
Organism: uncultured Verrucomicrobiota bacterium; assembly: GCA_903939515.1. Taxonomy (GTDB): domain Bacteria; phylum Verrucomicrobiota; class Verrucomicrobiia; order Limisphaerales; family UBA9464; genus SXXZ01. The sequence goes on from CAJAHH010000091.1 coordinate 19,780, forward strand.
TGGGCCTCTTCCGGAAATAACTCCGGTTCGACGGCATTGATCCGCGACGATCGCGGCCCCCTTGCCAGTTACCGGGTCGCGGGCAATAATCAGTGGACGTTCGGGTCTTCCTGGAACCCGGTGACACTCAACAACGTGGTAGTTTCCATTCGCTACGTGTTGGGAAATCAAGGCCCCATCCTATCGGCTCCTGGGATGTTTTTTACCGACACGGTAGCTCCCGACACATTTCAAACCGCCTCCGGAAACCTCATCGGTTCTGATGCCGATGGGGATCTGCTCGTCTATGGGATTGTGGGGCGAACGGCCTCCAATGGAACCGTCACCCAGGCTGGTACTTACGTTACTCTGACTGTGGATTCACAGACTGGAGCCTTCACAGTGACTCCCGTCGCGGCTGCCATCAATGCGTTGAATGCCAACACCTCGGAGACCTTCGTGGTGTCGGTGTCCGATGGTATCGTCACCACCGCTCAAGACTGGGTCATCCAATTGTCCGGGATTAGCGAATCGCCCTCACTGGGCTTCGTTTCATTGACGGAAGGCACTGGAGGCGAGGTGACCCGAATCAGTGATTCCACCATCCACACCTTTCGGCAGAGCGGGAGTTTTGTGCCGTCCACCTCGGGAACTGTGGAGGTGCTGGTGGTGGGTGGTGGTGGTGGTGGCGGCAGTGGTGGTGGTGGCGCCGGCGGAGTCGTTTATCAAAGTGCTTTTCCCGTGACGGCCTCTCAACCGGTCGCGGTTACTGTTGGAGCCGGTGGCGCCGGTGGGGCGTTGAGCGGCACAGTTCTTGCCGGGAGCGATGGAAGTTCCTCCAGTTTTGGTTCGTTGGTGGGTTTCGGTGGCGGCGGCGGCGGTGCGTTTAGGGGAGCCGGCCGATCGGGAGCGTCCAGTGGTGGCACTGGAGGTGACACCACCGCGGCCTCTGGAGCGGCGACCCAAGGCTTCCGGGGAGCCGATGGTGCGGCCAACGAAGGTTATGTTGCCGGCGGCGGCGGTGGTGGCGCTGGTGCGGTGGGTACTCGGGGGCTTTACTCTGCCGATGGTTACGGCGGTTCCACATCCTCCTCTCCGGGTGGCAATGGGGGGGGCGGTCTCAGTTATTCCATCTCTGGAGCAGCGCAGTTCTACGGTGGCGGCGGTGGCGGTGGAGCCAACAACAATACGGTTTCTCCGACAGCGTTTGGTGGTAATGGAGGCACTGGGGGCGGTGGAGCGGGTGCCCGTTCCGATAGAGGCCAAGGCGTTGCTGGAACAGCCAATACCGGCGGTGGTGGTGGTGGTGGCGATGCGGAAGGCCCTGGCGGGGTGGGCGGATCCGGTGTGGTGATCGTTCGTTACACAGCAAACACCACTCAGTCTGCCCGCACCCTCTCCGTGACGGGTTCTGCCACTCAGACGAGTTTCTCGGCGATTTCCGGATCGGTGAAGGGGACTGATCCTGATCCAGGAACGACGCTGGTGTACGGAATTCAAGGTGGTGCAGCGACAGGTACCGCAAACCAAGTAGCTAAGACGGGCTCCTACGGAACATTAACACTCAACACCGCAACCGGAGCATACTCGTTCACTCCATCCGCTGCGGGGATCAACCCACTTCAGGCCTCGGCTTCCGAGGATTACACGCTCACCGTATCCGACGGCGTTTCGTCGGCCAGTGTCGCTCTGACGGTTCAGATCAATGTGTCGTATCCGACTTTGGCTGCTATCGGAGTTTCCGGGACCGAAGACATTCCTCTGACCTTCTCATTCGGAAATTTCTCTTCGAGTTTTTTCGATCCGGAAGGGGCATCGCTGGCCAGCATTCAGATCGTGACCCCGCCGGCAACGGGAGTCCTGAGCCTGGGCGGTTCTGCAGTGAGTGCCGCTCAGGTGATCCCGTTCAGTCAGTTAGGCTCATTGACCTACACGCCAGCGGCCAATGAAAACGGAGCGAAGACCTTCACCGTAACGGCTTCCGACGGGTCGGCCTGGTCGGGTCCGGCCACGGTCACCATGACCTTGGCTCCGGTAAACGACGCGCCGGTGGCCGGGGCCGCATCGTTCACCGCGATCGCGGAAGACGTGGCTTTGGTGGACAATTCAGGCACGGCGGTTTCGGTTTTCGCGAATGCAGGTTCGGACGGTGATATTGGCGCGCTCAAGGGCATCGCGATCACGTTGGTCGACTCGAGTAACGGTTCTTGGCAATACACCATCGACGGGGGCGTGAACTGGAGTTCGTTGTCCGGCGTCAGCTCGGCATCGGCGCGCTTGCTCAAAAGCGACGAGCTTCATCGGGTGCGGTTCTTGCCGAACCCCCATTACAACGGGACTGCCACCCTCCAATATCGCGCCTGGGATCAGGTGGTTGGAGCTGATGCTGCCTTGGTGGATTTGACCGCGACGGGCGGCGGAGCCTGGGCGCTGGTGGCCTATGGTGCCAATGCCAGCCTCGGTGGTTTCTTGAACTCCGCTTCCGGAACCTTCTCATCGGCAGTGCGGTCCGGTTCAGCGGTGTTGCCGGCGCTGAGTCTCCTGAAGAGCAGTTCCGAGTTGGCCATGAGCTGGACGGTGGCGGGTGGAGGTTTTCCGGTGGGGGGTATCACGTCCTACTCCCATGCGATTGCGTTCCCACTGCCCCAAGCCTCAGCGATGTCCTTCGATGGAACAGCCACCAGCCCGCCGAAGTATTTTGAGTCACAATACAACGCTGCGATCTCTTTTGCGGTGGGTAGCACGCATCCGGATCAATCGCTGGTGACAGTCCGGACGCTAGCGGGATCTCCGGGAATGCCTGAGCAGATGTACCTGAGAAACAAGAGTTTCGGAGTGGGGTATGGTGGGGTGTATGGCTTGGTTATGAACGACGGGAGTAACCCGCAATTGGATTACGGGCAGTTTCCGGACGGTCAGACTTTCAAAGCTGTCTACCTCGACCATGGGACGGGGGATGGGCAGCAGTCGGGTTTGGTGATGGGTGGTGCTGGCGGAGTTCAAAACAGCTATGTGCCGTCCACCATGGCGCTGTGGGTATGGTTGACCGAGGCGCAGATCCAGGGGCTGGCGGGTGTGCCAGTCACCGTCTCCGGGAATCGATCGTTGGCCGGCATCGGAACTACCTACCTCGATGTCGCCCCCGGTTCCTTGTATGCGTCGTTCTCCGCCAATTCAGCCACCGTCACCATGACCGTCACCCCGGTGAACGACGCGCCGGTGCTGACAGTCTCAGGGTCCAGCTCAACGGTTCTCAATGCATCGACCTTGAAGGCATCGACTGGAGCGACGGCCGATGGGGTGTATTCGCTGTTCTTCAACGGCGTTTCCACACCGGTCTATTGCTTGATGAACGACGCCCTTGCCGGAGGCGGATGGATGCTGGCCATGAAGGGGGCCAACAGCGGTGATGCTTTCAATTATTCCTCAGCGCACTGGACCACGGCGACAACCCTAAACACCGCCGCGAATCGCCGGAATGATGCCTACAACGAAGACGCCAAGTTCGAGGTCTTCAATTCCATGCCGGCCAGCGAAATTCTGGTGGTCTTTCCGGAAGCCGCGGCGGGTGGGGCCATTCCCAATCAGACTTACGGATTCATTTGGAAGGAATCCATGCCGACACCGGCCAACACAGCCGACTATTCCGGCCGACCGACTCAGAGCGATTATACCGGCAAGACCCTTCGAGAACTCTTCGCCGGTGGAGAGGAGATCTTCATTCGGGACGCGGTCTCGACGACTCCATATCGGGCCGCCGGTTCCGGGGTGTTTTCTACCCAGACCGATGTGCGTTTTTTCGGCTTCAACTACGTCAGCACTGTTGGCAACAACCGGGTTCGATTTGGTTTTGGTTGGAACGAGAATGGCGGCGGTCTTTATCCCGGCGGTAACGAGCAATCCAACGACGTTTCAGGCGGTTTGGGTTTGGATCGGGTCAATTGGTCGGCGGGTGACTACATTGGTTGCTGCCAGAATAGCACTGGGTTGAACCAGCCATTGAAGTTCGAGGTGTATGTGCGTGGACCGGTGTCCTCTTCAATGCTGACGGAGGACGTTGCTGGGAATGTGCTGTTTCAATCCCCGCTGGTGCAGGATGCAGACGGCGATTCCCTGACGGTGACGCTGTCGGCCTTGGACGGCGTGATCACGGGCAATCAGGGCGATGGTGTTCTCGTTGGAGGCACGACCACCGCACGCACCTTTGCGGGTTTGGCAGTGAATCTGAACGCCTACTTCGCGACGGCCGGGAAAGTGACATATCTCGGGGCTGCTAATAATTCAACGGATCGCACGCTGACTGTCACCGTGACCGACGGGATCGCCACGGCGACCGGATCGCGGGTGCTTTCGTTCATTTCGGTCAACGATGCTCCGGTGCTTGGGGCGATTGCCAAGCCGGGCACCGAAGACACCGCGGTGACCTTCGCTGCGACGGATTTCAGCGCGGTTTACTCGGATCCTGAGAGTTCGCCGCTCGCGAGCATCACGGTGCTCACCCTGCCTAGCACTGGATCCCTGAAACTGTCCGGGGTCGTGGTGACAGCGGGGCAAGTCATTGCGTCAGCGGATTTGCCCAATCTGGCCTACACACCGGCCGCCAACGAGAACGGGCCAAAGACCTTTACGGTGAACGCGTCGGATGGCATCGCTGGGTCTGAGCCAGCCACGGTCACCATGACCTTGGCTCCGGTGAATGATGCCCCATACTTTACGCAATCCTCGATCACCTACGATGCGTTTGATGATTTTGTGACGGGCCCGACGCTCCAATCCACCGGCAATCGATGGCAATATTTCGGAGGCAGCGTGTCCGGATTGAACTTGTTGGCCAATTGGAAGACCGGCGGTAATGAAGTGATCCCATCCATTCCCCAATGGGATGGATCATCAGGGCACCTAAACAACTACCCCTTTGTGCAGCGCATTCAGTCGGCCGTGGGGCCGGTGGCCGCCGGCACCTTGGTGATGCATCCTTCAAACTTAGGTGCCTCGGATCGTGCGGTTGCCGTGGGTTGGAAAAACAACTCCACCCAAACTGTGGTGGTCGGTTTCAAAGTATCTCTGCGCCTGCCCTATGGATCAGCCAACGGGATCGATTATTGGTTGCAGCGCGGGTTGCTGGGAGCCCCTCGGTATTGGGTGATTCGGTCGGGCTACCTGGGTGGTGGTGATTCCGCTACTTTGAGTTCCGATGAAACCGTGGAACTGCAGGCTGGAGAAATGCTGTATTTGATCGTCGATTCAAAAGACAACTTTGAATACGACCACACCGAGGTCAGCAACTTCGAGGTGACGGTGAATCCCATCAACGGGGCGAACGGGGGGCTGGGAACCATTACCGAGGACGTGGCGAACACCGACAACTTGGGAACGGTGGTATCGGCCATGACCGCTGGTATCAGCGATGCCGATTCAGGCGCTCTTAAAGGCATTGCGGTCTCGGCGGTCGATTCGTCCAACGGAAGCTGGCAATCCACCACCGATGGTGGACTCACTTGGCTCTCCCTCTCAGATGTCAGTGCCTTCTCAGCTCGCCTGCTCAAAGGCAACGAAGCCGATCATAGGATCCGGTTTATTCCTCATGCGAACTACAATGGACCCGCTACCATCACCTACCATGCGTGGGACCAGACTTCTTCAGCGCACGGAAACGTCCATGGCCACTCAGAGGGCTTGTTGGCTTGGCTTGGTTTTGAAAACAACCTCAACGATTTGGCTGAAGGCCGAACGCATGGCGGTTCTTTATCCATTCAACCCGATGGTTTTTTCGCCGCCGCAGTTCCAGCTGGGGTTGGGGCCGGGGAATATTCTGGTGTCTTCAATGGAACATCGACGCGGGTTGACCTCGCCAACAGTGCCTCGCTGAACGTCAACACGGGCGTCCCATTCTCGATGGCTGCCTGGATCCGGACCTCATTCAATGATTCGGGACAGCGGGTGATCTTGGCCAAGGCTCTTTCGGGAGCGACTCCTCAGAACCACACAGCGGCCTTGTTTGTCGATGCTGGCGGACGCTTGCGTTTCGATAATTTCTGGATCAATGCGCTTTGGTCGTCAGCCCAAGTTCGAACGGGTGAGTGGGTCCATGTGACGGTGACTTATGACGGGGCCACCTATCGACTTTACGTCGGGGGACAACCCGATGGCGTGGCTGCTTTCGCCGGAAGCAACGATAGCCAAGGCACTTGGACTTTTTCCATTGGGCAATCGATGAATACTGAGTTTCCGGGTGCCTCATTTCAGGGAAATATCGACGAGGTTGGTTTCTGGAACCGGGCATTGGGGTCCTCCGAGGTGGCTGCTCTTGCCACTGGCGGTATTGGCGTCGGTACCACTGCGTTCTCCAGCGACCCTGCCACGGCCACGATCACAGTGACCCCGGTGAATGACATTCCCGTGGCGACGGTGCAGACGGTGACGACGGACGAAGATACGGCCAAGGCAATCACTCTGGCAGGCACGGATGTGGAAGGGTCGACGCTCATCTACACGGTAGTGACTCAACCGACGAAGGGTATCCTGACTGGAACCGTTCCCAATCTGACCTACACCCCAAAATTAAATGTGAACGGGAGCGATTCGTTCACCTTCAAGGTGAATGACGGTACGGTGGATTCCGGTGTGGCCACGGTGTCGATCACTATTACGGCGGTGAATGATGCGCCGACGCTGGCCTCGGGAGGCGGTTCGGCGGTGGGCGGCACGCAAACGAGTGCGGGCGGCTATACGATTCACACGTTTACGGCGGATGGAACCTTCACCCCCACCTTCTCAGGCACGGTCGAGGTGTTGGTCGTGGGTGGTGGCGGTGGTGGCGGCTCTGACAATGGCGGCGGCGGCGGTGGCGGTGGATATGTCGCTGGTTCATCCGTGTCGGTGTCCGCGGAAACACCGATCACCGTCAAAGTGGGTGCCGGGGGGCAAGGCGCGCCCAACGCGTCATCCACTGCTTCCAATGGTGGTGATTCAAGTTTTGGAACGTTCATCGCTCGCGGCGGTGGCGGTGGCGGGAGTATCGACCTGACGGCTGGGGCTGACGGAGGATCTGCGGGCGGGCGGGCGGCAAACCGTTGGGGTGGGGCTGAGAATGCAACGGTGACGACATCACCCGAACAAGGCTTCGCTGGGGGTGCGAAGGATCCAGGAGGATTTGGCGGCGGCGGCGGCGGCGGTGCTGGTGGATCCGGCTCCAATGGTGGCTCAAACATCGGAGGCAATGGCGGGGCTGGGCGATCGAGCGATATTTCTGGAATGGTCACGCATTACGCGGGCGGCGGCGGTGGTGGTGGCGATAGCAACACGGCAGGAACAGGTGGAATAGGCGGCGGCGGAAATGGAAGCCGTCGAGGAGATGAGGTTCCAACCCAAGGAGCCGATGGACGTGGTGGCGGCGGTGGAGCAGCGGGCGGAAGTGTTGCGGGTGGCCTAGGTGCTCGTGGCGGTTCCGGAATCGTGGTCGTGCGCTACAGCTCGGCTTTGCTCAATGGCTTGGCTGGGCTCAAGTATGTGGATGGGGCGGCGGCCGACACCTTTACGGTCGGCTCGGGGACCTTTGCGGGAACCGACGTGGATACGGGAACGACGCTGACCTACGGAATAACCGGTGGAATCCTAGAGAGCGGAGTGGTCACCAAGACCGGTACTTACGGCACCTTGAGAGTGACACCGGCGACGGGTGCGTATTCGTTCACACCGAATGAGGCAGCGATCAACGCGCTGAGCTCGAGTGCCAGCGAAACGTTTGTGGTCACGGTGAGCGACGGCACGGCGACGACTCCGTCCAACTGGGTGGTCAACCTGACGGGCGTGAACGATGCGCCGACCGTGACGGCACCGGCGAGCTTCGCGTTGACCGAAGATGTGGCGGGTAACTTGCTCTACATCGGTGCGCCGTTTGCCGACGTAGACAGCGCGAGGCTTACGGTCACGTTGAGTGTAACAGACGGGACGATCACGGGCAGCGCCGTCACGGGAATCACGGTGGGCGGAACGGCGACGGCGCGGACCTTCGCTGGAACGGTGGCTGCGTTGAACACGTACTTCACGACGGCGGGAAACATCACGTACCAAGGCCCGCTCAACAACACGACGAGCCGGACCCTGACGACGGCGGTGGTTGAAGGGGCGTTCGAAGCCTACCCATTGACTTCCTTGCAGGCCCGCTATGACGCATCCAACTCGGGCTCTCTCACCAAGGTAGGAGCGGAAGTTTCGCAGTGGGCGGACCTCTCGGGCAATGGTTTCCACCTGAGCGCCATCGAGAATGGGCGCCCGAGTCTTGGGCTGGTCAACGAATTGCCGGCGCTGAATTTCAATCCGGGCAAGGGATTCTTCCGTGCCGGCGTGCCACTCAATACAGAAGTCACGGTTTTGATGGCCATACGATACTCCTCGGCGATCGGAAACTGGGGTAATTTCATGCATCACGGTCAGCACGATGACGATTGGTCCATGCGGAAATCCGATGGTTCGGATCCCGTTGGAAAAATCGGTTTCCACACAAACAACGACAACGACCGGGTCATGAACTCGCTCGTCAACGACATGACTTATGTCTTGGTCGGTCGATTGAGGACTAGCACGGGCAACAGTCTGGTGGACTATTGGGCTTACCCC
>CAJAHH010000092.1 GCA_903939515.1 uncultured Verrucomicrobiota bacterium
CGGCCTGACCACCATCTTCGAAAAGAGCCTCGGCGCCGTGGCCAAAGGCGGCCAAGCCCCGCTCATGTCGGTGCTGCACTATGCCCAAACGATCACAGGGCCTGGCCTGTGCTTCATGGATACGCCCGGCTACGACCCGGTAAGCATGACGGGATTGGTGGCCGGCGGCTGCACGGTCGGGGTATTCACCACGGGTCGCGGCAGTGTGTACGGCTGCAAGCCGGCTCCCTGCATAAAGGTTTCCACGCACACACCGCTCTACCGCTGGATGGAAGGCGACATCGACCTCAATGCCGGGACCATTCTGGATGGCGAGGAAACTATTCCCCAAGTGGGACAACGCATCTTCGAGGCCATCCTCGCTGCGGCCAATGGCGAGCGCACCAAGAGTGAGCACGCTGGCATTGGCGACGAGGAGTTTGCCCCCTGGCCCTTGGGCCCGGTCTTCTGAGTGTATGCCCTGACAGACACTGAAAATCGTCAGGGATCACCGGATGGGACGCTTGCGGGGGCTTGGGGATTTCGGGTACCTATCCGGTGTCGTTTGCTCTCAGCCCTCGGAAACGACACTGGTTTGGAACCGGACCTCGGTCGAACAGCGGTCGGCGAACGTCTCGGCGGTATGCCTGCCTTCTGAGGGATTTCACGGTCGGGCCTATAGCTCAACGGTTAGAGCAGGGGACTCATAATCCCTTGGTTACAGGTTCAAATCCTGTTGGGCCCACCACTCTTTCTTCTTCAGCAAACCCGCGGCAGAAAAAAAATCGGGGCAAGGTTTCCCTCGCCCCGATGAACGAACTCTCAATGACACGAGGAGTTTCGCGTGTCTGTGCCCGTCTTACGGCAGCTTCTTAATCTTCACGTCGCGGAACTGCACCACCATCGGCGGGCCGGCGTGGATTTGAAGAGCGAGGATACCCTCCTTGGCGGCCTTGGCCGACTGCTGGTCGACAACATCGACGGTCATGCGGCCATTGATGAAATGCATGAGGTGATTGCCGTCGGCGACGATGAGGTAGTCGTTCCACTGCTCGTCATGGATGCTGGCCTGGAGTTCCTTGGAGTCGGCGAGCTTGCCCACCACGGTGACCTTGGTCTTACCACCCTCGTCAGTGATAACCGTGCGCTGACCGCGCTCGGCCAAAATACCACGGCCGCGCTCTTCATAGAGGATGCCGCTGTAGGTCTTGCCGGCCTCGAAATCCGCCTGGTATCCGCCCACCACGAACTTGTCGGCGTCCACCAACTTGCTGCGGTACTGAATGCCGGAGTTGCCGTTGAAAATGCGGTACTGCAAGCGCAGTTCGAAATTGGACACGGTGCCATTGGTCCAGACCAGGAAGGTGTTTCCAGCAATCGGATGATCCCGGTGGGTGGTGCCCGTGATGAGTCCTTCCTTCACGGTCCACAAGTCGGAACGCCCCGCCCAACCGGCGAGGGTCTTGCCGTCGAAGATCGGCACGTAGCCCTCGGTCTTCGGATCTTTAATGGTGGCCTTGCAGCCGGTGAAGGCCAAGGAGGCGACCGCCAGGGCCACAGCACCGGCGCGGAGGAGGGAACGAATAGGCATCGGAGAAGATTTCCGCCAGAACCAGCCGTTCGGTCAAGCGAAGCGGCACGCTAGCCCTCAAGTTTTTCACGAGGCCAGCCATCCCAAGTCAGACCATCGAACCCGACTACTCGACCCAGGGGTGGAGAATAGTCAGGCCGAAAACGGCAGCGGCACGATCGTCGCCGGGATCTCGGCGCCCGAGGCGGAACGGACCATGAGTGCGGTGCCCAGGGCGTTGCATTCTTTACGGACATACCCCAGAGCGATGGGACACCCAAGCCGGGGGGATTGGATGACACTCGTGAGGGAACCCACCTCACGGCCATTGTGGAGGATCTTGTCCCCTCGGACGGGCATCGGGGCAGTGGACTCAAAGCGCAGGCCCCGCAGCGCCTTGGTCACCTGGCCATAGGTCCGGATTCGAGCGATCGTTTCCTGACCGATATAGCAGCCCTTGGTGTAGCTGATGCCGTCGCGGTCGAGTCCCGCCTCCGGCGGCAAGTAGTTCTCATCGATGTCCACACCGAAGCGCGGAATCCCCGCCTCGATGCGGGCCAGATCTAGGGCGGACCACCCCACGGGCCTGCCTCCTACGGATCGCACGGCCAAACAAAGCTTGTCCCAAACCATGCCCAGAGCCGCGGTCGGGACGAACACATCAACCCCCTGACTGCCAGTGCGGGCATGGTTCACCCAGTAAAGATCGCCCAGTTCAGGATCTGGCCGGTGAACGATGCCGTGGCTCTGCAGAGCCAACGTCAGTCCCGGATCCAAAAGACCGGGAACCTCCAGGGCTTTGGGACCTTGAAAGGAAAACAGTCCGTAGTGCTCGGCCACGTCCACGGCCTGAACATCATCGGAGACGATGTAATGATCCAACCGCTCAATGAGGCTCTGAGTCAGGCCGGGCTCAACATCGAGCAACAACTCATCAGCCAGGGCATAGACATGGACATCGGCCTGCATCCGTCCCTTGGGCGAGGTAAAGGCGGCGTAGCACCCCTGCCCCGCTTGAAGCGCCTTGATGTCATTGGTCACCTGACCATGCAGCAGGCGCACCCGATCGGTCCCCAGAAGACACAGGCGACCCCGGAAACTCAGATCAGCCACACCGACCGAGTTCTGGATCGCCGAGTATTCGGCGGCGACATCGCCGTAGTGCGCCACCGCTTCCATGGATTCGAGTTCGGTAAAAACGGCATCCTGTTCGGCATGAAATTCCCGAAGTGCGAGCATATGATTGTCAGGCTGAAACGAACAACGGGATGGATGAAGGAACGGTGAAAGGAACGGTGAATGGAGCAGCCCGCCGTTGCTGGAGACTAAACCCTGCAGCGGCGAACCGAAGGCGGATTAATAACCCAATCACTCGACTCACTTCGTGCCCTGATCAATCCAGGCCCGAAGCAGACCGACCTCTTCTTTGCTGAAGGCCTGCCCCTTGCCTTCCGGGGGCATGTTTTCGTCTTCGGACATCAATCGTGCGACACTGGCCACGAAGGTGCTCTTGGCGCTGGCACCCTTCTCGAAACCCGCTCCGTCGGCGCCGCCTTTGAGGGTGGCCTCTAGGGAGTCCAACCGCAGCTTTGCCTTTTGCTTCTCAGGCCCGTGGCACTTGAAGCAGGAGCGTTCGAAGAGGGGCTTGATGTCCTTCTCATAGGTCACGCCCTGTTTGGTGGAAACCGGCGGCAATTTGCTGGCATCAAAGTCGGCGGCCGACAAACCCAAGGCGGCGGACAGAACAGCGGCGGAAGCGATTTTCAGGCTCATAATTCTCAGAGTTGAACTGCGATCAACGTGCAAGCGGACGACGGGGTCGTCAAAGCGATTCAATCGGTCGGGTACGAGAGAGCGCAAAGGTTCACACCATTCCCAAATCGATGAGGCGCATCGGCAGGGCTGGATCGCCCAAATCGAGGATGGCCAGACTGCGGGGTTGGTTGAAGCGGATCCGCCCGGCGTAGCCCGGATTGAGGTAACGGATGGAATCCACCCGGGAATCATGCGGCTTGTGGGTGTGTCCAAACACCACGACGGCGGGATGATGGTGATCGATGCTCCGGGCCAATCGGTCGTGCGGAGCATGAGGATCGACAATATGATGAACCAGAAAGCGATACCCCCCGAGGTCGATGACCTCCGTCTCGCGTGCATCGAGGGGCAGGCCGTCGCAGTTGCCCATCACGGCCGTGACTGGGGCGATCCGTTCCAAACCCACGAGGATTGAGGGGTCACCGATGTCACCGGCATGGAGAATGTGATCAACCCCGGCGAAGAGCGCGGAAATCTGGTCGTCCCAGAACCCGTGGGTGTCGGAAATAAGTCCCACGGTCATCGCGTCGTTAATTAAGCGGTCTGCTCTTCGGCCTCGCCATCGACCTCGGCCGGTGGGGTGCATTCACCCTTTTCCTGCGGAGACTCCGAGGGAGCCGCCTGCCAAGCCACGGCAAAGAGGGCGCTGAAGAGGGCGCTGCTCAACAGACTGTTGCGCAGGAATTTCCAAGTCTCAGGCCAACCGGCTGAACCGGTGGTCAATGCGGTCCACCAACCGGCCAGAGTCTTGGCGTAGGCCGGATCGCGCAGCCACGAGAGCGTATTGGTGACCCCGTAGAACAGCATCACCCCGAGGAGGCTGCCTAGAATGGCCGGAGGCAGTCGCAGCCAGCGGGTGCCCGGCACGAGGGGTTTCAGCCCGCGTCCCAACAAAAACAAGACGGCGTAGCCGGCGTAGTTGCCCACCATGTAAAAGAGCGAAGCCGGGTCCCAGACATCGTACCCCTTGCCAAATTGGTACCACAGGTTGAGGGCGACATCGCTCACCAGCAGCGTGCCTAGCGGGAGGGCGATCGCCCATCGACCCGGAAAGAACATGCCCCCGCACAGGCACAAAGAATACACGACGCTGAAGTTGGGCGGGAAAAGACCCGGCCAACGGCTCAGCGCCACCACCACGGCAAAAAACCAGGGGTAGAGTTGTTGGAAGCGATCCGGCACGTCGGCCGACAGATTACCGGCAGACGTCGCGATGACAAGAGGCAGAACCGAGGAAGCCTCAGGTCCTGGCCTGAAACACTTCCCACCGATCGCTCCCTTGCCCGCGGTCCCGGTTCCCTGCCAGCCTTGCAGGCCAAGCCCATGAATCCCCAGGACTGGAAACTGATCCTCCTCGCGTTGATCGCGATCACCGCCCTGATCGTGCTCATCACCAAGGCCAAGGTGAACGCGTTCCTATCGCTGCTCATGGCGTCTCTGGTTGTCGGCCTAGGAGCCGTACTGCTGCTGGACGTACCGATCCGCGACACCGCCGGTAAGATCCTGACCTCTCCGGAAGGCAAGACGGCCGCCTACACTGTGCTTGGGGTGATGAAGTCCTTCGGAGATGGCCTGGGAGCCACACTGGCGGGGACAGCCGGAGTCATCGCCTTGGGAACCATGCTGGGCAAGCTCTTGGCCGAGTCCGGCGGCGCTGAAGTGCTGGCCTCCCGAATGGCGCGGATCTTCGGCCCCAATCGCATCCAATGGTGCATTATGGCGCTGGCGTTGGCGATCGGCCTGACCACCTGGTTCGCAGTCGGCCTCGTCCTGCTGCTACCCATCCTGCTCACCCTCACCCACGAGACCCGCCAACCCTTCTTACGGTTGGCGCTGCCGCTACTGGCCTGCCTATCGGTCATGCATGGAGTCATGCCGCCGCACCCGGGTCCCGTGGTGGCCGTCGAGGCGCTCAAGGCCAACATGGGCCTAGTGCTCTTCTGGGGCTTTGTGATTGGGATTCCGACCGCCGCCGTGGCCGGGCCCATCTATGCGAAATTTGTGGTCGGCCGCGTTCAAGCCAACCCACCAGCCATTCCGAAAAAAGCCACCTCGACCGATCCGCGGTTCCGATTGCCGGGCTTTGGTATGACGCTCTTTAGCATCCTCAGCCCGGTGATCCTCATGCTCTTGGCCACGGTGGCCGAACTGCTCCTTCCCAAGGGTCACTCACTTCGCGAGGCGGCCCAATTCATTGGTCACCCCACCCTGGCGCTGCTCTTGGCCGTGCTAATAGCTTCGGTGACGCTCGGGACACGGTGCGGCTATACCCGGTCGGAGGTTTTGAAATTTACCGAGCAATGCATCGGGGCCGTGGGTTTGACCATCTTGGTGATCGGCGGGGGCGGCGGCTTCGCCCGCGTGCTGCGGGACTCCGGGGTCGCCGAAGCCATTGGTCGCGCCGGCGACGCGGCCCACCTGAGCCCGCTGCTCTACGGGTGGCTGGTGTCGGCCTTCATCCGTGTGGCCACCGGCTCGGCCACCGTGGCCATCACCACGGCTTCGGGTCTGCTGGTGCCCGTGCTGGCGGCCCATCCGGAAATGAATCCCCATCAGGTGGCGTTGATTATTTGTGCAGTGGGCTGCGGATCACTCTTCTTGAGTCACCTCAACGATGCCGGCTTCTGGATCGTCAAGGACAGCCTCGGTCTCAGCGTCGGACAAACCCTCAAGACCTGGACGGTTTGCGAGACCATCGTGGGCATCGCCGGCATGCTCTTCTCGCTGGCCGCCTTCCATTTGGTTGCCAGACTCTAAGGCCAACGGCACCGATGAACCCATCGCGGTTGACCGATCCCCGCCCACTGGAACCCCTAGGCATGAGCCCTGAACTCGATTTCCTCGACCAACCCCTGTCCTTGCCCCTGCGGGCGACGGACTCCACCCGGCACGATTTAATGGCCCTGGGCGAGTGCATGGTCCGCTTGTCACCCCCGGGTCACGGCCGATTGGAGTTCGCTCGGTCGCTAGAAATCGACGTCGGCGGTGGCGAATACAATGCGGCCTACGCGGCGGCGCGCCTGGGGTGGCGGGCCGCCTTCGCAAGCAAGCTGCCCGACAACCCCTTGGCAGACATCATTCTCAACCACGCCCGGGCCGCTGGGATGGATGTGAGCCACGTCGCTCTCGAACCTCACGACGGTCTGGGCCGAGCCAATCGCGTGGGACTGTATTTCGCCGAAATTGGAGTGGGCGTGCGCGGGGGTATGGCTCTCTTCGATCGGGGGCATTCTAGCGCCAGCCAAATGACTCCGAGCGACGTGGACTGGACAAACGTCTTTCAACGGGAAGGCGTGCGACTGCTGCACAGCGGCGGTATTTTCGCCGTCCTGTCCGAATCGACCCGCGCCACCTTGCAAACCGCCGTTGCCGCGGCTCGTTCAGCAGGAACACTGGTGAGCTACGACCTCAATTTCCGGGCTTCCCTGGCCACGCCGGAGCGCGCGGCAGAAATCAACCGGGAGTTCGTGGAGCAAAGCGATGTATTGATCGGCAGTCCGGAAGGGTTCCGAGCCTTACTCCACTCGGCCGCCCCGGACCCACAATCGGGCACAGCCGAACTGGTGGCTGCCGTGAGTCAGGCCTTCCCGAAGCTAAAACTCATCGCCGGCACCGAGCGCACCGTGCATCAAGGGAATCGGCACGACCTGAGCGGATTCGTCGGCATAGGCCCGCGATTCGGCCGGGGCCGGGAATACCGCGACCTCGAGATCGTAGATCGTGTGGGCACCGGCGATGTGTTCTCCGCCGGCCTCTTGCATGGACTCCTGTCGGGCCTACCGCTTGGCCGCACCCTGGACTTCGCCTTGGCTTATGCCGCACTGGTCCACACCACCCGGGGAGACACCTCGCAGTTTCGTGCGGCAGAGATACAAGCCCTCGCCGACGGTGCCTCGGCCTCGATGCGGCGGTGAGCGGCGGAGCGGCCGTGCGGGTCGGACGCGACATCCTGGAAGAGGCCGATAGATCCAGGGTCGGGCGAGGCTACACCAACGCCGCTCCGCGCTCAGTCAACCACTGCACAGCCTCGTCGAGCTCGTTCAAGGATCCCATCTGGATCTCCTTAAGCCGGTCTTGGATCCCGGAGCGATCGAAAACCGCCAAACAAGGCTCATCGCTAAAACGGCTCAGGTATTGGATCGCCTCAAAACCCGAAGGGTGTCTTTGAATGGCCAAAGACCAGGACTGGGGCACCTGAAGATCTGCGGCGTAAACGGCCGACACATCCACCCTCATCGCCTCCCGCGTCCTCCCATCACCCATGGAGCACACTCGCAATTGGGGGACTTCAATCCTGCTCAGGCTGCAGCCGTCCCACTTCACCTTGGAAATCACCTGCCTCCGCCTAAAAACGTCGTCTCCGAAATACTCCCAAAGGCACGTCGAGAGAGACACTCCCACATACAGCAGGGGAAAGAGGGATTCCGGATGCGAAAAACGATGGTAGGGCCGGATCCCGAAGTCGATCGCCGGCAGTTCTGATCGGTGAACCCGAAACCAATACCGCTTCAGCTGACGCGACATCGGGATGCTGAGGCTGTTGAAATCCGAACGCGGCAGGTAGGTGTCCCGACGCCCTGAAGACGGATCATTCGACATAGGCCTGAGCGCTCAGCCGCACCTGTTCGAGTTTCTTCTCGCGCAACAGGTCCAACGGCCGCTTTCCGCCCAGCGACGGCTTCTCCTCAAGGAAGAACAGCATCTTCGCCCACACATCGAGACGTTCGTCTTGATTGAGAATCCCCAACACCTCCTCGAAGCCCGGCAGCACATGCCCATGGGAATCAAACTGCCACCGTGGAAACCGGGCCGCTTTCAGTCGCTCTTCCCGCCACGCCAACAACGTACCGGCCTTCAAGCGCTTCATCACCGCCTGTTTGGAGAGGTTCAAGAGGCCAGATACGGCCTCCGACGACAGGCTTCCGCCCTCCTCATCCATCAGCTCCTGCCGGGCCAAAACTCCCCGAGCCATGGCCAGATCGAGCTTTTCTCGACGGGTGGAACCCCCGCCAAAGGAATGGCTAAACGCCACCCCCGCCAGTCGGGCCAAGGAGCCGGCCGAGCGCTTCGCATGCTTTCGCAGCACGATGTTGAACTCCTTCACCACCGCCTGGTCGTCTTTCGACAACTCCAAGCTCCCCGCGTGCTTCAAAGCGACCGTGGTCATCGGAGAAGGCATCGCATCGGTTTACAAAGTAGTCAACCTTGTAAACCATCCGCAGAAACCAGACGGAGCCCTGAAATCTGGGATCGGACCGGTCGCCTCGAGGAAATCCCGCTCGCCCAACGCGGCGAATCCCGTCGCCTCAATGAGCCAGGGCAAAGGCATCGGATTTATTCAGCCCGGTACGTGGGCTGTCAGCAACGTTCCGAAATACTAGGAAAACTGCCGGTTTAAAATCCTCAGCGTTGCCGGGTCATCGGATCCGTCTCCTTTCAAGATGAACGCCGGCGGTTAATCCGTCTGCCAATGAAGATCCAATGTGTCCGGGGACCAGCAGAGTTGATCACCATTCTTTTGGGCAACCGACAAGCTGAGGCCCAATCGATGATCCGTTGAGTTTCTGGGCTCAGTAGTTTTAAAACCGGTACTGACAACCCTTCCGAAGAAACGACTCATCAAGTTCCGTGCGGAGGGGATACAAGCCGTCGCCGACGGCGCCTCGGCCTCGATGCGGCGGTGAGCCGGGGGCCTAGAGGCCAGAGCCGCGTCGACGCACCCGTGGATCTCGGTGGACCACGAATCTGCTCCCACTCCGAGGTCACCCGCCCCATGATCGGGACGTGGAATCCTCTGCTCCGGCTCCGTCCGATCCGTCCGACATCTGGTCCGTCTTCGTCCTCCGCAATCCGGCGGGTCGTTGCTTCGTGGGTCATACCGAGCACCTGGATCAATTCGCCCTGACGGCCGACACCGAGGTGGCCAAGTGGACCGGCCAACCGGGCCCGTGGCCCATTGTGTGGCGGCACGATAAGCTTTCGCGCAAGGCCGCTCTGAAATTTGAAGTGAGTCTGAAGCGCGACAAAAATACCCCCCGCTTCTACACGCGCACCGGATTGACCCCGCCCGATATCGAGTCACCCGGAACCCTTCCTCCCGAGAATAAGGGCTAAGCGCACACGCTGCGGACAGGGCTGGAACGCCCAAGGGACTGCGCGGGATGCACCGCGAGAAACTCTAGGCCGACGACGACGCCTTGGATGGTCCTGGGCTCGGGGCGAGGGTTGAGATGCGGGAGCTGGCCGGTCACCGTCGACCCACGAACCGAACCGACACCGGCAACGGTCACTGTAACGTGGCCGCTGGTTCAGCAGTAGGAGTATGTCCGGGCGGTCTGTATCGCAGCGGCGCTTTCGGAGAAATCGCCCTACCTCGGAGGCGCTCAGGTGAGGCGGAGTTTGTGGCGGGACCCCAGGATGTAGCCCAAAAGGTCTCCCGCATATGGCCCGGAGCCCTCACCGGGCGATCTGCAGGTTCGGCGCCTTCTTGAAATGCCGGGCCGTAGGGAAAATGCGGGGGACGCCGGGTCGGGGGACCCGGCCGAAAG
>CAJAHH010000093.1 GCA_903939515.1 uncultured Verrucomicrobiota bacterium
CCAGTCTCAAAGAGGACCCTTGTTGGTCCTCGTTGAGACGCTGTGAAGTCTAGCACTATTCCTACTGTCCCTCGCTCTCACACAATTCGATGAGGACCGTTCAGGTCCTCAGGAGAATTGATAGTGAGCTCCCGCGAGGGTCCATTGCGGTTCACCAGTCTCAGAGAGGACCCTTGTTGGTCCTCGTCGAGACGCTGTGAAGTCTATCACTATTCCTACTGTCCCTCACTCCCGCGAGGGACAGTAGGTCAGTGACGGTTTTTGGTTAATAATCATCCGGAAGGAGAATGGTCGTTGCCGACCTGTCGGCTTCTGTGATTATCCAAAATTTAATTTCGTTGGAGTCATGATAGACCGAAAAAATTCTCAACCCCTCCTTGAGAGAAAAGTCGTTTTCTTGTCCGTCTGATTCACTGACATCTCCCCAGTCGCATCGACTGTGCCTAATCAAGGAATCGATAACACTATTCTGGTCCAGTTCGTTCATGGCGGCTGGGGTAATCACAAGGCTTCCCAGGTTGAATTTTTCTAATAAATTCATTTTAAGTATTCTCCTCAATGAAGGCCAACCAGGCGGCACCTGGCTGGCCAGTTAAGTTAGACATTTACCTCTACTTGCTCTGCGTCCTGAATCTCTTCCTGAATCTCTTCCTGTGGAATCTGACTCGGTTGAGTGGTTTCGTATTTGTAAAGCCACTTCTGAGCGAGCTCAGTTATTTTTTCGAGAACGAGTAGGTCTTCTTTTCCATATGAATTAGTTTTTTTCCAATCATTACCAACCCTGTACGACCGGGAGATGGTCACTGAATGCCTGACTCCGTTTTGGGTTATATTAGCCCAGATAGCTGCCCGTACTGAACCAAGGCGAATTTCGTGTACTGGTTTATTTATTGTTGTCATCTTAGTTTCTCCTAAAAATGAGAGGAACCATTCCCTCTCTTCACCACGTGAGAGAGAGGGTGGTTACTCTAATGGGAGAAACGGAGAGTGAGGTCTTTAGACCGAAGCGAAAGATGACAGATAAACCAGTACTCTCGCCTTGGTTGGGCAGCTATCTGGGATATCCCAAAACGGAACAGCAGAAGTCCGTAGGGGCGACCTACTGGTACGGAGGGGGTCAAGGCGGCACGCCCGAAGGGTCCTGCCTTGACGCCCGGGAGTACCAGTAGTTGGAGCCCAAAACGGAGACCATCTCCCGGTCGTACAGGGTTGGTCGGTGGACGAATAGTAATTTAGAGGCAAAGACGACCTACTCGTTCTCGAAATATTTTTCTGGGCATTAAGTGGATTAACTACGGGGCCATTTGAAGCAGAGTGCCACGGGAGGCTCAGGCTGAGAGTTGGGACTGGAGGTAGTAATGTCTAACAGACTAGCCAGGTGCCGCCTGGTTGGCCGTGAGGCGAATCTGATGGGTTAATAGACTCATGAGGACGGTTTCCCGTCCTCGATGAGTTAGTCAGGATGCACAATGAGCCACTTGTCATTGTCGGAGAGAGTTACTTCGTCGAGGGTGAATGACGGTGATTCGAGGAAGTCGCGTGGGTCGAAGGTAAGTCCGTCGCAGGGTGTCTGTTCCCAGAGTTTGTAGAGTTCTGGGTAGTACAACTCGAAGAGTTCGTATCCTGCGTCGCGGTAAATGTAGGTGAATGATGTTCCTGAGAAAATGAAGACGTTCATGTCTTCGATGTCACCGACGGTGAGCGTGAAGAGGTCTTTGCCGAGGACTTGGGTGGCGTATCGAATCTTGAGATAGGCTTCCGTGGTGTCACCTAGGTCGTTGATGAGTTCATCGAGGATTTTAATTTCGGTGGCTGTGACGGAAGATTTATTGCCTAGGGTGACTCTGACTCCTGAATGGTCTCCAGAGGGCCAGAATTCAGCCTCGCCCTGGTTGTCGTGGTCCCAGTCGATGACATCTTGTGCTGAGAGATTGGGGAAGATGGCGCATTGGTGGCGGAAGCTGAATCCTTCGAAGGTTCCTAGGTCATTTCTCAGTGTCATTTTTGTCTCCTAAAAAAGCCCCTCGATTCCCCTGTAGTTGGAATGGGGGCGGTGAATACCTCCGGTTGTCACCGTCCCCATTCTGGGGGATTAGCGTGGTTGGCTTTTTAGGAGTGAAAGGACGGGGTGACTGCGGACCTGTCAGCCGGGAGGGGGTCAAGGCGGCAAGCCCGAAGGGTCCTGCCTTGACGCCCGGGAGGCCGAAGGTTCAGCGACTTCCAATTGGAGGTCGGTTGCATCTCAGGCAGGGCGACATTGTGGTCTAGGGCGTTAGGGAATAGTTCCAATGCCAAAACACGGAAATGTAAGTTCACAGAATTACGCCTGGAACCTGCTGCGTTGGTGCTTGAGGTCCAAAGGTGGGGCTTCACCCAATTGCAAACCAGTTGCATCTGAGGTGCAGCGGCGTTGGAGGGTGCAGGGTGAAAAGGTTTCTGCTGCGGCAGGGGATGCCGCAAATGCAGAAACACAGAAATGTGACTTCCGGGAATGACCTCGAGAGTCAGCTAGAATTCTGTGGGATTGGGAACCACGAGCTGACCGAGAAGTTCATCCAGAGATTTCTGGGCTCGCAGTCTTTTAACCCGGCGCTTACGTCGTGCCCGGGGCTTAAGCTCGATGATTTCGGTGGAGGGGTTCCGGTCCACCCTGTCTAGAATCTGGGCCAAAGTTTTCTTTGTCCCCCGGTTGATTAGCATTTTCATACCGTCTCCTGATTTGACCCGTAGAGCTGACGCCAGTGGGGCTCACTCTGCGGGTTATTCCAGTAGCGGTTATGATTCTCGATTAACTTAGTGTGCTTTTGAGGACTGACCATTTGACCCTGACCCGTTTGGGTTGAGCTGCTGGTCCCAATCCCAGAACCTGAGTATTTTTAACTGCTTATGGAAGCGGAAGAACTCGGCGACAGCCTCCACCCTCTCGGTTTCGGTTCTGAACTTGGCCGGGGCCAGTTTGATATCCGTATCATGGCCGCCTGCCGTTTGCGTTCCTCTTCGCGAACTCTTCCAGGAGGGTCGGGTGGGCCGCCAGCCGAACCGGTGGGCTGGCTGCGAAAGACGTCTGGGTCACTCGGATTCCGGGGACGTCTGCCTGGCGCAAGGATCTGGAGTCCGGGTTTCAGGTCTTTTCATTAACCCTCTCAGCCGTAGCCGATACGCTTTGGGTTACTGGCCTCCTCGGTGGGCCAAAAGTTGTCAGGATGTGGTGCCTGAGCCCGCGCTTTCAGCCCATTGGCGGTCATAAAAGACTATTGAAACACTCGTTATCGGTGTTTAAGATGTCATCGTGAGCAATATTAACCCTGACTCTTTGGATCGGGCTTTGGGCCTTTTGGGGGACCTGATGCGGGTCCGACACCATCCGCCCATTCACTTGGTCGTCTGCGGCGGGTCAGCGCTCATCGCCTTGAGGCTGGTGACACGGACGACTCAGGACGTGGATGTTTTGGCCACGTTGGAGAACGGCCAGTTGCACTGTGCCCGTCCGCTGCCGGAGTGGCTGCTGGCCGCTGCCGAGGCCGTTCGCTCCGAACTCAGCCTGCCGATTCATTGGCTCAACGACGGACCGGCGGACGAGAACCTCTTTCGCCTCGGTCTTCCCGTGGGGGTGGCCGAACGGCTGGTCGTTCGAGATTTCGGGGCGGCGCTCCAGGTCAGCTTCATCAGTCGCTACGATCAGATTCACTTCAAGCTCTACGCGGCGGCCGACCAGGGCGGTCGGCATTTCACCGATTTGCGGAAGCTGAATCCCACGCCGGAGGAATTGCTGGCGGCCGCCCGGTGGACCTTCACGCAGGATGTTTCCGACGCCTTTCATCAGGGCGTCATTGAAGTCCTCCAAGCCCTCGGCCACGGAGATCTGCATGAACGCCTCTAGGGAACAATTTCAGGAACACGTGCTGGGCTTCCTGTGGCGTCAGTGGTCCGCGCTGGGGGTTGCGGGTCAGTCGCAACCAGTGGACCGCTGGATGCTGGATCCGGAAGCGCTGCTGCTGGCCACCACGAGCTTGGGCCGGGACCCCCGGCTGTTCGACGAAGTGCTCGATTGGCTCAACACCAACGGCCAGTTCATCAACCTCCAGCGGTTGCAAAACCTGGGTCAACGCTTCGGCGATCTCACGGTGCTGCGGGCGATGGCAGCGCACTTGGCGCGTCGGTCGGTTCATGCCAAGTGGAAGACGCTGCTCCGGGAGAAGCCCACGGTGGCCGGAGCCCAACCGCTGTTCCCTGGAGTGCCAGTATTCGGCTTGCCCGACGAGCTATTCGCCCGACACGGATGGCAACGCGGCCCGGTGACGCTGCGCCAACTGAGCAAACCAGCCGATCCGCATCGGCCGACGAACTTTCTCATGAAGTTGCGCGCCCTCTTCGGCATGCAAGCCCGGGCCGAAGTCATTGCCTATCTGCTGGCCGAAGAGTCGGGGCATCCGGGCGAGATGGCCGTGCGGCTCGCGTATTTCCCCAGGACCCTCCAGACGACGCTGAATGACCTAGCTCGGTCCGGCCATTTGCAGTGCCGGCGTGAGGGCCAGGAAAAGCGATTCTGGCTCCGCCGCGACGACTGGCGCTTCCTGCTCACCTGGGCTGCCGCCTCGGGTGAAAGCGCGCCTGAGTTTCCGCACTGGGTGGATTGGTCTTCAGTTTACGTCGCCCTGGAGTCGGTCGCCCGGTTCCTGAACCGACCGGATCTGGAGCGTGCCTCATCGGCCGTGCAGGCCATCGAGCTTCGGGCTTGTCTTGATACGCTGGACCCCGCGTTCCTCCGCGAAAGCATCCACGTCCCGCCCGGGGCCACCGGGGCGGCCTACGTGGCGGCGGTCCTGGCCGAGCTTGACCGACTCCTCAAGTAGCCGTGCTGATTGCTTAGGGGGTACGGTGACGGGCACCAACGGGTAACAGTTAGTTCTGGCGCACGGCGCCTCATCCACCTAGTACATCAGGGCGTAGTCACCGGTCACAGCGATCTGCATTCGTCGACCGATGGCGTCGCGGTCAAGTGCATCGGACCGCCCCAAGGGGTCACGACCAATCAAGTGAATGGCGCACCGAAGCGCCTCCCGCGTCTTTACCGGCAGCCGCTCGATAAACTCGACCACGTCGATGGGGAGCAACAACCGGTAGGCCATCGCTCAAGTGGTCAACCTACGGTCCATCTCTTCCAAGGTGACCCAGTTCTCGGGTGAATCGTCATCAATCTTCCGCGCCATCTGGGCGCGGTAGTCTACCAAGTCCTTGTGCCTCAACGAGACTAAGAGGGCAGCCAAACGCCTGCGTTCATCCACAGGCAGCGCTTCTACTTCAGCGCAAATTTCCTGAATGCTCACTTCCTTAATTTACGCCGGCGAGTTGGCGTTGGCAACCGCAGGTGCGAATTGGGGAGAGTTGCGAGGGCAACTGGAGGATCCGGGGTGTGAACCTCACCGGGCCCCGGCCGCGGAGTCCACCGGCCGGACAGCGGCCTCGCCCCGGATGAAGGCGATCAAGTCGCGCAGTTCCTGGGGAGAACGCCCGGCCTCCAAGCCCTCGGGCATGAGCGACAGGCCGGTCGAGCGCAAGGAGCGGATCCTCGTCCTCGGCAGCACGACCCTCTGCTCGCCGGCCTGCCGGAGGGTCACCGAATCGCCGCGCTGGGCCTCCAGCAAGCCGGTGATCGTTTCGTCGTCCACGGTCTCGGCCTGATAGGCCACGAACGCGGGGTTCATCGCCATGTTCGGGTCGAGGATGTTGGACAGCAGGTCCTCCACGCTGCGATGGGCCGAACCGGCCAACTCGGGTCCTACGCGCATGCCGACCTCGCCCATCCGATGGCAATGGGCGCAGGACGATTCGAAGACCTTGCGGCCCCGGGATGCGTCCCCACCGGCGGGCAGCTTCGCCAGCCACTCGTCCACCACCTTGCTGCGGTTGGAATACTCCTCGTCACTCCAGAAACGGGCGGCGCGGGTGCGGATCTCGACGGACCCTCCCCGCATCAGTCGGCGGCGCTGCTCGAGATCGAGGTTCAACTCGCCCACGCGGATCGCTCCCGATTCGACCGCCCCGAGGAGATCCCCATGGAGGGCTCGGCGTTCGGCCAGCAAACGACCAGCACGGCCCCGCAGCGCGGGCGGCAATCCGGACCAACGGTCCACGAGCCATCGCCCCAACCGGGGTGGTTGGAGGCGTTCCAGCACGTCGAAGGCCGCCGTCTGTATCTCGGCTTCTTCGTGGGGCGCTCCGAGCAGGCGCGAAAGCCCATCGAGCCAGGTGGCCGGGGCCTCGGCCAACTCCATGGCCCGAAGACGAGGCAGGCGCACCGCGACCGGCAAGGCGGCGTTGGTGGCCATCTGGAAGGACTCGGCCAGCGCCTGATTCACCCCGGGATCGGAAGGCGCCTGGAGACGGCGCATCAATCGGAGCGCCGAAATCCACTCGGGCGCCGCGGGTCGCGCAGCGAGGACGGTCACCGCACAGAGGGCGGCCGGTGCAACGGGAGGGACCTTTCCGGAACGGGCCAAACCGGATTCCAACCCTTCCAAAAGCGCGCCCCGCAGCGCCGGGACGCCCTGCAAGGCCTCGAGCAGTTCCAGCGAAACCGCGAAGTCGCCGGGAGCCGAGGTGGCTTGGACCGCCACCGACTCGGCGAGGTCTTGCAGCGCCGCGGCGAGGCTGGCATCGAAAGCCTTAGCACCTTGCGGCAAAGGCTCCGCCAATCGCCGCAACACCTGACCGGCCTCGCCCGGCCGCAGCGAGCCCAAGACCGCCCGACGAGTCCACGGACTGGAAGCATCGCGCCAATACAGCGCCGCCAGCGCATCCACCGAGTCCGGGGTGCCCACCGCCGCCAACGATTGGGCCGCCTGGAACCGGATCCGCGGAAGGGCATCGCGGGAAAGCTCCAGCACCCGGGCTTGGAGTCGGGCTTCCGAGGCCAGCCACGGTTCGGACCAGCGCAGGGCGTTCTCGCGGACGCCAGGGTGCGGATCGGCCAAGGCTGTCATCAGGTCGGCGGGTTGCAGCACGCCCAAGACGCGGAGAGTGGCCAGGGCATGCAAGCGGCCCTCGGGTCGGACCTTCGAGGTGGCCAACCGGCGAAGGGCCGGAGCCGTCTCGCGAGCCTGGCGTTCATGGAGAAGTCGCTGAGCGGTCCCTCGAACCCAGGGATTCGGGTCGCCCAAATGGCGGACCCATTGGTCGGGGGTCATCGCCGAGAGACGGGGAAACCGCCGGGGCGCCCCGCCACGCGGGGTGATGCGATGGATGCGACCTCGGTCCTGGCCGGCCCGCAAATCCAAGGAGTCCCGGACCTTCTGCGGGATGTAATCCGGGTGTTCGATGACCTCGCGCTGCATGTCGAGCAGGTAGAGAGCGCCGTCCGGTCCCGTCTCGAGGCCCACAGGACGGAACGATGGGTCGCGGCTGGCGAGGAACTCCCGGTCGGAATCCTCGAAGGCCCGCGAGGCGCGGAACACCGGCCCGTCCGGACGGATCACGTCGCGGTGCACCAGATGCCCCACCACATCGCAGACGAAGACCGATCCCTGCAGGTCTCGGGGGAAGATCGGTGATTCGCAAAGACCCATCCCGCCCGCCGCCGAAAAATGCCCCGCCTGTTCCGGGTGGTTGGGGCGAGTCTCGGGTTCCGAGATCGGAAAGATCTGCGCCATGTCCCCATGGTCGGAGATGCTCCCGGTGATGGCCACCGCCGGGAACCCCGGATTGCGCCGCGCATGGGCCAGCGGCAGGAAGCGGTGCTGGATGTGGTCGATGTTGTAGGTTGTGAACCCACGGCCCCAGGCATCGAACACGAGGCCGAATCCACCGCCGGTCCGGGCGGTCAATTCGACCTCGCCCGTGTCCGGATCGAAGGCGAAATCGTGGTCGCCCAGCACAACGGACAATCCCTCCCGGAGCGGCGAAGTGAGCCGACCGCCATTGCCACCGTTGGCCACGTGGACCCGGCCGTCGAGATGATAGCGGAGGCTGTTGGCCAGCGAATCACTGACACCGAGCCCCAAGCCGCGGAGGACGACCGTACACCGGTCCGCACGGCCGTCGCCGTCGGTGTCTTGAAGGAAGACGATCTCCGGCGGAGCCAGTGCAAGGACACCATCACGCCACGGCAGCACGCTCGTGGCATAGCTGAGATCCGAGGCGAAGACCGTCGAGCGGTCCGGCAAGCCGTCGCCGTCGGTATCGGCCAACCGGCGCACGGTGCTGCCCGGTCGCCCGGAGGCACCCGCGCCATAGGGATAATCCCGGCATTCGGCGACATAGGCCACGCCATCGGCAGCGAAGGCCAAGCCCACCGGATCCACCACCTGCGGCTCGGCGCACCAGACC
>CAJAHH010000094.1 GCA_903939515.1 uncultured Verrucomicrobiota bacterium
ACTCGGTCTTTCACCGGTTAGTCGTTTCAGTTTCATGTTCACACGTAGGGCGATTTCTCCGAAAGCGCCACGTCTGCAATGCCGGACCGCTCGGAGATCGTACCCTACCGAGGGGACTCATCGGGCGACATCCCAGGGTCTTTCCGCAAACTCCACCTCGCCTGAGCACCTCCGAGGTAGGGCGATTTCTCCGAAAGCGCCACGTCTGCAATGCCGGACCGCTCGGAGATCGTACCCTACCGAGGGGACTCATCGGGCCGCAGAGCGTGTCCCTGTGCGGGTACGCCCCTATTGGGTGCTTTGCTCGTGGCCGTGTCCGCCGCCTTGCGTAGTGGGCCAACCGGGACAACGATTCAGCCCAGCGCATGAGCAACGTGCTATCCCGATTCAATCCGTCCCTCGCCACCCTGCCGGTGTATGTGCCTGGTCGGCCCATCGAGGAAGTCGCCCGCGAACATGGTCTGGATCCCGCCAGCATCATCAAGCTGGCCTCCAACGAAAACCCCTTCGGCCCCTCGCCCAAAGCCCTGGTGGCCATGGAGACGGTGCTGCGGCAACTGCACCTTTACCCCGATGGTTCCGCCTCCGTGCTCAAGCGGGCTCTCGCAGAATCACTGGGGGTCCGGACCGAGAACCTCATCTTGGGCAACGGCTCCAATGAACTTCTCGAGTTTGTCGGCCACGCGATGATGCGCCCGGGGGTCGAGGTGGTGGTTCCGGAGTTCTGCTTCGCGGTGTATCCCATCGTCACGGCCTTGTTCGGAGCCACGTTGGTGACCGTGCCTGCGGTGGAGTTTGCTGCCGATATTCCGGCCATGATCCGTGCGATCACGCCCCGCACCGGTGTCCTGTTCCTGGCCAACCCCAACAATCCCACAGGCACACGGACTTCTCGCGAGGATATTCTCCGGTTGCTGCGTGAAGTGCCCAAGGACGTGCTCATTGTCATGGATGAGGCGTATATCGAGTTCCTTGAAGATCCGGTCGACCTCGTCCCGCAAATTCTTTCGGGCCAACAGACCAATCTCCTGCTCTGCCGGACCTTCTCCAAGATTTTCGGCTTGGCGGGTCTTCGGCTGGGATACGGCATCGCTTCCCCGGCGTTGATCTCGGCCTTCGAAAAAGTCCGCCAACCCTTCAATATTAACTCTATTGCTCAGGCGGGTGCCCAAGCGGCCCTCCAGGATCACGATCATCAGGCGCGGACCCGCGACAACAACCGGGTGGGTGTCGAGTATTTCCAGTCGGCATTTATCGCGATGCAATGGCCGTACGTTCCGTCGCATGCCAATTTCGTCTTGGTGAAGACCGGTCGTGGCGGAGCCGTATTTGCCGCGCTCCAGCAGCGGGGGATTATCACCCGGCCTATGGGCAGCTACGGGTTGCCAGACTGGTTGCGGATTTCTGTCGGCACTCCGGCTGAGAACGCTCGCTGCCTGATCGCCCTGCGCGAGGTACTGGCGGCGATGCCTGCGGTCTAATTTTTGGAGCATTTATGAACACCCCGGTCTCTCTGCGCGTTGAATCCGTCCCGGCCCAGCAAGTGCCTTCGCGTGCCTTGCTCATCGTTCTGCATGGACTGGGTGACTCGTCGCAAGGTTGGGAATGGTTGCCCGGCGAATTGCGCCTGCCTTGGCTCGAGTACGCCTTGGTCAATGCACCTGATTCTTACTATGGCGGCTACTCGTGGTATGACCTGCCCGGTGATGCCGGTCCGGGCGTGCGTCGCAGCCGGGAACTCCTCCGCCACCTCATCGACGAGCGCATCGCCGCCGGCCATCCTCCGGAACGCATTGGGATCTTGGGTTTTTCACAGGGTTGTTTGATGACCTTTGACGTGGGGTGGCGGGTCACACCGAGGCTGGGAGCGTTGGTGGGCATTAGTGGTTACATTCATGATTCAGAGGCGTTACTGCGCGAGTTGGGGCCAGAGGCGCGACAAGTTCCGGCGCTCTTCACCCACGGCACTCAAGATCCGGTGGTGCCCATGGTGCCGGTCCGCGGACAGGCGCAGGTGTTGAAGGAAGCCGGACTGAACCTGGAATGGCGCGAGTTCGCCAAGGCCCACACCGTGGCCGGTGAACCGGAGATCCAGTTGATTCGCGACTTCCTCACCCGGCATTTGGGATCCTGATCCCAGAACCGTTCCTCCCAGAGTCGTTCCTTTTCGCGAAATCGATCATTCGATGGAAGCATCACGGAAGCTCGTAGGTTGAAGGTGTGCCCAGCACGCGTATCCTCCGGACATGAAGTTGCGCTGGAGATCGACGGTGGCGCTCGGGGCGTTGGGTCTCGTCGGGGTGATCGGTGCGGAATCGCCATCGCTGGCGCCGGTAACCCGCGGGTTCGACCTCGATCCCAGGCTCGGATCCGAGGTCTGGTGCGCCGAGCCGCAGGTGGTGGATCCGGTGGGCTTGGCCTTCGCTGCCGATGGCGTGGCCTATGTCGCCGAATGCCGGGATTATCCCTATGGCGCGGGTGCCTCCGGGCGACCGGGCAGCACCGTGCGC
>CAJAHH010000095.1 GCA_903939515.1 uncultured Verrucomicrobiota bacterium
GCGCACGGTGCTGCCCGGTCGCCCGGAGGCACCCGCGCCATAGGGATAATCCCGGCATTCGGCGACATAGGCCACGCCATCGGCAGCGAAGGCCAAGCCCACCGGATCCACCACCTGCGGCTCGGCGCACCAGACCTCGGACTCGAGCCTGGGATCGAGGTCGAACCCACGGGTCACCCGCCCCACCGATGGCGATTCCGCACCGATCACCCCGGCGAGACCCAGCGCCCCAAGCGCCACCGTCGATCTCCAGCGGTACTTCATGTCCGGAGGGTACGCCTGCGCGGCACACCTTCAACCCGAGTTGTCTTTCATCGAGCCTTTGAGCTCAGGCTATCGTGTCTGTAATGATTGTTTGTTTTCATGAAATCAACAAATCACCGAATCAGTCCTCGTTTGCTGGAGCTTCAACCAAGGCCTTCGACTCGAGTTCGAGCGCGTCGATGGTGGGAATCTGCCCACCGATGATGCCTTGCATGTCGCCGTAGAGACCGACGGTATTCTTGATGACGCGCTCGATCTGCTTCTCGCGCTCTTTCCAGTTCTTCTCCATGGCACGTCGTTCGCGTTGGAGTTGGTCTTGAAGGCTGGTGAACGCCTCGACAATCCCTTCCACCCTGCCCTTGAACTCGTTCCCGGCGAGATAGGAGTACAGCATTTCCATTTTGACGGTTTTGCCGGTGGACGCCTGTCGTTCACGTTCGAGTTGGAGGAGTTGCTGTCGAAGGGCTGCAGCCAAAGGCAGCGCTGAAAGCGGGTCGGTGACCCAGACCCCATCGACCTGCCCAAAGCGGGCAATTCCCTCGGGCAAAGCGACGGTTACCAGGATGGCCAGACTCGCACGGGTCTCGGCCATATCGTCCTTCAGTTTGGTAATCCATCCCGGACTCCACGCCTTGGTGTTCTTGGTCTCCCAGATGATGGAGCCACAGTCGGCGCCGGCAGGATTTCTAACCATCTGCACCAAGTCGGCCCCTCGGATTCCACGCGGGACGGGTTGGATGTCATCGAGGTGAAATATCCGGCGCAACTGTTCCTCGAAATCCAATTCAAGGACCTTCCCTTGTATTTCCGTGGACCCTTGGTCGGCCTTTCGCTTCATGTCATCGAGGGATGACTTGAGGTCTTGGATGAGTTTGTCCTTCTCCAAGTCTTTGAGTCGGTGGGATTCCTGAGTTCGCGCCTCGGCATCTCCCCGGATTTTTCCTCTCTCTTCAGCAAGCGTGCGCTGGACCTTGAGGTCGGCATCCAGCACCGAGGCTTCGAGCGCGCGCTGCTTTCGGCGAAGTTCGAGTTCGAGTTCTCTGGACTGTTGAAGGTCCCTTTCATTTTTGCTCACCGCATCGGTGAGGTCCTGCAATCGCACCTCCAGTGCCTGCTCCGCTTCGGCTTTAGCCTTAGCTTCAAGCTCTCGGACCCTCGATTGAGTCCGGCGGTTCACCTCTGCATCCAACTCCAACTTGGCCTTGTTGAGGTCTTCTTCGCGTTTCCGTGAGTCCTCCTGTTGTCGCAAGAGTTCGGCTTCCCGCTGTACGATATCGTCTTGGAGTTCGAGGCGAAGGCGCTCGCGGAGCTCTAGGGTCAGCGCATCGGACAGTTCAAAGGCGGTTGCACAGCGGGGACAGCGCACTAAATCCATCGGTCATCCTTGCGAAAGTCGCTCAAGGGCGTAGTCATCAAACAAGTTCTGCCGAGCGGCTTGCGCGAGGCTTCCCCCCTTGGCCAACAACTCTTGATACATTCTGTCCGCCCGGGAAATAGCCTCGGCTTGAGCAGAAACTCGTTCACCCTTAGGGAGCGACGCCCAGAATTCATCAATGGTCTTTCGCCGTTCACGCTCCGCGGTCTCCTCGCGTTCCTTCCGCTTGGCCTCTTGCTGTTGGAGGGTTTCGCGCCGCTTTATTTTGGCCTCTTCCTTGGCCTGCTTTTGCTCAGGTGTGATGAAGGTTCGAGGAAGCGGAATATCGGTTCTGATGGCGGTAATCAGGAAGCCTGGTGGATTGTCGGAAACCTTTTTGCTCTTGGTGTTGGTCAGGTGTTCGGTGAGCTGAATCTTGCTCTCGATGTAATCGGCCGGGTACTTGCCGGCCAACTCGACAGCGGTCTCAAACCGGACACCTGCATCGACTAGTTTTTGGACAATGACCGTTGCATCGGTCCGGTCAGCCTCACTTGCTCCTTGTCTCGGCTTGGCCTCAGGTGATGGCTTGGGCACCACTGGCACAAAATCGGCCTTTTCGAAATGGACGTGCCAAACCCCTGCTCTCTCCTTGCGAAATCGGTGCTCCTTGGGTGAGGGCTTCAGAAACTGCTTTTCGACGAGCTCATCAATGGCGCTGAGGAGTTTCCTCTTGAGGTCTGCGACTGGGGAATTTCGCGATAGGCCGATATGCTCGTAGGCCAAATTTTTCAATTCAAAGGTCAGGGAGCGTGCTTTGTAGAAACGCTTGTCGAGAAATCGGTAAAGACGTCGGCTGATGGAACTTTGTAGTTCCAAGACAAAATTATAATCCAGGGTCTTGATGTTGCCGCTGGTGAAACTGCGGTAGACGGCGTCATTCCAGACGAAAAAGGAACTGGCAAACTCAAAGCTCCCCTGCCCCGCCTCAGGCTTGGGCCTGCTGCGTTCGTTTTCCTGAGAGTAAATCTTGATACGCTCCAAGATGTGGAATTTTTCATCTACCCACTGGTTGGTCTCCCGGTCGCGCCAAGCATTTTGATAGTAGAGGGTAACGCCAATCCATCGGTTGAGAGCTTGGTCTATCCGGTCGTAGCTCTGGCCGTTGACGGGCCACCGGAGGAGTTTGATAAGCTGGTAGCGGCTGAAGAAAACCCTACGGTCCTTGAACTGCTGGATTTTGCTAAGTTGGATGAGCCCCAGAAGGACCTCATCATCAGTCGAGGTGGGAAGTCCGTACGCGTCGGAACCAGTGATAGTAAGCTTGCGAGGTATCCAGTCGTTCTTCGACTTATCGAAGATTCGGTCTTCGAAATGGAGCGTCTTGACCGCGGGGTCGATACGCTCAGCGATGGTTCCGAGGGGAAACTCCGCAAAGTTAAGCTCGTCGCGGCCTTCGGAGAATTTCTCCGGTAAGGCCGGGATGGCTCGCATTTCAGGTTTCGCGTCGGGCTCTTCCATGGTTTTTACTAATTCCTTTTCACCATCTGGAGAACAACAGCACCTAGGATTTTCAAAGCCTGTGGGATACACCAGGCCTGTTGTTGTTTATAGGTTTTAGAACAACAAGGTTTCATATTTGTCCGTCAGAATCCCCTTTAGTTACAGGCCTTTGGTCACTCTTTGTATGGCTCATCACTCTGCAAAATGTGACCCGTAAATCTGGAACAGGCTTTTAAAAAATGGTCCATCGGTCTGCAAAACGTGGTTCAATCCTCTGTAGAGTCGTCAACAAATGTGGTTCAATAATCAGCACCTTGGACCTGATGAAAAACGTGGTTCAGGCATCGGTATGGGCCGATTACGTCACGAGGGTTTGATGTTGTCAACGCTCAGAGTGATTCAGACTGCGGAAGGTCAAGATTTTTTTTGAAATTCATAGGGTAGCCGAGGCACTTGCTGGGGTTGTGGACCAGGAGGAAAATGTGGCTCGTTGGTCAATGCGCCGCGCCTGTGGTGGCTAGTAGTCGGGGGTCTAGTCGATGGGATGCGTCCCCATGGGCTTCAAACTTCCACAAATCCAAGCGATTCCCTCTCGTTGGCCTGCCGGCCTTGAAAATGTGGCTCATCTATCAACAAACGGTGTTTGAAAAGATGGCTCGTTGGTCTACTCCTGGTAGTTCTTGCTTCACCGGCACAAATATTGGGTTTTCAGCCTAGAAAACCGCGCCGATGTCAAAAAAGTGACTCGATAATCTGGAGACGGTGTTTGAAAAGATGGCACGGATATCTGTAGTGAACCCATTTCGGGGGGTTAGGCTGGTGTTCAGGTGTCAAAAAAGTGGCTCATCAGTCGTTAACCAGATGGTTCGGGCCAATTCCATAGGGACTGGTTGCAGTCTGGGGCTCGTACCGACTAGCCGGCACAATGGTTTAGACTCATTTCCAGGCGGTTTTCGGGCCATTCCAGAAAAAGTGGCTCATCCATCAACAAACGGTGTTTGAAAAGATGGCACGGGTATCTGTAGTGGACCCACTTCAGGGGCTGAGCTGGGGTTGGTGTGTCAAAAAAGTGGCTCATTCATCAATAAACGCTGTTTGAAAATGTGGTTCGTCAGTCGTGTCCCCTGCTCCGAATTGCAAGCTCTTCAAGGTTTTGACATCAAGATTTCAAGAAAACATGATAACAAGAAAACATAAGCCTGGTGGCCCAATGTCC
>CAJAHH010000096.1 GCA_903939515.1 uncultured Verrucomicrobiota bacterium
ACGGCGTCCTCGCGGCAGCGCACAAACGATCACGCACTCCTTGTTGAAGACGTTGAGGTGCCGCCACTGCATCGGCTCGACATGGTCGTGACAGGTCACCTTGGTGCCAGCCCGAGCGCTTTCTTCCGGCCACAACTCGGCAGTCTCCTTTACGCTCAAGACGAACGTCGAGGAACTGGCCTCAAGGCGCGCTTCCACCACTCGCCATGCCTTACCAAGCCCCAGCAATTGTCCAAATGTTTCCTCGGGTGTCACCGCACGGCATCATCCAGTGGCCGTCAAGCCCCCCCGATTCCACTGGAAATAGCGAGGAACCGGAAAACCCGAGCCGCTGAGGGGTGAACTTTCTGGATGGTGGTCCAAGCGAATTGATCAGGAACATAGGCTCATTTATCGAGTCGAAGGAGACCGCTTGATAGTGGCGCAGGCGAAAGGGCACTACGATGACTGAATTTCATCCGCTACAAGGGTTGCCGATGCTCCTGCTCGGCCTGCTTTGGGCTACGATGGGCGGTGGAGCAGCGGTGGTGGCACGTGGGGCTTTTGGCCCGTCCTCCTTGCCACAAAAGGAGCAGCAGGATTACGGACTGCAGAGCAGGCCGGAATAACCGCTGCTGAAGCGTAGCGCGTTCAAAACGCAGCGAAGCGTCTCGGAAAGCCAACTCATGGAGTTGGAAGCCGAGCCCAAGGCACTGCGGGTTAGAGTCCCACCCATTCAGTCCGCCTGACAGCACAGTCTCAGTGCCCCAAAGGGTGGGATCGTTGCAATTACAAATCGGCATCCTTCAATGCCGTGAGCCGGGGGGATGCGGTCGGGCCGGAGTCGTGGCAATAAACCCACAAACTCCGGCCCAGCGCCGTTCAACCGATAGCCCGCTGGGAACCTGCGGCCGCCCGCGCCACGGGCACGCGTGCTTTCACCTCTTCGATGAGGCGCTCCACGGACAGACCGTGCTTCTGGCGGAGGTAATCAA
The DNA here is from genome assembly GCA_903939515.1 of uncultured Verrucomicrobiota bacterium. Taxonomy (GTDB): domain Bacteria; phylum Verrucomicrobiota; class Verrucomicrobiia; order Limisphaerales; family UBA9464; genus SXXZ01. Next base: position 975 of record CAJAHH010000096.1, read on the forward strand.
CACTGGAGGCGTGCTCGATGAACTGGTCGGGCCAGGCCAAGCGATACACCGGCGTCTGGATGGCGGCCTCGCTGAAGCACTCAAGTACAGCGCTGCCGTAACCGCCCATGGCCACATGGTCTTCAAGAGTGGCAACAATGTCGGCAGCAGCACCAAAGAACCGATGCACCTCGGTGTCCAGCGGCTTGAAGTAGCGGGGGTTGATGACCGCCACATCGAACCCATCGGCGCGAAGCTTCTCGGCGGCCTGACGGGCGAGCGTGAGCATGGGCCCGAGTCCGAACAGGGCCACCTTCACCGCACCGGGCTTGTTCTCGAACTGCGAATCCACCTTGGCCTTGCCGATTTCGATCACGGCGGGCTGGTCCTTAATGGGCACACCCTCGGCGTTGCCGCGCGGGTAACGAATGGCCACCGGATGCGACTGCAGCGTGGCGGTGAACATCATGTCCTGAAGTTCATCCTCGTCGGCCGGAGCCATGCCAATGATCAGCGGCAAGCAGCGCAAGTAGGAGATGTCGAACAACCCGTGGTGGGTCGGACCGTCGTTGGCACTCAAGCCGGCGCGGTCCATACAGAAGATCACCGGCAGGTCCTGGAGACAGACATCGTGATGGATGCAGTCATAGGCCCGCTGGAGGAAGGTGCTGTAGATGGCCACCACCGGATGGAAGCCCATGGTCGCCATGCCGGCCGCGAAGATGACCGCGTGTTCTTCAGCAATGCCGACGTCGTAATACTGACCCGGCACTGCCTGCTCCAAAATCTTAAGGCTAGTGCCGCTAGGCATGGCCGCGGTAATGCCAACGACAGATTTGTCCTTCTGGCACAGCTTGACCATCGTGCGACCGAAGACTTCCTGCCACATCGGAGCTGCCCCGTCCTTCGGGGGCGGGGTCTGACCAGTGGCTGCGTCGTAGGCGCCCAACCCGTGGAATTTCTCCGGATACTTCAGCGCCGCTTCGTAGCCCTTGCCCTTCTGGGTCAGCACATGAATGACCACGGGCTCATTGCAGGTCTTGGCGAACTCCAAGGTGCTCACCAACAACGGGATATTATGCCCATCGATCGGTCCCAGGTAACGCAAACCGAATTCTTCAAACAACAACGCGCTTCCGTGACCACCACGACCATCCGCATCGACCGGGTTATTAGCAGGCTCCAAGACGAGCGAGTTGGCGATCCCCTTGAGGGCCTCCTCGGCCTTCGCGCCCAGCATTGCCACCTGTTCACCGCGGGGCAGCCGCTTGAGCCAGTTGTTAAAATCGCGGGACAACCGGTTGTAGCGGGGACTGGCCGTGAGTTTACCCAGGTATTCGGCGATGGCACCGACGTTCTTGGCGATGGACCACTCATTGTCATTGAGAATGCCAATGAACTTCTTGGTCGTGCACTTGATGTTGTTGAGTGCCTCGAAACTGATGCCGTTGGTCAGGGCCGCATCGCCGAAGATGCAGACAACGTTCTCGTCAGTCTTCTTCTGGTCGCGGGCGGCACACATGCCCAAGGCGGCCGACAAGGCCGTGCCGGCATGACCGGCCCCGTAGCAGTCGTGCTCACTCTCCGTCCGGAGGGCGAACCCATTGAGGCCATCGGTGGTCCGGATGGTCCGGAATCGGTCTTTTCGGCCGGTCAGGATCTTGTGGACATACACCTGGTGACTGACATCCCAGACAAACTTGTCTTTGGGTGTCTCGAAGACCCGGTGCAGGGCGATGGAGAGTTCAACGACGCCGAGGTTGGGGCCTAGGTGCCCGCCACTCTTGGCTAACCCCTGAATCAACTCCTGCCGTACGTCGACGGCCAGTTCAGTCAATTGCTCAGGGGTCAACTTCTTGACGTGCGACGGATGATCCACCATTTCGAGATATCGGCTCATGTTGTTGGGACTACGGACAAAAAACACATTCCTCAGGCAGCGCCCAAGGAGTCTTCTGAAAGTGGTTGGGTCGTTAGTACGCCCTCGAGGCTTTCCTCCAACTTGCGCACTTTAACTTCGGCTTCGCTGAGCCGGTCCTGACACAGCTTGGCCAATGCGGCCCCTTCCTCGAAGCGCTGGATCAGCTGATCCAAAGGCAGATCGTCGGACTCCATCGCCTCGACGATGGACTCCAGCTTCTTTAATGACTCTTCGAATGAAGAGCCATTCTCCGCCGTGGGAGCGGATTTGGCAGCCTTTGACACGGCCGGAAAATGCGTCGAAACACCTCGCTTTGCCTAGCGGTAATTTAAGATCGGCTTCGAGCAAGCCTCCCAGACACGCAGCGCCACAGAGCCCCTTGGAGTGATTAGGCCGGTTCTTTGGTGTTCCCCTTTGAGGGCATAAGGCGTTTGAATCACTGCGTGCTGAGCACGCTACGGATCAAGAATTTGGCGCTGGTAGCGGACCTCACTTTGGAGCTGCAACCAGGCTTCTGCGCTATCACAGGAGAAACCGGGACCGGCAAGTCGGTCATCCTCGGGGCGCTGAACCTCGTGCTCGGACGCCGCGCCGATCGGGGTGCCCTTCGATCCGGAGCTGAGTCGTGCACGGTAGAGGCGGTCTTTGATGTGCAAAACCTGCGAGCCCCCCTACCCCGCTTTCTTGAGGAGCGTGGGCTGGAGCCTTGCGAATCTGGGCAACTCGTTCTCAAGCGGACCTTCACAGCCGCGGGCACCAACCGCCAATTCGTCAACGGAAGCCCCACCTCTCTGGCCACTCTAGAAGAGATGGGAGGCTGGCTCATCGATCTGCACGGCCCGCACGACCATCAGTCTCTACTCCAACCCCGGCTTCAACTCAGCATGGTAGACGCCTACGGAGGGCTGAATTCCCAACGAGAGTCCTTTGCTGAACAACTGAGCCGAAGGTCGCGCCTTCAGCAGGCCAAGGCCGCGCTCATCGTGGACGAGCGAACCTACGCTCAACAAATCGACCTGCTTCGCCATCAAGTCCGGGAGATTTCCGATGCCCGATTGCGACCCGGTGAGGAGACCGAACTGGAGGCCGAGCACAGTCGGGCCGCGAACGCAGCGCGACTGCTTGAATTGTCGCAGACTGCCCTGGCTACCCTGGGTGAAGCGGATGACGCCACCCTCACCAGCCTTGGTACTGTCGGGCGCTCCCTTCAGGACCTCGCACGAATTGATTCGGGCGCCCAAGGGCTGCTGGAGATCCAGGTCCAAGCTGCTGGGTTAATCCGGGAATTGCAGAGCGAACTGTCCCGCTACGCCGACCGGATCGATCTGGATCCCCAACGGCTCGCTGAACTCGAGGAGCGCCTGAACCTCCTCCAATCGCTCCAGCGAAAGTACGGGGGCTCGGTCGAAGAAGTCATCGCATTTGGTGACGAGGCCCGACAGCGGTTGGAAGCTCTGGAGAGCCGAGACGCCGAATTGGAACGCCTCAACCGCGAACTTCAGGAGCTGGACGAAGAGCTTCGCAAACTTGGCAAGTCTCTCTCGGAACGCCGGCACTCTGTACTGTCGGGTTTGAACCGAGCGGCCGAGGGCGAACTGTCCAGCTTAGGTTTCCGGCAGAGCCGCTTCGAGGCCACTCTCACCCACAACCCCGACCCGGCCCATGCCACCGAAACCGGGATGGACCGAATGGAATTCCAATTCGCTCCTAATCCAGGCGAGCCCGCCCGCCCCCTGAGGTCCATCGCCTCCAGTGGCGAACTCGCCCGGGTCATGCTGGCCCTCAAGACCGTCTTGGCCGATCAGGATGCCGTCCCGGTGCTGGTGTTCGATGAGGTCGATGCGAATGTCGGAGGTGAGACAGCTCACGCGGTCGGCCAGAAGATGGCGACCATCGCCTCGAAACATCAGGTACTGTGCATCACGCATCTGGCCCCGGTGGCCGCTGCGGCCTCGACCCACTATCAAGTGATCAAGGAAGTGCGCGAGGGTCGCACTGAATCCCTCATCCACACGCTCAATCGAGCTGAGCGCGTGGCTGAACTAGGCCGAATGCTCGGAGGGGGCGCGGCCGCACAGCGACACGCCCAAGAACTCTTAGCGCCGCTCTTGTCGCAACCGGCCTCCTGAAACGCGGCCCCAGAGTTTCCGACCATGTCTCCCATCACCTCGCTGAGCGTCACGCGGTTCAACCTGGCCCTCATCCACTCTTGGGCCATCGCGACCGACGTGCACTCGGGTCAGGTGGCTGGCAAGTCGGAATACCCGGTGGTGATCGTGGCCTTGAAGGATTCACTGGGCCGCAGCGGAACGGGCGAAGCCTCTCCTTCCAGCCAGTACGGTGAAACTTGGGAAACGGTTGCCCGATTCCTACAACGGATCGATGCGTCCCGACTTTCCTTCGACAATTTGCCTGCTTCACGGGCCTATCTGGAATCGCTACCCGATCCAAGCATGCCGGCGCGCTGCGCGGTGGACATCGCCTTGCTCGATGGTGCCGCCCGGAACGCTCGATTGCCGCTCCACCAATTCCTCGGACTGGGTTTCCCTGCCAACGGGGCGCGTTCCTCCTTCACCATCGGCCTAGACACTCCAGACCGTATGGAGGCAAAGGCCCGAGAAGCAGCCCGGTATCCGATCTTGAAGATGAAGCTAGGGTCACCCACCGACGCGGCCAACTTGGCTGCCGTACGACGGGCAGCCCCGGGCAAGCTCATCCGGGTAGATGCCAATGCGGCGTGGAAGACCCGTGAGGAGGCCCTCGATCGAATCCTCCACCTCGCCGATGACGGCAATATCGAGTTCGTGGAGCAACCCATGCCTCCCGATGCTCTTGAAGCCGATGCCCTCTGGCTGAAAGAACGTTCTCCTCTGCCCTTAGTGGGTGACGAATCGTACCAAGACGCGCGGGATGCCGAGCAGTGTGCACGGTGCTTCCACGGCGTGAATGTGAAGCTCGTTAAGACCGGCGGGGTGACCGCTGCCAAGGAAGCCCTCGAGGCAGCCCGAAAGCTCGGGCTCAAGACGATGCTCGGCTGCATGATCGAGTCTTCGGTGCTCATCAGTGCCGCAGCGCACTTAGCCTCGCTCACCGATTGGCTCGACCTCGACGGCAACGTTCTCATCTCCAACGATCCTTTCGAGGGGGTTCAGAATTCTGACGGATGTATTACCTTCGAAGGTGCTCCGGAGCCCTTTGGATTGCAGACCTCGAGACGCGCCGAGAGCCACGGTCTCCCCCTCGGACCGCTTTAATCTTCCCGGCACGATTCGCTGGTTCGGGCCAAAAACCCAAAGCGCTAGACCCAATCCCTAGGCCGGATCCAATTGGTCAAGCCCCCTCGGACTTACGGTGCCTTGCCAAAGCCCTCGCGAAGGATCTGCTGCTCAAAAACAAAACGGGCGGGAATCTTTTTTGGAAGACGCCCGCCCGCTTGAAATAAAAACTCTCGGATTCTTAGGCCTGAGCGCCTGCAGCCGAAACGCCTCCGACCGAGGACATCGCGCCCATCGCTGGGCGCTTGCCCTTGTGCCACCAGACCACCAGCGCGCTGGCGATGTAGATGGAGGAATAGGTGCCGGTGATGATGCCCACCAGGAAGGTGAAGGCGAAGTCGTTGATGGCGCCGCCACCGAAGACGTACAGGGAGATCGTCGCCAGGAACACCGTTCCCGAGGTGATGATCGTACGGCTGAGGGTTTGGTTCAGTGCCCGATCGATGATCTCGTTAAAGGAACCCGCGGCTCCCATCTTCAGATCTTCGCGAATACGATCAAAGATCACGATGGTGTCGTTGATCGAGAAACCGATGATGGTCAGGAGTGCCGCTACGAAGGTGGCATTGAACTGACGTCCCTCGCCCACGGTTCCGGTCAGACAGTACCAACCGATGGTCATCAGTACGTCATGCGCCACCGCAACCACGGCGGCGACGGCGAAGCTGAATTCATAGCGGAAGGCCACGTACACCAGAATACCGAAGAGCGACAGCACCGAGGCGATGACGCCCGACTTCTGGATCTCCTTGCCGATGGTGGCTCCGACCGAGTCCATGCGGACGCGCTCGAACTTGGATTCCGGAAACGCCTTCTTGAGCACTTCTTCGGCCTTCAAGCCGGCATCCTTGGCAGCCGTGATCGACAAATAATCGCGCTTGGTCGATCCAGCACCTTCGGTCTGATACTGGATTCGGGTCTCGCCGATGCCGCCCTTGGAAAGGGTCTCGCGAACCTTTTCAGTCTCCACCCGCTGAGAGAAGCGCATCTGCAACTCATCGCCACCGGCGAACTCAATACCGAGCATGTTGTGACCTCGGACGAACACGCCGTAGCCGATGCCCACCACGATAAGCAACCACGAGGCGATGAACGCCGGCTTGGCGAAGTTCAGGAACCGGATGTTGGTGCCCTTGATGATGTGCAACATCGGCAGGGTCTTGATGATGTCCTTGGCGAGGAGGAAGTCGAAAATCAACCGGGTGACGACCAAGGCCGTGAACATGGAGACGCACAAACCAACGGTCAGAGCCACACCGAAGCCCTTGATCGGACCCGTGCCCATGATGATCAACAGCACCGAAGAGATCAGGGTCGTCAGGTTGGAATCGAAGATCGTTCCAAAGGCCTTGTCATAACCCGAAGAGACGGCACCCCGCACCGACTTGCCGGCGGCCAACTCCTCACGCATGCGCTCGTAAATAAGAACGTTGGCATCCACCGCCATACCGATGGTCAGCACGATACCAGCGATACCTGGCAGGGTGAAGGTGACATCCAAGGAGCACATGACTCCGAGCATGATCAAGATGTTGAGGAACAGAGCCACGTTGGCGACGAGTCCGGCCGTCAGGTAGTAGACGATCATGAACGCCGCCACACCACCCACGCCCAACAGCGTGGCCATCTTGCCCGATGCGATGGCGTCGGCACCCAATGACGGATCCACACCGCGCTCTTCTTTAACTTCGAGCGGGGCAGCCAACGGATTCTCCAGCGACGTGGCCAACTCGAAGGCTTCCTTGTCCGTGAAGGAACCGGTGATCTGACCGTTGCCGCCGAGAATGGCTCCATTGATGCGGGGGGCCGAAACCACCTCACCATCGAGAATGATCGCCATGCGCTCACCAATGGCTGCCTGGGTGATCTCACCGAAGAGTTGGGCACCATCGGGCTTGAGGCTGAAGCTCACATACGGAGAACCCGTCGCCGGATCATGTCCGACACCCGCTCCCTCGACGTGCTTACCCGAGAGACCGCGCTCCGAAGTGCGCTTGACCAAGATCGGCTGCGGAATGCGCTGACCCGGAGTACCGCTCGGCACCATTTCATAGAGCCTCACATATCCCGGAGGCACAATGCCGCGGGAGATTTGACCTTCGCTGTCGGGGTGCACCATGCGGAATTCGAGGAAGGCCGCCTTCTGGATTTGCGCCTTGGCCTGTAGCTTGTCGGACTCGCTCAAACCCGGAAGCTGTACCAAGATGCGGCCACCACCGGCCGGGGCGATCACCGGCTCGGACACACCGAAGCGATCCACACGACGGCGGAGCACCTCGACGGCTTGTTCGGCGATAAAGTCGGCGTTCATCATGACGCCTGCATTGGTCTGAGCGCGGCTCATGTCCATCTCGAGGAGGAACTGCGTACCACCCTGTAAATCCAGACCGAGTCGGAACTGGCCAGCAGCCGACCGTTGAACTCGGTTGAGAATCCCGCGGGTCACATCCCGCTCCACCGCAGCATTAATGTAATTGCTCGGGAAGAACGCCCGGATGTCGTTGGTGCTAATCGCCACCAGCAAGTTCGAGTAGGTGATCCCCGGTGTTCGGTCCATGTTGGACGTGTCCAACTGCTGGGCCTTCTTGACGATCTCATCGAACGTCTTGTTGGGGGTTGAGGACTGTTGCTCGAAAGCCTCGATGAGGTTTTTCGAAGTAGGCGGGTAGATCTCGCTCACCGACCAGGCTACGACGAGCAGGATCAGGACGAGTTTCCAGAAATGACTACGGTTCATGGGGAAAACGTATTAAGAGGCCGATGTGCCGGGGACCACCTCACCGATGGCTGCCTTGGTGATCTCGATCTTGGATTCACCGGAGCGAATGGTGACCGAGGTATCTTTAATGCCCACCACGATGCCGACGATGCCGGAAGACGTGGTCACTTTATCGCCTGCCTTCAGCTCGTTGAGCATCTTTGACTGCTCCTTGGCCCGCTTTTGCTGGGGGCGAATAAGCATGACATAAAAAATGATCCCGAAGAACACCATCATGCCAACCTGCATGAACATGGCTTTCTTCTGATCTTCCGGTGAGGCGCCCGCAGGTGGACCGCCCAGGGCCAGCATGGCGACGTATGAATTGGACAACATGTGTTGCAAAGTGAAGGCGAGACACTACGGAGGGCTTGAATCTTGGCAAGCGCCCGTTCCATGACTCTTTGCAGGGATTTTTAAACGATGCCTAGGGAAGAGGCCTTTTTTCTTGCAGGCCTCACTGATCCCGTGCTCGGCATTCCCTCAAAAAACTGCTGAACTCACCCAGTGAAACTGTCCGAATTGCACCTGGGCCAGCGCGTCATCCACCCTCAACTCGGTGAGGGAGTGGTCAAAGCCATCAATGAATTTGCCGCTGAGGTTCTCTTTCTGGAGGGTCGAAAACCCATCGAACCGGAAACGAGCGGACTCATCGCCGCCGAGCCCCAAGCAGCCCTTTCAGGCATGCCCATGCCGCTGGAATCCTTGATCAACCAAGTCGTCGATGTGGCCGTGAATCGGTTGGGGATCGAGCGGCCCGATGGTTCAGTTCACGAATTGGCCGCGCGCTGGAAGACCGGTAAATTGATCCTCCAACCCTCGGACCCATCCCTGCAGTCCAAGGAGGTGGAGTTGGATTTATTTTTCCACAAGCTAGTCCTGATGCGCAATCAGCTGCGGATCCTCGAACAAAAGGTCAATTCGAGCGAGGCCCTCACCGCGGCCGAAAAGTTCGACTGGCAACAATACATCACCCGCTGCTATGGCTCGATGACGACCTTCAACCTGCTCTTCAAAGACAAAGAATCGAACTTCTGAGAACCAACACACAGAACAGCATTGCTGTTCTTGGCAGGGACTGTCGATCGGTCATGATCGGGACATGACCCCGACTGGTGGAATCCGCCCGCGTCTCGAGCTGCACCCTTCAGTCGGGTTTACGCTCATCGAACTGCTGGTGGTCGTGGCCATCATCGCCATCTTGGCCGGATTGCTGCTGCCGACCCTTGGTCAGGCCAAGGAGAGCGCACGTCGCATCCAGTGCACCGGCAATGTGAAGCAATTAAACCTCGCCTGGCAGTTGTACGCCCAGGACAACGGGGATCGGATGGTTCCCAACGGGACGGATGTCGCCGTTCGAACCATCCCTCTATGGGTCGCTGGCAATAGCCATCAAGGCGGCCTGTTCGCTTTCACCAACCGGGTCATGCTGTTGGATCGTCGATATTCAGCCTTCTCCCCCATCATTTCCGACGCGGCAATTTATAAGTGCCCCAGCGACCGCGGTATTGCCGTCGGGCGGCACCAGTTCGTCCGGAGCTATGCACTGAACAGTTACCTAAACAATGTTGCTCCTTCTGGCACCCTCAGTGCCGCCCATGTCCGCTTCTCGACCCTGGCCGACCTCCAACGAGCAAATCCCTCCAGTCTCCTGACCTTCCTGGATGTTGATTGGCCGAGCCTCTGCATGCCGGAGTTTCGTTTCGAGATGGGGCGTCTCACCTACTTTCATCGACCCGGTTCTTACCATAACCGGAGCGGCGTGCTGGGAATGGCCGACGGACATGTCGAATCGCGTCGTTGGCGCGACCCTGCGCTCCGTCCCAACAACACCAAGGACAACCGCCATGGCACCATCGCCCGCCTCCCGACCGATGTGCAATGGCTTCAAGAGCGGGCCACAATCCCCATCCGCTAGAGCAGTATTTCTTATTTGTATTTATTAATTTATTAGCCTCGTGCCAGCGCTAGCGTTCGAGAGGAAGTTGACCCCGTGAAGTCAGGAGAGGAACGACTACTCTCGGAATACCTCTTCTTTGGTAACATTCTCTCTTGAGGCAACCGGCTGGGGGAAATAATCGTCGCCGTCCACGCAAGAGCCGGACGCCGGGTCGGGGACCCGGCCTACATCACCCACGCACCTCCGAGGTGGGGCGATTTCTCCGAAAGCGCCAATGTCTCGACGAGGCTTGCCATTTTCGGGTTTCCACCAAGAATCTGAAACGGCCATTTCCCTCCTCAACGCTCCGAAGCCATGCACCTTGCGACGCTCGACTGGATCATCATCGCTGCCACGTTTATCCTCTATCTTGCCATCGGGGTCTTCGTCGGCAGATCAGCGGGCAAAGACTATGAGAGCTATTTCCTGAGCGGACGAACGATGCCGTGGTGGCTCTTGGGAACATCGATGGTAGCGACCACCTTCGCTACCGACACCCCCAACTTGGTGGCAGGAATCGTGCGGCGGGACGGCGTCTTCGGGAACTGGGTCTGGTGGGCCCTGCTGCTCACCGGAACCACCACCGTGTTCCTCTTCGCCAAGCTCTGGCGACGGAGTGGTATGATGACCGACATCGAGTTCTACGAGCTCCGCTATTCGGGTCGCCAAGCGGCTTTTCTGCGGGGCTTCCGGGCCGTCTATCTAGGCATCTTCTTCAACATCCTCGTCATGGCCAATGTCTCGCTGGCAGCCATCAAGATCGGCGGGGTGATGTTCGGCCTCGATCCGGTGATAACGATCGCCGTGGCCTCAGTGGTCACCGTGGCCTACAGCATGATCGGTGGACTCACCGGGGTGCTGCTCACCGACTTGGTACAGTTCATCATCGCGATGGTGGGTGCCATCTGGGCGGCGGTGCATGTCGTGGGGCTTCCCCAAGTGGGTGGTTTGGGCAAGCTCCTGTCGGATCCCCGCGTTCAAGCCAAGATGGACATCGTCCCCAATATGGCAACCACACCCCACAATGTGGTCATGGCGGTCTTCTTGATACCCCTCTTGGTGACCTGGTGGAGCGCGTATTACCCAGGTGCCGAACCCGGCGGCGGTGGCTACGTGGCTCAACGACTCCTGGCGGCCAAAAATGAAAAACACGCACTGGGCGCCTGCCTATTTTTCAACGTGATGCACTACGCGCTCCGCCCCTGGCCGTGGATCTTGGTCGCACTGGCCTCACTGGTCGTCTTCCCGGATGTCGCTTCGCTTCAGGCCCGCTTCCCGCACCTCGATCCCAAAATTGTTCAGGATGATCTCGCTTATCCGGCCATGCTCACCTTCCTGCCCCAGGGCCTCATGGGCATCATGGTCGCTTCGCTGGCCGCCGCGTACATGAGCACCATGTCCACCCAGGTAAACTACGGGTCATCGATTGTGGTCAGCGACCTCTACCTGCGGTTCATCAACCCCAAGGCCACCGACTCGCAGCAAGTCTGGCTGGGACGGATCGTGACGATGGTGCTGATGTTCGCCTCCTGCTGGTTCGCTCTTCAGATGAAGGACGCCCTGTCCAACTTCAACTTGATGATGCAGGTCGGTGCGGGTACCGGATTGGTCCTCATCCTTCGGTGGTTCTGGTGGCGCATTAATGCCGCGGCGGAGATCGCAGCCATGACGCTCTCCTTTGGCATGGCGCTCTTCTGGCACTTTTCGACCATCGGTCACGATATCCCCGCTTGGGAGCAGATGGTGATCGGCGTGGCCGTGACCACTGTCGGTTCGCTGCTGGTCGCACTGCTGACGGGCCCGACCGAGACAGAAAAACTCCGCGAATTCTATACTCGGGTGCAGCCCGGCGGAGCGGGATGGAAACCCATCCTCGAACGTGCAGAGCATGAGCGTATCCAAATCCAAGACACCGCGCTGGGCAAACGCTCGGACCTCGGCATCGGCATCGTCTGCTCGATCCTCGCTTCGGTTGGCATTTGGGCGCTGATCTTCGCGGGCGGTTGGGCGATCTATGGCCGCTGGGGACAGGCGGGCGGGGCTTTGACGGTGACACTGGTCTGCGCGGCCTTTTTACCCTCCTGCATAGGAAAACTGCGGATCCGTGAGTGAATACAGCCCCGCGAGCCTAACGGCCTCCCAAGACCCGCTCAGTAAAACGGCAAACAACGTAGGGTTGGGAGCATCTAAAGTTGCTCCGCCGCCGCCGCGTCTACCATTATGGGCCCGCCGTGATGACTGAATCGGTCCAGTTCATGGCAACCCAAACCCATGGCTGGACTCTCGATGTCGCCCTTGCCGGGCTCCCGTATCGTCCGACACGCCGGCGATTTACTCACATTCATTCTCACCGCGCCCGACGGTCACATTGGCGACGGGTGGCAGGCCCGGCTGCGAACCAATCTCGGGCGGGCCGATCGGGTCCGTGAGGAAATCCTCCAATCCCACTTTGAAAAATTGCCCTTGGCCGGTGCGGCCTGGCGGGACTTGCCGCTGCAACTCACTCCTGAGGGCCAGTGGTCTGTCACCTTGCCACTGACCGAGGTTGGTTATTTTAAGGCTAAAGCCTACGCGATCGATCCGAACGGTTTCCAACACTGGACGGAAGGTCCGGACGTAGGGATTAGCATCCACCCAGCTTGGACACGCACCGCCAACACGGTGTATTGCGCGTTCCCTCGCATGTTTGGGGAGTGGTCGAAGCACCGACTCTCCACCGCCGAAGACCACCACACCCCGATCCTGAAAGCGCTGGATCAGGAAGGCTTCACCGTGATCCCTCCCAGCGGGACGCTACGGTCGCTCATCACAGAACTGCCGCACATCATCGACCGGCTCGGATGCCGGATCGTGCACCTGCTGCCGGTGAGCCCGACACCCACCACGTTCGCTCGGTTCGGGCGCTACGGGTCGCCCTATGCACTGCAGCACCTGACTCAAATTGATCCAGCACTGGTCGAGTTTGATCGACGCACCACCGGGGTGGACCAGTTTCGGGAACTGGCAATCGAGATACATTCGCGGGGAGCACGACTCATGCTCGACTTGGTCATTAACCACACGGGTTGGGGCAGCGCCGAATGGGAGGAGCATCCGGAGTGGTTCGTCCGCAAGCACGATGGCGAGTTCGAAAGTCCGGGAGCCTGGAATGTCGTCTGGGAAGACCTCGTTGAGATGGATCAACGTCACGTCACTCTGTGGGATTATTTGGCCGATGCCTTCCTTATTTGGTGCCGTCGAGGGGTCGACGGTTTCCGCTGCGACGCCGGCTACAAAATTCCTCCCCATGTGTGGCAGTTCATTACCGCCAAGGTGCGTCGTGAATTTCCCAATACTGTGTTCCTGCTAGAGGGACTGGGCGGACCCTGGGAGGCCACAGAGGCATGCCTCGCTGAGGGCGGGATGCAATGGGCTTATAGCGAACTCTTCCAGAACCACGGATCGTTAGGGATCAGCGCGTATTTGGACCACCACTTCCAAGCCAGTGCCCGTTCTGGAACCCTAGTCCACTACAGCGAAACCCACGACAATTCTCGACTGGCAGCCAATGGCGGTGTCCCGGGCCAACCCGCCACCCCAGAAGGACGTCGTTGGTCGCTCTTCCGCAACAGCCTCGCAGCCCTGACGTCCATCCAAGGCGGCTTCGGGTTCACCGCCGGGGTCGAATGGTGTGCCACCGAGCAAATCAACGTGCACAGCAGCCGGGGCTTGGCCTGGGGATCACACAATTCGTTGGTCCCCGAACTGTCTGCGTTAAATCGACTCATCAGCAACCACCCGTGCTTCTTCGACGGCGCCTCGTTGCAGCGAATCAGCGAACCTCCATCTAAGGTGTATGCCCTGCGGCGCGATTCGGCCGAGGGGCTCGATCGCGTCCTCGTGCTAGCCAACACAGAATTCGAGGAGGAACGATCCATCGAACTCGACGGAGCGCTCTGGGAGGAGTTAGGGCAACCGACCTTCGATTTAGTAAGCCATCTGCCAGCCCCGCGGTGGCAGGAGTTGGCTCCGTCACCCGGGCATCCAAGTCGCCGAATTCAGATGACCCTCGCGCCCGGAGCCACCCATTGCTTGGCCTCTTCGATCACTCCGCTGGGCCTTTCTGGGGATGTCTACCGCGACACCCGTCGGCGTGCTGACTGGGCCGCCGTGTGCCGAGGCCGCGTCAGCCGTGGAATCCTCGGCTGTTCATCCAATTGGAAACAGGAGGCCGCCTGGGTCTCGCGCGATCCCTCGGGATTCCTGACCGCTGCGGCGCACGATGAATCCTGTCTGGTGGACACTTCGGAGACCTACCGCCCGGTCATCGTCTGGCAGGTTCAAGATCGCAAACGCATCACACTCGTTCCCCCGGGGCATTGGTTGCTCATCCGCGACACCCACCCGTTCCGAGTTCGAGTTTGTCCCCAACCGCAAGGCCTCGAATACAACGAGGAATCTATCCCGATTGAAGAAGGGCACATCGCTGCGATTCCTCCCCAAAAACACCGTGGAAACGTCCTCCTTGAGCTGGAGCGGTACGCCCCCTCCGATCCTCGAGTCCGCGCCACCCTACGGTATCTGGATACTGTTCCATCCGATTTACCATCGGTACCCCCAGACCCCCAGAACACCACCGTTTTGCTCACCAACGGCCGGGGCGGCATGGCCCGGCTCTGCCTTGATTTGGGTCGAATCCATTCCAAATACGACTGCCTCCTCGGTGCCAATCTCCACCCGGAGGTGCCTGTCGATCGGCATGTCTTGGCCAAGCGCATCCGCGTCTGGGTCAATGCCGATGGATTCATCTCGCCCCTAGACGCCTCGAATTTGGTGTCTGTCGAGACCGCGGCCCCCACGCATTGGCGCTTCATCGCCAATGCCGGCGACGGACGCAGTGTCGAAATCCGAGTCGTGGCCGACATGCTGGAAGGGAAAAACATCACGGTCTTCCAGTTCAACCGACCGGCCATGGCGAGCCACGACTCGCGCTTCGGAAAACCCCTACCTCCCTCGTTCGATGTCCGCCTGGTGGTACGGGTAGATTTGGAAGACCGAAATTTCCACTGTGAAACTCGCCTCAATCCCGACAGCGAATCCCACTTTATTCGGGCCACACGGATCGTGTCTCCGACCCCGGGTAAGGCCAAGCCGGCCGGCACCGCTGAAGGATTTTTCTTCGAACCAGATCCTTGCCGAAGTCTGCGAGTCACCGTCAGCCCAGGGCATTTTCATCCCGCGGTGGAATGGTGCCGGGACATTCCGCATCCGGTGGAATCCAGCCGGGGCATGAATGGTTCTGGCGATGCCTACAGCCCAGGATGGTTTGAGATCCCCCTGAATTCTGGCGATTGCTCCACCCTCACCGTTTCAGCCGAAGCGGCTGAGATTTCCGACGAGGAGGTGTCGGGGTTCATCCAACGACGTCAGGAACTTTCGAATGGCACGACTACCGATCCCTGGGAACTCCTGCTGCGACGGGCCATCGACAGTTTCGTCGTCCGACGCGCCGATTCAGTCACCGTTATCGCGGGTTATCCATGGTTTCTCGATTGGGGCCGAGATTCGCTCATTGCCGCCCGCGGACTTATTACGGCCGAACGCTTCACTGAAGTGCGCCAGTTGCTCGTCACCTTTGGTCGCTTCGAAGAGGCCGGTACCCTTCCCAATTCTATCCATGGAGAGAACGCCTCCAACCGGGAGACCAGCGATGCGTCGCTCTGGTACGGCATCGTTGTTGAAGAATTGGCCAAAGCCGACCCACAGGGACCGGAATCCGTCTTCGGACTGAGCACCGGTGACCGACAAGGACGGAGGGTGCGAGACGTCTTGCGTTCTATCGCTTCAGGCTACCTCGCAGGAACCCCGCAGGGCATCCGCGTCGACCCGGACAGTGCGCTGGTTTGGAGTCCCAGCCACTTCACCTGGATGGACACCAATCATCCCGCCGGAACGCCCCGTCAGGGGTATCCGGTCGAGATCCAAGTGCTGTGGATCCGCCTTCTCCGATTGCTTGGTCGCTTGGGTTGCCCTGCCGCCCAGTCCGCGGAGGCATGGGGAATTTTGGCAGAGCGCGCTGAGATTTCCTTCCACCGGCTTTTCTGGATTGAGGAGTTGGGTTGGTTCGCCGATTGCCTCCACGCCCACCACGATCAACCTGCCGCGCATGCGGTGCGCGACAACGCCCTGCGCAGTAACGCGCTCCTGGCCATCGCCCTCGATCTGGTCGATGGACCCAAGGCCCGGCGCACCGTGGAGGCGGCGCAGCGCTACTTAGTGGTCCCGGGAGCGCTTCGATCTCTAGCCCCGTTGCCGGTCTATCCGCCGCTGGCCGTCTGGCACCACGGACAGCTCCTAAACCACCCCGACGAACCCTACTGGGGCTCCTACGAAGGGGACGAAGACACGCGGCGCAAACCCGCCTACCACAATGGCACTGCCTGGGTCTGGACCTTCCCAAGTTTCTGCGAAGCGGTCGTGAAGGCTTATGGCAAGAGTCCCGCAGCCATAGAGGCGGCTCGCGCCTACCTCACCAGTGTGGATACCTATTTGCAGCAGGGTTGTGTGGGCCAGTTGCCTGAAATCCTCGATGGCGACGCTCCCCACCTGCCCCGCGGCTGTGATGCTCAGGCCTGGAGCGTCACCGAAGTGCTTCGGGTCTGGCGCTGGCTCAACTGCCTGACGCCCACCACACCCGAGTAATCTGGAGCCCAACGTGCGGGTTCGGGGCGAGAACTCCCCGGATCCTGAAAACCCTGCAGAGCGAAATATCCGGGCTAAATCCTTCCCGAGGCCCTTGACCGTCTCCTAGGCTTTACCCCGCACATGCGATCGAGCTCGGCATTCGACAAACTTTTGGAGCGGTTGGTAGGAGGCCTGCTGCTTTTCTCGGTGGCGTGGCTCACCTTTTGGTTTGCCGGGGTGAATCCCCGGGAATCCGGTGTCGGCTTTGCGGCCATTGGCATGGCCTGGATCGTCTGGACCCTTCGGATGTGGGTCGAACCCACCCATCGCTTCCTGATGCCGCCGGTCACCTGGGCGGTGGCCATCTTCTTCGGCTATGCCGCCTGGAAATGCCATTCTGCCAGCGTGCCTTATTGGGCGCTCCAAGAAGTGTTCCTGATCGGAGTCTGTGCCGTGGCCTTCTTCACCAGCCTGCACAACCTCCATCGTCAGGAAACTTCGGGGTGGGTAGTGAACGGTTTTCTGCTCATCGGACTCCTTTCCTCGGCCTACGCCATCGTTCAGTTCACCCAAAATTCGCAGAGAGTTCTCTGGGAGACTCAACCCTTGGTTTACTACAAACGGTACGGTGCCACCTTCGTCAACCCGAACCACCTCGCCGCGTTCCTGCTCATGCTCATGCCGCTGGCTCTTTCCCACGCTTTCTTAGGTCGGGGGGGCGTCGTGCCGCGAATCCTCGCTGGGTATGCAGCCCTGGTAATGCTCGGAGGTATTGCGGTAACCATGTCCCGGGGTGGCTGGCTCGGAGCCACTGCCGCCATTGCCGTCTTCTCGCTCTGGCTACTCCGCCGTCCCCAGTATCGGATCCCAATGGCAGCTCTCATGGCGGTGCTCTGCATCGGTTCGGTCACCTTTCTTGCTCAGTCCGAAAAAGCCCGCGCCCGGATCGATGCGCTGACGGCCTCCGGCAAAAAGGACAGCGGACTCTTCCGTGCCTGGATTTGGAAACCCGCCGCGCAAATGTGGTCAGACCATCGCTGGCAAGGAGTTGGCCCTGGGCAATTCGATACTCGCTTCCCTGCTTACCGGACACCCACCACGCCTCTGAGTCCCCAGCATGTCCACAATGAATACCTCGAGCTGCTGGTCGAGTACGGCGTTGCAGGTGCCGGCATCGTTGGTTTGGGTCTCGCCGCTTTCGGATACGGCCTCTACTGCACCTCACGGCATGTCGAACGGGGTTCCTCCGACTTGGGGGTCAAGCAAAGCAACCGCACTGCGTTCTTCGCCGGGAGCGTGGCCGGCCTGAGCGGATTGGGAGTGCATTGCATCTTCGACTTCAACCTGCATATCCCAGCCATCGCAGTGACGGCTTCGGTGATTGCCGGAATCCTCGTTTCCAACACCCGATTTGCCACCGAACGGTTCTGGGTCAAGTCCTACCTCCCCCTGCGACTGGCGGCCACGGCCGTCATGGGCGGCCTGCTTTTTTGGATGATTCCGCTGGGAGTCAGCGCCGCCCGCGAAGACCTCCACCTCAAGCGCGCTGAGCGTCAACCTAGCGTCGATGAGCGTTTTTTCGAAGAATTGGCCCTGGCAGCAACCTTGGCACCCGGCAATCCCATGACGCCGTATTGGTACGGCGAGGAAAAACGTCGCCTCAGTTGGCAAGGTTTGCCCGGTTGGGAGAAACAGGCCCAAGAAGCGCTTCGCTGGTTGGAGGCTTCGGCCCGATTGGATCCGTACAACGCCCGGACCCGGGTGGCCATCGGACTGTGTCACCAATGGCTGGGTGATCTCAAATCAGCCTCAGACTCCTTCGAATCGGCACTCCGAATCGGTCCCAATGATGTCCATGTGCTCAACGCCCTGAGTTGGAACCTCATTGTCCGAGGGGATGCCGACCGGGCCCGATCTCTGGTCGAACAGTCGTTGGCTCTGAATCCCTGGGACAATTGGGAAGCGCGCTCCTATGCCCAGCGCCTCAAGTCAGCGACCCCCTAACTCATCACCAATACCACCCGAGCATTCCTGATTTCCGTATTGGCATCAGGGCAGCGACAAAACACGCTTCGGCAATGAGTTCGGCCGCCAAGACTGGCGAAAAAAACACCCTCTATCGCGACATCACGGTCCAGAACCGGCAGGGAATCCATGCCCGTCCGTCGGCTTCCTTCGTGAAACTGGCAAGCCAGTTCACCTGCGAGGTGTTCATTGAGAAGGACGGTGAGACGATTAACGGCAAGAGTATCATGGGCCTGCTCATGCTGGCCGCCGGACCCGGAAGCAAGCTGCGGATCGTCTGCACCGGGACCGACTGCGAAACCGCACTGACCCAACTGTGTGCACTGGTCGATGCTAAGTTCGGAGAGGACTGAAGCGTTCTCCTGGAAACTCTAACTCCCCAGCCTTCACCCATGTCCGACTTCAAGATCCAGTATGTCGCCAATCTGGCCCGTTTGGCACTCACTCCCGATGAGGAAGAACGCCTGAGCGGCCAGCTGAACAACATCTTGGGCTACATTGAGAAGCTCAAGGAAGTGGATGTCTCCCAAGTGGAACCCACGGCTCATGCATTTCCGCTGGTCAATGTGATGCGGCCGGATGTCGTGACGGGCTCGCTGCCTCATGACGAAGCTCTGCGCAATGCCCCCTCCAAGGCGGGCGGTTTGTTCGTTGTCCCCAAGGTGGTCGAATAGTGGGGTTTCAGGTCCGTGGTAGCCAAGGTCCGTGGCAGCCATTTGCTGGCGACGACTGGATGAGCCGACCCCGAAACCGAATTGGCACCGACGACTTCAGTTTCCTTGCCTCGCAGCCCGGGTCCTTCCATCGTCGCTCATGGCAGACGCGAGCGCAGCCCACGAGGTCGATTCAGAGTTCTACCAACCGGCCTCCCGGTTCTTCCCATCCCACGGCAGTACGGCCCTCACCTACGACGACGTCACGCTGGCTACCCTCTACACAGAGATTCTCCCCAAGGAGAGCCAGATAGACACCCGACTGGCCGAGGGGCTTCACCTCAACATCCCGCTGGTGTCCGCCGACATGGACACCGTCACCGAGGCACGTATGGCCATAGCCATGGCGCTGAACGGTGGTCTCGGGCTCATCCACTACAACATGCCCGAGAAAGAACAACTCTCGGAAGTGTCGCGCGTGAAGAACCATGTTCATGGCCTTATCCAGGACCCCATCCGCGTCCACCCCGAGCAGTACATCGGCGATGTCCTCGAACTCATCGAGAAGAAGCGCTTCAGCTTCAGCACTTTCCCTGTGGTCGATGCCATCGGAACACTGCTGGGCCTTCTCCCGGGGCATGTGGTCAAGCCACGCTACGCCCACCGCAAGGTCTCCGAAGCCCTCACGCCGCGGGCCCAAGTCCGCACCATCTCTGAGCGCGAACTGGGATCAGATCCCATCGCCCGCGCCGACCGCTTCTTCACCGAGAACTTGGGCATTCACAAGCTGCTGGTGGTGGACGATCAAGATCGACTCCAAGGGCTGTTCACTCTCAGCGACATCGAGCGTATTACCCAGGAAACCGGTGCGGCCTTGAAGCCGGCCCGCGACTCGACATTCCGACTTCTCTGCGGTGCGGCCATTTCTACGGTCCGTCACAAGGATGGCAGCATCGACCGTGACCGGGTCATCGGACATGTCGGTGCGCTCATCGACCGCGGTGTGGACTGCGTGGCCGTCTCCACGGCACACGGGCACAGCCGAGGGGTCGGCGAGGTGGTGAAGATGGTTCGCGACGCGTTCGGCCGCTTGCCCATCATCGCCGGCAACGTCACCAGCGCAGCGGGTGTCGAATTCCTGGCCTCCAACGGAGCCAACGTCATCAAGGTGGGTCAGGGGCCGGGATCCATTTGCACTACACGGGTCGTGGCCGGGGTCGGAATCCCTCAGCTCACGGCCCTGTACGTTACCTCCCGGGCCGCCGCCACCTGCGGCGTGACCTTATTGGCCGACGGCGGAATCACTAAGTCTGGCGACGTCGTCAAGGCACTGACCCTGGCCCACGGGGTCGTCTGCGGCGGAATGTTTGCTGGATGCCCGGAGGCACCCGGACAAATTGTTGAGATCAACGGAAAGCTCTACAAGCAGTACCGCGGTATGGGCAGCCATGCGGCCATGAAGGCCGGGTCCGCGGCCCGCTACGGTCATACTACCGACACCACTCGCAAGGCTGCGGCAGAGGGGATCGAAGCACTCAAGGAAGTCGCCGCTTCGCTGGATTCTGTCGTCGGTCAACTCATCGGGGGCATCCAGTCCGGCATGGGCTATTTAGGGGCGATTAACCTTGCCAGCCTCAGAGATCGGGCGCGGTACATTCAAGTCAGCCCGGCCGGCCAGAAAGAGGCCTCACCGCATGACGTCATTGAGGTCAAAACCTCCAGTGGCTCCGGCGACAAGGCCTGAGCATGATCGTTCTTCCCACCCCTGCCGGCATCTACGGCCAAATCGAGGCGCTGGCTCCGGACGTCTTCCGACTCCGTCTCGGACGCATCGAAGCCCCTGATCCACCGGAGTCGGCAGCACTCATCGAGCCGAACTGGGAGATCCCAGAAACAGCCGCCCAGCGCAGGGGCAGCCGATCGTGTCTGGCGACCGAATGCGGCGTGTTTTCATGGGATCGCCGTGGGGCATGGCAATTGAGTGATGCCCAGGGGTTCGAAGTTTTCTCATCGAGTATTGGTGCCACAGGGTTTTCTGCCGATGGAGCCCCAGAACTGACTCTGAACCTCATCGAGCACGAGTCGCTCTTCGGTCTTGGAGAGGTCACGGGCACCCTCGATCGCCGCGGCACCGTGCGCGAATTCTGGAACATTGATGTCCTGGGCCATGCTCCAGCGATCCACCCGGCCCTGCCCTCGTTGTATGTCTCCATTCCCTTCGCTCTGTCACTGCGGCATGGGCGTGTGGCCGGTCTATTTTGGGACAATTCCAGCCGCCAGCAGTGGGATCTCGGATCCTCCCATCCAGACAAATGGCGATTGCGGGCCGATTCTGGAGACATCGATCTTCATCTCTTTTTAGGTCCCACCGTAGAGGCAGTTCTCCAACGCTATTCACAACGGACGGGCACCATACCCCTGCCCCCAGAATGGGCCCTGGGTTATCACCAGTCTCGCTACAGCTACGAGACCCAAGCGCGAGTCGAGGCCGTGGCTCGAGAGTTCCGGCGCCGGGATTTGCCCTGTGATGCCCTCTACCTCGACATCCACCACATGGACGCCTACCGCGTGTTCACCGTGGGGCCAGGGTTCCCCCAGTTGGCCTCGATGACCCGGAAGCTCCGCCGTCAAGGCATTCGCACCGTGGCCATCACCGATCCGGCGGTGAAAGACGATCCCGACTTTCCAGTCTTCCAACGCGGAATGCAGCGAGAGGCCTTTGTACGAGAGGCCGACGGGAAAACAGACTATCAGGGCGAAGTGTGGCCGGGCATCGCTCGGTTTCCAGACTTTCTAAATCCCGAAGTCCGGACCTGGTGGGGAGACGAGCAACGCTCGCTACTCGATCAAGGTATCGCGGGTATTTGGAATGACATGAACGAGCCGGCCAACTTTGCCCGGCCTGACAAGACCCTGCCCCCCGATGCGCTGCACCGCACAGAGTCGGGGCCGCAACCCCATGCTGCCGTCCACAATCTTTACGGGCAGGCCATGGCACAGGCTTCCCGTGAAGGTCTCCTGAGCCATCGGCCCGATGAGCGTCCCTTCGTGGTCACCCGAGCGGGTTATGCGGGAATCCAGCGGCACGCCATCGTCTGGACCGGAGACACCTCTTCCCACTGGGATCACCTTCGCGACGCGGTGCCCATGCTCCTGAACCTTTCGCTCAGCGGAGTCCCGTTCTGTGGCGGCGATGTCGGAGGGTTTCTGGGCAACGCCACGCCGGAACTGTTTGTTCGTTGGCTTCAATTCGCTGCCTTCACGCCCTTTTTTCGCAACCACAGCAACCTGGGGACCCGAGACCAAGAACCCTGGGCCTTCGGTCCGGAAGTGGAAACCATCGCCCGGGAGACGCTTCGCCTCCGCTATCAATTCCTTCCCCTGCTTTACTGCCTGAGTCAGCAAGCGGCCAGCGAGGGCGAGCCCTTGATTCGCCCCCTGCTCTACCATTACACCAACGATCCGGTGGCCGTGGCCTGCAACTCCCAGTTCCTGCTCGGGAGAGATCTCCTAATTGCTCCAGTACTGGAACCCGGGTGCCCAGCCCGCAGCGTCTATTTGCCCAACGATGTCTGGTATGACTTTGGGACGGGTGAACGGCATGTGGGCGGCAAGTCCATTCTCGCGGAAACACCGCTGGATCGAATTCCAGTCTATGTCCGCGCTGGCGGAATCCTGCCTCTGGCACCCGCCCGCAACTCCACACAGGAACCTCCAAGCGAAACAGTCACGCTGCATGTTTGGCCAGGCCCAGAAGGGGCTTTGCACTGGTACGAAGACGACGGAATTACGCTCCAGCACGAGTCGGGACTTTTCCACCAACGGCTAATCACCCTTCGCCGACAAGGTAAGACCACGCACCTGCACTTCGGACCGGCCGAGGGAACGTTCGCGAGCCGTATCCGAAACTGGAAAATCGTCGTTTGGGACACGTCTCCAAAAGCTCGAATCCGGATCGACGGTGCCCTGCGCAAGTCCCCGAGTTCTCCGGAAGCTGAACTCCTGGTGATAGACTTGCCCAACCGAGACTCCGCGATCGACCTCTCCATCGTGGGCGGAGCCTGAAGACGCGGCTCTACTCAGTTTTAGCCGCTCACTTCGCTCTGGCCGCACTCTTGGTCCTCCCCCCTCTGGCCTTGCGGTGAACGCCCCGGCTGAGGAAGGCTGGCGTCCATGATTTCCCGGAGTCTTTGTCTGCGCATCTGGACCGGATGGCTGGGTTGTTTCTGCCTGGGAGCCTGGGCGGCCCAAATTCCCCGGACCGTACCCATCAACGACCTAGAAGAATCCGTACCCCCGTACTCGCTTCCTGAAGTATTGACCCTGCGAAATGGGCAGCGGGTGAGCTCCGCTCAGCAATGGCCTCGACGACGGGCCGAACTGGTCCACCTGTTTGAGGATCACGTGTACGGACGGATCCCGTCGGGTCTACCTCGACAACCAGGATGGGTGGTGGAAACACGCAGAGATGCCTTTGGCGGAAAGGCGATCCGGCAACGCATTCAGATCCCTCTCACCCGTGGGCCGCACCCGATCCTCCTCGATCTTCTCGTGTATCGGCCGTCTCAAGCCACGAAGCCGGTGCCTGTTTTCCTGGGACTCAATTTCGACGGAAACCACACGGTCACCCCTGAAACCGATGTGCCGCTAGCCCGGGGGTGGGTCGCCAATCGTCCGCGCAGCGGTGTCACTAACCACGTTGCAAATGAGGCAAGCCGAGGCACCGACGCGGAGGCCTGGCCCATCGCTCGGATTTTGGAACGGGGTTACGGACTGGCCACGGCCTATTATGGGGACGCCGAAGCCGATTTCGACGGCGGTTGGAAACAGGGACTCCGAGGTGCGGTGGCGCCTCAAGGAGCTGACCACCACTTTGAACCAAGCGACTGGGGATCCATTGCCGCCTGGTCGTGGGCACTGTCCCGGGCCCTCGACCAATTAAGCCTGGATCCCGCCATCGATGGCCAGAAGGTGGCTCTGCTCGGGCACTCGCGCCTCGGCAAGACAGCTCTGTGGGCAGGCGCTCGCGATTCTCGCTTCGCTATGGTCATTGCCAACGAATCCGGCGAAGGCGGGGCGGCACTGGCCCGACGCTTTTTCGGAGAGACCACCCTGCGCATCAACACAAGTTTCCCGCACTGGTTCAACGGACGCTTCAAAGACTACAACCACCGCATCGCCGACCTACCGGTCGATCAGCATGAACTGGTGGCACTCATCGCTCCCAGACCTGTCTACATCGCCAGTGCAGAGCAAGATCGCTGGGCCGATCCCAAGGGCGAGTATCTGAGTGGATGGCATGCCAGCGAAGTGTATCAACTTCTCGGTAAGGAGGGACTCCCCGGCCCAGACCTCCCAGCCGTGAACCGCTCCGTGGGCGAGTCGGTCGGCTACCATATTCGATCGGGCCCTCACGCATTGACGGCGGTAGATTGGGAATTCTATTTGAAGTACGCCGATCGACTCCTCCGCTAGTCGCCCCGCTCTCCTGTCACAACCCACAGCCCCACCGCTTCACTCCATGTCGACACTGCATCTTCTCCGTTCTCTGACCGTGCTCTGCTGCCTGAGCGGAATGACTCTCGCCCAAGATTGGGCCAAGCCCCGCCTTGAAAAATCTCCCCGCCACCTCGAATGGGTCACCGTTCGCCACGGGAACCGCGAGGTGCGCTGCTGGGTGGCCTATCCGGAAGTCAAAGAGAAGGCCACCGCCGTGGTGATCATCCACGAAATCTTCGGGCTCACCGACTGGGTCCGGGGCGTGGCCGATCAATTGGCCGAGGCTGGTTACATAGTTATCGCTCCGGATCTGCTTTCCGGAACGGGTCCCAATGGGGGCGGCACTGAATCGCTTGGCGGGCCCGATGGTGCCCGTTCCAAGATCGGATCACTGCCTCCAGACCAGGTGACCGCCGACCTGAAGGCTGCCAGCGACTACGTCCAGAAACTCCCCGCCTGCAATGGCAAGGTGGCCGTCGGCGGCTTCTGCTGGGGTGGCACTCAAACCTTTCGGTTCGTGAGCCAGCACGCCGGAGTGAAGGCCGGCTTCGTATTCTATGGCTCGGGCACCGAAGACGAGCGCGAATTGGCCAAGATCCAAGCCCCTGTTTACGGTTTTTACGGCGGAAACGATGCACGGGTTAATGCCACCGTGCCGAAGTCAGAGACGCTCATGAAAAAGGTGGGCAAGGTCTATGAACCGGTCATCTATGACGGCGCGGGCCATGGCTTCATGCGCGCGGGTGAAGACCCCGCGGGAAGCCCTGAGAACAAGAAAGCCCGGGAAACCGCTTGGCAGCGCCTCAAGCAACTCCTCAAGGGGCTGTAAGCCCGGCTCCAGAGCCTCTTCCGAACGCGATTCGTGCGCCCGTTTTCCGGCTAAAACCAGCCGCCGGAGGCAGGAGCAACTTAACCCTCAGAAGCAAGCACCGAGCGGCAGAAGTTATTCCCCGCCGGATGCGCACAATCTTTCCTTCCGCCCGGAGCCTCCCGGACTCTCAATCCATCCCATGCAAGATCTTCCTGACGAGCGCGGCGGAGCTGCCTCGGAAGAACCCCGGCCCGATTTCAAACGTTCACGTCGGGTCCGCCCCAAATTGGACATCACCTCGCTGGATCGCCTGCCCCCGCACTCCACGGAAGGCGAACAGGGAGTCCTTGGCTGCATCCTGCTTTCCCCCAACGAAGCCATGGGCACGTGTATCGAGACACTCAAGGCAGGTGCGGAAACCTTCTATGACCAGCGGCATCAGTTGATTTATCAGACGCTGGCCGAAATGTATGACAGCAAGAATCCCATCGACCTCATCACGGTCCAGCAGAAGCTGAAGGATGCCAACCAACTCGAATCCGTCGGTGGACTCGCCTACCTCAGCAGTCTTCAGGATGCCGTACCCAGCGCGGCCAACCTGTCCTACTACCTCGAGATCATCCGCGAAAAACTGGTCCTCCGCCGGATGCTCACGGCTTGCACCTCGGTCGTAGCTCGGGTTTACGAACATCAAGGTGAGGTCAACGCCCTGCTAGACGAAGTGGAACGCGACATCCTCCGCATCAGCGAAGATCGCGAAACGACCACCATCAAGCCGATGAAGGATTTGGTGCGCGGGGCCATCGACATGATCCAGGAGTTCCACCAGCGGGCCGGAGGGCTCACTGGGCTGGCCACGGGGTTTGCCGACTACGACAAGATGACCAGCGGCATGAATGGTGGAGAAATGATTGTCATCGCGGCCCGTCCCTCGATGGGCAAAACCTCCATGGTCATGAACATCGCCGAGCATGTCGTTATTAACGAACGACAGCCCGTCGGAGTCTTCAGCCTAGAAATGACCTCCGAATCGTTGGTCATGCGTATGCTGTGCTCCCTGGCTCGGGTCAACGGCCGGTCGATCCGAGAAGGATTCATGGCCGAGCAAGATTTCAAGAAACTCACCGGAGCGGCTGCCAAGATGGCTAAGAGCCCGCTCCATATCGATGACACTCCCGGACTTTCCATCCTCCAGCTCCGAGCTCGGGCCCGACGAATGTGGCAGCAGCACAAGATCAAGCTCATCATCATCGACTACCTCCAGTTGATGCATTCGGACTCCAAGAAAGCCCAGGACAACCGCCAACAGGAAATTTCCGACATCTCCAACGGTGTGAAGGCTCTGGCCAAGGAATTGAACATTCCAATCATCGTCCTATCCCAGCTCAACCGCGAACTCGAGAAGGACAAGAACCGCAAACCCCGTCTGTCAGACCTTCGTGAATCGGGTGCCATCGAGCAGGATGCAGATGTCGTCGGGCTGCTCTACAAACCCGCGGAAGAAGAGGAGGATATCTCCGACACACGACAACCTGTGGAGTCTCATCCGGTGAATCTTCTCATCGCCAAGCAGCGAAACGGCCCCACTGGAGATGTGCGATTGACCTTCTTTAAGAGCTTCACACGGTTCGAGAGTGCAGCGAAGATTGACGCCGAAGACTAACCGCTGATGAAACTGACCAAGAACCGCAGCCTGCGGCTGTGTGCCGTTCTCGTGGCCTGCCTCCAATTGGCGGCCGCCGAGGAGACACCCGTTGTCCGAAAGATCATCATCAAGCACGTCGGCCCGGCCGCCGTCAGCGAAGAACTGATCCGGGCCAACATCCGAGTAAAAGAAGGTGAGGCCTATAGTCGGTTTGCTGTCGATGACGACATCAAGAACCTCTACGGCACGTCTTACTTCTTCAACATTCGGGTCACCGAAGATATCTCGGCTACAGAACTGGCCCCCAATGGCACCCGGGTTCCCAAAGAATACACCCTGACCTACGTGGTGCAGGGTCGTCCCCTGATCACCGAGATTCGTTTCTCCGGCAACAAGAAGTACTCGGCCTCTAAGCTTCGCAAGAAACTCACTTCGAAGAGCGGCGAGCCGATGGACGAGCGCAAGCTCTTCAATGACGCCCAGGTCATCCTCAAGATGTACCAGAAGGCGGGCCTCCAGCGGACCACGGTCGACTACAAACCGAGCATCACCGAGTCCCTCGGTCGCGGAATCGTGACCTTTGAGGTGCAGGAATCTCCCAAGGTCAAAATCAAGGAGGTGCTCTTCGAGGACGCTCCCTCGTTCAAGCAGCGCAAGCTGCGCAAGGTCATCAAGACCCGCCGTTGGTGGATATTCTCTTGGATCACTGGTTCCGGCCGCTTCAAGGACGATGTCTTTGAGGAAGACAAGGACAAGCTCCGGGAGTTCTATGCCGACAAGGGCTACATCGACATGGAGCTCAAGGAGCCCCGATTCGAGTACCCCAAGACCAACAACCTCATTCTGCACCTCCCGATCTCGGAAGGACCTCAGTATAAAGTCGGAGCCGTCACCTTCGATGGCAACGAACTCTTCAGTCAGCAGCAGATCGTCCAAAATCTTACCTCAAAAGATGGGGAAAAGACCAAGAAAGGCCTTCAACTCAAGGAGGGCGCGGTCTTCTCACCGAAGCGGCTCTATAAAGACACCGAGGCCATTGAGAATTTCTACGGAGCACGGGGCTACATCGAATCCCGCGCCAAGCCCGAACAAATCGCCAATGTCGAGAAAGGAACACTCGACCTGAAGTATAGCATCCAAGAAGGCGACAAGTTCTACGTCGAGAAGATCGAGATCCAGGGCAACGCAAAGACCAAGGACAAGGTCATCCGTCGCGAATTAGCCATCACACCGGGCGAGACCTTCGACATGGTGCGGGCCAAGGTGTCCAAGAGTCGCCTTGAGCAGATGCAGTTCTTCAACAAGGTGGAGGCCAAACCGGAACCGACCGATGTCCCCAACCGGAAAAACCTCGTCATCTCCGTCGAGGAAAAGAACACCGGCAACGTCGCCCTGGGTGCCGGTTTCAGTTCAGTGGATTCGGTCATCGGATTCGTAGAAGTCAGTCAGGGGAATTTCGACATCACCAATCCGCCCTATTTCACGGGCGCGGGTCAAAAGGCCCGACTGCGCGCCCAAATGGGTTCCCGTCGTCAGGACTATGTCGCGACCTTCGTCGAACCCTGGTTCTTGGGCAAACGCCTCTCCCTGAGCGTCGACCTGTACCACCGCGACCTGAACTTCCTTTCCGACAACTACAACCAGCGCCAGACCGGTTCGCGTATCGGGCTCACCCGTCAGTTGCCGCGCAACTTCATCGGCAACGTCAGCTACACGCTCGAGAACATCCAGATACGCTTCTCGGACAGCTACCGCTTCCAACAGCAGAAATTCGGCAGCGCTATCTTGGCTGAAGAGGGCAGTCGCCTGGTTTCCCGATTCGGAACCTCCCTGGCACACGACACTCGGAACAACTTCCAGATGCCCACGCGCGGGCACCGGGCCGAGGTGTTGGGTGAACTGGTCGGTGGTCCGTTCGGCGGCGACAGCGATTTCTACAAGCTGGAGGCCCGGGTTTCCCAATACTGGAGTCCCGAACGACTGCTCGACGATGCCGGCGTCGCTAAGGATATTTTCGAGGGACACATCCTAGAATTCACAGGCCGCATGGGCGTGGTGGACTACTACGGTGACTCGACCCGCGTCCCGTTGTTCGACCGCTGGTTTCTGGGCGGCCTCTACAACCTGCGCGGCTACAAGTTCCGATCCATCGGACCCCGCGAATACTACTCGGGCGAACCGATCGGCGGCAGTACCTACTGGTTCAGTTCCACCGAGTACAGCATCCCCATCATTGAGCGGCTGCGCTTCGCGATGTTCTATGACATCGGCATGGTGTATCCTGGCGCCTACAGCTTCGCCCCCGAGTCCGCGGCGACCGATGCCATTGGCAATCCGCTCGTCCGCGGCAACACCGGCCTCTACAATGACAACTGGGGTGTCGGTATTCGGCTCAACCTTCCGATCGGCCCCTTGCGTCTCGATTACGGCATTCCCATTACTCGTGGACCCGACACCGGCACCGGTGGCAAGTTCCAGTTTGGCGTTGGCTGGACTCGAGACTTTTGAACGTTTTTGCCCATGTTGGATCTATCCTAAAAAGCATGAATCGAACTGCACTCACCATCGCCGCAGCCCTCACTGCCTCCCTGCTCAGCACCACCGCTCTAGCCCAGGGCAAAGTCGGGGTGATCAACCTGACCAAGGTGTTTGACGAATTTTGGAGAACCAAGCAAGCCGACGCCCAGATCAAGGATCGCTTGGCTGAATTCGAAAAAATGGGCCAGACGATGTACGACGACTACAAGAAGGCCAACGAAGAATTCGGCAAACAAATCGAGGCGGCCAACGATCCCGCCCTCTCCAAGGAAGAATCCGAAAAGCGCCGCAAGGATCTCGATAAAAAGCGCAAGGACATCATGGAGATGGAGAACAACATCAAGCAGTTCCAGAACTCCAGCCAACGTGCCTTGATGGAACAGCGGGGGCGTGTGCGTGAGTCGATCCTCCGAGATGTGCGGGGAGTGCTCGAAGAGAAGTCCAAGGCTGGTGGCTATGCCACGGTTCTGGATGTTTCAGCTATGTCGGCCAATGGAACCCCGGTGGTTATCTATACCACATTGACCGGAGGCGAGAGCGACCTGAGCGAGTCGGTGGCTAAGACGCTCGCCGCCACCGCCCCGCCCGACTCCACCAAGAGCGACGCTTCGAAGGTGGACGCGAAGGACATCAAGAAGGTCGAACCGAACAAGTCCGACAAAAAGTAGATCCCGAACTGAGAATCAGCCTCCAAAGGCGCGGCCCCGAGGCCGCGCCTTTTTTCTATGAACACCGCCATCATCGTGGCCGCCGGAAAAGGAACCCGGATGGGTCCAGGCATCGACAAATTATTCCTGGAGGTCGCCGGTCTTCCCGTCGTGGCCCACACTTGGCGCCGCTTCGACCGGCACCCCGACATCCATCACCTCTGCCTGGTGATCCGCCCCGGACTGGAATCGGATTTCGAAGAGTTGGCCCGCACGTTGGCCGTTCAACGTCCCTACACTCTGATTCCGGGCGGGGCCGAGCGACAGGACTCGGTCTGGAACGGCCTATGCAACGTCCCCGCGGCAACAAAGATCGTCGCAATCCAAGACGGTGCGCGGCCCTGCACCAGTTTCGACACCATTTCTCGGTGCCTCCAGGCCGCTGAACAAACGGGTGCCGCGGTGGCAGCCCAAAGGGCCGTGGACACCTTCAAGGAGGCCGATGCCCAGCAGCGGGTGGCACGTCACCTCGACCGATCACGCCTGTGGGCTGTTCAGACCCCTCAGTGCTTCCGCCTGCCCATCCTTCGAAACGCCTTGGCCGAAGTTCAGGCCCGCAAACTGAGCGTGACGGACGACACCGCGGCTTGCGAACTCATCGGTGCTCCGGTTCAGTTGGTAGACTGTCCCGATCCCAATCCCAAGGTCACCGTTCCTTCCGACTTATCGATTGTGGCACTCTGGTTGTGACCCATCGCTTGACTTGAGGGAGCCCCGTCCCCACCTTGAACTGCTTAATCGGCTTCGCGCATCGCGCAGCCTCGCTACTATGTCCAAGACAAAAGAGAAGAAGCCCGCAGCCAAGGCCCCTTCCAAGAAGTCGCCCCCGACTCCGGCCAAGTCGGAACGGCAGGCCGTGTCTACTCAGTCCAAAGCCCCAGCCAAAAGCGGGGTGATGACTAAGCAGACCGTACCCGCCACCGCTCCGAAGGTTGCCGCACCAAAGGCTGCTGCTCCTAAGGTTGCCGCTCCTAAGGTTGCCGCTCCTAAGGTTGCCGCTCCTAAGGTTGCCGCTCCTAAGGCTGCTGCACCTAAAGTTGCTGCACCTAAAGTTGCTGCACCTAAAGTTGCTGCACCTAAAGTTGCTGCTCCTAAGGTTGCTGCTCCTAAGGCTGCCGAGCCTAAAGTTGCCGCACCCAAGGCCGCCGCTCCTAAGGTTGCTGCACCTCCTAAGGCCGCTGCTGCTAAAGTTGCCGCACCTAAGGCTGCTGCTGAAAAGGCGAACTCCTCCCCCTCACTGGTGACTGCCAAACCGGCAAAGCCCTCCAAGGCCGTCGCGGCTGCGAAGGCTGAAAAGGGAGATCGTCGGCCCAAGAAAGCCGCCGACAATGAGGAGAACGAGTCGGACATCATCGTACCGAAAGAAACGCCCATGCCCATCGGGCCCACGGCGAGTCAACTCGCTCAGTTGGCTGCTGGCGACAGTGATGGACCTAGCCCGAACATCGGTACCATCAAGAACTCCTCCGGTGTGGACATCACCGAGAAGATCAAGGAACTGGTCCGCCAATCTCAAGAGCAAGGCTACCTGACTCACAGCGACATCGGTGACGTTCTGGCCGACACGCCCATGTCCCCGGAGGAGATGGATGAGATCTACATCAAACTCCGTAACCTCGAGATCGAGATCGTTGATCAAGCCGAGGTAGACCGCCCCAAGGCGGCCGAACAAGAAGAAGAAGAAGACAAGTCGCGGCTCGATATCTTGGACGACCCCGTCCGCATGTACCTCAAGCAGATGGGCCAAGTCCCGCTGCTGACTCGCGAACAAGAGGTGGAGATCTCCAAGCGCATTGAGGAAAACGAGAACGAGGTCAAGCGAATCATCTATTCCTTTGGCTTCGCCGGCAAAGAGCACATTGCACTGGCCGAAAAACTCACCTCGGAACCGCCCAAGGAGCGTTTTGACCGGGTCATCGTCGACAAGAAGATCGAGATCCGCGAGGAGCACTTAAAGACGCTCCGCAAGCTGACCAAAGATGTCCGCGGCATTGACCAGCAAGTCGACGAATACTGGCGCGAACTGCAAGACCAGGAGTCCAAGGTCAAGCGGGAGAAAATTATTGCCGAGTTCAAGAAGCTCGACGACAAGCTCCAGAAATCATTCCCGAAGTTCTACTACAAGCAGAAGGTCATCGAGGAAATGTCTCTGGTGGCGGAGAACATTCACGAGAAGTTCCAGACGTCCGTCCGTTCCATCAAGGAGCTCGAGCCCCAAAAGCGCTCAGCTCAGGCCCTGGCTATTATTAATGCCGAGGAGCGGAAGATCAAAGCGCTGGAGGAATTCGTCCGCATGTCGCTGGACGAATACACCGCTGCCTTCAGTCAGTTGAAGCACTTCGAGCGGAAGGCGCTGCAGGCCAAGACCGAGATGGTCGAAGCCAACCTCCGCTTGGTGATCTCCATTGCCAAGAAGTACACGAACCGAGGCCTCTCGTTCCTCGATCTCATTCAAGAGGGCAACATGGGCCTCATGAAGGCGGTCGAGAAGTTCGAGTACCGACGGGGCTACAAGTTCTCGACCTACGCCACGTGGTGGATCCGCCAAGCCATCACTCGATCCATCGCAGATCAGGCGCGCACGATCCGCATCCCGGTGCACATGATCGAAACGATCAACAAGCTGATGCGCGTGCAGAAGCAGTTGATCCAAGACTTCGGCCGCGAACCGACCCCTGAGGAGATCGCCGATGAGATGCAAATGCCGGTCGAGCGGGTCCGGGCCGTGCTCAAGATGGCGCAGCAACCCATCTCGTTGCAGAGCCCCGTAGGCGATTCGGACGACACCAACTTCGGTGATTTCATCGAAGACAAGGCCGCCGAGAACCCGTCCGACATGACCAGCTACAGCTTGCTGAAAGCGAAGCTGGCCGACGTGCTAGACTCCCTCACCGAACGCGAGCGTAAGGTGCTGGAGCTGCGGTTTGGCCTTTTGGACGGCTACAGCCGCACCCTCGAAGAGGTGGGCAAGCAATTCAAGGTGACCCGCGAGCGCATCCGTCAGATCGAGGCCAAGGCGCTCCGTAAGATGCGCCACCCGACGCGTCTACGGCAGCTCAATGGCTTCTTGGAAGGCGAAGAAGCCCTCGTCTGAAGTGTGAAATCAAAGCCCCGCCCCTCCGGCGGGGCTTTTGTTTAAATCGACTCATCCCCCCGTTGAACATGTCTGCCGACCGAATCCCTAGGACCCCGTGCCCGCTTCGGCTGTCCCTAACGACCGGTCTGTTGTTCCTCGGATTATTGCTGGGCCTGCTACCCGGGTTTGCCAGTAACGAGGCCTACGCCGGAACCACCTCAGCCGAGATTCTTCGGGAACCCCTCTTCGATGGGCCGGTGCTGCACTGGGAAATTCAGGTACGCCGCGCCGATCTGGCCAAACTCCGGAACTCGGGCGGGCCCTGGAACCGAGAAAACGATCCGGATTCCTCGGCAACCGTGCGGGCCGGTGGGCAGGTCTGGACCAATGTCGCCATCCATCTCAAAGGGGCGGCCGGAAGTTTTCGTCCCGTGGATGATCTACCGGCACTCACCTTGAACTTCGGCAAGTTCCAGGACGGACAAACTTGTGGCGGGCATCGCAAGCTGCACCTCAACAACTCGGTTCAGGACGCCTCGCGTCTCGATGAGATATTAGCCTCGGAGATGTTTCTCCAGTCAGGCCTGCCAACACCCAGGGCCACTCGAGCCCTCGTCTCCCTGAATGGTCGCTACCTGGGCATTTATGTGCTCAAGGGTGGCTGGGACAAGGCCTTCCTGAAGCAGCATTTCGGATCGTCGAAAGGGAATTTTTATGACCCGGGGTTCCTCAAGGATTTGGACACCAATCTTGAGCGGGATTCCGGCGAGGGGGCTCCCGATTGGTCGGACCTCATTGCCCTGCGTCAGTCCCTCGCGGTGCCGGATCCGGCCGAGCGCCTGCAGCAGGTATCACGGCATCTAGACATCGATCGCATTGCCACGCTCGGGGCTCTGCAAATCCTGCTGGACGATTGGGATGGCTACCTTCGAAACCGAAACAACTATCGGGTGTACCATGTGCCGACTTCCGACCTCTTGGTACTCATGCCGCATGGAATGGACCAGCTCTGGCGAAGCCCCCGGGGATCGTTTACTCCCCCCTTGAGCAGCCTCCTCGGCCAACGGCTTTTTTCTATCCCGGTCATGGCTGATCGACTGACTCATCGGATGCGGGAGCTGACCAATACCGTATTCCAACCGCAGTTTGTGGATGGGGTATTTAGCAATGCACAATCCCGACTGCGGGAGAGACTCGTCCTAGAGGGTCGCGAGGCCGAACTACCGCCGGTGCAACGCGCCGTCGACTCCACCCGGCAGAGGATTCGGCAACGGATGGCTGCCTTCGCCGGTCAGCGCTACCAACCACCCCAGCCGGGCGAGTTCGACAACGAGGGTCGTATGCACCTGACCGAATGGTCGTCCACTTCCCCTGAGCAAGAAGGCCCTGCAACTCGGATCGAGGCCGACGAGGGCTCCTCGGTCTTTCGCATCACCGCCTCTGCCGCCGAAGGTCGGACGTCACTCCAAAAACGAATTCTGCTGGCTCCCGGCCTCTACCAATGGGAGGCCCGGGTGCGCACCCGATCGGTTTCTGGCTTTGGGGCCTGCCTCGACGTGGAATGGGGGCGCAGAGGGCAACGATTTGATGAGGGATCCACCCCGCTTCAAAGTGTGACGAGCACCGCTGACTGGACCCTCCTGAAACGCGAAATTTTAATTCCGGCTCGCGGCGAAGGCGGACGCCGCAGGCCCGGCGGACCCATTGCAGAGAACGGCTCATCGCCGCGAGAGATCATCCTCCATGCCGAACTGCGCGCCGATTCGGGCACCGCAGAATTTGATGCCGATGCCTTCGTCCTGAGTAAGCGCTGAGCAATTCGGTGAGAAGCACTCGCGATCCTCATCGCTTTTTCTAGGCACAAAAAAGGCCACCCCAAGCGAGGTAGCCCTTGATTGATAAGCCGAAAAAGAAGAGGCCCGATCGATCAGTCCCCCTTGTGCACGGAATGGCAGGCCTTGCAGTTGACGGCCGTCTTGAATCCATCCAGCGCACCGGGCTTTCCGGCGGCGAGGGAGTCTGCTGCGGCCTTGAGAGCGATGGTCTTCTCGGTCCAACTGGAAAGGTCGCCCTTCGGGGGATGGTTGAGGGCTAATTCCTTGGTTAGGAACGCCATTTTCTTGAAGTCATCCTCATTGCCCTGCCCCTTGGAGATGCGGGCGCTCAGAGATGTCTTGCCCTTGAATCCGTCTTCCATGATTTGCTCGATCGACAGAGAAGCCTTGGATTTGCCGTGGGTGGTGCATCCGGCCGTGACAGCAATGAGCGTCGCTGCAACGGCGAGGAGGTGGAGGGAAAAGGGTTTCACGATATCTTTTAAATTCGCGCCAATGAAATCCCAAGACCTGCCTGCAGTTCAAGGCTGAAATGACTCCGGGGACGGCTCGGAAATCTAGCCTCCGGAAACCCGAGTCACCACACTGAAAACTTCGCCGGATTGAAGTCGGGTCTGAAGGCGTCTTCCGGAAACCAAACTTGTTGCATCCCGGACCACGCCTCCCGTCTCAGCATCGAGCGTGAGCGAATAGCCTCGGTTCAAAACATTCTGAGGTGAAAGCAACCGCAGGCGGGCCAGCAAACTCTCCAGAAGCTGCCGTCGACGCTGTAATTTCCGACCTGGCTGGACCGTCAACGCCGATCGAAGGCGCAGCAACTCCTGCTGACCCGCCCTCACCCGCATCCGAGGGCGCTGTGCGAGCATTCGCTGACGGTGTGACTCCAGGAGTCGCCCCCAAGTCCGTACCGAACGGGCCGCGACGCGACGCAGGGATTCTATCGTTTCATCCACCTGCTGGGAACGAGTCTCCAACCGACGCCTCGGGTGCGCCCGGATCCAGCGTCGAAGCGAGCCCTCCAGAATATCCCCGGATCGGTTTAAGCGGCGTTGAGCCAGCACCGCCAATCGGCGACCGGCTGACTCTACAAATTCGCGGCTGTCCACCCAATCTTGGGTCAGGATTTCGGCGGCGGCGCTGGGCGTGGCGGCACGGAAATCGGCGACGAAATCGGCGATGGTGAAATCGATCTCATGGCCCACCGCGGAAACCACCGGAACTTCCGAGGCGGCAATGGCACGGGCCACCACCTCTTCGTTGAAGCACCAGAGGTCTTCCAGCGACCCACCACCCCGAGTAACAAGGATGACATCCAGCGGATGCCCCGACTGGGAAAAGCGGTTCAGACGTCCGATGGCCGCGGCGATTTCTTGCGCAGCTCCAGCCCCCTGCACGCGCACCGGATCCAAGATTACCTCGGGGCAAAACCGTCGCGAGAACACATGCAGCACGTCTTGAATGGCTGCACCGCTCGGCGAGGTCACCAGCCCGATCCGGACGGGATATCGGCCAATGGGACGCTTTCGTGACGCATCAAAAAGCCCCTCTGCGGCCAACTTTTCCTTCAACCGCTCGAAGGCGGCCTGCAGCGCCCCCACGCCCTGAACCTCCACCGTGTTGACCCGCAGTTGGTAATTGCCGCGAGGCTCATAAACCGTGATGTCGCCCCCTAAAATGACCTGGGCTCCATCACGAAGGGCCGCTCGCCCCGCCCCGCCCTGCCCCCGGAACATCACGCAAGCCAACTGAGCTCCGGCATCCTTGAGAACAAAGTACGCGTGCCCGGAACTTTGCAGCCGCAAGTTGGAGACCTCGCCCGCCACCTTGCGATCCGCGAATCCGCTCTCCAACTGTTTCTTGAGCTTCTGGGTCAGCTCCGATACCGACTCGGGCGTCTTCTGGACCGTTTCCTGGAACAGGTCGCCAGCGAAGCTCCACTGGGTTTTTGAAACGCGGGACATAACGGGCGGTGATTCGGTGAAGAGCTCGAGATCAGTCCAGCAACTCCGAGATGCGGACGATCGATTGAGCACGTCCAGTCGCCGGATCGATGTCCACCAGGGCCCCCTGGAGACGCACTTGTCCATTGGCCACGTCGAAGCGTTGCGGCAAACCCGTCAAGAACCGCTTCAAGACGGGCTCCACCTGACGCCCCAGAACTGAATCATGCGGACCGGTAAACCCGGCGTCCGTCAGGTAGGCCGTGCCTCCCGGAAAAACCTGCTCGTCGGCAGTCTGCACGTGGGTATGGGTTCCGATTACCGCCGAAACCGAGCCATCGAGCATGCGGCCCATAGCGATCTTCTCCGAGGTCGCCTCACCATGGAAATCGACCAGGATAACTTTAGTGGCAGTCCGCAACCGAGCCACCTCGGACTGGGCGAGCAAGAACGGGTTTTCCATGGGCGGCATGAAGGTCCGCGCTTGAAGGTTCAACACGGCTACCGGCGGCAAACCGGGTTTGTTCCAGACAATTGATCCATTGCCCGGCACACCTGGCGGATAATTGGCCGGCCGCAACACCCGAGACTCAGTGGTGAGGAATGACGCCGTCTCCTTCTGATCCCAGACATGATCGCCGGTCGTGATAATATCCACGCCGTAACTGAACAATTCCCCGGCGATGCCCGCGGTAATACCGTTGCCCCCAGCGCTGTTCTCACCATTGGCGACGACAAAATCGATTCCCTCCCGGTGCACCAAGTCTTCTAGGAGCATTCGGACTGCGCGCCGACCGGGTTCGCCCACGATATCCCCTAAAAACAAGAGCTTCACTGCCGGTCAGCCTGTCGGATTCCGCGCCGCCTAGGAAGCAAACTGTGCTGCTGGCCGGGCCCGAAACATTCTGCAAGGAGCAGAGCTTGGATTTTAACTAGATCCCCGCGACGAATTGCCGGACCTTCCCATCGCTGCATGTCACCATTCCGCTACGTATTCTGGAAAAGCTATCGGGAAGCGGGCCACCTGGCCGAACAAGCCCAGAAGATCCTGGATCATCAGCGGGATCTCCTGACGCCGGCACGCGTCACCGAGTTGGAAGCATCCATCCGCCATCTGGAAAGCGTGCGGAACAAAGGGACCCGTGAGGAGATCGCCGCGGCGATGACCCGTTTGGAGGCCACCGCACAAACCTCTCTGATGGCCTACCCGCACGCCTCCATGCGCGAGAATGTCGAAGGCCTTCTCACCATGGGGATCGTGCTGTTCGCCTTCCGCCAATTCTTTTTCCAGCCCATGGCTATTCCCACGGGCTCGGCTCAACCGACCTTCAGCGGCATCACCTGCGAAGATCTTCGCTACAATGGCAAGTCGGTCCCCAACTTGGCTGTCCAAGCCGTCGAATGGGCTCTCTTTGGTCAGCACTACTTCGAGGTGATCGCCGAACAGGATGGTGAACTAGGAGGCGTCAGCCCGTCGTCGGGTTCCGGCGGAATCACCGGCCTCCTGCGCAAGTCCTTCGAGGTCGAGGTCGGTCGGGTCACCTACACGGTCAAGACCTCCATGAGCGAGGGGCCCCGCGACTTCATGAGCCACATGGGCCTGGCCAATGACCAAGGCAGCCTACCTCAGCGCTTCTTCAAACAAGGTGAACCGATCATCCGCTGCCGGGTCAAATCGGGTGATCGCCTGATGGTCGACCGGATTACCTACAATTTCCGGAACCCGAGTCGTGGAGACACCGTGGTGTTCAAGTCGATGCAGCATAAGGGCATGACGGCCAATACCCACTACATCAAGCGCCTAGTAGCGCTCGGTGGCGAGACGGTCCGCATCGGAGACGACCGGCACGTGGTGATCAACGGCCAGCGCCTAGATGCCAACACTCCGGGCTTCGCCGACGTTTACAGCTTCGACCCGGCCAAACAT
Source organism: uncultured Verrucomicrobiota bacterium (assembly GCA_903939515.1). Taxonomy (GTDB): domain Bacteria; phylum Verrucomicrobiota; class Verrucomicrobiia; order Limisphaerales; family UBA9464; genus SXXZ01. The sequence goes on from CAJAHH010000096.1 coordinate 40,166, forward strand.
CCGGTGTCCAGCAGCTACTCCGGTCACGTGAATGGGATTGGCTTTGCCGAAGGCAGTTGGTTTTCGACCCACGAGGCAGAGTACGAACTTTTGCACAGCCGCGACGCCTCGGCAGCGCAGCAACTCACTACCATTAGTGAGGAGAAATTGAAGATTTGGCGGAGTTTCACCCACGCTGCGGCCGCCACCACGGATGACTCGCAGAATGGACGCTGGGCCCAGCAAAAGTCCCGTCTTGAGGCGATGACTCAGAGCACGCCCAATTTCCCCAATGCCAAGGCCGAGGTGACAGTCCGGCCCGGCCATGTGATGTGCCTCGGCGACAACACGATGAACAGCTCCGACTCCCGGATGTGGGAGGTGCCCGACTTCCCTCAAGAGCGCATCGTCGGTAAATCCGGTTGGGTCTTCTGGCCCCTGAGCCGTCGTTGGGGTTGGAGCCAGCACTAAGACGTTCCCTCCCACCGAAGCAACGCAAGTCACCGATCCAGTCGGGAAGCTCCTTCGTCGACATCAGCGTTGACCGGACTCCTTGAAGCAACACCATCCAATGTCTCTTTTTTCTCGCGCATGAAGACCCTGCTGTTCGTCTGCACCGGCAATACATGCCGCAGCCCCATGGCTGCCGCTTTGGCTCGCAAGGCCACAGGGGATTCATCGGAATGGCAGGTGGTTTCAGCGGGGATCAATGCACTGAATGGCCAGGTGGTAAGCCCGCACTCGGTGAGCGCTCTCCGTCAGATGGGGATAGACATCTCGCAGCACCGGGCCCAAATGCTCACCGGACGATTGGTCCGGGAAGCCGATTACATTTTCGGTCTCACCCGGGGACATGTGGAAGGCATCGTCTCACTGTATCCGGAGGCCGCTGAAAAACTATTTGTCCTCCGCGAATTCGAGGAGAACGTCAGCGAACTAGACCTCGACATCCACGACCCCATCGGCGGACCGCTGGACGGCTACCTCGATTGCCGGGACCAGATCCACCATGCCGTCGATGCAGCCGTCCGATTCATTCGTGAAGGGGGTTCAATCCGACCGACCCTGACCGTGTCTCTTGGCTCAGACCACGCCGGATTCTCCCTCAAGCACAGCCTGGCTCCAGTCCTTTCCAAGATGGGCCTTCATGTGATCGACGAGGGGGCCTACGGACCGGAATCGGCCGACTATCCGGACTACGCTCAGGCGGTGGCCCGCAAGGTGGCATCCGGAGAGGCCGACTTTGGACTCCTCATTTGCTCGACCGGTGTGGGCATCAGTATCGCCGCCAACAAGGTTCCCGGAATCCGCGCCGCACTGGTGCACAACATCGAGGGAGCGGCTCTTGCCCGTCAGCATAACGATGCGAATATCCTCTGCCTTGGGGCACGATTCGTCTCTCCGGAGCAGGCCATTCAAATCGTTGAAAACTTCATCCAAACCCCTTTTGAAGGCGGCCGCCACGAGCGCCGCGTGAACAAGATCGAACCAGACATGTCCACATCACTCGCCTCCGTTGATCCGCAAATCGCCGACATTATACGCCATGAACGTTTGCGCCAGCTCGAGAACATCGAGCTCATCGCCAGCGAAAACTTCACCAGCCCGGCCGTTATGGAGGTCCAGGGCAGCGTTCTCACCAACAAGTATGCCGAAGGCTACCCGGGCAAACGGTGGTACGGGGGCTGTGAGTACGTCGACGAAGCAGAAGTCTTGGCCATCAACCGCGCCAAGCAACTCTTCGGGGCCGAGCATGCCAACGTGCAGCCTCACTCCGGCTCTGGAGCCAACATGGCCGTGTATTTCAGCATGCTGAAGCCCGGCGACAAACTGCTGACCATGGACCTCAGCCATGGCGGTCACTTGACCCACGGCAACAAGGCCAATTTCTCCGGCAAGTTCTTCGAGATCGTCCACTACGGCGTCGGCAAGGACAGCGAACTCATCGACTACGACCAGCTCGCCACCATGGCGCGCGAGCATCGGCCCAAGATGATCACCGTCGGAGCTTCGGCCTACTCGCGCCGCATTGATTTCCAACGCATGGGCGAAATTGCCCGCGAGGTCGGTGCAATGCTGTTAGCGGACATCGCCCACATCGCTGGCCTCGTGGCCGCCGGGGTTCACCCGAGCCCAGTGCCCCATGCCGACTTCGTTACCACGACCACTCACAAGACCCTGCGGGGCCCGCGCGGCGGACTCATCTTGTGCAAGGCTCAGTACGCCAAGGCCATCGACTCGCAAGTATTCCCAGGCATTCAGGGCGGCCCCTTAATGCACGTTATCGCTGCCAAGGCCGTGTGCTTCCATGAGGCACTGCAACCGAGCTTCCAGGGCTACCAGCAGCAAATTGTCCGCAATGCAGCAGCTCTGTGCGAGGGCATGAAGCGCAACGGCTTCCGCATCGTCAGTGGTGGAACCGAAAATCACCTCATGCTCGTCGATGTCGGGGCCCGTGGATTGACGGGCAAGCAGTGCCAGCTAGTCCTCGACACCGCCGGGATCACCACCAACAAGAACACCATCCCCTTCGAGACCCGATCTCCCTTCGAGGGCAGCGGAGTGCGATTGGGAACCCCAGCGGTCACCACCCGTGGCATGCGCGAACCAGAGATGCTGGCCATCGCCGACATGATTAGTGAGGTGCTGCTAGATATCGCCAATCCGGCCACGGCGGCGAAGGTGCAAGATCGCGTGAAGGCGCTGACGGCCCGTTTCCCCCTGCCCTATTGAAATGCGGGTGATCTGAGCGCGGTCCTAAGTTTTTTGGCAGGACCGCGCCTGCGCTCGCCAGGAAGCTCCGAAGAGGATGTGGCTTTTGCGCTGTGTCCGAGGCAATGGGTTGTTTGTTCCCAAGGGCTTGGTTCAGCCCTGTTCCGCTGCCACTCAGTGGGCGGTTCTGAACAGACCTTTCCGGGTGACCAACCGCTGGAGCGGAGGTTAGAGTCTGGCCCATGATGAACGCCGCCCCCAGACCCGGTGGCACGCTCGATGAGCTCGCCAACTTGGCGGCTCAAGTGAGCGTTGCTCCGGCGGCCATAGTGGTGCTGGAAGAGCGCCTTAGCTGGATCCCAGCAGGACAGGCCGGATGCTCTCCGGAGTTCATTGAAGCGGTTCTTCCGGTGATCTCCCGGGTCGCTGTCAGCATCCACGACTGGATCGAACTGCGCGATGCCCAGACCCAGCTGCCGGACGGATGGCGCTGGCTTTCATGTCTTCCGATACGCCTCCCTTCCGGCGCCGTAGCCGGCGTGATCGCTGTGCTGGATCGGTCTCCGCGACGATTGAATTCGGGTCAGCGGGCGGGCCTTCAGACGGTTGCTCGGCAAGTCATGGTCCATTTGGAGCTTCGGCGACAGGCCACCGACCTCGCGGCCACCACCGAGCAGCACCGCCAAACCGAGACACGCCTGCGTGACAACGAGGCCTACTTCCAATCCTTAGTAGAATCCCTGCCCCAGAACATCTTCCGCAAAGATCTCAATGGCCGCTTCACCTTCGTGAACGGGGCCTTCTGTCGAACGGTCAAACGCCACAAAAGCCAACTCATCGGAGTCACCGACTTCGATCTGTTTCCGGAGGAGTTGTCTCGCCGCTACGTCGAGGATGACCGTCTAGTCATTAGCACTGGCAATGCTCTGGAAAAAACCGAGGTCAACGTCACTCCCGACGGTCAACGCCATTGGTTCCATGTCATTAAGACCCTGCTGCTCGATGCGAGCGGCCAACCCGTGGGTCTTCAGGGGAGTTTCTGGGAAGTCACCCAAGAAAAACGGATCGAGGAGCAGTTGGCCCAAGAACGGGATCTGCTTCATGCGCTGCTCGAGCACGCGCCGGATGCCATCTACTTCAAAGACCTCGATTCCCGAATCACCCGCGCCAGCCGTGCGTTGGCCCATCGGGTCGGAATCTCAGACCCGAACCAACTCATCGGGAAAACCGACCATAGCTTCTTTGACCGCCAGTACGCCGATGCCGCTCGGTCCGACGAACTAGCGATCATCCAGACCGGCCAACCGATCCTAGGTCGTCTGGAAAAGGAGAACCTCCCGACTGGCCGAGTCCGTTGGGCACTGACCAGCAAGATGCCCTTGCGGTCTCCGGACGGACAAATCGTGGGCACCTTTGGACTTTCCAGAGATATTACGGAATTACAGACAGCGCGCGAACAGCTCGAACGCACCGAGGCCAATTACCGCGGCCTGGTTCAGAACGCCGTCGACGGCATTTTCCAAACCTCGCCGGATGGACGGTATCTCAACGCGAATCTTGCACTGGCCAAGATGTACGGTTTCGACACCGTCGACGAACTCCTGGCCAGTCGAACCGACATTGAGCACCAACTCTATGTCGATCCGAAGCAGCGCGACCGCTTCGAAGAGCTGCTCAACCGGAACGACAAGATCGACCACTTCGACAGTGAGGTTTATCGCAAGAACGGCCGGAAGATTTGGATTAGCGAAAACGCCCGCGCTGTCCGGGATCCTTCCACAGGAAAGCTCCTGTACTACGAAGGTACGGTCGAAGACATCACCGCCCGCAAGCAGGCCGAGAAGGATTTGAATGAGGCCAATTCCGCGCTGGCTGCGGCCCGCGACGTGGCCATCGAATCGGCACGCGCTAAATCCCAGTTCCTGGCGAACACCTCGCATGAGATCCGCACCCCGATGAATGGAATCATCGGATTCGCCCGCCTGCTTCTGGACACGCCTCTCAACCCAGAGCAGCGCGAACATGCGGACACCGTCCTTCACAGCGCCCAGAACTTACTCAAGGTGCTCAATGACATCCTCGACTTCTCCAAGATCGAGAGTGGCAAGCTCGCCTTCGAGAACATCGAGTTCGACCTCAGGCCCATCGTTGAGGACACCGTCGAATTGCTGGTGGAGATCGCTCAAGCCCGGGGAGTCGAGGTGGCCACGCGAATCGATCATGGTCTGCCCGCGATGCTCCGCGGAGACCCGGGACGCATCCGGCAAGTGCTCACAAATCTTCTCGGCAACGCCATCAAGTTTACCCAGAAGGGAGAGGTCACCGTTGGCATTGAGGTTCTGGAAATCCAGGGAGAACGCTGTCGAATTGCCTGCTGGGTCCGAGATACTGGGATTGGCATCGAACCGGCCGCTCTCGGAAGAATCTTCCAAGAATTCACCCAGGCCGACGGTTCAACCACTCGCCGCTTCGGCGGCACCGGTCTAGGCTTGTCGATCTCCCGCGAGCTAGCCCGCCGCATGGGTGGTGACATCGAGGTGAGCAGTGAGCCGGGGCATGGTTCGACCTTCACCATGACAGGGGTCTTCGAGATCGTGAGTCAGGCCCCCGCGGCACCCGCTCCATGCCCTCTAAAACTGCTCATAGCCGACGCCCATGCGGCCACCTGCCAGTCTTTTGAGCATGAATTGGGTCGCTGTGGAGCCTTAGTCACCCAGGTGCCCACGGCCGCTGCGGCCATTGATTCTCTGCGACAAGCAGCCGAGGCAGGCCACCCGTTTGATGCTGCGTTCATCGCCCTGCAATTACCGGACATGGATGGCCTGACGGTGGCCCACGAGGTGCACTGCATCGCAGCCATCGCATCCGTGCGGATCATCCTAGTCGCGGCGGTCTCCCAGCGCCCGGATCCGAATTTGTTGCGGACGGTGGGAATCGCCGGTCACCTGGTCAAACCCTTCAAGCAATCCCGACTGCGGGAGGCGCTCCGAGCGCTGGCTGCTGGAGAAAGCCTTCTGAGCGGACCCAGCCCTACGGATTCTATTTCTAGAAAAAAAACCCCGAGCGGCCGTTCGCTGAGATTACTGCTGGCCGAAGACAATCTCGTGAACCAGAAGCTGGCCGTCACCCAACTCCGTCGCCTCGGACACAGCGTCGCTGTCGCTTCCAATGGGCGCGAGACGCTGCAGGCCTTGCAACGGGGCCCTTTCGATGCGGTCTTCCTCGACTGTCAAATGCCCGAACTCGACGGCTACGAAACAGCCCGCGAAATCCGCCGTCTGGAGGCCGACCGAAAGTTGGGAAACCGGCTACCCACCTTCTTGATCGCCCTCACAGCCAATGCCATGGCGGGTGACCGAGAGAAATGCCTGGCGGCCGGCATGGATGAATTTCTCACCAAGCCGCTCGATCTCGACCAACTGCCTAGCGTGCTCAACCGGGCTGTTGGGGCTCCGTCACTGCTGCCGACAGAGACTCCATCACCGATCTCAACCCTCGCGAGACCGATCTCACAAACCTCGGAGGCGTCCCGCCCCGACTCGATGCCCATTCTCGATGCCTCCCTGTTGGATTCCTTGCGAACCCTTCGCTTCGATGGAGAACCCGACCCAGTCATCGAGATCATCGATCTATTCCTGCGCGACACGCCCTCACGCCTGGAGGAGGCAATTGCCTCCTTCCATCGGCGGAATGCCACTGGAGTGCAGGAGGCCGCACACACCCTTAAAGGCAGCGCGAACAATTTGGGAGCCCGTCGACTGGGAGCCGCTGCTGGACGCCTGGAAAACCAGGCATCCACAGGCCGATGGGACCTCATCGATGAACTCCTCCAAGCCGCCACGACGGAACTCCAGTTGCTAATCCCGGAGCTGGAGAGTCAGCGTTCTCACTGAAATTCGCGAAAGAGAAACTCGATCGCCGACCGCACGCTCACTTCATCATCGCTTCGATCTCCTCGGCCTCGATGGGGATGTCGGCCATCAGATCCACTGGTCCATTTTCCGTGATAAGGACATCGTTCTCTAGGCGTACCGCGAGGTCTTCTTCCGGGATGTAGATGGCGGGTTCCACCGTCATCACCCAACCGACGGCGAAGGGCTGATTCATGTGCCCCAAGTCATGGACATCTAGGCCAATCGGATGCCCATTGCCGTGCATAAACCACTTTTTGACCGGCTTCTTCGAGGGATCGGTGACTTTGACTTTCAGATCCTTCGGCTTCAACAAGCCCAAACCGACACATTCCTGGGCGACAAGATCCTCCGCTTCGGCCTGCCACTGGCTCCATATCTTACCCGGGGTGAGACCGGCAATGGAGGCCCGCAAAACCCGGAGCACGGCGTCATAGACCTGCCGTTGTCGCCGCGTGAACCGACCGTTGACGGGAATGGTGCGTGTCAGGTCTGAGTTGTAATTGGCGTAACTGGCCGCCACGTCGAGCAACAGCACTTCCCCACTTCGGCAAACCTGATCGTTGTCGAGGTAGTGGAGCACGCACGAATTTCTGCCGGAACCGATGATCGGATTGTAGGCAAAATTACCACGGCGGCGGATGAATTCATGGGCGAACTCCGCCTCCACATCACACTCGTTGACGCCCGGTGCCACGAAGCGACACACCCGTTCGAACCCTGCTTTCGTGATGGAGCAGGCGTGGCGGATGAGGTCGACCTCCAGGGGATCCTTCACCACCCGGAGCGTGTGGAGCAGCGGTGCCACTCGACGGAAATCGTGCAGCGGATATCTGGAACGCAAATCGCGGATAAAACGCACATCCCGCGACTCGACCTCCACCACGGCCCGCTTGTGCTCATTGGTGTTGAGCCAGACCGACTGGGACTCGCACATCAACCGATGGAGAATCCGGGGAAAGTCCGCCATCCAATGCACGGATCGAATGCCGGAGACCTCCATGGCCTGGGGCTTCGTCAACTTGTGCCCCTCCCAAATGGCGATGAGTTCGCTAGTTTCGCGCAAGAACAGCATCTCCCGCATGCGCTCATCCTCGGCCGACGGGAAGAGCACCAAGATGGATTCTTCCTGTTCGATGCCGCTCAAGTAGAACAAGTCGGTGTTGGGCACCATTCTGAGTGTTCCGTCGGCATTGGTAGGAAGAAGGTCATTCGCATTGAGAATGACCATGGCCCCAGGCGGGAGCAGCGCGCGAAGTCGCTTTCGGTTCTGGGAAAACAGAGCGGACGGGATCGGAGCGTGTCTCACGGGCTCCAGATTCTCCCGGCGGGCGGCCTCGTCAATCCTCGGATGTGCCCCTCCCCAAGCTCAGAGTGATCGTGCACCCGTGCAAATTCTCAACAGAGCGTCCGGAGGGAGTCGTTGAAGAGAGTCAGTGATCGAAGCCTCCTCGCCGGGAAAACGGTAGCCAGAATCCAATTCTGCCAAGGGCTGTAACACGAACCGACGAACCTGAGCCCTAGGGTGAGGCAAGACCAGTTGCGGCGTGTCGCGGGTTTCACCATCCCAGGCGATGAGGTCCAGATCGAGGGGGCGAGATTCGTTGTGCACTACCTTCGGACGACGCCCGGCCTCGACCTCCACGGATTGTAGAAACGCCAGTAGCGACTCCGGAGTTTCTCCATCTTTAGGGACCAAGATCGCCACCGCATTGGTGTAGGTCGGTGAACCCGGTGGACAGTCTACCGGAGTGCTGGTCCAGAGCGACGAACGCTGCAGGAGCCTGCTCGAACGATCTTCTAAACGATCCATCGCCCACCGGATGAGGGATGCCGAATCGCCGAGGTTGGACCCAAAAGCGACCACAACCTTGACCGGGATAAAATCCATGCGACAGAGCGGTATGAATGCTGGGGCGGATCGGCTCAGTGCAAGCCCAGCACATCCTGCATGCTGTAAATGCCGGGAGCCTTGCCGACAACCCAATCCGAGGCCCGAAGCGCTCCCTGGGCAAACGTGTCGCGACTGCTGGCCTTGTGGGTCAGTTCGACCCGCTCCCCCACCGCGGCGAAGAGGACGGTGTGGTCTCCCACCACATCGCCGCCGCGCACCGCGTGAATACCAATTTCCGAGGGCGTGCGGGCGCCGACGATGCCGTGCCGACCGTGGCGCAGCGCGTCTTCCAACTGAACCTTGCGGACATCGCCCAGAATTTCCAACAAGGTGGTCGCCGTGCCGCTGGGCGCGTCCTTCTTGAGCCGGTGATGAGTCTCGATCACTTCGAGGTCGAAGGAAGGCCCGAGAATTTCGGCAGCCTTTCGAGTGAGCCAGAAGAGGGTGTTCACCCCGGTCGAGTAGTTCGAGGCCCAGACCATGGGAATCTGAGTCGCAGCCGACCGGATGGCCGCCTTCTCCGCCTCGCTATGACCTGTGGTGCCGATGACCAGGGCTTTTCCGTGGGCCGCACACAAGGCAGCCACCTGAGCAGTGGCGTCATGGTGCGTGAAGTCGATCACCGCATCGGCCTGTGGAAGGACCGCCGCCAAATCATCGCCGACATCCAGCCCGGCAACGACCTGCAATTGCGGATGATCCTTGGCACACGACAGCAGTGCCTGACCCATCCGCCCCTTGGAACCCGTGATGATGATGCGCGTCACGAGTGGAACCCTACTGCGATGTCTCCCGGCGAACAAGAAAGCCGATGCTCACCCTTTTTCACTCAAAGGGCTCAGATGAACGGCTCATTGCTTCCGGTAGCCAAAAACCGCGTTCTGGTGTTCTCTGCTCCCACTTCATGGCAATACCCGGAGCCCCGTTGAAACCCATCCCCCACTTTGTGCGATGGGCAGGGCGAATTCTGGGCTGGACAGGAGTCATCGGCCTCGTGGCGATCGGGGTTTCGACCGAAGAGGTGACCACTCGGGGAGCCGGTTGGTTCTTAGGCGGATTCACTCTGGCAATCGCTCTGGAAACCCACCGCTGGTTGCCCACCCAGAACACCGTCGCAGCCGCCGGCCTAATTTCATTGGTGGGAAGCATCATGACTACCCTTCTAGGCTTTGGCTCTCCCGCAGCCTTGAAGCTCAATTTACTCATCTGGTTTAGCCACCTTCTGGCCAGCCGTGGGCTCACCCGCTACCTGCTCCGGCCCTGGCGCAGTCGCTCTGGTTATGGCGTGGGTGTTCTGATTGGGACGACCGTTTTGTCCGGAGTGTCCATAGGACTCTCGCTGGCCATCCTGGGCCTTCCCATCTCAATGCCACGACTTGGACTCCTGTGGGTCGGTGCTGGCATAGCTCTCCTCAGTGCCAGTGTGTGGCTTTTGGTGAAAAAGCCGATTCCCGAGGTGCCGAACCTGTTTCCCGCAGGGTTGTGGCTCATTCTGACGCTGACTCAACTTATGGCTGGGGTGGCCACCGGACACCGTATTGAGGCCGCCTGGGCCGGCACACTGGCTCTCGCCGCAACCCTGGGAATTTACAGAACCCTGCGCACCGCACGACGCCAGATTCATTGATCCTCGGAGACCGGTGCCTTCGCGCGGACCAAAAGAACCCGCGAAGCCCGCATTCCATCCAACTCGCACACCGTCAACTGATGGTTACCGAGAGCCACCGAATCGCCAACTTTGGCAAAGCCACCCAGTTGTTCGGTCATCCAACCACCGACCGTATTGACCTCCGAGGCCTCCACGGGTTCCTCAACCAACTCCGACAGCTCAAAAAGAGGGAGCGCCCCGTCCAATCGCCATTGGCCATCGCCCAACACCTCAATGCGCGGCTTTTCTTGGTCGAACTCATCTTGGATCTGACCCACCAGTTCTTCGAGAACGTTCTCCAAGGTCACCATGCCGGTGGTGCTGCCGTATTCATCCACCACCACCGCCAGATGAAGGCGACGGTCCAGAAAGAGTTGCAGCAACCGGTCCAAGCGAGCGGTCTCCGGGACATAGATGACCGGCTTGGAACTGGCTTGCAGATCTGAAGCCAACCCTCCCGCACCCCGCCGCAGGTAGATGTCCTTGACGTGCACCACGCCCACCAGTCGGTCGAGATCTCCGCCATCGCTCAATGGAAACCGAGAATATCGAGTCTCGTCGGCCACACGGAGGCATTCGGCGATGGGACGTCGAATGTCTAGGGCCACGATCTCCCGCCGAGGTCGCATTACTTCACGCACCCTCCGTCTTCCTAGGTCGAGGGAGTTTTGAACGATTTCACGGGCCAACACCGAACTCCCGCCGGCAGCCAACGTGGAACCCAGCATCAATCGAAGCTCATCCTCCGAATGCACCTCACCATGACCCGAGGTCTCGATACCCAATCGTTGCAACACCCAGAGCGACGTCCAGTTTAGGACCCAAATCAAGGGATAGGTCACCACGTAGAACCAGTGGAGCGGATAGGCCACCCAGAGCGACGCGGGCAGCGGGCGTTTAATGGCGATGAATTTGGGGGCCTGCTCTCCCACCACGACATGGAAAAAGGTCACCGCCATGATGCCCACCGAGGCCGAAAGCAGGTGCCGCAATTGGGCCGACTCAATTTGAAACCAGCCAAACACCGGTTCTAAAAGTGCAGCAAAGACCGGCTCGGCCACCCATCCCAGAGCGAGGCTCGCCAAGGTAATGCCCAACTGGCAGGCGCTCAGGTACCCGTCGAGATGACCTAAAATATGGCGAACCATCCCGGCCCGTCGGTGGCGTCGCTGAACATACCCTTCCAACTGGGTGTCCCGGACCTTCACCAGAGCGAATTCGGCCGCGACGAAAAAACCATTGAACGCCACCAGCGACAAGGCCAGCGACAGCTTGCCTACCACTTCGAGGACCGAAGAGGAGTCACTCATGATTGCACCTCTAGAAATAAAGCCCCGAGAACATCCGACAGCGTCACGATCCCCACCTCGACACCACCGGGTCCGCGGACAATCGCCAGATGCTCACCCGACCGTTGAAAGGCCCGAAGAGCTTCTTCGATGCGCAGTGAATCCTCCAAGAAAAGCGCTGGCCGCAACCAATCCCGCGCCGTCTTGCGTTGGCCATCCGGATCCGAATACAGCACGTCCTTGAGGCTGACAATTCCCTCGATCCGACGACCTACCCCACGGCTACTCCAAACAGGCATGCGAGTTCGCCCTTCCCGGCGACACAACTCCCGGATCTCTTCCAAGGTGGCCGAGGCGGTGATGGTCTGGACGGAATCCAACGGTTTGGCCACCCGGGAGAGCGTGAGATTCTGGGCATCGATCACGCGGTTAATGAGTGACCGCTCGGTCTTGGACAGCTCACCCGTGCTCGATTGGATCAAGGCCTTAAGTTCATCCCGATTGGCAAAGAGACGGCTGCTGAGAGCACGGTCGCCGGTCACCCAAAGGAGCCCTTGCGCAAATCGCCCCACCAGGAATACCGCGGGCGACAGCATCCAGTGGATGGCCGCAAAAACCGGCAGCAGCAATAGGCAGAGCCTATTGGGCATGCGTTGAAACAGACGCTTCGGCAACAATTCGCAAACCAGGTAAATAGCCAGTCCGATTGCCACCAGCATCGGCCACAACGTCCATTCGCGACCCTTGGCCCACCCCTGAAGGTCCTGCCAAATGAGTGCCACTGCCGAAAAATTGGCCACCGTGTTGCCCACGAGAATGGTCCACAAAAAGTCCTCCGGTCGATCCATGTAGGCAAGCAGGCGACGAGCATTGCCACTGCCAGCTCGAGCCCGCTGCCGCACACGGAGTCGACTCAGGGCAAAGACCCCGGACTCCATGCCCGAGAGGAAAAAAGACACCAGCAGCCAGCCGGCCACCGAAGTCCAGTGCATCAGCTCGTGGTTCACAGCGCAGCCTCCGTCTCCACGAGCAGTTCCCGGATACGTCGCTCGTCGGCCTGCTTGACGGTAATCCGCAGCCCCTGATACCGGAACACCTCGCCCGGAGTCGGCACAACATCCGCCAACCACAGCACCAGCCCAGCCATGGTTTCCACGTCATCGAGGGAATTTAGCGCCGGATATTCGCGCCGAAAATCATCCAGGCGCATGGCCCCATTGACCCGCCAACGGCCGGGCGCGAGGCATTCGAAGACAAACCCTTGCGCCTCCCCTTCCCGACGGATGGGACCAACAACCGACACCAGAATGTCCTGCAAGGTCAGCAGACCGGCGATGCTGCCATACTCGTCGAGCACGATCGCCACACCCCGCCGCTGGCGTTGCATGGATTCGAAGAGCTTCAGCAGATTCATGCTCTCGGGCACAAACGACGGAAACTCCATAGCCATGAAAAGGTCGGTGTCCGAATCGAGCAACAAGGTCCGAGTGTTCAGCACACCCACCACATCGTCGGGCGATTCATCGTACAGAGGAATCCAGTGGTGACCTGATTTCCGGGCCTCCGCCACCATTTGGTCCATGGGCAGGTCATCCCGCAGCAGCACCATCCGAGCCCGCGGTTGCATCACATCTCCAGCGGTGCGTTGATCGAGCGATAGCACCTGCAGCAGAATCTCTTTTTCTCCAGCTCCCAGCGTTCCTTGCTGATGGGCTAACTCAATCAGATCGGCATATTCGTCGTCGGAAACCCCCGTCTGAATCTTGGCAGACTTGGGCACCAAGCGCTCCACGACTCCATCGACCCAGGCTTGCGCAATCTGTCGCACCGGCCGAGTGAGACTAACAAAGAGCCACAGCGGTTCAGCGACTCTCAAGGCCCAGACCTCTGGGCTCCGAACGCCCAGTGCTTTGGGAGTCACCTCGCACGTCAGCAACAGCAGGAGAAGACCCAAGGCTGCCCACCAGACTCCGGGAATCCCCGGATCAAGCGCCAACCCACTCCCCACGGTCAAGGCCACCAGAAGCGAGTTGGACAGCGTGTTGCCTAGAGCGATGGCCGCGAGGACATCGGCTGGATGCGCAAGCAGGTTGCCGACCCGTTCGCTACCCCGGCGACCCGATTCGACCAGACGACGGGCCCGCCACGACCCCAGTGAAAAAAGGGCCGATTCGGCGAGTGCAAAGAAGAAACTCGCTGCAACCAGCGTCAGGAGGACGAGCATCGGTGTTGTGGACTGTGGAACCAACGGCCTCCATCGACTCCAAAAGTCGCCTCGGATTCAATCCCGCAGGCAGTATGGCCTGCCGAACTCTAATGGGGAAGATCGAAGACTTGGTAGGGGGGCACCTTCCCATTCTTGCCCAAAACCTCTATCGTTTGCGCATGCGAACCGTCGTGTATCCCGGGAGCTTTGATCCGATCACCAACGGCCACCTCGACGTGGTCCAGCGTGCGGCCAAAATGTTCGACCAAGTGATTCTCGCCGTGGCGAACAATGAAACCAAACACCCGCTCTTCAGCCTGGAAGAACGCAAGCAGATGGCGCTCTCGGCCGTCTCAAACCTAAGCAACGTCGTCGTCGAGACCTTAGAAGGACTTCTGGTGGATTACGTGGTTCGCCACAAAGCCTGTGCAGTCGTGCGCGGTCTACGGGCCGTGAGCGACTTTGAATTCGAATTCCAGTTGGCCCTCATGAACCGAAAACTGAATGAGAATGTGGAGACCGTTTTCCTGATGCCCAAAGATTCCTACTCGTTCCTGAGTTCGCGCCTGGTCAAAGAAGTGGCCCGCCTCAAGGGCGACGTCTCGCCCTTCGTGTCCACCGAAGTCGTGCAGGCACTCCGCCTGAAGCTCAACACCTCCAACGACTGAAGTGACGGCCCGCCCGGATCCCTACCGCTTCGCCTTCAGATGCTTGAAGATGGAACCCAAGATCGGCCACGACCGCCTGTTGGGCACCTGCTAGGCACCTGCTAGGCACCTGCTAGGCAACCTACTGCTCACCTCCTTGGCAAATGCTAGGGACATCCTAGGCATCTGCCAGGCTCCTGCTAGGTTCCTCCTAGATCGCACCGAAGTCAGACCCTCGGGTTGGAGGCTGGAGCCGATGATCGCGAATCTCAAAAGGGCGGCCTGTTGGATTAATTTTTACGCGAAAATTTCCCGGAGCATCGCGTCGCTATTGCATCCCCAGAGCGGTATGGGCAGTGTCTGAACCGTCAGTCCAACCCATGCACCGGTAGCTCAATTGGATAGAGCTTCTGACTTCGGATCAGAAGGTTGCAGGTTCAAGTCCTGCCCGGTGCACCATCTTTTTGCTGGGGTTTTAAAGGTTTTTCGCCAATCTTGCTCCAACCTGAGTAGCAGGCCGAGTAGCAAGCAACTGAGTCAACTCCTGACTCGGACAACCCGAAGAGGGAATGAGCGCGAACCCCATCAAGGCCACAATTTACCGGAAACAAAATCGGTCAGGAACTGTCTCTTTCGTGGTACGCCACGGCAAGAACCCCAACGGAGGATTCCGGGTCAAGGTCTTCGGCCCGAATGAAGAGCAGCAGGCGAAAGACTTCCTCGAAGAATGGAACCGACGACTCGCAGCTGAGGTTGGAAGCCTGCACCTCCTAGAAGAGGTCCACCAACAAGAGATCCGCCTAGCCCTCAAAAAACTGGATGGCACAGGCGCAGGAATTCTTCAGGCGGTTGAATTCTTCCTAAGGAATACAAATCTTAAGCACCCAAGAATCCCATTCTCAATTGGTGTTGACCATTTCGTTTCCTCACTCAAAGAAAGAAAACGCAGCGCCGAATATATTTCATCAATAAATGCAACAACATTAAAACCTTTTCAACTCCACATAAAAGACAAACTTCTTTCAGAAATAACAAAAGAAAACGTAAGATTATTTTTAAAAGGAAAAAGAAAGTGGAGCGCTTACACACAGCATTCTCACCGCCGAAACCTAAGCACTTATTTTAATTACTTGGTTCGAGAAGGTTTTCTGATTTCCAACCCGTGTGAAAACATCATCCTGCCAAGACAAGTAAAGAAACGAGTGGATTTTTGGAAACCACATGAAGTTTTCATTCAATTGCAGTATTGCCTCGAAAAACAAGAATACAAAACTCTCGCAGCTATTGTTTTATCGGCATTTATCGGCCCAAGGCTTCGGGAGGCTTCCAGAATCAAGTGGAAACAAGTCGCAAACCTATCCAATATCGAAGTTTTGCCCGCACAGGCGAAGACTTTCAAAAGAAGGCTAATCAACATCTCCGAGACTGCATCTTTCTGGCTGTCGCTAATTCCTGAAAAATTCCGAGATCCTGAATCAACGATAAGCTCACTGAGTAGCATTACGAATACGGCGAAAAATATTAAGGCAGCACTTCAACGCAAAGGATTGATCGAAAGAAGAATTCAAAATGGGTTTAGGCAAGCTTTTGCAGCTCATCATTATGCGAAGTTTAAAGATGAAAGAATATTGTCCGAAATTATGGGCAATTCGATTCAAGTAATTAAGGAATCCTATAGTGGACTAACCAATCAAAAACAATCAGATTGCTATTTTAACATATTGCCAAAACGTTCATATACTGAAGGCCTGAAAAAGTGCTCAGAATTAAGTCTATGGAAAAACCCTGTTATTATTAATCCCAATTGGTTCTGCCTCATAATCGACGGCGATTTATGTGTAATTGATTTAGAAAAGCATAAAGAATACAAATTTGCCAAAGCAACTCAACCTCTTTTTGAT